>JBEKZW010000050.1:0-16650 GCA_049509475.1 Sedimentisphaerales bacterium
AAATATCCCCCCGCCTGCCGACTGACATTCACCGTCGCGTGTTTCAACTGTCCGTTGCCTTTTACGTCGAGCAGGCCGTCGCACTGGATTGTGCCTTTTATATTCGGGTCATTGGGGTCATTAAGGTCAACGACTGCATTGGAATCAATCACTATTTCCCCGCCAAGATTAATACCCATACCTCCTATTCCCTGAATTCGTGAACTTCCTCTAAGATATATGACGCCGGTGTTGTAGGTACCAATATCACCAAAGTATTGTGCCGAATTGCCGCTGAATGTGCAATCAGTCAGTGTTACGTTGCAATCGTTACCAGAACCCAACCCGCCTTCGCCGTATTGTGCCGAATTGCCGCTGAATGTGCAGTTGGTCAGTGTCGGGCTGCTTGAGCTGTAGCTGTTCATCCCGCCGTAGTAAAGAGCCGAATTGCCGCTGAATGTGCAGTTGGTTATTATCGGATAACTACTATTGATGTTGGATACACCCCCGCCATATATCGCGGAGTTGTTAATGAATGAGCAGTTATTCACCTCCGGACTGCTTTCAATGTTGTATAGTCCGCCCGCGTTATTTCCGGCGCCGAATCCTTTGTTCGAAATGAAACTGCAGTTGACTACTACCGGATGGTTCGACAGATAAAGATAAGAGCATATCCCGCCGCCACCATAAAATGCTGCGTTCCTGAGGAAGGTACAGTTACTTATATGCGAATCGCTTTGCGAGTTGTTCATTGCTCCACCAGTTGTTCCTGAGGAGTTCTCGATGAACGTACAGTTATTGACTGTGCACGTTGCTTCAAAGTTATACATTCCGCCGCCTTCTGCTCCTGAGGAGTTCTCGACGAACGTGCAGTTATTGACTGTGCAACTTGAGCTAATGTTGAGCATTCCGCCGCCAACATCGTCGGGCCATACACTAGAGTTGGCATTACCAGCCTCGATGGTAAAGCCGTCGAGGATAGCCGTCGCATCTGTATAACTGCCGGTGACGACGTTATAACTATTTTCCGCTCTTGTCGGCTCAGTAAGTAAATTACAGGGGTCTGGCACATTAGCATCATTGCCGGCAAGGTCGCCGCTGAGGATGGTCTGGTGTATATTGGGGTCTCGGCTTGACCAGTTACCACCGCCGCTGGGGAACCCGCCGTAGAGCGCCACACCGTTTTTAAGCTGGAAAGTGGCAGTTCGACTACCGGTGCCGTTAGGATAAGATTTATTCCTATCGGGTTTATAAGTGCCCTGTGCCACCCAAATTGAATCGCTGGAACCTGCCGCATTCAGGGCATTTTGCAGATATGTATATGCATCAGTCCAACTCGAGCCGTTTTTAGCCCCTGTAGCGTTGGCGTCAACGTAGATTATGCCGGCTGTTGCGAGGTGAAGCGGATAAGTAATGATTATCATGGCAAACAGCCATTTGCCTGCCAAGTGCGTAATAGACTTCATTTTTCTACCCTCCTTTGGGGCGAAACTCGACCGCCAACTTAATTTAAGAAAAATCTTCAAAATCCTCCAGTAAAATGCCACTTGCCTTAGGCAAAAGAGCCGTCAATCGCTGTATATCATTCACGCCGGCCTCCCGACGACCGACGTTAATAGTTTTCTTATGTTATCACGGCATCCGGGAAATGTCAATTGTTATTTGGGCTAAAAATTGTCAGCTTCGGGTTATGGTTCTTCCAGTATTATAAAAAAACTCATCCGACGCTAAGTATTTAGTTAAGCTGAGCTTACAAGCAGCTTATTTTGCCTGAATTGGTCGACGTTCCTGTGTTACGCGAGCACCAGATTAGCTGACGTTCTGAATTCGAAGATTTAAAGATGGGTGAGAAGAAAAGTAATGGCCAAAACCGGATTCAACGCCGGACGGGCTTAATTTGGCCAGACGCGATAATAAGGCCGCTGGAGCTTTGGCGTTGTAGCCGGCGGCGACAACCAGAAGTGCTCCCAGCTTGTCGGCTTCCATCTCAAGTTCCTGGGAGTAGGAGCTTTCAAGTAACCTGATGCCCACCGTATTCAGCAAACCTGTAATGGGGCCGCGAGCAGATAGAAACCTGCTCCCGAGAGCAATTGCCGAGTTGGTAATGATACGGTCCATCGCGTGTCCCCTGATTACGTGGCTCATCTCGTGCCCAAGGATGAACGCAATCTCGTCCTGATTCCGCTTACATAGTTCCACAAGTGACCGGCTCACAAAAATGTATCCGCCCGGCAAAGCAAAGGCATTGGGTTCGCCGCCTTCGAAAGTTTCAAAGCTGAAGGTGCGGAGTTTGTTGGCGACGCACCCAGCCAGCCGGGGACCGACCTCGTTCAACAGGTTTGCAATCTGCGGGTCGGGGTCGAGCTTTAACTGCTGCCTGATACCGCGCGCCAAATCTCGGCCGACGTCACGTTCGATTCGCATTGCGTCAGCTTCACTGCCTGCCATTGACTGCCATACCCACCGGGCATGGCGAACATGCGGACCGAACATCCTGCCCAGGTTATAGAATAATCCGCTCACTTCTCGTCCTTACCTTTATAAGCTGTGCATCTTGCCGTTATCAACGCTGTCTCAAACATCTCCTGATGTATTTATGCTGCTATTGTATCGAAAGTTTGTCATTTTGCATTTGTTCCTGACAAAAATTGTATCCACTATTGGTAGGATGTAAGCTGCGGGGTGATTGATTATTAGTAGTCAAACGTAAATTTTTTGTTAGTTTTTACCCATACAGGGGCCTTTTGCAGACCCCGATTAGGTTGATTTTATTGATGAACAGATAGTATTTACAGGAGAGTTTTCTATGGCGACTGATGTCAAGCAAATAGGAGCGTTGGTTCAGCAGAAAAGTGAGTTTGTCAGGGCGTTATTTTCGGAAATAGACAAGGTCATAATCGGCCAGCGGTATATGCTGGAAAGGATGCTTATCGGGCTGTTGTCTAACGGGCATATACTGCTGGAGGGGGTGCCGGGCCTTGCCAAGACACTGGCGGTAACAACTCTTGCCAGGGCTATAAACGCCGAGTTTCGACGAATCCAGTTTACGCCCGATTTACTTCCCGCTGATTTGATTGGCACCCAGATATATCGCGCATCTGACAGCCAGTTTTATACGCGCAAGGGGCCTTTATTTGCCAATATAATACTCGCCGACGAAATCAACAGGGCGCCAGCCAAGGTGCAAAGTGCACTGCTCGAAGCGATGCAGGAAAGACAGGTATCAATCGGCGAAGAGACCCACCAATTGCCGGCGCCGTTTATGGTGCTGGCAACACAAAACCCGATTGAGCAGGAGGGTACATATCCATTGCCGGAGGCGCAGTTGGACCGGTTTATGCTCAAGCTCAAGGTCAATTACCCTAATAAAACCGAGGAGCGGCAGATTCTTGACAGGATGGCAGTTACGGACAAGAAATTCGATATAAAGCCGGTCATAAGCCCCAAAGATATTGCGGAGGTCAGAGCGGTTGTCGATGAGATATACATTGACGAAAAAATCAAGGATTACATAGTTGATATAGTTACAGCCACCAGAGAGCCGGAGAAATACGGCTTGAAACTTACTAATATGATTAACTACGGGGCTTCGCCTCGCGCGACGATATACCTGGCAGTCGCAGCAAAGGCGCACGCGTTTGTTCAGCAGCGCGGCTATGTCACCCCGCAGGATGTCAAGAGTATCGGGATGGATGTCCTGCGTCACAGGGTGATTGTCAGCTACGAGGCAGAGGCGGAAGACAAGAAAAGCGAAGATATAATTCAGACCATTTTTGACAATATCGAAGTGCCATAGAAGATGTGACTCGTGACTCGGCTCTCGTGACTCGATTTCTGGGTGACGAGTCACGAGCAACGAGCGACGGTTTATGATTCCACAAGATTTAATAAAAAAAGTCAGGCAGATTCAGATTTACACCTCGCGGGCGGTCAACGCCAGCTTCGCGGGCCAGTATGAAAGCGTCTTCAAGGGCAGGGGGATGCAATTTGAAGATGTCCGCGAGTATATGCCCGGCGATGATATTCGCACAATTGACTGGAATGTCACCGCCCGGACAGGCAAACCGTATATCAAGCGGTTTGTTGAAGAGCGGGAGATGACGGTGATTTTCACCGTCGATTTGAGTGCGTCAGGCCGCTTCGGAACATTAGACAAGACCAAGAATCAGCTTGCGGCGGAGTTTTGCGCGGTGCTGGCGTTTGCCGCGGCCAAAAACAACGACAAGGTAGGGCTTTTGATTTTCACCGACCAGATTGAGCTGTTCATACCGCCTAAGAAGGGCAGCCGGCACGTCCTCCGATTGATTCGTGAGCTGCTTTACTTCCAGACAGCCAAGAAACAGACCAATATACCTCTCGCTCTTGATTATATAGCGAGGGTCGTTCGGAAAAGAGCAACTGTATTTGTGGTTTCCGATTTTCTCCAGATAGATTTTAAGACGTCCCTGAGTCTTTTAAACAAGCGTCACGATTGCATAGCGGTCCCTGTCAGTGACCCCGCTGAGCTGGCTTTACCCAAGGTCGGCATTATCGAATTTACGGACGCTGAAACCGGCGAGACCATTACCATCGATACTTCGAGCAGCGGCTTTCGCAGGCGGTATGAAGGCACCAGCGCAGAGCGATTCGGCCAGTTGAAGGGTTTGCTTCGTTCGATTAACGTTGACTGCATCAGCATAAGCACCGGCAAGCCATACATAAACGACTTGATTCAATTTTTCCACCAGAGGCACAGGCGATATTGAGATGTTTACCGGAGCGAGAGAGCACAAAGGTACAAGAGCAAAGGAGCACTGGAGCATAAGTTACTTGTGCACTTGTGCGTTTGTGACTTGTGCGCTTTTGTTTAGCGGTGTCGGCTGTAAAAAAACCGGAACGGCTGTCGTTAAAAATCCCGTTTTTGAAATTGATAAATCTTATCGGCAGGGGCCTATGACCGTGCATATCCGGGTTGACAAAAGCAAAATAACTATCTCGGACACTCTCTGGCTCGAACTTGAGACGGCAATTAGCTCAGGTTACGATGTAAATATGCCAAAGGTTGACAAAGTGCTTGAGAATTTCGGCATTGTTGATTGGCAAAATTCGGGCAGTCGGCTTGACGCGAACAATAACGTCGTCAGCGCATATCGCTATCGTCTTGAGCCATTTTTGTCGGGCAAATTCGCAATTCCCGCTTTTACATTTGAGTTCCGAGACGCTAACGGGCAGAACGCGAAAACATACGAACTTGCGACTGAGCCGGTTAATATTGAGGTGACATCGCTTCTGGGCGAGCAGAGGGGAAAACTTTCAATAGCGGATATCGAAAATGTTGTCGATATGCCGACGAAGATGGTTTGGTGGTGGATTCTGCCGGCGATTGCGGTTGTTATAGCAGCAGGGGGGCTCTGGTTATATTTCCGCAGGAAGAAAACCAAAGAAGCTATAAGGATTTTCAAACCAGCACACGAAATTGCTTACGCCCGACTGCAATCACTTGTCCAGCAGGATTTAATAAAGGCAGGCAGGGTAAAAGAATTTTACGAGGGTGTAAGCGACATCCTGCGGCACTATATTGAAGACCGCTTTGAGTTGAGGGCGCCGGAACGAACCACTGAAGAATTTTTGTTTGAGATTAGAGATGCCGGCGTTCTTTCGGAAGCTGACAGGAAAGCCCTGGCTGAATTTCTCACGCACTGCGACCTCGTCAAGTTTGCAAAACACAGCCCGACGAATGAGCAGATTCAGCATACATTTGATTTGGCGAAGAATTTTATTGAGCAGACAAAATCCGATGCCAGGCAAATAGACGTAACTGACAGGGTGATGGCGGGCGGAGGAGGGATATAAATGCAGTTATATTCTCCTTTGGCATTATTGCTTCTGTTGCTTATCCCTTTGCTGGGCTGGCTGATGCTGCGCAATAAACAGACGGCCGCGGTGACGTTCTCATCATTGAACGCCGTGCGGGATTGTCCCGTTTCGTGGCGTGTTCGTTTAAGGCCTTTGCTGGTTGTTGCCCGGCTTGTTTGCCTGGCATTATTGATAATCGCTTTGGCTCGACCTCGTAAAGGCGCAGTGCTGTCGGAAATAAGCACCGAGGGGGTAGCCATTGAAATCGTCGTTGACCACTCCGGCAGTATGCGTACTGAGATGGATTACTATGGCCAGAAACTCAATCGGCTGGAGACACTTAAAAAAGTGCTGTCCGATTTTATAATGGGTAAAGAGGGTTTGGCCGGGAGGCACGGTGATTTACTCGGCCTTATTACATTCGCAGGATACCCCGATACGGTTTGCCCCTTAGTGTTGAGTCATAATGTTCTACTGGAATTTTTGAAGAATACCGATATTGTCCGGCTGCGGAGTGAAGACGGCACCGCCATAGGCGACGCGGTAGCTTTAGCTGCTGCCCGGCTGCAGAAAGCTGAGCAGGAGATTCAGCAACGGAATAAAAAGCTTAATAAGGCCGGCATATTAACAACGGCTGAAAAGCCCGACTTCAAGATAAAAAGTAAGGCGATTATCCTGCTGACGGACGGCCAGAATAATAGGGGACAATATACCCCGATGCAGGCGGCTGAAATGGCGAAAAAGTGGGGCGTAAAAATTTACACTGTCGGCATCGGCTCAGGTCAGGCGTTCGCGACAGTTCAGACAATGATGGGGACATTTAAAATGCCCGTCGAGCAGGACCTCGATGAGCCGCTGCTGAAAGCGATTGCCGAGACCACAGGCGGTTTTTACGGCAGGGCCGATGACGCGGATGCGCTGCATAAGATTATCGAAAAGATAGATAAGCTTGAGAAGACCGAAGTAAAGGCAGTGCAGTATACGCAGTACGCTGAAAGGTTTGGCCCATGGACGCTTGCGGCTATGGTTATTCTTCTTTGTGAAATGCTGGCCGGCTGCACAATATTCAGAAAGATTCCGTAAGAGGTTTTATAGCATTATGAATCTTGGAAACGACAAGGCGTTGTGGCTGCTATTTGTAATACCGGCTGTTTTAGTGCCGGTTTACGCCTGGTGTTTCTGGAGAAAGGCGGCGGCGCTGAAAGTCCTGGCGAGTATGGAAATGCTCAGGCAAATCAATGTCGCTGTGAGCTTGAAAAGGCAAATCCTCAAAGCGGTCCTTCTGCTTTGCGCGTTTGCAACTATAGTCATAGCGATGACCGAGCCAAGATGGCATCCGAAGTCGCTCGAAATAAAAGGCCGGGGCAGGGACGTTGTGATTTTGCTGGATACTTCTCGCTCGATGCTGGCTGAAGACATAAAATCCAATCGATTAGAGCGGGCCAAAATAGCAATCGGCGATTTGCTTGCGCAACTTGGCGGCGACAGAATCGCGGTCATAACCTTCGCTGGCAACTCCGCCGTAAAATGTCCCCTTACGCAGGATTACGCATTTGTGAGAATGGCGCTGGCGGATATCTCCACCGAAAGCACTTCAAGAGGCGGCACGGCTGTTGGAGACGCAATCCGCAAGGCGACGGAAGAAGTGTTCGATAAGCAGTCGCGTGAATATAAAGACCTGATACTTATTACAGACGGCGAAGACCACGACAGTTTCCCGGTCGAGGCGGCCCAAAAAGCTGGTGCCCAGGGCATAAGGATAATTGCGATAGGCCTCGGTAACGAAACCGAAGGCTCACGCATACCAATCACAGGTCCCGACGGCCGGACAACGTTTTTGAAATATAAGGGGCAGGAAGTATGGTCAAAACTTGACGCAGACACGCTTCGTAAGGTTGCCGCCGCGACAAATGGTGGAAGGTATATCGGCATTGAGCCGGGAACAGACCTGGATTTGGGCGATATTTATCAAAAGCTTGTTGCCTCGGCGCAAAAACGCGATACCGAATCGGCGACAATGATTACTTATGATGAGAGGTTCCAGATATTTCTGTTAGCCGGCATAATGCTATTGGTTTGTGAGGTATTGATAAGTGAGCGGAAAAAAGCTTGAGATAATCCTGCTTTCGTTATTGCTGTCGATTACGGCCAGGCCGGTGTACGCCGAATCGGCCGCAATCGCCGTGCGCGAGGCAAACAAACTGTACAAGCAGGGACAGTTCAAACAGGCGGCGGACGGATACGACCGCGCGATGACAGAATCGCCGGAGGCGATTGAGCCGCGGTTCAACAAAGCCGATAGTTTCTACCGCCTCGATGACCTGCAGCAGGCAATCGACCTTTATAAGGCCGTGGCCGCCGAGAGCAAAGATATGCAATTAGTCGAAAAGGCCAAATACAACCTCGGCAACTGTTTCTTTAAGCAGGGGACAAAACTGAAAGATTCCGATTTGCAGAAGGCGCTGGAAAATATGCAGACCGCTATAGGTTCCTGGCGCCAGGTGCTGGACATAAATCCCGCCAATGAAAAGGCCGCGAAAAATATCGAGGTTGCGCGTCTGACTATAAAAGACATCATAGACCAGATTAATAAGCAGAAACAAGAGCAGCAAAAACAGCAGCAACAGCAGAAACAAACGCAGGAGGACCTCAAACAGCTTCTCGAGCAGCAGAAAGCCCTTGCCGACAAAACCCAGCAGACAAAACAAAAGGCAGACAGCAATAGTATCTCGCAGGAGCAGGCCAAACAGGATTACAAGGATATCGCAAAACAGCAGTCCGATTTGAAGGACAAGACCGAACAGGCGATGGATAAGATACAGCAGCAGCAGGATCCTAATAATCCTGACCCAAAACAGCAGCAGGCCGGGCAGAATCTTAAAAACGCGGCAGATAAACAAAAAGACGCCGCTGAAAAGCTTAATAACTCCGATGCGGCCGGCGGCAAGCAATCTCAGGATAAGGCCGCTGAAGAGATTGAAAAAGCGTTGAAGTCGCTGTCTGAACAGCAGAACCAGCAGCAGCAACAGAAGCGAAATGAACAGCAAAGTAATTGGCAGCAAGGCCAGCAGGAACCCAGCCAGCCACAGGAACCAAATCAGGCGCAACAGCAACAAGAGCAGCAGGAACAGCAGGCCGCCGCTCCTGATACTACAGCCGAAGAAATACTCGACAAAGAGCAGAAGCAAAAAGAACAGCGGCAAATGATGCAAAGTCCGGGATTCCAGAACGTCGATAAAGATTGGTAGAATGATTAAACGCTGGATTTACATATCTGCAGTAATAATAGCGGCATTTGCTGTTTGGGATGCAAGCGCAGCGGATATAAGTGTGTCCGCCAGCGTTGATACTTCCAAAGATGTTTATGCGGGCGACGATTTCAGCTACCAGATAATAATAGACGGCTACGACCAGCCAGGTCAGCCGGATTTGTCACCTTTAGCGGTCTTCAAGCCGCGAGGCGCAGGCGGCGGGAACAACTCGCAGACATCTATAAGCATTGTTAATGGCCGAACCACGACGAATGTTGTCAAGCGGTATGTAATGAATTATGTGCTTACCGCAGGGCCGGCGGGAATTATGCATATTCCCGCGGTTACTGTAACGGTGAACGGTAAACAATATCAGACCAATGAGATTGTGCTCACCATTGTTAAGCCCGGCACGACGGACCAGCTCGAACTTGAAGTAACGCTGTCACAGGAAAAATGTTACGCCGGGCAGCCCGTAATATTGACGGTAAAATTTTATGTTTATGCTAATATCGGTGATTACCAGTTCGATATACTGGCCCTGACCAATGACGCCTTTTACGTTGAGGACAATGAAGCTACAAAGCAATACAGGGTGAACCGGAGAAACAGAGAGGCAATCCTTTTGACGTTCAGCAAGGTTCTTATACCGAAGCACGCAGGTGATATCGATTTGGGAACACCTTCGGTTTCGGCTGATGTCGCGGCAGGGCGGACACGTTCAAGAGACGGTTTCTTCGACGATTTTTTCCAAAGTAACGTTCAATACAAGCGGTTTTCGGTCAGCGCGCAACCGCTAAAACTGTCCGTTCTGCCTTTGCCTCAACAGGATAAGCCAAACGGTTTTTATGGGCTGGTTGGCCGATATATGATTTCCGCATCCGCAGCTCCTACCAAAGTCAGCGTTGGTGACCCGATTACCCTGACAATTAAAGTTGGGGGCGAATATCTCAAGCCTGTTCAGTGGCCCGACCTGGAACAAATCAGCGGGCTTTCTGAAAATTTCAAAATGCCTTCGCAGAAATCATCGCCGACCATCGAAAATGGTTTGAAGGTCTTTACTCAGACGATAAGACCTGCCAACGATAAAATTACCGAGATACCTTCCATTCCGCTTGCTTATTTCGACGCGGACAAGGGGCAATACGTCGTTGCGAAGACCGACCCGATAAAACTGGAGGTCTCGCCCACAAAGATACTGACGACTGCGGATGTCGAAGGCCAGGATTTCACGCCGGCAGGCAGAGAAGTGGAGGCCGTTAAGAAAGGCATAAGCGCCAATTATGAGAGTCCCGATTGTCTGCAAAATGTCAGATTCTCGCTTGCGGCCGCTGTAACAAGCCCCGTTTATCTGATTAGTTGGGCCGCACCTTTGTTGGTATTGATAACAAGTGTTTTGGCGAAAGTTTTTGTGCATACTACTCCGGAACAGGCCGCACGTAAACGCAGACGCAGCGCAGCCGGTAACGCCGTAAGCCAATTGAAAAAAATACAGCCGGCACAGATGCAAAGTCATCCTGAGCTTCTCGCTTATGTGATGAAGCAGTATATCGGCGAGCGTTTCGACAAGGTGGCCGGCTCACTCACCGCCGACGATTGTATGCAGACGATAATTGACCGCACCGGCGATTCTGCCTCGGCGAATCATTACAAAGATATCGTCAGTCGCTGCGATGCCGGACGCTATGCGCCGATGCAGCAGCATCTCGATTCGGCGACAATCGACGAGGTCATCGGGTTAATCCGTGTAATTGAGAAAGAGTCGAAAATATGATTGCCCGGTCATTACTGATATGTCTGGTTTGTTTGCTCTTTACGGCAGGACTCGCCGCGGGGGACACATTATCGAAAGAGCAAATTAACGCTCTTTTCAGCCAGGCAAACGACGCCTTTCGTCAGGCTAACTCTACAGTTGATGACACCGACAAATCTAATTCGCTTTACGAAGAGGCCGTCCTCAGCTACGAAAAGATTATCCGCCAAGGCCATATCGAAAACCCGAAGCTGTATTACAATCTCGCAAATGCGTACCTGCTGAAAGGGGACATCGGCAGGGCGATACTTGATTATCGACGCGCAGAAAAGCTTGATAAGTCCGATTCAGATATACAGAAAAATCTCACTTTTGCCCGCGGCAGGAGAGTAGATAAGGTCGAGATAAAAACCGAAAAGCAGGTACTCCGAACACTTGTTTTCTGGCATTATGACTTTTCGATGCGGGCCAAGTTTACTGTTGCCTGTGTTTGTTTTGCGGTTTTCTGTCTGGCTTTGGCCGTGATGATATGGTTTGGCCGCAGGGCGTTGTTGACGACGGCGACGGGTATTTCGGCGGCATTACTTGTTTGCTTTATCGGCTCGCTTGCTGTTGAGGGATATTCCCATGCCGCCAATTTATCCGGAGTTGTCGTTGCTGCCGAAGTCGTGGCGTATCAGGGTGACGGGCAGAATTACCCTCCAAGTTTCAAGGCCCCGCTGCACGCCGGCATCGAGTTTGAGCTTGTTGAGCGCCGGCCCGGCTGGTTTCACATAAAACTCGCCGATGACAGTGACGGCTGGATTCCGCAAAACACCGCGGAAATCATTTAGTGGTTCTTATATCATGTCGAGGGGTTGAGCTTTTGCGGCCTCTAATTGTAGCTCGTTAGCTGCTAAACAGGATTGACTTTTTAAGTATTAAGACGTAGGATGTTTTATCGAGAGAAATTGGTCTTGAGCGGCAGCGATCCAGAGCGATAGATGTGTAATGCTGTTGAAGCGACTCCAGCGATAATTTAACCGGCCGTGAAAAATGTGTGTTTACATACTATAAGTCCGCGGCCGGAAAACGGGTAGAGGAATTAGGGAGGATTAGACTTGGCGAGGTGCTTGAATTCTGAACAGTTGAGTCGGTACGTTGCAGGAGAATGCACGGCGGATGAGAGGTCCGAGATTCAAACACATCTCTCGGAGTGCCAGATATGCCGTCAGAATGTGCAATCTACATACGGGAATAACCCTGCGATTGCGGATGAATCCCCTACAAGGTCAATGTCAGGCGTAACGGATTCTGTGGTTGGGGCATGGGTATCAGGTAAGGACACAAGCCCTGCTTTCGAGAACTACGAGATACTTCAGGAGCTTCCGCAGGGAGGCCAGGCGATTGTTTATAAAGCCCTCCACAAGCCGACCAAAACTCACGTAGCGATGAAGATTCTGCTGCCGACACTGGTGGCTTCAACGAGGGCGAGATACTACTTTGAGAGAGAAGCTGAATTAATCGCGGCCCTCAACCACCCCAACATCGTCAAAATTCGCGACAGCGGCATTATCCACGGGCAGTATTTCTTTGTGATGGAGTATATCAAGGGACAGCCATTATACCGTTACGTGGAGGACAAAAATCTGTCTTTTCGCGAACGTATAATTCTTTTCAAAAAAATCTGTGAAGCGGTGACTTATGCCCATCAGCAGGGAATTATCCACCGTGATTTGAAATCAGGCAACATCCTGATAGACGAGCGCGGCGAGCCGCACATACTGGATTTCGGACTGGCAAAAGCAATCGGATTTGGTGAGCTTGACCGCAAGGAAGCGATGCCGACGATAACCGGCCAGTGGGCTGGTTCGCTTTCAAATATGTCGCCTGAGCAGGCGGCCGCCAAGCCCGAGCTTATAGATGTACGGACAGACGTGTATGCCCTCGGTATGATGCTTTATCACATATTGACGGGGCAGGATGCGTATGATGTCAGCGGGCCGATTTTAGACGCCCTGAAAAATATACAGACAGCCGAACCGGTCAGGCCGACTAAAATCGTCAGCAAGTTTGACCCGGATGTCGAGGCGATTCTTCTGGCCGCATTAGACAAGGACAAAGCCAGGCGTTACCAGTCCGTAGCGAGTTTTCAGGGTGATATCGAAAACTGGCTTGCCGGCCGGCCCATCAGCGTCCGGTCAGTCAGCACTCTGTACCTGATGCGCAAGGTTATAGCCCGGCACCGCTATGTTGCCGCCGTAGCCGGTCTTCTGCTGGTAATAATTCTCTCATTTTCTTTCATTAGTTTTAACTTGTTTTTAACTGCAAGGACCGCCCAGCGGAACGCCGAAAATCTTGCGATACAGTGGTCAAAAAAAGCCGGCGAACTGCAGGAAGATCAAAGAACGGCCAAAAATAAATTAGTACCGATGCACTTCACTTCCGTTCTTGAAATGTTGCGTCAAGGCCATATTGCGCAGGCAGATAAAGCCGGTCTTTATTTTGATGAGGATTCAAAAGAACGTATAGCAACGGAGTTTTTAATCAGTCCGCAGCCGTTGAAGGATAAAGAGGCCAAATTTCGCCGGATACTTGGTGAAAAACAGGCCTGGTTCGCGGATTTTGTCGTCGGCGAGCATTACCTGAAGGACAAAAATTATGAGCAGGCCCTTAATGCTTACAGAAGCAGCTTTAAGACGCTGCAAAAGGACCGGCCTGAAGAAGTATGGCTGATTAAACTTGTTGAAGCACGAATTTATGAGCTGACGGAATTAGAGTTGAAGGAGCGGGAATTGTCAACGGCTCGGCCATAGGATTAGATAAATGCTCATCAATTACCGAAATAAACAGGGACATAGCAAGTTTGGCGATGGATTCACCCTGATAGAGCTGCTTGTGGTTATCGCTATTATCGCATTGCTTTTGGCCGTAATGCTGCCTGCTTTGCGTTTGGCAAGGGCCGTCAGTAAAAAGATGGCCTGTCAAAGTAATCTCAAGCAGTTAGGTTACGCCTGGAATATGTATCTCGAACACTATAACGGCTGCTTTTACAGAGCGACTGGCGCGGATTTTACATACGGCGGATGGAACGGGGACCCTATCTGGTCGCAGCCGTCGCGACCGCTGAATAGATTTGTGGGGCTGCCTGAAATAGTGGAAGATGAAAAATCGGCGCATGTCTTTTGCTGTCCCGCCGATACGGGCGGCTCGCCGTGGAGCGGTATGCCGGGCGAAAAGACATATCACTATTTCGGGACAAGCTACGAGGCAAATCTCTTTTTGGTTCGTCCAAGGGGTTGTTTCACGCCTGATTTTCTTGTCAGGACCAGCGAACTCTATGCGGAACTTTGCAGCCGCGTTGGACAACTGAGTATAAACCAGGTAACGGCAAGCTCGGCACAAGTGATTCTTATAGGAGACCAGGGGTGGTGGCACCAGTGGCGGCTAAAGCCGACGGACAAGCAGCTGGAGTGGGACCAGCAATATAAATCGTATGCCGAATGGCATATCAGGCCCGAAAGTTACAATCTGGCGTTTTTAGACGGCCATGCGGCTTTTGTAAAAATCCGTATGGGCTATTATGTAACAGACGATTACAGTGTGATCCCATTTAAGGACTTATACCGCCTGGCTTATCAGGTCCAGGGCGTCGACCCATAAGCTGAAAATTGCCATTTTAAATCCGAAAAGCAGTTGACATTTTCTTTATTTCGTGATATTTTCAGATAATCATCAATGTCGGCGGGGGGCCGGCGTGAACGATATACAGCAATTGACGGCTCTTTGCCTTAGGCAAGTAGCGTTTTAAAGGAGGATTTTGAAGGTTTTTCTAAATTAAAGTTGGCGGGCATTTTCTGCCCCCAACGGAGGGTAGTAAAATGAAAACTATTACACATCCCGCAAGTAAATGGTGGAGGATAGCCAAATGAACACTCAAAAGCACTGCTGGGGGCAAGGGGTTGGTTTTTACATAGTTGCTTCGTTTTTTTGCATTCTGACATTACTGCCATCCGCCCTTTTCGCCGACTCAATCGTCGGCTGGGGCGACAATCATTATGGTGAATGCAATGTTCCAGCCGGAAACAACTTCATCGCCATCGCTGCAGGATGGGACTACTCACTTGCCCTGAAGTCCGACGGCTCAATCGTCGGCTGGGGCGACAATGCTGATGGTGAATGCAATGTTCCAGCCGGAAATAACTTCATCGCCATCTCGGCAGGAGAGTACCACTCTCTTGCCCTGAAGTCCGACGGCTCAATCGTCGGCTGGGGCCTCAATGATAATGGTCAGGCAACGCCCCCTGCAGGAAACAATTTTCTCGCCATCGCGGCAGGATGGTACCACTCTCTTGCCCTGAAGTCCGACGGCTCAATCGTCGGCTGGGGCTACAACTACTACGGCGAGTGTAATATCCCTTCGCCAAATTCCGGCTTCATCGCTATCGCGGCAGGATTTTACCAATCTCTTGCCCTGAAGTCCGGCGGCTCAATCCTCGCCTGGGGCGACAATAGTTATGGCGAGTGCAATGTCCCTTCGCCAAATTCTGGTTTTATCGCCATCTCGGCAGGATATCAACACTCTCTTGCCCTGAAGTCCGACGGCTCAATCGTCGGCTGGGGCAACACGGCACCCCCTGCCGGAAACAACTTCATCGCCATCGCGGCAGGATGTTACCATTCTCTTGCCCTGCGCGTTTATCCAATATATGTTGACACCAGCGCTACAGGCGCAAACAACGGCTCAAGCTGGGCAGACGCGTATAAATATCTTCAGGATGCCCTGAGCGCAGCCCCCTCAGGTTACGAGATTTGGGTGGCACAGGGCACTTATAAACCCGATAGGGACACCAATCATCAAAGCGGGACCGGTGACCGAAGTGCAACTTTCCAGCTTAAAAACGGTGTGTCAATCTATGGCGGGTTCCCCAGCGGCGGTGGAAGCCGAGACCCCAATATATACCAGACCATCCTCAGCGGTGATATAGGCGTCGCGGGTAATAACAGTGACAACAGCTATAATGTGGTTAGCGGTTCTTACACAAATTCCACTGCCATTCTCGACGGTTTTACAATTACCGCGGGCAACGCAACATTAGACTACTTAGGCGGTGGGATGTGTAACTACGAAGGCAGCCCCAGGGTAACCAACTGCACATTTATCGGCAATGTGGCATATAATGGCGGGATGGCCAACTACAACGGCAGCCCCATAATAACCAACTGCACATTCAGCGGCAACTCGGCAACCAGCGGCGGGGGGATTTACAACGAAAACAGCAACCCGATGCTGACAAACTGTACATTTAATGGTAACTCGTCCTATCAGGGTGGCGGGATGGACGATTATAATAGCAGCCCGACGCTGACAAACTGCACCTTCAACAGCAACTCGGCGTCACACTACGGCGGGGGGATGAAAAACGACTTTAGCAGCCCGACGCTGACCGGCTGTAACTTCAGCGGCAACTCGGCAATCTACGGCGGGGGGATGGAAAACGACTTTAGCAGCCCGACGCTGACCGGCTGTAACTTCAGCGGCGACTCGGCAACCTACGGCAGTGGGATGTATTCCGAAGGCACCAGCGTTATCAACGTTAAAGCAGGTGGAAGCAATTCTACAGCAGATGAATTTTATTTTACGGATGACTCACAAATTCGGGGCACGGGAAGCATATCTATTGGTCTTGGCGGAAAAATGATAATCGGTTCCAACGCTGTTGTTGACCTGAACGACCCCAATGACCCGAATATAAAAGGCACAATCCAGTGCGACGGCCTGCTCGACGTAAAAGGCAACGGACAGTTGAAACACGCGACGGTGAATGTCAGTCGGCAGGCGGGGGGATATTT
>JBEKZW010000051.1:0-13117 GCA_049509475.1 Sedimentisphaerales bacterium
AGTTCCATTCCTTTTTCGGTTTTGATGACGACAAGCGTCGGCACGGCGGGTATCTGCGCCTCGTTATGCTCGAACAGTCCGAGAATCCTCATCCGGCCATAGCGAACCAGCATATACCTTCTTGTTCTCGGCGGTTTAGGTTTTGCTGCCTGTGTATCTTCCATTTGTTTTCACTTATTCTTACTGCCCAGGCCGCAGGGTACGCAGAGATTACGATATGATTTTCTCTGCGGTCTCAGCGGGCTCCGCGGTGAAATTTCTAAAGTCCAGAGGTGATTTTATCAGTTTCGGCGAGGTTTAACAATAGCTGCTCGAAAATAAGCCGTTCATTGACGGATGATTCGAGCCAGTGGATGGTTTTGAAGCAATCGGCTATTTTTTGTGCGGCCTGTTCGGCGTCGAACCGCCGGGCGATTTTTTCGATTTGTTCGGGCTGGTCGAAATTGACGATTGCGTCCCCGGAGGCGACGTTTGTGAGCATCGCGTCGTGAAGGGCGCAAATGATAATCTGGAGAATGGTTTTGGTCGCTTTACGGTTGATGTCGGTTTTGCTTGTGGCGGGGGCGAGTTTGGTCCAGATGGCCGCAAGCTCCTTCGATTTTTTTTGAAGATTTTCAGCCAGTTCCAGTGCATCTTTGTATTCGAAATTGGCCAAGGCATCCACCAGGTCGGTGTTGGTTTGGTAGAGGTTCGCCTCGGCCAGTTCGAGATGCGAATAGGTGCACGCCAGCCCCAGAGAGCCATCAGAGAAACGGGCTAAAAATTTTGCCTGCTTTTCGCCCATGCCGGGCTGGCGCAGTTTTTCGATTATTTTGTCTTCGTCGATGGGGCCGAACCGCAGGATTTGGCATCTGGACTTTATTGTGGGCAGGAGTTTGTCGGGGCGGGTGCAGACAAGAATGATACAGCAATAAGCCGGCGGTTCTTCGAGGACCTTCAGCAGGCAGTTTTGCGATTCGTTGTTAAGTTTTTCGGCTTCACTGAGGACGAAGACCCTTCGCTTTGATAAGGCCGGCCTTTGGCTGACTTTTGCGATAACGAATTCGCGCACCACGTCAATGGGAAATTCAAGAGGAGTGTCTTTATCCTTACCATCTTTGGTAAATTTAATAAGTTCCTTATAAACGTGCTCGAAATCGGGATGTGACCCGGTGTCGAACAGCCGGCAGGATTCACAATTGCCGCAGCTGTCGGGAAAATCGCTTTTTTCAACCGGCTTTTTACACAGGAGCAGTTTGGCGAATTCCTTAGCGGTTGTGAATTTGCCCACGCCATCGGGCCCTGCGAAAATATAGGCATGAGCCACCTTATCAGCGGCGAAGGCGCTTTGAATCGCTGAAACGGCTCTCTCCTGGCAGAATATGTCTTTAAGAGGCATTTATTTTGCCCCGAACTTTTCAATTATTTCAGTCACTTTTTTATGCACGGCTTCGATATTATCTACGGCGTTGACTACCACAAAGTTTTTCTGCTGTTTGGCGAGTTTCAGGAAACCCTCACGGACTTTTTTGTGATAGCCGTCGCCCTTTTGCTCCATACGGTCGAGATTGCTTTTGAGTCGCGTCGCCGCGGTCGCGGAATCGACGTCGAGGATAATTGTTAAATCAGGCCATGGTTTTTCAAGGCAATCCGCTGCGAGCTTAATGACCTTATCAATTCCGAATCCGCCTGCGTGACCCTGATAGGCGCAGGTGCTCGATAGCCAGCGGTCAACAACGACGCATTTGTTTTGTTTTAATGCCGGCGCGATTTTCTCATTCCAAAGCTGGACCCTCGCCGCCATATAAAGCATAACTTCGGTTGCGGTGTCCATTGCCTTATGTTCGGGATTGAGCAGTATATCCCTGATTTTCTCGCCGATTGCGGTCGCTCCCGGCTCGCGGAAACTGACCACATCGATTCGCTGTCTTGCCAGCCAATCGACAAGCAGTTTTACCTGTGTGCTTTTTCCGCACCCATCCGGCCCGTCAAGGGCTAAAAAATTGCCTGATAATTTGTTTTTCAAAATCAATCCTCAACTATATTGAAGAGTTCAGTAAATCCTGTGAATCTAAAGGTTTTGAACTATTATCATATCTTAAATTTTGAGCGGCGACAAATCTTATTGCCATTACCACAATCATCAAACCAATAAATTGTTCTGTGACAGTCTGCAATATTGTTAAAAAATAATATGAAATTGCCTTACCATGCGGAGATGGCAGCAATGCCCATAGAAACGGCAATCCTAATGAAATAACAAATAAAATAACAAGCTTCCTTGCGTTTCGTAATCGGCATCGGCCCAGCATTTTGAAGCTCTCAAATATGCTGCAATCCAACACTATTATTATTGGGAATATCAAAAGGAATGGCTTCATTAAAATCAAACAGACTGAGGCGGAAGGCAATTCATTAACTAAAGATACGACCCAGCGCGTATGCAGCAAATCTGGAGCCGTATGTTCTATTGCCCATAAAACCAGGATTTGCAAACATGCCATCCCGAGAATATAAATTAGACCTAAACTAACTAACCGCAAAAAAAAGTGCATGCTTTCTCGCAATAAGACAAGAGGTGATTGCCTCTTTCGGCCTTCCAGATAAACGGTTCGCTGGAAACCGATTATAAGCATAAAAATTATTATGGTGAATGAAATAAACACGATCGTTGTCATTCCTATTGGGTTAAACATTATCTGAGTCATATTGATAGCCATCGACAGGACATCGAGGGCTATGATGAGCACAACCTCCGGCCAGCGGGCTTTTAAGATTTCCAGTGTTTTTTTGATTTCGGTCATCTTATCTTGTCAGCTGTAAGTTTTCAGGGCCGATGAGGTGGCGCATCTTTCGGCAGAATTCCGTGTCGGGATTGACACTCAATTGCCTGTCGGCGGAGGCGTAAACCCTTCCCTTTTCTGTCCTGATTGCGACATATACGCTGCTTTTGCCCCGATGGTGCATACAGATGCTTTTTATCTCGGCGACTTTTTCTTTGGTAACGGTAGCCGCGTCGAGATTGATTCGCACTTTGCCCGCGAGTTTGTCGGTTGCCTCATCGAGGGTGATTAGTTCAGAGGCGATGATATTCGGCTTTTCTCGTCTGAAATCCAGCCGGCCTCTGACGAAAACAACGGCATCAGCGATAAGCTGTTTGGTAAACTGGTTCAGTGTATTCGGGAACATAACGACCTCGACCTGGCCCTGCAGGTCAAGCAGCGTAAAGACGGCCATTTTCGACCCGGCGTTCTTGCCTGTCTTGGTAAGGTTGTAGCGGATTTTCGTTATCATACCGCCGATGGTTACTTCCCGTTCCTGCGTGGTCTCGGCAATCTGGGCGGTATTGATATTTGAGAATATATTTATTGTCTCGGCACAGTGACTCAATGGGTTGCTTGTAACATAGAAGCCGAGGACCTCCTTTTCATACATCAGCATCATTTGTTCGGGCCAGGGGTCGGCATAAGGCAAGCGTTTATGGTCCTGTGAGTAATCCGGCTTGGCGGCCTGTGCGAAGAACCGCATCTGTCCGTTGAGTTTGTCCGTTTGCGTATCGGCCCCGTGTTCCATAGCCGATTGAAGCCCCGCTATCATTTGAGCGCGGTTGCCTCCCAGGCGGTCGAATGCTCCCGCTTTTATCAGCGATTCCATTAACTGTTTGTTCGTGGCCCGCGTATCGACGTTTTCGCAGAAGTGGAACAAGCTCTGGAAGCGTCCAATCTTGTTTCTCGCCGCGATGATTTGCTCGACGGCCTTTTCGCCGACGCCTTTGACCGCTGCCAAACCGAAGCGAATCAATCCTTTTTTGCCTTTGTCTTCTTTATATAAAGGCGTGAAGTCAACACCGCTTTCGTTGATATCCGGCGCGGTGACTTCGATACCCATATTGTTACATTCGGAGATGTATTCCACGACCTTGTCCGTGTTGCCCATTTCGAACGTCAGAAGCGCGGCCATATATTCCACGGGCCAGTAAACCTTCATATAAGCGGTTTGATACGCGATGAAGGCGTAGCGGGTCGAGTGGCTTTTGTTGAAGCCGTAGCCGGCGAACCGCTCGATGAGTTCGAATATGTCCTGGGCCTGCTGTTGTTTAAGTCCCTTGGCAACCGAGCCGGCGACGAATCGCTCCTTTTCCTTTTGTATAGTCGAGGCCTTCTTTTTGCTGATTGCCTTAATCAGCGTGTATGCCTCGCGCAGCGGTATGTCGCCGAGCCGGTTGCAGATTTGCATCACCTGTTCCTGATAGACCATAATCCCGTAGGTCTCATCGAGGACTTCTTTCATAATCGGGTGAGGCAGCGACCATTTGCCCCCATGTTTGCGTTCGTTGTAATCGGGAATGAGCGTCATCGGGCCGGGGCGGTAAAGCGCGTTTGCGGCGATGAGGTCCTGAATCCTGTCGGGCCTCATCTTCATCAGCAGCTCCTGCATGCCGCCCGACTCGAACTGGAATATGCCCTTTGTTTTTCCCGCGGCAAACATGGCAAAAACCTTCGGGTCTTCGAGGTCTATTTTTTCGAGGTCAATTTTTTTATCGTGAATCTGTTCGACCAATTGTCTGGCGCGTTCGATGACACTGAGGGTCTTCAGGCCGAGGAAGTCCATTTTCAGCAGACCTACCTTTTCAACCATAGGTCCTTCGAACTGCGTAACAATATCATCTGTGCCTGGCGGCTTATACAGGGGTATGAAATTTGTCAGCGGCTCATCAGCAATCACGATGCCCGCGGCGTGAACCGACGCGTGGCGCGCCAATCCTTCGAGTTTTTTGCTGATGTCGATAACCCGTTTTACCTGCGGGTCTTTATCGTATGCCTGTTTGAGCTGCGGCTCGGATTCAAGGGCCACATCGAGGGTCATATTCAGGGTTTCGGGAACGAGTTTTGCCAGCCGGTCCGCCTCGGTCAGGGGCACGTTCAGCACCCGGCAGATATCGCGGATTACCGCCTTTGCCCCCATTGTCCCGAAAGTGATGATTTGCGCGACGTGGCCGTATTTTTGGCGGACGTAGTCGATGATTTGTCCCCGGCTCGTCTGGCACATATCTATATCGATATCGGGCATCTCGTTTCGGTGCGGGTCCATAAAACGCTCGAAGAGCAAATCGTACTTGAGGGGGTCAACATCGCACAGGCCAAGGCAATAGCCGACTAATGTCCCCACTGCGCTGCCTCGTGCGCCGACGGGAATGTTATTTTTGTGGGCGTAGTTGCAGAAATCCCAGACGATTAAAAAGTAGCTGGCGAACCCTTTCGACTCGATGACGTGCAGCTCTCTTTCAAGGCGTTCTTTTACCTTGTCGTCGAGTTTGCCGTATATCTGTTTTGCCTTTTCGTAACAAAGGTTTGTCAGGAATTTTTCGGGCGTTGAGCCGTCTTCGGGATTGAATCGCGGGGCGTGCCTGCTTTTGAGGTCAATCTCGACGTTGCACCTTTTGGCGATTTCCAGCGTATTGTCGAAGGCCTGTGGGCAATCCGGGAAAAGCTGCCGCATCTGGGCGGGGCTTTTCAGGAATACGTCCTTGGGGTAAATCATCCTGTCGGGGTCGTCGGCTTTTTTGCCCGTGCTTAACGCGCAAAGACAGTTATGCGCCTCGTGGTCTTCTTCTGTGAGGAAATGCACGTCGTTTGTCGCGATAACGCCTACGCCCAGTTTATTTGCCAGGTCAATCAATGATTTTGCGATATTGGTGTCGTCGCCCTCGTGGCTTTGTATTTCGACGAAGTATCTTTCGGGGCCGAAGATTTTAAGATAACTCTCAGCGACTGCCTGCGCCGCCTTTATATCTCCGCCTGACATTTGCATTGCCAATTCGCCTTTCGGGCAGGCGGAGGTTACAATCAGCCCATCGTTAAGCTCCGCAAGAATTTGCTTGTCGATTCGCGGGCGGTAATAAAATCCCTCGGTGTAACCGGCCGACGCGAGCTTGAGGAGATTTTGATAACCGGCGTTGTTCTGCGCAAGCAGGACGAGGTGGTAAGCGGCGTCACTGATTGATGTTTTTGTGCGGTCGAGCCGGCTGTTGGGTGCGATGTATGCCTCGATACCGATTATGGGTTTGATGCCCGCGGCGATTGCCTTGGTGTAGAACTCGACTGCGCCGAACATATTTCCGTGGTCGGTTACGGCGACTGAGTCCATACCGAGGTCTTTGCACCGTGCAAGAAGCTTTTCGAAGCTTATAGCGCCATCGAGAAGCGAATACTGGCTGTGCAGATGAAGATGTGTAAATCCTTTGTTCTGGGCCACCGTTCAATCCTTTTGACTAAGTAATTTTCTTATTGCTTATTGATAATTGATTCCTGATAATTGTAACGCTTAAGCGGGCAGTAATCAACTTTAACAGCGCAATTGATAACCTCATAAGGGGAAAATTATGGATTTTGAAAATATCGGCGAATCTTCACAGCAGCAATTGGGCGGTATTCCTTCGCCGCAACCGGCGCTGGCGGCAAAAAAGGGCGGCGGGTGGAAAATCTTCTGGGGCATAATCACAGGCCTGTCGATGCTCGGCAACGTTATGCTCTTCCTGATGCTCATAGGAGTGGGAATTGTGGCGTTTGCCGGAAGAGGCGAAAGGAAGTTTAACGAGGAGGTCATCCAGGAAGGACCGCGGACAGCCAAGATTGCGATAGTGTCGATTAATGGCACAATAGACGAGCAGCAGGCGCAGGATGTTTACTGGCAGTTGAAAGAGGCACGGGAAGACAAAAATGTCAAAGGAGTGATTATCCGCGTCAATTCCCCCGGCGGGACCATTTCAGGCAGCGACCAGATTCATAACGAGATAATAAAATATCGCGACGAGACAAATCAGCCGGCGGTTGCTTTTATGCAGGGGGTCGCGGCTTCGGGCGGCTACTATTCTTCGGTTGCCTGCAACGAAATTATCGCTGAGCCAACGGCAATCACCGGCTCAATCGGCGTAATAATGGAATATCTCGTCCTGCAGCAGCTTTTGGAAGATAAGCTGGGGATAAACCCCATAGTGGTCAAGGCGGGTGCCAAAAAGGACTGGCCTAATCCGTTTAAAATGCCTACCGACGAGCAGTTGAAGTATATGCAGGAAAGGATTATTGGCCCGGCTTATAAACGATTTGTCAAAGTGGTGGCCGACGGCAGAAGCAAATTGACCGAAGAAGACGTAAATCGTCTCGCGGATGGCTCTATATACTGGGCGGACAAGGCCCTTGAGGAAAAGCTCATAGACGGTATCGGGTATCTGGCGGACGCAATCGACGAAGTAAAGGCACTCGCGGGCATTAAAAAGGCACAGGTAGTTGAATACAAAAAGACGTTTTCATTGGCCGATATTCTCGGCGCAAAGACAAATGTAGCATTGAAGATTGACCGCAGGACGCTTTACGAAGTTGCCGTCCCGCAGGCGCTGTATCTTTGGACCGGCCCGCAGTAACATCGCGGCGGGGTTAGTATCGGGATAACAAAAAAACCGTGCAGCCGGATTCTTTTCGCAATCGGGCTGCACGGCAAAAATTCGTGATACACCCGGATTTTAGGTGGTAGCCCTCTTCTTGTTGAACAGGTAAATGATAATCCCGAGGGCAATCAGACCTACCAGCCCGTTTTCGCCGAGGGTCTTTAACAATCCCGTTATGTTGCCAACTACCTGGCCAAAGAATGGCACAGTGTTGGTACCAAACAGAATCTCAACCGCGACACCGAGAGCAATCAGCAGCAGCGCTATTTCAGTAATTTCACCGAGCCACTTCTTAATTTCTGTGAAGAACTGCATCTGTATCTCCTTAAATTAAAACAAGTTATATTGTGAAACATCCTGCGGCCTTTTTCGGCTTATATTCCTTTGTGTCTTTAATTTTTATGGAAACCGGCAAATGGCTATGGTCATCTTCTTGTTCCCATAGGTAATTTATCCCATGTTAGTCGGCCAGTTAACCATCTTTTCAATACTGGGAAATTAGGTGGGGGCTATTGGGTTAGAATTGCGTTAAAATGGGAAAGATTGGCTTGGCTCAAAATGATAATATAGTGTATAATTCCAATATGTTCGGGAGCACAATAATTTTTGTTTTGCGGGTATGCCTTGTGGCGGTGGTAGGGACTTTCTTCTGGCGGCTTATCGAACCGAAGACCAAACAGGCGCGAGTACTCAGGGCAGCGTTATTGGTCGTGGGGTTGTTGGCAACTTTGGCGGTAGTAAGAATCATCGGGGCATAGCCGTAACCGCAGCTTAATTCTCAATTCCACAAAAAAGTTATAAAAGGTTTATAAAGGTTTAGGGTCATTGTCTTTTTGAATAACAGACAGCGATTTTGCGGGCCGCTTACTTTTTTTGCTCAGGCGTGAAAAATTTTCAAACCAAACTGCCTTTCAGGGAATAAAACCCTGCCCTGCCACGCCAGACCACACCTAACCGCGCCCAACCATACACTGCCCCGCCACGCCGAACACTGCCAAACCGGGCCGTGCCACGCCGAACCGTACCCTGCCCTACCTAACCTTGCCACGACTTGTCTTATTATTTCTTAATTTCTCAAAAAACCCTGCCACGCCTTGCCTCACCCAGCCGCGCCCGACCGAACCGAACCTTACCTTGCCAAACCTAACCATACCAAGCCCGGCCCAGCCACGCTGAACCCGACCTTGCCACGACTTGTCTTATTATTTCTTAATTTCTCAAAAAACCCTGCCACGCCTCGCCACACCACACCCAACCACACCTAACCGGACCCAGCCATACCCTGCCCCGCCGCGCCGAACCTTACCAAACCGGGCCGTGCCACGCCTTGTTATTTCTTAACCTTCCATCCCGTAACCATAAACCGGCCAAAGTATCCGTTGCACTGCGGCCTGAAATCCAGCACGCCTACGCGCTCGCCGGAATCATCAATTACTTTGCGAAGCTGGTTTTCAGTCAGCAGCGTATCTTCGTAATCGACTTCAAATCTGCAATGCCATTCGTCTAATCGCGGCCTGAAGCGCAACACGCGGCCTTTGGTCGCTCGTATAACAACCGGCCTTGCGTCAACCTTGAAAGTTTTGGTCCCCAGCGAAATCCTCTCCGGGTTTACCATTACGCAGGCGGCAACTAATTTCTGGAGCGACGCCCTGTCCTTGCCCTTGCTGTAACTGGCGGCGCTGATGAAGGACCGCTGAAAACAAATCCCCGGAATATATAATTCCCCAGTGTCCGGGTCGCGGTAAGATGCCAACTCTGCCTGCTCCTCCGACGGCTTTTTCTCAAGTGCCTCAATCGGAACCATCGGATACTGGTGCATCAATAACGGACTTTTACCTTTTACTTCCACCTCTGCTGTTTTGATTGACATAATTTTCTCCTAAAAAAAACCCTGCCCTGCCACGCCTTGCCCAACCGGGCCTCGCCAAACCTCACCTTGCCATACCGAGCCAAGCCTCACCCAGCCGCACCGTGCCAAACCTTGCCTAACCGCGCCAAACCATACTGAACCTTGTCTTGCCTGCGAAAAAAGACAAGCGCAGGACAAGCAAATTTTCCTTATCCTGAAAAATCGCGTTTTTTGAATGGGCGATGCAGGAATCGAACCTGCGACCCGCTGATTAAGAGTCAGCTGCTCTACCGGCTGAGCTAATCGCCCTTAAACTAAGCAGGGGATTATAGGCAAAATCGGCGATTCATCAAGCATAAAAAACCGGGACCGGATTGTTACATCCGGCCCCGGTCAAAAATCACCTGTTACTACTTATGAAGCTTAAGGTTGGCAATATGTGCAACCCTGAATGTAATCATACAAATGGTTATTCAGCTTTCTTGCCAGGTCTGCGTTCTTGCCCTGGGGTCTGCTTCCCGGCGGATTGTCGTAGAGCAGGAATTCGTCGGCGGCGGTTACCGAGGTTTCGATATCTGCCACGTCGGCGCCCGCTGCGATACTCAGCTTGGCCGCGATGAGGGTCTGGGCCAGAGTCATGCTAATGTCGTCGCTTGATGCATTCGCGCCGTTGGGCTTTTTACCATTAAGAATGTTCATAATCTGTGTTTGGTTGAACTGACAGGAGCCAATCCACATCGTAGAGTATGGCCATCTGCCCGGATTGCATCTCCAGTAACCAAAGTGCCTCGGGCATGGTTTAAGCGGAATCTTGTAGAGCACAAATTGAATGCTCTTGCTTTCGCATCTTGCCAGAGAGAATGGTATCGTGTTACTGTTGCTGTACAATTTGTATCCGTTGGGTACGTCGATAGTAGCCGTATGCGTCCCGACTGTCAGGTTGAAGCATGCTGTGCCGTTTGTTCCGGTTGTGCCGCACTTTCTGTCAACGGGGAAGCATGCGACACAAATGTTTATATTCGGTATGGGGATGGAGTTGTTGTCAACAACACTGACACATATGGTCTGCACGCATGGCGGTATGAGACAAACATTGAATACCACTTGCTGCGATCCGCACGCGGCGAGGTCAAATTCCTGGGTATCACTGCCTGTAATCTGATATCCCTTTGGAGCGACTACTTTTACCTTGTAGTGTCCCGGGACAATTGCGGCGCCCGTGAAGGTTTTTACACCAGTAGTGCCGGTGCTGGTCCATGTGCAAACATTCGGCCCGCTGATGCCAATCCAAGCGGCCACTGGGACCGCGGTGCCGTTCTGGTCGCAGATGGTTTGGACGGTTATCTGCTGTGTGCACGTCTGCGGTTGCGGGCATACGCAGAAATTGGCGGTAGTGCTGACGTTGCAGGCAACACTGACATCAACGGACGTTGCCGAGCAGTCGACATAGCCGGTTGGGGTGTTAATGGCGACGGTATATTGCCCGGCGGCCATCCCTGTGAACTGGTATTGGCCGTTTGCACCGGTAACTGTTGATGTGACCTGGTTGCTGTCCTGAAGCAAATTGACGGTGACGCCTGCAATAGGGGTGTTGTTTGGGTCGTTTGAGGAGCAGGATACGGTGCCTGTGATGGTAGTGTTGCATACCGTTGGCCCGGTAACCTCGCCGGCCGCACTTAAGCTTGAATTTGTAATCTGAGCCAAAACCATGTCAACGCTGTATGTGTTACTTGCCGTATAGACCATAATAACAGAACGGTCTCCAGCCAGACCAAAGTACGCATCCCCGGCATCAGTATAAAGAAATCTGGCGGCGGGGTTTCCGTCTGCATAAGTGGCAATTCCGGTTACTTCCGGCGAGTCGGTTCCCGGTGTGACACCATTAACCGTCCCGTTTGTGCTTGTAGTTACATCAAGCAGAGGCACGCCGTTGGTGCTTTCCACATCAAAACGTCCAACGTACTCATTTCCTTCCACATAATCCATAATATAAGCATATTGCGTTTTCCCAGGTGTGACGCCAAGCGGGTCGGAAGCATCGAGACCGTCAAACGCTTCATAGTTGACGGTGACGATATAGTACAAACCTTCGGCGTTTGGGCCGTCCTGCCATGTTGCTACACCCGCGGTTCCGGGTATCGGCGCCGCCTGAGACGATACCGCAAAAAGCAGCAAGCACGCCACAACAGTTAATACCGTGATACTTTTTCTGTGCACCATGTTTTTCTCCTTAACCTCTCCAAAAGTTATATGTGTTTCCCGAACGCCGAATCACACAATGACGTTCGGCCTAATCCCTGCAAAATAATAGGATATCAAAAAAAACAGCGTATTACCGCACGCTGATATACTTTTTTCGATTTGCCCTCATCTCCCTCCCCCGATGAGAAGCGACGATATTGAATCTCCGAACCTACACGATTCAACCATCAAAATTCGGGTGTATGAGTTATATTTTTCGCCTGCGTCGCAGGGATAACAATGATGCCACACCAAACAATACCATGGATGCCGGTTCTGGAGCGATATTGACTGTAACATCGCTCTTAATGCTGGGACTGGTGCTCGTCGTATCAATCTCAAGAATCACGGGAATCCCGGAGACGGGGAATGAGCCCGGGACCGCTGTTAATACCAGGGTTTGTGACGTATAGCCGGCCGCAAAAGTGGGTGAGCCTATACTGTCCTCAAAAAGAAACTTTCCTCTGTTAGCATTGCTTGGAGGAGGGTCGATGTCCATCGCAATGCCACCCGGACCACTCGGGGCAGTGCCTGTGCCGACAGCGCTAATACTTTTATAGAAGGCGGTTATGTAGGGGGGGGCGCCTACGCTTGCAGGCGCATAAACGATAAATCGGCCAACATTCAGAGCGGGCATTTCCCCGTCGCTGCCGAGGTGCGTAAGATTAAACGCAAGCTGTAAATTGCTGGTCAGCCCCAGCGGGTCCGAGGAGCTCCTGCCGTCATACATGGAGTAAACGACCTGAATTTTATAGCTTCCGGTGGCATTGCAGGGGTCATTGCCGATCATATCTACAGAGCCGCTGAAAACAAAGTATGCGGAAGCGTTTGATACGAGGGAAATTGAAACGATAAATACTGTCGAAATAACAAATAGGCACTTTAAGAAAGACACAGGCCTTAACATTTTCATACTCCTCCTACTTCTATCTTTTCAACACTCACTTCTCCACCTTCTCCGCCGACGACCTACTTGGTGCGATACACACTGCTGGCAGCATCATTCTTTAATATAATAGTTTACGCCTTACCGACCTATAATGTCAAGCAAAAAATCGGAATTCCTACGAAAAAATTCATATTTTTCGAAGGCGACTTGGGGGTTTTAAAAGGCGTTTTTTGACTAGAAAACAGCCATTGTTAGTAATAAAGAAGATAGTATTAGAAAATCTTAAGACAATAGTCTATTGTTGTTGTTAATTAAGGAATATTATACGGAAGCATTACCTGTTTGTCCGTGGCGGTATAGGCAGGCCAAGCTCCGCAAGGACCTTTTTCATATCCTCCCAGACCTTTCTGCGGTTATCGTCGGAATAGTTACGAAGCAGGTAGGCGGGGTGGAAGGTAGGCATTAGCTTTATGGGTTTATGACCAAGGCCGGGGACGTATTCGTGGAACATGCCTCGCAACTGACCTATTGCTTTAGGGGTGTCCAAAAGTGTCTTAGCGGCGTGGGCACCTAAGGCGACGATTATTTCCGGGTTGATTAGCTCGATTTGTCTTTGCAGGTAGGGGATACAGGCGATTATTTCTTCTGGTTTTGGGTCGCGGTTGTCCGGCGGTCGGCACTTGAGAATGTTGCCAATCCAGACGTCTTGCCGTTT
>JBEKZW010000052.1:0-11766 GCA_049509475.1 Sedimentisphaerales bacterium
GCTTAAGAAAGATGGCGTCGATATTTCCAAACTCACTATCTCCGATGGTTTGCCAGGCGGAAGCGGCATGACTTCCAGCGAAGTGGTGCAAATCAAGGAAGCCGACCAGAAAGCTCGTAACGAACGTCAAAAACGCTCTCCTATGACTCAAAATGCGAGCAGCAGCAAATAATGACTTGTAGAAAGCAACCTGTTGTATTGCTGCTTCCAATTGTCCTGATTTGCGTTGCCGTGCTTGTCTGCGGCTGCAGCCAGGAAAGTGCCGCCTCAAAATCCAAACCGGACTATTCTAAATCTGAAGCAGATTCGGCGTTCGATAAAGGCGCTGACCAGCCGCCGAGCATCCGGACCCTTTATGTGATGGCTGACATTCTGGTCAAGCAGGGTCGCGACGACCAGGCCGAAGCCGTGTTAACAAAGCTTATCCATGAACATCCGCAGTTTACGCCCGCCTATAATAGTCTTGCGGAACTCAGAATGAGACAGCGTCGAACCGATGAGGCCGTAAAAATACTGTCCAAGGGGCTTGAAGTTGACCCTAAAGACTCTGTGCTGCTTAATAACCTTGGCATGTGCTGGATGATAAAACAAAAATATGATAAGGCGTTAAAGTGTTTCACTGATGCCGCCGGAGTAAATCCTGAAAGCACGAGGTATCGTGCCAACATGGCCACCGCGCTGGGCTTTATGGGCCGGGATGATGAGGCCTTGGCGCTTTACCGCCAGATATTGCCGGGGCGTCAAGCCAGTCGTAATCTTGAAATCATCCAGGCAGCCAGAGGGGCACATCCCGACGATACACCGACATCAGCAGAGCATTCGGACAATATATCGACATCAGCAGAACATTCCGACAATATACCGACATCAGCAGAACATTCCGACGATACACCGACATCAGCAGAACATTCGGATAGTCAGTAAACTCAACTGTGACCTGGCATAAGCGGCTTAATGTCCACTTTGCCTGAATAGTCAAGCTTATTTGTCGGTCTTGGCTGCTATTTTCTCGACGGCCCGGACAAGGCGACCGGCCAGCAGAAGTACGTGGATCAGAATGACCACGCAGACAACGACTACCAGAACATGGAACACCGCACCCAAATTTGCAGTCAACATTACAGTCTCTTTCAAACTTAATTATTAACCATAAAGTATATTAAGCTCCTTGAATTATTATCGGTCATAAGCCCTAATCGTCTTGAATAGACTATTTTTGCCAATAATTCACTATTGGCTGGAAACCACATATTTTGACGCCAAATCAGGATTGAATTCTGGAAACAATCGAGGAGTATGTTATACTTGTCTAATTATGAACGTTCGCAGTGCAAATGTTAGTGATGTAAAGGCCATACACGCCCTGATAAATTGTTACGCGGAGCGTGACCAGATGTTGTTTCGCTCGATGGCCGACGTTTTTACAAATCTCCAGACCTTTCTTGTAGTTGAACTCGATGGTGAGACAATCGGCTGCTGCGCGCTCGAGGTAATCTGGTCGGACCTTGCGGAGATAAAATCATTGGCCGTCGATGAGTCGCATCAGAACAAAGGGGCGGGGGCGATGCTGGTGAACGCCGCGGTTGAGCAGGCGCGCCAGTTGGGAGTTCCGAAGGTATTCGGGCTTACGCTTAAGCCGGAGTTTTTTGTCAAACTTGGCTTCCAGGCGGCTAACAAAGATTCATTGCCTATGAAGGTCTGGAGCGATTGTGCCCGCTGTACCAAACAGCAGAATTGCGACGAAACCGCCGTCGTTAAATTAATTGAAGGCAGTTGTTGCCCTGTTCGACAGTAGGGCGTCAGCCGACTTGTCTTCTCTGGAATAGCGCATCAGCCAAATTACTACGCTGGGCCGTCCTAAAATCCCTTTAAGAATCAGAGATTATTGTAATTCGAGAAAGATTTTGGTATTACTGTGGCATTGAAAGGCCTGGTTGAATAGGCGTCTTATATGCATCCTGGTCTGCCATACGGCGTATTATCAGACCACATCAGGCAAGCGGGGAAATCCACTCTCTAAAATTTACACGCGGTTTTTTAAGGACACCGCGTTTTAGGGAGCGTCAATACCACCCCTTCAACGCCGATTTCCCGATAAACCATCCCTTCTTTTCAGCCGATATAATCTCCTGGCGAGATATGTATTTCAAAAGGAGAACTGCTATGCGTTTCAGATTAGCAACAATAGAGGACTTGAAAATAGTTAAATCGTGGTTGAAAGAGGAATTCGACCATTCTGCGATAAGAAATGGCTTTTACAACAATATAAAACTGATAGAGGAGGGGCAGAAAAGAGGCGAACTTACTGTAGCAATAGACAACAAGGATAATTTACCTGTGGCATTTTATCTCGGAAACGGATGCTCCGCTGAAATTCTTGAAGTTAGACCGGATTATCGCGGAAAAGGTATAGGGCGTTTACTTGTGGAACACATTATTAAATGTGCGAAAGACAAGGGCTGTTCTGCTATATCTGGTATTTGTTGTCCCGAAGAATCGCTTACTTTTTGGCTAAAGATGGGTTTTAAACTAACGGACACTCCTAATTTAGTTTCCTACTCGTTATAATATCATCTGGTCAGGAACTGTTCATGGGTGAAATTCAATATATCGACGAAATCGGACGAGAATACGACGTGCCGTGGTTACAGGTGAATAAAATTAGGGAATTATTAAATGACATTTCTGTTACACCCCCACTTCTAACAGAGAAGCATGTTGGTAAACCGGCCTTAAAGGGGTGAGCAATGAAAACTATCTTACACAAGTCCAAATCCTACGCCGTAGAGGCATTGCGTTTAGGCGGTAAACAGATGCTCTGTGATATTATCAAGTGGACCATAATCATCATCATAGCCGCCATTGTATTTCTAATAGTGTATTATATTCTCTACGGTGGGGACCCTGGGGCTGCGTCTCGGTCAAGATAGGAGACAGACGGTAACGGAGCCGGCGTCAGTGAATTGGCCTTGAAGGAGTGAAACGTTATGATTAAACAAGTTACAGTATTTATGGCTGCCTTACACAAGTCCGGGTCCTATGTCGCAAAGATGCTCTATGATATTATCAAAATGAAGAAAAATGTTAGCTTTATAGTTTTACTTGTTCTTGTAGGGTCGGCGATTTTACTGTGCCTAAAACTGTTTTGTAGTAGTGGTCGATACCAGATTACTTTCGGGCACGTCAGGATGGAATACCGTGAATGTGACGAAGAAAAAACAGACGTAATACCCGTATGTTTTAAGATTGATACTTTTACAGGCAAATGCTGGGTTTATACGGATTACCGTTGGCTACTGTGTGACAAAAGAAGCGGGGGGCACGGGGGATTCCAAGAGATACCAAAGTATTATGAATCTGCACCACATTAGTATAAATAACCAACATCAATCAGAAACGAAAACCAGGAAATCTGGTGTCCAAAACGAGCGACTCCTCAACCTCGCTCGGGGCAGGCGAATTCACCCTACCTGTCTTCTTTGAAATAGAGCCACTGCCAAAGCCAGTATCCCGCCCGTGTAACAAATCGCGTATGTTGCGCCTATGAGGACATATTTGAGGGGCACTGTGCTTTCCTCATAAATCGCGTCGCTTATCCAGAAGACCTGAAGGTTAGGAATGGCAAAATAGCATATTTTTGCCCAGAGGTGCGTTTTGGCCAATGCGCCGAACGCCCAGTCCGAGACAAGCCCAAGAAGGAAAACACCCACACACGCCGAGAGGGTTACCACTATATTGAACCTGCACGATAGCGCAACCGCCAGGGCCGCGATTATGACAGCCGCCAGAAACAGCAGGGTCGAGCCGTAAATATCAATTGCGTTAATATTGTTATTAGCAGGGTTGAATTTCCAGTCGCGGTCGAAGAATGTCAGAAAAATCAGACCGATTGTGCCCAGACCAGCCAGTAAAACAACAGCCGTCGACGTAGTCTTCCAGTCGTAAGTATAGTTCAGAAAAGCACTTAAGACAAGAGTCAGTGTCAATGCCACCCCGGCGGTTGCTAATACGGTATAGTCGTTGGTTGAATCGACGTTTTCGAGGACGCCGTTCCTAATCGTCATTATCAGTGCTATGGTGCAGATGTAATGTGCCATAGCCACAGCCACGGTAACTCCCAGGAATTTGGCCAAAATAAATATAGGACGCTGCACCGGCTTAGTGAGAACGGTCATTATCGTCTTATTCTCGATTTCCTCCGCGACTGCCCCGGAAGCCGAGAAAATTGCTATGAACAAGCTGGCTATGAAAAGCGTAGATAAACCCAATTCGCGTAACAGCTTATTGTCGTCACTCATGGTGTACATCGAGAGTGACGGGCTGACGAAAAACAGCAGCAGGGCGGCGGTGATTATTATCGCATAGACCGGCTGACGAATGGTCTCGATAAAGGTATTCCTGGTTATCGTAAATAGTTTAGTCATCGTTTGAGACCTTTCCGACTATCGCTGATTTTCAGCGGTTTTGAGTTTTAGACAACGGTTTTATGGCTAAAATTGGCGATATATTCTTATATGACATAAAAACCGGCTTGTAAATAGCCGGGAATTATTATATCTATATGCCCTTTGCGTTTCGGGGTTCGGTAAAAACTGTAGGAATTGAATAAATGACAACATCATCAAGACCGGCAAAGCTTGTCGCGATACTGTCGCTGATTCTCAGCGTCATTTTCTTTGTCATCATGGTTCCTCTCGGCCGATGGAGCGGTTTTGTCTCAATTTATTCGGCAGGTTTTGTCTCGCTTGGCGTGGCGTTAATCTGGCTGGTTTTGCTTATACAGTTCCATCAGCGGAACCTAGCCGAGCAGGAAAAGCTTGATATGAGCGCCCTTGCCGGAGACCACAGGACGGACAAGATTTTCCAGGCCAAAGGCGAGCAGTCGCAATTGTTCGCCGTAGCTCAAAAACGCCTTGCGATACTCGAAAAGTGGTTTCTGCCCGTTTTTTCCTTTCTCATCGCGGCGTATCAGGTGGGCATAGGCCTTTACCTGCTTAAAGCCGTCCCCAATTCGAATCCCGCAATCGGCAAACAACCTCTGATGTGCGCGGTTTGTATGGCGGCTATCGCCTTTGTCAGCTTCCTGCTCTCACGTTATGCGACGGGGATGTCTAATCAGGCGGAATGGAAGCCGTTGCGGGCGGGCGGCAGTTTTCTGTTCGGTTCGGCGATATTGTCCTTTGCACTGGCAATAGCGCTGGCCCTGGTTCAGTTCAAAATATTCACCGTAATAAGTGTGATTGATTATATTATACCTGTTCTGCTTACCGTCCTTGGCGCCGAGAACCTGCTTAACGTTATATTCGACATATACCGGCCTCGTCTGACGGGTCTTTACAGCAGGGCGGCCTTCGACAGCAGGCTGCTGGGTCTCATCAACGAACCGGGCGAAATTCTTCATACCGCTACCGGCGCAATCGATTATCAGTTCGGCTTCAAGGTTTCCCAGACATGGTTTTATAAACTTCTCGAAAAAGCCGTTGTGCCGCTGATTTTTTTCGGCGCTATTACGCTGTATCTGTTCAGCGGCGTTGTTGTTATTAATTCCTATGAGCAGGCCGTAATTGAGCGGTTCGGCAACCCGAAAGACGCAAAGGGCGATGTTCGGCTCGTTGGACCCGGTATCCACTTCAAAATGCCCTGGCCCATCGATATCGCACGGATATATCCCGCCGGTAACATAGAGGAGCTGCAAATCGGCTATGTGCCCAAGACAGACCCCAAAACCGGACAGGTAATCCGCGAACCGCTGCTTTGGGGCAAGGACCATTATAAGGAGGAATACAGCATTCTTGTCGCGAGCCGTCTCGGCGCGGAAAAAAATTCGCCGGGCGCGGCACCGGTCAGTCTGCTCAAGGCCAATGTCCCCGTGCAGTTCAGGGTCAAGGACCTTTATGCCTTCCTTTATAATCAGGACAATCCCCAGAAACGGCTTGAGAACATTTGCTACCGGGAGCTGGCCAGGTTTGGCGCAGGCGCCTCAATCGAAGTTGATGATGAGGCGGCCCTGCAGAGCAGTTTGCTTGGTGCGGGCAGGGCACAGGCCAAACAGGTATTGACTCAGAACATACAGGCCGCCGCGGACAAAGCCGGTCTTGGAGTTGAAATTGTTTTTGTGGGGCTTCAGGGCATACATCCGCCCACGCAGGTCGCCGCTGATTATGAGAAGGTTGTGGGCGCAGTCCAGTTAAAGCAGGCAATAATTCTTCAGGCGCAGGCGGAGCGTAATCGTACCCTCAGCAAACTCGCGGGTTCGGTTGACGGGGCATCAGACCTTTTCGTTCTGGCCGCCGATTATCAGAAGGCAAGGCAGGGAAATAACCGTCAAAAGACCGATGAAATTGCCGGCCGGCTCGATACGTCGTTTACCCAGGCGGACGGAGACATTTTCTGCACGCTCAGAGAGGCGCAGAGCTACAGCTTTGAAAGGGTCGCTATCGCCCGCTCCACAGGTGAACGATTCGACAGCCAGGTAAAGGCATACAGGGCCGCACCGGAAATCTACAAAAAAGAGCAGCGCCTCCTTGTTTTGGAGGAAACACTCAAGCCGATACGAAAATATGTTATTGTCGCCGACCCGAATGACGCGGAGACATTTATTGTTGACCTTAAGGAAAAATTGACGCCGAGCTTGTATGATATCGGCGGGGTTCAGGAGAGCAGCTCACAATGAAAAACATAACCATAACCATCTTTATCGTTCTGCTTTTTGTCGTTTTGTCGCTGGTCTTTACGATGTTTCAGGTGCGTGAGACCGAATCCGCCCTGGTACTGACGTTTGGCAAGGCCACTCGCCAGATTACCGAGCCGGGTTTGTATTTCAAATGGCCTCCGCCCATCGAGTCGGTCCAGAAGTTCGATTCGAGGGCCAGGGGTCTTGTTGCGGAACTCGGAGAAACGCCCACGAAAGGCGCTGTCCCCATTATCGTCAACACCTTTATTGTCTGGCGCATCGCGGAGCCGCTGGCGTTTTTTAACGCGGTCGGGACCATTTCGGACGCCGAGAGCAAGCTGCTTAGCCAGATAAGCGACACACAGAACAAGGTCATAGGCCGGCATGAATTCTCAGAATTTGTCAACAGCGACCCCGCGAAGATAAAATTCGATGACATCGAGAAAGAGATGCTTGCCGAAATTCAAAAATCTGTGCGCAGCGACTACGGCATCGAAATCAAATCACTCGGCATCAGGCAGCTTAAAATCAGCGAAGACGTCAGCAAGGCGGTATTCGAGCGGATGAAAGCCGAACGGAACCGCAGGACCGAGGGGACAATCGCCGAGGGCAGCGCCGCCTCCAAGAAAATCGTTACCGACGCCCTTTCGATGCAGACCGAACTGCTGGCGGCAGCCGAGGCAAGGGCCAAGGCCATCCGTGCGCAGGGCGACGCCGAAGCCGCTCAATACTACAAATTACTCGAACAGGACCCGCAGCTCGCTATGTTCCTGCGTGACATCGACGCCCTCAAGAAGATACTCGAACAAAGGTCAACGGTCGTTATCAGCGCGGACACCGAACCATTCAAGCTGCTCAGGCAGATGCCCGACCTGAAACCCAAAGATTAATTTCTGTTGTTTCTTATACGGATTCGAACAATATGACGGAAGAACACGAACACAATCACGGGCACGAACATAATCACGTGGCCGCCGACGCAGGCCAGCCGCGGCAGGCGGACCCCGGCTATGATTATCTGTCGGGAGCATTGAAGGTCAGCTTTGCCGTCCTAAAGGTCATAATGGTCGTCCTGCTTGTGCTCTTTCTGTTCTCCGGCGTTACCAGAGTAGGCCCCGGTGAACGCGCTATTGTCCTGTGGTTCGGCAAAATCAGCGGCGTCGGCGAGGCACGTCTTCTCGGCCCGGGTCTGAAACTGCTTTTGCCGTACCCGATACACGAAATCGTCCGGATTCCAGTAGAGAAGAAAGTTAACCTGGCGATAAATTCGTTCTGGTATTATCAAAAGCCAGGCGAGGAGATGAGCGGTGTGAGCGCCGAAAATGTATACGTGCCGCCTACTCTCAATCCTCTTACCGATGGATATTGTCTTGTGAGGGGCGAAAAGCAGGCACAGGGTACAGCCGCTTCCGAAGGCAGCGATTATAATATCCTCCATTGCAGGTGGGTTCTGACCTACCAGATTACAGAAGCGGAAAAATTCTACAAACACTGCTATGTGCAGGATAGTCACCTGCAGGCCGGGCAGAATTACGCGGACATAATAGAGCAAAACATAAATCCGCTGCTGGAAAATCTGTTCACCGACGCCGTTATCGTAACTATGGTCAACTACACCATCGAAGAGGCGATGTTCGAAAAGGTCTCTTCCGTTTCCGAGCGGGTCAAAGAACGCCTCCAAAACAAGCTCAACTCGCTGGAAACGGGCATTAAAGTCGTTTCGGTTCAAATCCGTGACATAACGTGGCCCAGGCAGGTATCCACCGCTTTCCAGGCGTCTCTGACCGCGACACAAAACAAGCAAAAGGTAATAAGCGACGCAAAACTTACTGCGGAGAGGACTCTTAACGAGACCGCCGGCCCGATTGCGGCGGAGCTTCTTGCGTCTCTGAAGGACAGTTCTTCCGACGGGAAAAAACAGGAGCAGTTGTGGGAACAGGCGGCCGGCAGGGCACAGGAGACAATTGCCAATGCCCGCGGGTATAAAACGCAGGTTGTCGAGTCGGCAAGGGCGGATGCTGAATACCTCCAGAGAATTCTTCCCGAATATCGAAAACACCCGAAGCTCGTCATCCAGAGGGTCTATCAGGACGCGATTGAGCAGGTACTTCGCGACGCTGAAGAGAAAACAGTCATTGAGCCCGCACAACACGGCAAGAACACCGAAATCAGGGTACTCATCAACAGGGACCCTGCGATAAAACCAAAAACCGAACCGGGAAAACAACCTTAGTGACAGATACTGAGAGATAAATAATGGCTCATGAACATCTGCATTTTAAGCACGATATAGCCGTCGAGCACACGCACGGCAAACAGATCCGCGTCAGCGTGGCCCTGCTGGGGACACTGGCAGGCGGGACGCTGCTGCTGAGCAGCAAAATAGGCGAATGGCTTATTTACGGCACCGGCAGTTTCCAGGCCGAGACCCTCGCCCTGGCTGGCGCTATTCTGCTGGGTGTTCCTATCGTCTGGCACGCAATTAAAAGTTTGCTGCACCAAGAGGCACATATGGATGAGCTTGTGGCGCTGGCCATAATTGCCGCCATAGCCACGCAGCAATATGTCGCCGCGGGCGTCGTTGCCTTCTTTATGCTTCTTAGCGAGCTGGTCGAAAGCCGGACCGCGCTTGGCGCAAGGGCCTCGATAGAATCACTCATAAAACTCACTCCTCAAAAGGCAAATAAACTTCAGCCCGACGGCTCCGAAACGGAAGTGATGGTCAGCCAGATTAACCCCGGCGATATAGTGCGTGTAAGACCCGGCGACAATATCCCCGTCGATGGCGACGTGGTAAAAGGTTTAAGCTCGGTCAACGAGGCCACAATCACCGGCGAATCACTGCCTGCCGACAAGGTCCCCGGTATGCAGGTCTTCGCGGGCACGAGCAACCTTACCGGCGCTCTCGATATCACCGTTACCAAGGCGGGCAAAGATACCACGCTCGGCAAAGTCCAGTCGCTGATTCTGCAGGCCGAGCATACCAAGATACCCATTATGCGGATTATTGACCGCTATGTTAAATGGTACACCCCGACCGTCCTGATGATTGCGGGTATCGCCTTGTTCTTCACGGGCAAAATCAACATCGCCATTACCATTCTCGTAATCGGCTGTCCCTGTGCGCTGATTCTGGCGACGCCCAGCGCAATGGTAGCGGCGATATCCGCCGCCGCCCGTCTCGGCATACTTGTCAAGAACGTCGCCGACCTCGAGGAAGCAGGCAAAATTACGGCGATGGTTTTCGATAAGACGGGCACACTAACGACCGGCCGGCTGTATGTGACAAAGCTTACTCCCGCCCACGGAGTTGAGCCGTCAACACTGCTTTCGCTGGCCTCATCCGCTGAAAAAATGAGCAAGCACCCCGCGGCAAGGGCGCTGCTCGAAGTCGCAAAACAGGCCAATCTTGTTTTGCCCGAAGCGGATAATTTCCAGGAAACGCCGGGCAAAGGCGTTACCGCCAAAGTTGCCGGCAGCCGGGTAATCGTCGGCAGGGAGTCGTTCCTTAAGGAAAACAAAGTCAATATGTCCAATGTTTCCTCACCGTCTTTGCACGAGGAGCAGGGCTTCAGCACCCTATACGTCGCTTTGGATAATAATTGTATTGGCTGGGTCGGCCTTCAGGATAAGACCAGACCTGAGGCGAAAGAGGCCGTAAAAGACCTTTTCTCGCTTGGTGTCAAGAGAGTAACGATGCTCACGGGCGACAGAGATGAAGTCGCCAGCCGCGTCGCGGCGGAACTGGGCTGCACCGATTACAAGGCGCATTGCCTGCCGCAGGACAAACTCGCCATAGTCGAGAAAATCAAAAAAGACGGCCACACAGTCCTTGTCGTCGGCGACGGCATAAACGATGCCCCCGCGCTTGCCGCGGGCGACCTCGGTATCGCGATGGGCGCTGCCGGCTCAGATGTCGCCATTAACTCCGCTTCTATAGCCCTGCTGAGCGATGACCTAAAACGGCTTCCCGCACTGGTCCAGTTGTCTCGCAAAACGCGATTTGTTATCAACTCGAACCTTGCCTTTGGAGTTTGTTTTATTATTGTGGGCTGGTCAATCGCGTTGACCGGTTTGATTGTGCCGACACTGGCGGCGTTTCTGCATTTCGCGGGTTCACTCATTGTGGTCTTCAACAGCGCCCGGCTGGTTCGCCACGGCGAAGAACTCTCGCACCATACGGGCAACGTTACATAGTATCTATATGCCGGCCGGACAGGATTAGCTGATTATGGAATATGCGATTGAAACATTCTCTTTGACGAAGATATTTGCCGACTGGTGGGGGCGCAACCGGGTCATCGCCGTCGATGACCTTAACCTGAAGGTTCGCACCAATGAGGTTTACGGTTTCCTGGGCCCGAACGGCTCAGGCAAAACAACCACGCTCAAGATGCTTCTCGGTCTGCTTCACCCCACAAAAGGAAAGGCCCTCGTCCTCGAAGGCGACGCCACCGACCCTCAAATCAGCCGCAGAATCGGTTTTCTGCCGGAAGAGTCCTATCTTTACAAATATCTCACAGCCCGCGAAACGCTCGATTTTTACGGTCAGTTGTTCAAACTGCCCGCTAAAGTCCGCAAGATGCGTATCGAGGCGCTGCTCGATATGGTCGGCCTCAAGGCCGTCGCCAACAGGACCGTTGGAACCTTCTCGAAGGGTATGGCAAGAAGAATCGGGCTTGCGCAGGCCCTCATTAATGACCCTGAGCTGCTTATCCTCGACGAACCCACCACGGGGCTTGACCCTCTCGGAACAAGACAAATCAAAGACCTTATCATAGAACTTGCCAAACGCGGCAAAACAGTTGTTCTTTGCAGCCACCTGCTCGCCGATGTTGAAGACGTCTGTGACAGAATCTCGATTCTTTACGGCGGCAGGATTCAGGCCGAAGGCAGTGTCCGCGACCTCCTGCGACATTCCGACAAAACAGAAATCGCAACCGGACATCTTAGCGCGGCGGCGATTGAAAAAATAAAACAAATACTGGCTGAGGAACGCGCGGAATACACCATTGGTTCGCCGTCAGACAAGCTCGAAACGTTCTTTATTAATATCGTTGCCAGGGCGCAGCAGGAGGCGGTCCCAACAAGCG
>JBEKZW010000053.1:0-10921 GCA_049509475.1 Sedimentisphaerales bacterium
TTATCTTTGCCTCGAGCTGCACAATATCTTTTATGTTGTTCAAAAACCACGGGTCGATTTTCGTGATTTTGAAAATTTCATCGATACTCACTTTTCTGCGAATCGTCTCCGCTACGTACCAGATTCTGTCCCAGTAGGGTATCCGCAGCTTTTCCTTCAATTGCGGAAGTGAAATCGTGCTGTCGATGAATTTGTTGTCTAATGAATGTCGGTCTATCTCCAGCGACCGGACCGCCTTGCCTAATGCCTCCTTGAATGTTCTGCCTATGGCCATCGCCTCGCCGACCGATTTCATCTGTACCGTCAGCGTCGGGTCTGTCCCGCGGAATTTCTCGAACGTAAAACGAGGCCACTTAACCACGCAATAATCAATCGTAGGCTCGAAGCACGCGGGCGTCTTTTTTGTAATGTCGTTTGGTATCTCATCGAGCGTGTAACCGACCGCCAGCAGCGAGGCGATTTTCGCTATCGGGAAACCCGTCGCTTTTGATGCAAGAGCTGAGCTTCGCGACACACGCGGGTTCATTTCAATCACGTATAGTTTGCCATTATCTGGATTGACCGCGAACTGGATATTCGAGCCGCCCGTCTCAACGCCTATCGCGCGGATAATCTTGATTGAGGCGTCGCGCATTATCTGATATTCCTTGTCGGTCAGCGTCTGCGCCGGGGCGACGGTGATACTGTCACCTGTGTGAATGCCCATAGGGTCGAGATTTTCAATCGGGCAGACGATGACGACGTTGTCCTTGCGGTCTCGCATCACCTCAAGCTCGAATTCCTTCCACCCGATTACGGATTCCTCGATAAGGATTTCGTGTCTTGGGCTGAAATTCAGTCCCCATTCGACGCACTTGCGGTATTCCTCTTTGTTGTAGGCGATGTTGCCGCCCGTGCCGCCCAAGGTAAAGGATGGCCGGATAATCGCCGGTAGCCCGATATCGTCGAGCAGCGCCTCCGCCTCCTGCCAGTTGTGGACGTAGCCGCTTTTGGGCACGTCAAGACCGCAGTCCTGAATTGTCTTTTTAAAGAGGTTTCTGTCTTCCGCCCGTTTGATGCTCGCCAGGTCCGCGCCAAGCATTTTGACGTTATATTTCTTCAATATTCCGCGTTCCGCCAGGGCGACCGCCGTATTAAGCCCGGTTTGCCCGCCTAAGGTAGGCAGCAGGCTGTCGGGTCTTTCAAGCTCGATTATTTTCTCGACGATTTCCGGCGTTATCGGCTCAATATACGTCCGGTCGGCAAAATCAGGGTCCGTCATTATCGTCGCAGGGTTGCTGTTGACTAATACAACCTTGTAACCCTCACGCCGCAATACCTTGCACGCCTGTGCGCCGGAATAATCGAATTCGCACGCCTGACCTATGACTATCGGCCCTGAGCCGATGATTAGTATTTTGTGTATGTCTTTACGTTTCGGCACCGCAGTATTCTCGTAAACTGTTTGGAGCAGCGTTCGGCTTTCAGCGTTCAGTGGCTATCCGCTAAACGCTGTTTTAGATGAAGTTTTTTACAGCAAAACCTCCCTGTTGTCAATCTTTATTCATAAGTTGCTTGCCTGTCCTGAGCAAGCGTAGCGCGTCGAAGGGCCTGCCCCCGTGTCTCGTTTTGCGAAGCAAAGCGGCGGGGGTCAATTCTTATTCTTAATCTTATGCCCGATTGCCTGCCTTCTTGAGAAATGCTGATAAGTGCCGTGTGCGTCATCAAACAATTGCATACCTTTTGAGTTGACGACGACGCGGTATTTGCCTAAAATTCATACAAGAATAAACCGGAACGTTGGAGGTAAGAAAATATGAAACCAACCCAAATCCTGCGATTATTGTTTGTCTCATTGATTTTGGTTGTGTCGATTTCTGTAAATAAGTCGGCAAATGGAAAAACTCCGGACTTCAACGACCTTCTAAAATCTGCCCAAGAAGGCGACCCCTGTGCTCAGGGTCTTACAGGCTGGGCGTACTACCTAGGCCATGGTGTTGCTCAGGATTATGAAGAAGCGTTTAAATGGTCAAGAAAAGGGGCGGAACAAGGCAATGCAGATGCGCAATGCTTATTGGGCGTGATGTACCGCAGTGGCTATGGTGTTGCTCAAGATTATCAAGAGGCACTTAAATGGTTTAGAAAAGCCGCAGGGCAAGGTTTTGCAATTGCACAAGATATGTTGGGTGTGATGTACGAGAGAGGCGAGGGTGTTGCTCAAGATTATCAGGAAGCGTTTAAGTGGTTCAAAAAAGCCGCTGAACAAGGCAATGCAGATGCGCAATTTTCTCTCGGTTTAATGTACGACGAGGGTAAGGGTGTTATTCAGGATAGTAACGAGGCGGTTAAATGGTACACAAGAGCTGCGGAACAGGGCGACGTTGGAGCACAATTTTCCCTCGGCTTGATGTTCGATGTCGGTAAGGGTATTCCACAAGACTACAAAGAGGCGGTTAAATGGTACGCAAAGGCCGCTGCGCAGGGCAACGCTGAAGCGCAATTTTCTCTTGGTTCGATGTATGAGAGAGGTGAAGGCGTTCCGCATGACTACAAAGAGGCGGTGAGATGGTGGACAAAGGCTGCTGAACAGGGCAACGCTAAAGCGCAATCTAATCTCGGCGCGATGTATGCCAAAGGCGAGGGCGTTCCAGAAGATTATGTTCAGGCGTACAAGTGGCGTATCCTTGCCGCTGCTCAAGGAGACCAAAAGGCAATTAAAGCAAGGGATTCACTCAAGCAACGTATGACAACCGAGCAGATAGCCGAAGCGCAGAGGCTTGCCAGAGAATTTAAACCCAAAAACAATAACTCTGCTACTGAGAGTTCTACAACACCCAACCAAGTGGATAAAATCATTCCCAGTGAGACGAACAATAAAAGGACCCGCCCATAAAATGGCTGGAGGTCATAGTACCGGTTTAATGGAGCGTTAAGAATGCTTAGCCATATTGACGAAGAAAGCATAACTCGCATAGATAAACTTATTGACAAAGGTAAAAATGTGCTCGCATTATATCCATCAGGAGGTGGTTCGTCGGCATATAACAATGGTAGGGTGTTAACGCGAGGCATCCGCTTCTTTGAACAAAATCGACCGACAAGGATAAACAACGCTCAGGCCTTAAACGAGTCCTTTTTTACTGAATGGCAATCACAAGTTCTTAGTTTCTTAACTAATTTATTGGGGACCGAAGGCACCTATACGAAGAAGTTCGAAGAATTAGTAACAAGCGGTTGCAGAACTTGTGTGGAACATGGGCAGGGTGTTCTTTGTGCCCTCAAAGAGGATATTTCACAAGGATATCTGACCCCCTTCAAGTCCTTGGTGGCTGCTGATATGTTTTCTGATTTTCTCAAAATGGCTGAGTATCTGCTTGAAGAAAGTTATAAAGATGCCGCAGCGGTTATAATTGGCGGTGTATTGGAAGAGCATTTGAGGAAATTGTGCGATAAGAACACAATACCCGTAACAACTACAAAAGATGGCAAGCCCGTTCCATTGAAGGCTGAAACGCTCAATCAAGAATTGAACAAGGCCAATGTCTATAACAAATTGGACATGAAACAGGTAACGAGCTGGCTGGACTTGCGTAACAAAGCAGCACATGGACAATACGATGAGTACACGAAGGAACAGGTTACATTAATGCTGCAAGGCATAATAGATTTTGTGCGGAGATATGGGGTATAGCAGGCACGTCTTTCCCGGTATTCAAGGATAAACGTCTTCGCTCACGGTTCATGGTTGGCGGCTAAAGGTTTTTTAAAATCTGTGTTAATCCGTGTCTAACTTTTTAACCACTTGTCAATTGCGATTGCTGCGGCCCTGCCGCTATCTATTGCACGCACCACAAGTGAAGCGCCGTTGATTGTATCCCCCGCGGCGAATACCCACGGCTGGCTCGTCTGGAAGTTCTTTGTCGCCACGTTGCCTCGCGAGTCCAGTTCCAGTCCAAGTTCGGTAACTAACCCGTCGTGGACTACGTGAACAAACCCAAGAGCCAGCAGCACAATGTCGGCGTCCAGAACAACCTCTGTGCCCGGTATCTCCTTTAGCTTCCACTTGCCGTCCTGCTGCAGCCAGTCAACTTTGCAGCAGTGAATTTTGCTGACTTTGGTTTCTGTTCCCGTGAATTTGGTTGTCATCACGCTCCAGAGCCGCTCGCAGCCCTCCTCGTGAGAGGAGCTTGTCCGCATTATCCGGGGCCAGTTGGGCCATGGTGTGTCATCGGGGCGGTCAGCCGGCGGCTTTGGTAAAATCTCGATTTGAACAATCTGCTTGGCTCCCTGTCTGCGAGCCGTGCCCACGCAGTCACTGCCGGTATCTCCGCCGCCTATAACCACGACCTTCTTGCCTTTCGCATTCGCCGTGTCGCGGGCATCTTGCCCGCGCTCTGCCCCCGCGTTGATTTTGTTTTGTGCCGTCAGGAAGTCCATCGCGTAAATGATGTTTTCGTAGTCGCTTCCCTGCACAGGGAGTCCTCTGGCTTGGCCCGCACCCATTGTCAGGCATATACAGTCGAATTGTTTTTGCAGGTAATGTGCGGATATGTCCTTGCCCACCGTTATATCGGTCTGCAGCTGCACTCCTTCAGCCGACAACTGTTTTAGCCGGCGGTCGATTACGGATTTGTCTAATTTGAAATCCGGGATGCCGTATCGCAGGATGCCGCCGATTTTCTGGTCTTTTTCAAATACCACCACTTCGTGTCCTGCCCGCGCAAGCTGCTGAGCCGCCGCTAATCCGGCCGGACCTGAGCCGATTATGCCGACGCGTTTGCCCGTCTTTTTCGCCGCAGGCATCGGTGTTATCCAGCCCTCGGCGAAGCCGCGCTCTACTATCTGAAACTCGATGCGCCTGATAGTAACCGGCTGGTCGCTTATCGCCAGCGTGCACGCTGTCTCGCAGGGAGCCGGACAGACACGACCGGTTATTTCAGGAAAATTATTCGTCGAATGAAGCAGCTCGCACGCCTCTCGCCAGTTGCCCTGATAAACAAGCTCGTTGAAGTCCGGGATGTAATTCATCAGCGGACAACCCGCCCCGTGACAAAACGGTATGCCGCAGTCCATGCATCGTGCCGCCTGCTGCTGAAGCTGTTCCGGCGTCAGGGGCAGCTCAAGCTCTTTAAAATCGTGTATCCGCTGCTCGACCGGGCGATAACCCGTCGGCTGGCGTTTATATTTTACAAACCCTTTTATCTCACCCATATACCACTTCTCGTTAAATGGCGGCGGTTGCGCGGCTCATATCTTTTATTACGAAACGAGCGGCGTAACCGTTCAACGAACTACGCAGCCATTTTGTTAGTAAATTACCCATAAAAAACTTCTTCCGTGGCAGGCGTTGTTTCCGTGTCCCGCTGCTCCGCCGCCCGCATTTTCTCCAGCGCCTTGCGGTAATCGAATGGGACGACCTTCACGAATTTGCCGACCATATCCTGCCAGTTGCTCAAGATTTGATGCGCCCTGGCGCTGCCTGTCCAGTCGAAATGCTTCTGGATGAGGTCCATGAGTATTTTTACGTCCTCTTTTTGCCAGACGCTTTCAAGCTCGACCATATCGAGGTTGCAAAGCGTGTCGAAGTTGCTCGTTTCGTCGAGGACATAAGCGATGCCTCCGCTCATCCCGGCTGCGAAATTGCAGCCCGTTTTGCCAAGCACAACAACTGTTCCGCCCGTCATATATTCGCAGCAGTGGTCGCCCACGCCTTCCGCTACCGCTATTGCGCCGCTGTTTCTCACGGCAAACCGCTCGCCTGCCATTCCGTTGATAAATATCTCACCGCTGGTCGCGCCGTAAAGAAGCGTGTTGCCCGCGATGATATTTTCTTTCGCCGCGAATGGTGCGCCGGCCGGCGTAATAACGGCGATTCTTCCGCCGCTGAGACCTTTGCCTAAGTAATCGTTGCTTTCGCCCGTGAGTTTGAAAGTAACCCCAGGCGCCAGAAACGCGCCAAAGCTTTGTCCCGCCGAACCATTAAAAAGCACCTGCAACGTATTATCGGGCAATCCTTCCGGGCCGTTTTGGGACAGAATGCGGTTGCTCAATATCGCGCCCACCGTCCTGTTAAGATTGCGGATGTTCATTTCGATAACGGTGTGTTTTTTGTTTTCGATTGCCGGTTTGGCTTTTTCGATAATCTGCCAGTCAAGATGGTCTGCCAGTTTGTCCGGCTGACTGACAATTTGCCTGATTGCTCTGCCATCGGAGACATCCGGTTTATGGAAAATTGCCGAAAAATCCAGTCCCTTTGCCTTCCAGTGCTCGATTGCCTTGTTGGCGCCCAGCAGGTCCACGTGACCAATCATGTCCTCGAATTTTCGCAAACCCAGTTGCGCCATAATCTGGCGTACTTCCTCGGCTACGAAAAACATATATCTTTCAAGGTATTCGGGTTTGCCCCTGAAACGTTTTCGCAATTCCTGGTCCTGTGTAGCTATGCCGAAAGGACAAGCCCCTTCGTGGCATTTACGAAGCAGCGTGCAGCCAAGCGTCACCAGCGCAGCCGTTCCAAAACCGAAACGCTCCGCGCCGAGTAACGCGCCAACTACAACGTCTCGCCCGGTTTTCATCTGACCGTCCGCCTGTACCCTTATTCTGTTACGCAGCCGGTTCATCACGAGGACCTGCTGCGTTTCCGCCAGACCAAGCTCCCAGGGGACACCAGCGTGTTTTATTGAAGAAAGCGGGCTTGCCCCGGTTCCTCCGTCGTGTCCGCTGATGAGCACCTCGTCGGCGTTTGCCTTGGCGACACCCGCGGCGATTGTCCCCACGCCGACTTCCGCGACTAATTTTACCGATACCCGAACGCCGGGGTTGCTGCATTTGAGGTCGTATACAAGCTGCGCCAAATCCTCAATCGAGTAAATATCGTGGTGAGGGGGAGGGCTAATTAAGGTAACTCCGACGGTGGAGTAACGCAGCCGGGCGATTTCCTCGGTAACTTTATGTCCCGGCAATTGCCCGCCTTCGCCCGGTTTCGCCCCCTGAGCAATTTTTATCTGCAATTCTTTCGCGTGCGCAAGGTAATTTATTGTTACGCCGAATCTTCCGCTTGCTATCTGCTTAATGCCGCAGTTCTTCGAATCGCCGTTTGGCTCAAGGGTATATCGCGCCGGGTCTTCGCCGCCTTCACCCGTGTTGCTCATCGCACCGATGCGGTTCATCGCGATCGCCAGGCACTCGTGTACTTCTTTGCTGAGTGACCCGTGGCTCATCGCGCCGGTGCAGAATCTTTTTACGATTTCGCTTGCCGGCTCAACTTCCTGAATCGGGATAGGTTTTTCACCCTCAAATTCAAATAGTCCCCGCAGCGTGCATAATCTTTCTGCCTGCTCGTTTACCGCCTGTGCAAATTCGGTGTATAATTTCGGGTCATTGCCCCGCACCGCCTGCTGTAAACGCGAAACGGTAACGGGGTTCCACAAATGCCTTTCGCCGGTATGCCTGAACAGGTATTCTCCGCCAAGCTCCAGCACGGGTGTCCCCGCGGCGTGCGGCTCGAAGGCCGCTTTATGACGTGATAGCGCCTCGCTGGCAATCTCGTCCAGTCCTATGCCGCCGATGCGGGAGCTTGTTCCCGTGAGATATTTATCTATAACGTTGTGATTCAGCCCGATTGCCTCGAACAATTGTGCGCCTGTGTAGCTTCGCAGCGTCGATATCCCCATTTTGCTCATCACCTTGAGAATGCCTTTTTTAACCGCGGCGATGTAATTATCGGCAATCTGCGTCGGCTCCATTTTTGCGGGCAGATGTCCCTGTCGCCGCAGCTCGAACAGCGTCTCGAACGCCAGATAAGGATTGACTGCGTTTGCGCCGTAGCCGCATAACAGGCAAAAATGCATTACCTCTCTTGGCTCGCCGGTTTCGATAATCAATCCTGTTTCGCCCCGCAGTCCCCGGCCAAGCAGTCCGTGATGAACCGCCCCCGTCGCCAATAGCGACGGTATCGCCGCCTTATCCTGTGAGATATTGCGGTCGCTTATTATTATCAGCGATGCGCCATTGCGAATCGCCTGTTCGGCATCATCCACAAGCGTATCGAGCGCCTTTCGCAGGATCTCGCCGGCATCCGGGCTCTTAGAGTCAAACACGGCGTGTATTGTTGTTGCTCGGAAATCCTCTCTTTTTACCGCCCGCAATCGTTCGATATCCTCGTTGGTAAGAATCGGGTGCGGCAGTTTCAACTGTCGGCAGTGTTCCGGGCTTTCTTCAAGGAAGTTTCGTTTTTTGCCCACAAACGACATCAAGCTCATCACAAGCCCCTCGCGCAGGGGGTCTATCGCGGGGTTTGTAACCTGGGCGAACAACTGCTTGAAATAGTTGAACAGCAGTTTCGGTTTGTCGGACAGCACCGCCAGCGGCGTGTCATTACCCATCGAGCCGACCGGCTCCTGCCCGTTTACCGCCATCGGCGTCAAAATCATCTTCAGCTCTTCGCTGGTATAGCCGAACGCCCGCATCTTTCGCAGTGTTTTTTCGGGGTCGCTGCTGATAAGCTCAGGCGTATCGAACAGCCCTCGCAGCTCAATTCGGTTTTCCTCGAGCCATCGCCTGTATGGTCTGCGGCGCGCGATTTTACTCTTTATTTCATTGTCGGTAATTATCCGGCCTTCGACCGTATCGACTAAGAACATATTCCCCGGTTGCAGTCGGCCCTTCCTGATTATTTTTTCCGGCGGGAACTCTACCACACCCGCTTCACTCGCTATTACAGCCAGTCCGTCGGTTGTCACTAAGTATCTGCACGGTCTCAGCCCGTTTCGGTCGAGCGTGCCTCCGATGAATCTGCCGTCGGTAAAGACCATTGCCGCGGGGCCGTCCCACGGCTCCATTATCGCGGAGTGATATTCGTAGAACGCCCGTTTGTCGGTGCTTATGTGATATTTTGGTCCGAACGCCTCCGGTATCATCATCATCATTGCGTGCGGCATATTTCGCCCGGCTCGAACCAGCAGTTCAAGTGCCGCGTCGAAACATCCCGAATCGCTCGTATCCTCCGGCAGAACGGGCAGCAGGTCTCCTATTTCATCGCCGAACGCTTCGCTTGCCATTGTGGTTTCGCGGGCACGCATATAATTACGGTTTCCGCTCAGCGTATTTATCTCGCCGTTGTGCGCTATGCAGCGAAACGGCTGCGCAAGACGCCAGTTCGGGAATGTGTTGGTGCTGTATCGCTGGTGAACTATCGCCAGCGCCGATTGTACCCGTTTGTCGGCAAGGTCGGGATAATACGCGAATAACTGCCTTGCCATAAACATACCCTTGTAACAAATCGTTTTGGAGGATAGCGAAGCGACATAAAAATCCTCACCGGCCTGTCCTGAGCTTGTCGAAAGGGCCTTGCCGAATTTTTCTCGTACAAGCCGTTCGGCCCTGCGTCTGGCCATATAAAGCCGGCGCTCGAACAGGTCGCTCTGCGAATCTACTCCGTAAACAAATATCTGTCTTATCGATGGTTCCGAGGCAAGCGCGATTTCTCCGAGACAGTTGTTGGCGGTTGGCACGTCGCGCCAGCCAATCACTTTCATACAGTGGTGGCTTATGGCTGATTCGAGAATCTGTTCGCATTGCTTGCGGATTTCAGTATTTTTCGAGCCGAAGACCATTCCCGCCGCGTAGAATGTCGGCTCAGGCAAAGTAAAATCACATTCTTCCGCGAAAAACTCATGCGGAATCTGGAACAGTATACCGGCGCCGTCACCGGTCATTTCGTCTGCGCCGGCTGCGCCGCGATGGTGCAGGTTTATCAGTATTTCCTTGCCGTATTCGATTATCGAATGGTCTTTTGCACCGTCGATGTTCACGACTGCCCCTATGCCGCAGGCGTCGTGCTCACGCCGAATCTCATATAAACCTTCGTCTTGTTGTCGTGTCATCCCCATAACCGTTTTCCGTTTTACCGGGTGTTCCCTCGTTAGTTAAATCTTCTCGTAAGTGATTCCTGCACATATTATTATACGTCCGGCGAGATTGCAAATCTTCTCTATTCGGGTAATATGGTCCATAAGAAATATTGATATTGCTTGCAGAATATCTTATGCTAAGATATATAAAAATGGAGCGAGGCCCGACTCGTTTGGCCGACCGAAGGTCAGTTACATGAGCGGGCCTCACCCGCAACCCAATGCCCACTGCACGACCATTCGTGCAGCTTCGCCCTGATTAAACACGCCGAATCACGATTGTTTTACGCGTCGTAATACAGATGGAACTCATGCGGATGCGGCCGCAGAGCCATCTCGTCTATTTCCTTTTCCCGTTTCCACTGAATCCACGTCTCAATCAGGTCTTCAGTAAAGACGTCGCCCTCAGTGAGGAACTTATGGTCCTTCTCGAGCGCATTCATCGCTTCTTCGAGCGAGCCGGGCGCCTGTTTTGTTTTTGACAATTCTTCTGGAGAAAGCTCATAGACGTCCACGTCCATTGGCTTACCCGGGTCGAGTTTGCGTTTGATGCCGTCGTTGGCTGCCATAAGCATTGCGGCGAAAGTGAGGTAGCCGTTACAGCTCGGGTCCGGGCAGCGGAACTCAACGCGTTTTGCCTTTGGATTTGGTGAGTACATCGGGATACGGCAGGCGGCTGACCTGTTGCGTGCCGACATACAAAGATTTACCGGCGCCTCAAAGCCCGGAACGAGTCGACGATATGAATTTGTCGTCGGCGCGGCGAAAGCTATGATGGCCGGCGCATGGGTGATAAGCCCGGCAATCGCGTGTAAAGCAAGGTCTGAGAGGCCTGCATAACCCTTTCCTGCGAACAGATTGACGCCCTTTTTCCACAGCGAAAAATGCGTGTGCATGCCGGAGCCGTTGTCTTGGAATATCGGTTTGGGCATAAATGTCGCCGTTTTGCCGTGGCGCTTGGCCACGTTCTTGACGATGTATTTATACCACATAAGCTGGTCAGCTTGTTTGACTAACGGTGCGTAAAGCAT
>JBEKZW010000054.1:0-10370 GCA_049509475.1 Sedimentisphaerales bacterium
CGCATGCTCGTCGTCCTCAAGGCCCAGTTGTATGGCGGAAGCTGGGAGCCGATGCTCGATGACCTTCGCAATCGTCTTGCAGGCAAACCCTATATTTTCAAGCTCGCCAGCAGAATCCATGATGATATTGAGCGGATTGAGCAAATGCAGAAATTCGAGGCCGACCACAAAGTTGACCTCGCGGATTATGTGGAAGTTTGATAACGCCTCGGTAAAATTAGTTGTCCGGGCATAGAAGTTGTCGTCGGCCCCGAATTGGCCGACGATGGAGGTGATGAAGATGCTGAAATTACGTTTTGCACTGTTAGCCGTGGTTTCCCAGATTATTTTCACGTCGATACTTTACGCCGAGGATGAATTACACTGGCTGATTCCGCGGGCAATGGTTGCGTCGACCGAGCTTAAAATCGTCTGGCAGTTCAATCTGCCTATGGGCAAGGGCGAATCGCTTGACCAGTTCTTTTTGAGCGGCAATCGGCTTTGCACTTTGTCCAGTCGGAATTATCTGTCCTGCATCAACAGGGCGGACGGCAATGTGATGTTCTTCGGTTCTATTGCGCCGGCTGGGCTTCCTGTAGCGGATTTTGAATCTTATAAAGGCGGACTGATTACCATGGTCGGCGAGAAAATTATCGAAATCAGCGCCGATTTTGGCAGCGAGAAGACGGTTACAAATATCACCTCCGGGGCGGTATGCCCGGTTGTTCGCAATGACTCCTTTTTCTATATTGCCGGCATCGACAGGCGCATTCACGCTCTCAAGGCCGACGACAAAGTGCGGGCTTTTGAGGTTGCTGCGGAAAATGACTCTCGTATAACGTCGGTCCTGGCTGAAAATGATTTTGTTGTTTTCTCTACAGAAGCAGGGAATGTAATCCGGGTAGCCCCCGATAAGTCCGCGAAGATTTGGCAGTTTGACGCCCCGGCGACCATCATTGGCCCTGTCATTCACGATACTAATTCGTTGTATTTTGCCTGCCGCGATACCTGCGTTTACCGGCTCGGATTATCTTCCGGCGATATTTTGTGGAAATATCAGACACAGGGGATTCTCGATACCGCCCCTCAGCTTGGCGGCAAACTGGTTTACCAGCGTGTTCCCGACATGGGGCTGGCTGCGATTGACAAGGTATCCGGTAAACTTGTCTGGGAAGTTAAAGACGGGGTCGGCCTGTTGTCTGAGTCTGGCAATAAGACGTTTGTTATTTCCAAAGGCGGGCACTTAGTCGCTGTGGATAACGTAAAGGCTAAACAGCTATATTCGGTCAACACGGCCCTGGCCGTTAAATACGCGACCAATACTGCCGACGCGAAGATTTATATTGCCGATGCTGAGGGGCGAATCGCCTGTCTTGAGCCGGCCAAGTAATGGTTTTGCCGATATTTGATTGTAATCTTGAAAGGGGACATTCAAATGGATGTGAAAATCAAAACCGCACTGATTAGTGTCTCCGATAAAACCGGCGTTGTCGATTTTGCGCAGACGCTTGCCGATATGGGCGTCAAAATCATCAGCACGGGCGGCACCGCCAAGTCGCTTGCCGAGGCCGGGATTGATGTTACCCCCATTGAAAAAGTTACCGGCTTTCCGGAAATGATGGATGGCCGCGTCAAGACCCTGCATCCCAAGATTCACGGCGGATTATTATCGATTCGCGACAAGGCAGACCACAAGGCCGCGATGAAACAGCATGGAATCGAGCCAATAGATTTGGTTTGTGTGAACCTCTATCCCTTTGAGCAGACCGTCGCCAAACCCGGCTGCAAATTCGAGGAGGCAATCGAGAATATCGATATCGGCGGCCCGAGCATGATTCGCTCCGCGGCGAAAAACCATAAGTTTGTCGCTGTTGTTACAAGTCCGGAGCAGTATGCATTAGTTATTGAGCAGATGAGAAAAAATGACGGCTCTGTAAACGAAGAGCTTCGCGGCGAATTGGCAAGGGCAGCTTTTGCCCTTACGGCATCTTATGATGCCGCGATTTCGCGATATCTGAATAAAAAGGCAGGAGTTGAATTTCCGGAACGCCTTTCGGTTCCGCTCAAAAGAGAGATGTCTCTTCGTTACGGCGAAAATCCGCATCAACCGGCGGCATTTTATAAACTCGCCGCCAGCGGCGAACCCTGCATCGGCGCGGGCAAAATTATGCAGCTCGATACCGAAATAAGTTTCAATAATCTGCTGGACTCCAATGCGGCCTTCGAGCTTGTAAAGGAATTCGACGAGCCGGCGGCTGTTATTATCAAACATCTCAATCCCTGCGGCTGCGCTATTGACGATGATATTTGCGCCGCTTACCGCAAGGCATACGAGGGCGACGTAACAAGCGCATTCGGCGGCATCGTGGCAGTAAACCGCAAGGTCAATATCGAGCTTGCGCAGACGATTATGGAATCATACAGCAGGTTTGGCAAAGCCCTTGGCGCAGAGGGTTTCTTCGCAGAGGTAATAATAGCGCCGCAGTTCGACCCCGAGGCAATCCAGATAATCCGAACATTGAAAAGCTGGGGCAGCAGGGTGAGATTGATTGAGACGGGCGCAATCGATAAAACTAAAATTGACGCGGGCGAGTATGACCTTCGCTGCATAGTAGGGGGAGTGCTTGTTCAAAACCGTGACCTCGTCGGCTGGGAGCCGAAATTGCTGACCGTCCCTACGAAAACGAAGCCCACCGATGAACAGCTCGCCGACCTCCGTGTCGCCTGGCTTGCCGCCAAGCATACCAAAAGCAATGCCATTGTGCTTGCCAAAGGCCGTAAAATCATCGGTATCGGCGCAGGCCAGATGAACCGCGTGCAGTCGGGTTTCATCGCCGTCAAACACGCGGGCGAACAGGCGAAAGGCTCCGTTATGGCCTCCGATGCGTTTTTCCCGTTCCCGGATAACGTCGATAACGCCGCACAGGCGGGAATCGTCGCCATAGCGCAACCGGGCGGCTCGAAGAAAGATGATGAGGTTATCGCCGCCGCAGATAAATACGGCATTGCGATGGTCTTCACCGGCAAACGACATTTCAAGCATTAAGATATTTCGGCGGGGCTTGCCCCGCCAATTATTTTGCATAGGGAAAGAATGGAAGGATAACAAAATGGAACTATGCAGGAAAATTGTTAAGGAACTGCAAAAGCAGATAAAATCCTTTTCGAAAGGTTTCTACGACACATTCAAATATACGGTTACTGGTAGGAATGAAACACATCCTCGCACAATTGGCCTTCTGTGCAAGATACTCTGGGACATAAAGACCATATCTGCGGTTTATGTCGATATGAGATTTAACGAAGGCAGGAAGAAGAAATTTCAACCAGACCTGACAGGTGTCGATAATCGTGGAAATCCAATTATATTTATAGATTACGAAAGCCCCAATTCGAGCGATGCCCGCGTTCCAGATAAGGATGTAAAAGCATATACGAATTGGAGAACACAAAAAAATCAAGCACCCTATTTAATCATAACTACCTTACCAGACAAAGAAGCTTTGGACTGGGAAATCAGATGGACGGCACGAGGACGGTGGAATTATTTGTTTCGTGACAATAAATCAAAATCAAAAATAAAAAGGAATCCGTTGCGTTTTTGGCGTTTACATTACAGGAATTGCTTGAAAGGCAAAGATACTCGCAATGTTTTCTTTGCGGACATTAATGGTAAATCCATCAATCTAATAAAGATGTGAAAAAAGAAATTGTAGGGCGGGGTTTACCCCGCCGAAATTTATTCACCTATTCACCAAAGTTGCTGATATTTTCGCCTACTACATTTTCGAAATCGTTTAATTTTCCATAAAGCCCTTCTTTCAAAAACTGTTGACCAAGGCCAATCCTCGGCGGATTCGGCCAAGCCGTGTTTGACGGGATTGTAATGAATATAATCGATATGCCTCTGTAAATCCCTCTCATCGCGGATTTGATGTTCCCAAAATCGCTGTTGCCATAAGCAGACCTCGCCTTTATCTGCACGGGATAATGGTGTGCGTTTTTGCTTGTCTGTCCGTAAATATTCCCTGCTGAAAATACCTTTTATGGAAGACCATCGAACTGAAAAATTCGCGTCCCCTTCGGGCAGTTTCCATATGCAGTGCAGATGTTCCGGTAAAAGGCAAATAGCAATCATTTCAAAAGGATGTCTTGATTGTGTTGCGGTTATGGCCTGCCTGAGAAGATTTCTCGCGGTTTCCTCCGCGAATAATCGTTTCCGGCGATATGTTACAACGGTAAAGAAATAATAACCTCCCTCAAATTTTGCACGGATGTAATTTGGCATATCACAAATAATATAGTCATTGTTTCGGCGGGGCAAGCCCCGCCCTACAATAAAAAAACAGGTAGAGCGGAAAAGAAAAAGCCCGACGAAATGTCGGGCTTTTTATGTATTTTCAATTTGCGATTGATTTTACTACAGGCCTGCTGCTTTTCGGAGTTTAGCAACCATATCGGTTTTTTCCCAGGTGAATTCGGGGAGGTTTCGGCCAAAATGTCCGCCGTGACTGGTTTTTGAGTAAATCGGTCTTTCAAGTTTGAGATGGTTAATCATTCCCTTCGGAGTTGTGGGGAAGAGTTTGCGAACAATCCGGCTCAATTTGCTATCGCTGATTTTGCCTGTGCCCTTCGTATCGACGAGGACCGAAAGCGGGTCTGCGAAGCCGATAACGTAGGACAGTTGAATTTCGCAGGTATTGGCAAGGCCCGCAGCGACGATGTTCTTCGCGATGTATCGCGCCATATAGCTTGCGGTCCTGTCCACTTTTGTGGGGTCTTTGCCGCTGAAGCATCCGCCGCCGTGTCTGCCGCGTCCGCCGTACGTATCGACGATAATTTTTCTGCCTGTCAGGCCGCAGTCGCCGGCCGGGCCGCCGATGACAAATTTGCCGGTCGCGTTGATATGAAAGACCGTGCGTTTATCAACTAATTTTTTCGGCAGCACCGGCAGCACAACCTTTTCTATTATCTCTTTGCGCAACTCGGCGTGAGAGATATTGGGGTCATGCTGTGCGGCGACAACAACCACGGGGATATGCGATGGTTTGCCGTTTGTGTATTCGACTGTTACCTGGCTTTTGCCGTCAGGACGCAGCCAGGGCAGTTTCTTGGTCTGCCGCATTTGCTCAAGCCGGGTCGTTATTGCGTGTGCCAGTTGAATCGGCATCGGCATCAATTGCGGCGTATCTTTGCAGGCATAGCCGAACATCAGGCCCTGGTCGCCTGCTCCCTGTTCTTTGTGAAGTCCTGCGCCTTCCGTTACGCCCTGCGAAATATCCGGGCTTTGCTGACCTATCGAAACCAGCACCGCGCAATTTTCATAATGAAAACCGACCGCAGGGTCATCGTAGCCAATGTCTTTAATTGTCTGGCGAACAACCGCAGGTATATCGACTAACGCTTTTGTCGTGATTTCGCCTGCCACAACCACCATATCGTTTTTTACCAGCGTTTCACAGGCGACCCTGCTTTTCTTGTCCTTGGCAAGACAGGCATCCAGTACCGCGTCGGATATGCAATCCGCGACCTTGTCCGGGTGTCCCATTGTTACTGATTCGCTGGTGAAAAGATACTTTTCCGCGCCGATGCTTGCTTTTTGTTTTGCCATTTGTATTAGCCCCATTGTTAATGCGTCGGATTGTGCCCGGCTTATTGGCCGGCGCCTTCGTTAAGCGTCCAGTCATACCTAAGGTACTCGATTGTATAGTTGCCCGTCTCAAGATAATCGATATCCTGCTGCGGTATATACTTCGTCAAAAAGTGAAGCACCGCCCTTACAGCCGGTTCCTGTTGCTTGAACTTGAGGTCGGTGCCGTATTTGGCGACAAACTGTCCCCCGTACCACGTTGGGTTCAATAACGACGACAGGGACACTGTCTGTTTTTCGCGGTCTATCTTGAAGGCATGTGAGCCGGCGATAAATTTCTTTACCTGGTCGTCAAGCTGCTCCGAGAGATTCCGGCCGCAATACGCCTCGTTCCGCAAAGGCACTCCTGAAATTGAAGCATAAGACATTGCGAATATTACCCGCGGCTCACTGAGTTCATTCTGGAAGAATCGCTGCTCAATTTCCTTCAGCGTGAACTCTTCGTCCATTATGATGAATTTGTGCTCATCCCATATTCCTTTTATGTGCTTGATACTGTTGGGGGGCCAGAAAAGGCGGAGCATTCTGTTCGACTCTATCGGGTAATTCTCCACGATTATCTTGATAAGCTCGAGGTTATACGCGTTTATCCAGAACGCAAGCTTGTCGTCTTTTGACCACGAGTTGTAATCGCTGCGGTTCACCCCCCTGAATTTGTCCAGCAGCGAGGCCAATTCGAGCTTCTTGCGGCTAAGCGTTTTGTAGTCAACCATACCATCCCGGTTAACATACTTTCCCAGAAACTCCGTGCATTTATCGCAGAGCTGTGCCGCGGTTGTGCTGGCGGCGGGCGGTGTAGTTTTGGGTTGTTCTGTAATGTTCTGGGGTGGTGTTACTTTTTCCGGCTTATTCGGTTCCGGCGGAGTCGGCTGTTCAATCTTGGCCGGTTCCGGCTTTACCTCAACCGTATTTGGTTCGGTCGGTGTTGGCGCTGCTGCCGGTTTCTGCGCGACGGCTGCGGCAGGGGGCGGTGTCGACATCGCAACATTTGCCGATTTCTGCTCACAACCCCAGCCAGCCATCAATGCTAACGTCAATACTGCGGTAAAAACGACATACTTGCTCATATTATGCCTTCCTTATTGCCATACAATATTTCCGTGCTGATACCAGCCCTAAACCCGTAAAGATAAAATAATTGGCCTGTAAATGCAAGAGTTAAGTGCCCGATTTTTCCATCGTTGGCGACTCAAGTCTTACCCTTTCAGCACCGCCAGCGGAACCATTCGCGCCACGGGCCTTGCCCAGCCGCACTGGGTTACAACCCTGATTACTTCGTCGATGTTTTTATAAGCTGCGGGGGCCTCTTCCTTTATCCGGCGTTTGTCGCCGGTAATCAGTGTTATACCGGTCATACTTCTTTTGAATTCGGCGTCGCTAATCAGTGCAGCTCCGGCGTTTTTCCCGTGCCTGCCCATGCCTGATGCAGCTGTTCTGCTCATCACCCGGCCTGCGCCGTGGTTTACCGAGCAAAGCGACTCCTCCGAATCACCCGTTCCGACCATAAGGTAGCTGGCTGTGCCCATCGAGCCGGGCGTGATTATCGGCTGGCCCACCTGTTCAAACGGGGTTGATTTCATAAGCCCCGGGCCAAACGCCCGTGTTGCGCCTTTGCGGTGAACCCACAACGGCTTGCCTTCGTGCGTTTCCAGTTTTGCCATATTATGCGGCACGTCATATACCAGCGGCATAGGTGTTGGTCCGAACATCCGCGAAAAGCACCGCCTGACTAATAACGCCATAATGTGCCGGTTCACAAACGCGAAATTCGCCGCCGCGCCCATTGCTGCTATATACTTTTGGCCCTGTCGGCTGCCGGCATAAAGAAAGCTGAGCATTTTTCGTCTGCCTTCCATTTCCGGCTGATTGGCCGCAACGCTCATATATTCGTCCGCTACCTCATATCCAAAACGCCGAGACCCTGAGTGTATCATCACCACTATCTGGTTTTCGAAAAGCCCGAAATACTTCGCAAGCCCCTCATCGAAAATTTTCTGCACAAGCTGTATCTCGATAAAATGGTTGCCGCCGCCTAATGTCCCCAGCTGGTCTGCGCCCTTTTCAATCGCCAGCTTCGGAACCGCCCCCATATCCGCGGGCATTTGGCCGCAATCCTCAATCCTTTTTAAATCCTCCTCAAATTCCAGTTCGTCAAACGTTTCCCATGCCCTGTGTTTGACTTTTTGCGCCAGCTTCGGGACACCGGCGACGCCCTCGGTCGCGACAATATCGAGAAGGTGTTTGTCTAAAGGCAGGTTGCTCATCCCCTCGCCGAGCGGGATGTCCCTGGCAATCGAAGCTGCAATCTCCTCGACATCTATCTCGCCTTTTGTAAATGGTGTGCGTAACAGCCGCATTCCGCAGTTTATGTCATAACCCACGGCGGGCGGCATTATCGCATCCTCAAGGCCCAAAACCGCCCCGATGGGCACGCCGAAACCGACGTGAATATCCGCCGTCGCCAGTACCTTTCTGGCGGGCGGCAGGCAAGCCGAATCGTAAATCTGCCGGATTGCCTCCTGCTCGATATTAATTTCCTTCGATGCGAATACGGTGGCATCGACGACCATTTGGCCCGTTTTCTCCATCCGCAGCCGAAGCGGGTCTATCCGAACAAGTTTTGCCTCTGTTCCGTCCATAAACCAGTCCTGCTTATAAACGCCGGTATTATACTGTATACGGCCGGCATATAAAACCTGTTGGTGAAAAAGGCCGTTCAAGGCGGGTTTAATTGGCTTGACAAATCGGCGTTTGCGTGCTACCCTATTGCATTGTGCATAAAGAGGTTGTGAACCTTTAGGAACGCTTACTGATGACTATAAAATCATTATCGCTCGTCGTTGCCATCATATCTGGTTTTTTCGTTTTTTTAGTGTCTGCCAAGGCGGTTGATACTTTGGCCATTGAGGCCGTTCGAGGCAAGTCGGTTCTCGATGACGCCGACCTCAAGACAATAGATGACTTTGTCGCGAAGGCAGTCGGCGATTTGCTGGCTACCCAGGATTTTTCGTCAATTTCAAATGCCCGCGCCGTAATCGTTGCCAACAGTGTAAGCAGCCAGCAAAACCAGACACAGTTTGCCGAACAGTTTTCCAAGTCGGCCCAAAAGTACATTTCGGCCGGGTTGCAGCAGGCGGAAGGGATGACGCCGGCAGACCGCAGTTTCAGGATTGTAACAAACCTGCTGATGCTTGCGGATGCTCTTGCTGACGTTCGTGTGGCGGAAGCGGCGTTAAAATACGTTGACAGCAAAAATGAGGGGATTCGATACTGGGCCGTTCACTGCCTGACAAACCCGGGAATCACCGAAAAACTGAATTCCCCCAAGGCAATCGATACTGCCCGACAAGTAGTCCGCCGGCTCGATGAAATCGTCGCGACAAGCAGTCCCGATACGCTGGGGCTTATCGCTTCCTTTGCCGGCTCGATTAAAATATCCGAAGGGGAAGCCCTTCTGCTGAAGGTGGCTGACCGCCGAATCACGTCTTATGCGGACTGGTCTGTTGAGCGGGAGCTTCTGGATGGCGATATTTTGCGGATACTCGGCGACAAAATGGCCTCTTCCAGCGCCAGCAAAGAATCCGTCGGCAGGAGATTCGGCCAGTTGTTCTCATACGTTTTACAGCGATATATAAGAAGCGCTGATGTTCTTACCGATACTCAAAAAGAACAGCTTGCTTCCGTCCTTGTCGAAACGGAAAAAACCAGTCTGAGCAAAATTTTGGGTAAGCCTCGATACGGCATTAAAAAGGCGATTGAATCCGGAGACATCAACGCTTTACAACAGGAGTATAACAACTTATTCGGCGATGGAACGAAGGCAGGGGAGCTTAACATTGATTACGGCAAAGACGCCGGCGGAGCACCAATAACGCACCCGCTTTTGCTTGCCTCGCCGTCCGCGGCATCGAAATAGCCGGCTGGAATTTTAGAACTGAAGGAACGATAAAGTTTTGCCAGGCATTGGAGGTTTGGCCTTATAATGAGCCATCGAGCAAACATTGCCGGGTTTCTCCTGTTTATTCTTCTTGCCGCGATTATTGTCCTCCAGATTTTATCAATGGTCCGGTCGGACCGTCTTTACGTTGCGCTTAACAAAATCGAGCAGAGCATCGAAGGCGACAGTTCACAGGCAAAACCGGATATCGTCTCGAAGATTTCCAGGCCTGCCGAAACATATCCCGGCGATGACGGCGACTGGCTAATCTGGGCGTTTCGGGTTGAACCCAAAACCCTCAATCAAATCAACGTTGACAGCGATATCTATTCCCAATGGATTACGGAGCTTAGCATATATGAGCCGTTGATGGCATACGATTACGATACAATGCGGCTGAAACCTCATCTTGCCGAGCGATGTGAGGTTTCAGACGACGGCCTTGAAATAACATTTCATCTGCGAGATGGAATTTACTTTTCCGATGGTGTTCCCATTACAGCCGATGACATTATATTCACTTATCAAACCATCATAGACCCGAATGTTGACGCAGCTAACTCGGCGAATATGTATATTGATGTTGACCGGGTCGAGAAAATCAGCGAACGCATCGTTAAATTTTATATGAAGCGGCCCTATTTCAAGGCCCTTGAAGTTCTATCGCTCTGGGGTATTGGTGTCTATCCGAAACACATATATAAGTTTACGGACGCTAAGCAGTTCAACCATCGTGTCTCCAATCCTGTCGGCAGCGGCCCATATGTTTTTGAACGCTGGGACACAGGTAAAGAGATTGTCCTT
>JBEKZW010000055.1:0-10227 GCA_049509475.1 Sedimentisphaerales bacterium
ACCATCGACAATCAGGGCGATGGGGCCGTGTTTCATCTCCGCAGCGGGCAATCCCTCGGCGTGAATATAGCTTATCTCCTTGAGCTTCAGCGCGCCTTCCAGCGCGACGGGGTAATTGACGCCCCGGCCTAAAAACAGCCAGTTGTTCTGGTTGATGTTGGCCTGGGCAATTGTCCGGATGTCTTCCGACTGCTTAAGGATTTGCGAGATTTTATCCGGTATTTTGGCCAGCTCTTTGATGTATCTTGTCGCTTCGTCGCTGCTTACATGTCTTCTTCTGCTAAGCTCAATCGCCAGCATCGTCAGCACGGCTACCTGGGCAGTAAACGCTTTGGTGCTGGCGACGCCGATTTCCGGGCCTGCATGCAGGTATACCCCGGCATCGGTTGCGCGGGCGATTGATGAGCCGACGACGTTAACTATGCCGAGAACCGTTGCGCCGCGTTCTTTTGCCTGTTCGACGGCGGCAAGGGTATCCGCTGTCTCGCCCGACTGGCTTATCGCGATGACTGTTGTACTGTCTTCTATGATTGGATTGCGATAGCGAAATTCGCTGGCGTATTCGGTCTCGGTGATTATTCTCGCTAATTGCTCAAAGAGGAATTCGCCGACCAGACCGGCGTGAAACGCCGTTCCGCAGGCGGTAATAATCAGTCGTTTTATATGCGTCATCGCCCGCAGGTAATCATTGACGCCGCCTAAGTGGATTCTGTCGTTTTGGGGGTCAATCCTGCCGCCCATACAGGTGGTCAATGCCCTGGGCTGCTCGAAAATTTCCTTGAGCATGTGATGTTTGAAACTGCCAAGCTCGATTTGTTCGAGCGAGAATTCGATGTTCTCGAGCGACTTGGTTACCGCGATGTTATCAATGGTCTTGGTATGGAAGCCGTCCGCGGTAACGATTACCATTTCGTTGTCCGAAAGGTAAATTGCCTTCGCTGTGTGCTCAATAATCGCTGCCGCGTCGGATGCCAGGATATACTCGCCTTCGCTTACCCCTAAAATCAGCGGGCTTCCTTTTTTGGCGCCAATGAACATATCGGGGCAGTCCGCGCACAGGATTCCAAGCCCATAAGTTCCGTGCACTTCCTGTAATGCCCGCTGGACCGCCCATTCGAACCTGTTTTGGCCCTGGGGTTTGCGTGTCCGTTCGCCTGCATCGCACTTTTCGTAAAAATAGCCGATAAGGTTCGCTATCACCTCGGTATCGGTATCGCTGACGAAGGTTGCGCCCTCGTTTTGCAGCCAGGTTTTCAGGGTCGAGTAGTTTTCGATGATACCGTTGTGAACAACGGCTATTTTGCCGGTGTAATCCATGTGGGGATGGGCGTTTATCTGGTTTGGAACGCCGTGGGTTGCCCAGCGGGTATGACCGAGCCCCAGCGTTTCATTTGCCTGGGGTTTATCGAGAATCGCCTCAAGAGCGGCTATTCTGCCGCTTGTTTTTTTTACCTTGATAACGCCGTTGCTTAACAGGGCCACGCCTGCTGAGTCGTAACCACGGTATTCGAGGCGCTTCAGTCCCTCGATAAGGATTGGCTGAGCTGTCTTTTGACCCAGATACGCCACTATGCCGCACATTTTAGTTCCCTCGGCTATAATTCAACTGTCTTTCCGGACAACGGGTTATAACTAAACTGAAACCGCAGGCGAAGCACATTATGCCGGTATCAGTTTTACCGATACTACATTGTAAGGCGATTGGATTCGACTGGCAATTTAAATTTGCTAAACTATAATACTCGATTCATCGGCTGAAGTTCGATTGAACCTGGAGTTAGATTCAAGATATGCTTGTTGTTATAGATTATAACGTTGGGAATGTAAAAAGCGTTTGCAATGCCTTTGACCATCTCGGCTGCCCTGTCGAGCTGAGTTGCGACCGCAAAAAGATTGAGGCCGCCTTGGCGCTGGTCCTGCCGGGGGTTGCCGCCTTTGGTTTTGCGGTAAACGCCCTTGGTTCGCTCGGTTCTGTAATCAAAGACCTTGCCTTGGCGGGTAAACCCCTGCTCGGTATTTGCGTGGGCTTCCAGATGCTCTTTGACAAAAGCTGTGAATTCGGCACACACAAAGGCCTGGGCCTTGTATCAGGCGATGTTGTTCCTATTCCGCCCGGTCGTGTCATACCGCACATGGGCTGGAACAAGGTTGTATTGCCAAGTGATATGGCGTTATTTGACGGGTTAGGAAGCGAAAAGCATTTCTATTTTGCGCATTCTTTCTGCGCCAACGTTACCGATAAAACCGCCAAAGTTGCCTATACCGACTATGGTTTCAAGCTGCCCGCGTCTATCCAGAAGGGCAATATTTACGGTACGCAGTTTCACCCCGAAAAAAGCAGCCAGCAGGGTTTACAGGTGCTTCGCAATTTCGCCCGGGTAGCCAATGGGAGGAATGACTGATGCTGACCAGAAGAATTATTCCCTGTCTTGATGTTAAAGATGGCCGGGTGGTAAAGGGCGTGCATTTCTTAAATCTTCGGGATGCCGGCGACCCAGTCGAACTTGGTGCGCGTTACAGCGACGACGGGGCCGATGAGCTTGTCTTTCTCGATATTACCGCGACGATTCGCTCACGAAAGACAATCGTTGACCTTGTTCGCAAAGTCGCTGAAAACGTTTTCATCCCATTTACGGTAGGTGGGGGCATTAACTCCGTCGAGCAGATGGATGAGCTTTTGCGAAGCGGCGCGGAGAAATGCTCCGTCAATACCGCCGCGGTAAAAAATCCCGATATTCTCACCAAAGCCGCCCGGCGATTTGGCAATCAGTGCGTCGTCCTCGCCATTGACGCCAGACGGTCAAAAACAAGGGCCGGGCACTGGCAGGTTACTGTCAAGGCTGGTACCGAGGCGACCGATATCGACGCGGTCGAATGGGCGGTCGAGGGCGCGAAACGCGGCGCTGGCGAAATCCTGCTTACAAGTATGGATGCCGATGGCACACAGAAGGGCTATGATATCGAACTGACCCGTGCAGTTGCCGACGCGGTGGGTATCCCTGTAATCGCCTCAGGCGGCGCGGGCACTCTCGAACACCTTTACGATGCTGTTGTCGAGGGCCACGCCGAAGCCGTCCTTATGGCCTCAATCACTCATTTCGAAAGCTATACAATTACCCAGATGAAGGAATACCTCCGCGACCGCGGAATAGCCGTAAATCTCTGACAACTCGAATCGCTATCGAGAGAAAATGGCCTTAAGGTTATTTGCCTTTGAAGTCGCTGATGTTATAATCACACGGCTGTTTAATAAATAGTGGCATAACTTATTTATGATAAAGGAATACCGTGAGATTTAAGATTTTTAACAACGGCAAACAGGTAACGGAATTCGCCCTTCACGGGGCGTATATGTTCGGCTCCGACGGTATGGCAATCCGCAAGGCGCAGGTCACCTTTGTCGATGGCGTTCTGGAATGTTACAAGCCAAGCGATGAAACTGCCGGTGTAGCGTTGCTGTGGCCTGTAGAAGGCTTCGGCAAGGTTCTGCTGTCGACAACTTGTCTGCCCGAAAGGCCTGAGCCGTTCAATCTGAATCTGGAACTGGCTCGTGGCCGGCTGATGCAAATCATCAACAAACGCGAGGACTGGTCGATTTTTGAGGACGCTGAAGATACCGCGGCGCTTTACGGAGAGACGCAGGATTTATTCATCAAGGCCATACAGGGTATCTCTGACGGGCCTGTCGCCTCGCAGCTTGCGGACCAGGCGCTTCAAAAGGCGCTCGTTTTTTCAGAATTGCTGGCGGCAAAGCACGCCAAGCTGCTTTTCGCGACGCGGGGCAAAAATCACGGTTTCGGTCGCGGCTGTCTCGGCTGCTGGGTTGACCCTAAGCAGGTTGCCAACCCGGCATACCTTGAGCAGTTGGCCGGCGCATTCGGTCTGGCGATGGTGCCTTTCAACTGGGGACAGATTGAGCTGGAAAGAGGCAAATACGATTTTTCAAAACTTGACGCCTGTATAAGTATGCTGAGCAAAAGAAAACTGGCCATTGGTGCGGGGCCATTGCTTTGTTTTGCCAAAGAATACCTGCCAAAGTGGCTGCTCGAAAGTAACCCCGATTTTGAAAAAATCCGGGAGTACTCCTACGAGTTTGTTTCGGCAGCCGCTTCCAGATACGGCGGCATGGTCAGGACATGGAACGTCATCAGCGGACTTAACGCATTCAATCATTTCGGATTCGGTTTCGAGCAGGTGCTGGAGATAACGCGTGCGGCCAACAGGGCGGTCAAGGCAGCCTCCGAGCGGGCACTTAGGATAATAGAGGTCAGCAACCCGTGGGGCGAGTATTACGGGCAGACCGCGGACACCATTCCCCCGCTGGTCTATATGGATATGGTTATTCAAAGCGGCATAAATTTTGACGCCTTCGGACTGACGATGCGGTTCGGCGCCGACGAGTCAGGAATGCACGTACGCGATATGATGCAGATTTCGGCTATTCTGGATTCTTTAGCTCCTATATCGAGGCCGTTGTATATTACACAGGTTGAGGTTCCGGGACTCGATGGCGCCGGTTCTTCTGCTGCCGATGTCGCCGGCTTCTGGCATGGCCCGTGGGACAAGCTCAAACAGGCCGAGTGGCTCGACCAGTTTTACAGGATAGCGCTCAGCAAGACGTGCATTGACGGTGTTATATATTCGAATTTTGCCGATGCGGCGGACGGGGCCGTTCCCGATAGCGGACTTTTAACGGCGGGACTCGAACCCAAGGAATCATATCTGGCGATGAAGAGGTTCCACGACCGCATCTTTGGCCGGTAACGGATTATCGGTATGAACAGAATTCAATTGCTCTCGTTTGTTATTGCCTCTTGCCTGGCTGTAGTTTTTGGCCTGTGCTTTGCGATGGACAGCGTTGTTGCTGGCAGCGGGACGGCGTCTATTAATATTGAATTGGAAAGCAGGGTGAATCCGAATAATGCTTCTGCGGCGGGCTTGATGATGCTGCCGGGTATCGGGCCTGCAAGGGCACAGGCGATAATAACCTATCGTGAACAGTTCCGTCAGAACCATCCGGGAGAGGCGGCGTTTCGCAATTGTAACGACCTCGATAATGTCAAAGGCATCGGTCCTGTGACGATAAGCAATATGTGTAAATATCTGAAGTTTTAATAACAGCGGAAAGCAGTACGGAGCCGAAGTAATACTTATGGACGAATGGGTAATAGATAAGCCGTTGGGGCAATGCAGTGCTACCGGCAGACAAATTCAGCCGGGCGAGGAATACTACGCGACCTTGGTGCAGACCGAACAGGGTTTTGCAAGGCGTGATTTCTGCGCCGAGGCATGGACGCAGCAAAAGCCGGAGGTTTTTTGTTACTGGAAGACCAAACTGCCGACACCTGACCAGAAAAAACAGTTGTTTGTCGATGACGATATGCTGATGGCGTTCTTCGAACGTCTGGCGACGGAAACCGAACAGGAAAAGGTTAATTTCCGTTTTGTTCTCACGCTTGTCCTGATGCGCAGGCGTCGGCTCAAATATGACTCGTCGCGGACACAGGACGGCAGGGAAATCTGGCGATTAAGAATCACCGGCACACAGGATTTTGCCGAAGTGGTCAATCCTAATCTGGGCGAGGAACAGGTTGCCCAGCTTACCTCGCAAATGGGTCAGATTCTCCAGGGAGAGCTGTAATTGTCAAATCGGGCTGCATTGTTATTGTTGGTATTATTTTTAGCCGGCTGTGCTGTTCAGCCGATGTGTCATTGCCCGGGCAAAACGACCGCTGACGAAGCGATTGTGGTATTGAAGTCGCACCGTGAAAAAGCAGCCCCGATTTGTGCAACAGGCCAGTGCCTTTTGCGGTATCACGTCGAAGGTAAAATTCGCAAAGAAAATTTCCCGGTCAAGCTCTGGGTAAATCCTCCTTATGAAATATACCTTCAGGGCGACGTTGCTTTTGATGCGACCGGTCTGGTGTTCGGTTCAAACGCCGATGAATTCTGGTTTTGGCTCAGGCCCAAAGAAGCCAGCTCATACTGGTCGGGCAAATGGTCGCAGGCCGGAATCTGGAATGGTCTCGCTGTTAGCCCTATGATAGTCCTTGAGGCATTCGGTGCCGTCGATATGCGTAATGGCGACTGGACGTTAAGCCGTGATGGCAGCTTTGACTTGCTCATTTTGCGTAACGACCGCGGCGTCATCATCCAGAAAATATATATCGAGCCGTGCGATTACGTGGTAAGAAAGATTGAACGGTTCGACGATTCGGGCGATATTTATCTCAAAGCGGAATTTGTCGAGTATGAAAGAGCAGCCGAAGGATTTTTGATACCTTTGCGGATAAAAATAGTTGCCGTTTCTAAAGAAGGCGGCGAGGACTCTGTCGAAATTACGCTCTCATTCGTTAAACCGGCTGAGTTAAGCAGCCAGCAGCGACAGCGGCTGTTTGTAAGACCTTTGCCGCGTGGTTTTAACCATATTTACCAGGTAATCGACGGCGAAGCGGTCGAACAGAAACATTAGTAGTCCGTATAAAAGCGCAGCGATAGTTTGAAAGGGGATATATTTGTGGGTAAGCTTAATCTGAAGGACAAGTTACGTAGGGGATTGTTTCTGCTCGATGGCGCTATGGGGACGCAGTTGATTGGCCTGGGTATTGAGCCGGGCAAGTGCAGTGAATTGCTTAATTTTGAATCGCCTGGCTTGGTACTGCGGATACATAACAGCTATTTGCACGCGGGCAGCGATGCCATTATTACGAACACTTTCGGCGGCAATGGTATCACCCTTGCCCGGCACCGTCTCGAAAACCGCGTTGGGGACATTAATACAACCGGCGCTCAGCTTGCCCGCAAGGCCGCTGGAAAGAATAAATATGTCCTCGGCGATATCGGGCCAAGCGGCGACTTTCTCGAACCGCTTGGCAGCTTGAAGCCCGACCAGCTCAGGGGAATTTTCGCCGACCAGGTAAAGGCGCTTATAGCGGGGGGGGTCGATGGTTTTATCATCGAAACAATGGGTGCTGTCGATGAAGCGGTCGTTGCTGTCGAAGCGGTTAAATACTCAGGCTCGAGCTTACCGATTCTGGCCTCGATGTCTTTCGGTAAACGCGGAAACGATTTCAGAACTATGATGGGCGTTGATGTGAAAACCGCCGTCTCATCCCTTGTTTCCGCCGGCGCAGATGCTGTCGGCTTTAATTGCGGCACAACTACACTCGACGAATATGTCGAGCTTGCCAAAAGATATGTCGCTGCAGCCAAAACCGTTAATCCGAAAGTTCTGGTTTTCGCCGAACCAAACGCGGGCAAACCAGAATTGCTCGACAGCAAAGCTGTTTATAAGGTTACACCCGACGAGTTTGCCGATGCCGCGCAAAAAATCTACGAAGCCGGCATAACCATCATCGGCGGATGCTGCGGAACTTCCCCCGCCCACATCGAAGCCGTCAGCAAAAAATTGCGGAGTTGATTTTATTTCAGCATCTTGCTGATGTTGATTATTGTGCGTGCTGTTGCGCCCTGGTTTTTTCTGATTATCTGCTGGCCGTTTTGGGCGATTCTTTGTGCATAACCGGCATCGGTCAGGCATTTTGTCATCGCGTTGAATAATTCATCTGCGTCTTTGACTAAAATAGCGCCGTTGGCCTTCAGCAAATCCTCAACGGTTTGTTTGAAATTAAACGCATACGGGCCAAAAATCGTGCATTTGCCAAGCGCTGCCGCCTCCATCATATCCGACCCGCCCATCGGCACTAACGACCTGCCCACAAAAATAACCGCCGCTAACGAATAAAACTTTCGCAAATCGCCCATCGTGTCACCGAGGATTACATTACGGATTGCCGATTGTCGATTGTCGATTGTCGATTTAATTGTTGCCGTTGCTTTCAATTCACTGTAACGAGTCAGTTCAAAGCCGGATTGCTTGATGAGTTCAGCGACGTCGTTGAAGCGTTCGGGTTTGCGGGGAACAATCGCTAATCGTAAATCCGCGAATTGCTTTTGCTCAACCAATCGGCGGTAAACATCCAGAATAATCTGCTCTTCATCGTTGCCCGTTGCACCTGCCACCCAAAGCCGTTCGTTTTTAAGACCAAGTTGAGCCGCTAATAGGTCAGCGCCATCAACCTTGTCCGTTACCTGCGCGGTATCGTATTTTATCGAACCCGTAACGATAACCCTTTCCGCGGGCATACCGAGCTGCCGGAATCTCTCTGCGTATTCTTCGCTTTGAGCAAGCGCAAGCGTAAGATTGCCGAATATCTTTTTTGTTACCCCCTTTATCAGGTTATATCTTCTCAAACTTCGTTCGCTCAATCTGCCGTTGACTACGATTACGGGAACACCGGATTGCTTCGCGATTCGCACGAGATTTGGCCATAACTCAAGCTCGATCAGCAAACACATCGCGGGATTGATTCTCGCGAACGCCCGTTTCATTGTCAGCGAAAAATCCATCGGGAAGTAAAACACGCTCAGCCGATTTCCGAAAAGGGCATTTGCGCGGGCAAATCCCGTATCGGTCGTAGTGCTGAGGACGATTTCGTAATCGGGGAATTTGGCTTCGAGTTCGCGGATAAGCGTCGTTGTGGCGTTTACCTCGCCCACACTTACCGCGTGAATCCAGATACATTTTTTATTGGGGTATTTACGGCTTATTTTGCCGAAGCGGTTCGCCCACCCGGCGCGGTATCGCCCGTGCCGCAGCATCCGGTAAATCGCAAAGGGACTCACCGCCAGAAGCGCAATCAAATATGCGATGTCAATAAGCACTGTCATAATATGGGGATACTGTAATCGCAGGGGGGGCAACTGTCAAACCGCAGTATTTTACCGCAGGGTATTTCAGTTTTACTCAGCGGTTTCTACGTGCTCCGCGTTGAGATTATTGCCAGTTTTGCGCCAGAATCGCGAAATCGCGGAAGTTGATTATCCCGTCGGAAATAATATCGGCCTGCGAGTTCCAGTTTGAGGAAAGCGGATTTGCCAGCCACGCATTTGCTAAAGCGGCCAGGTCAAGGATATTAACTAAGCCGTCTCCTCCCGGCGGCGCAATATCACCGGCGATGCCGGCAGGCAAAAACGCAAACTTGAGATATGGCGGGTCTTGCCCATAAAGTCCTCCGCCGTGAATATAAAAATCGGTATCGATGAAAAGATTTGTTCCGAGAATGCCATCGAGGACGCCTCCTTCGGGCGAATCGACGTTGAGAACGACTGCCGGGACGTGCGTAAAGCTCAGCCAGAGGGGTGATGCGCTTATTTCGAGCGAGTCGATATAAAAGCCGTCAGCGATTGTACTCTGGCCTGTCACGTCAACGATTTCAACGAAGAAGTTCGGCTCGTTTTTATAAAGCTCAAGCTCGCCCGCCTGCGATTCGCTTACGACCGTTATTTGCGCACCCGTGTCTAACATAAAGTGTTTCTGCTGCGATGTTCGAGTGCCGTGCGCCAGGTCGGTCCTCGTGGCGAAGAACAAGCTTTGTGGAGCACTGAGCATCATCGAATCGAAAACAACCGAAGGTGTCGACGGCTCGCCGTCGCCTTCGGGACAATCACCCTCCTCAATCTCAATGCAAGGAAAATACTGGACGGCATACGCGCTGGACGGCCGAAGCTCGAGGAAGATTTTATTAGTATAGGCTGGGATTCTGCTATCGGTGTAATTATAAAGATGGATGTCAGGCGCGGTTATCGCGTTACCGTCAATGCTTCTGGTCACAGGCCGGCTGTTTTTAATGACGGTCGTGAAGAAAAAGGCCAGTGGCGAGCCGACAACAGTCGGCAGATTGGGCGATTCGATTATATCGCCAACGATGGTTGCCACGTTACTTTGGCCTACCATATTAGAATCGTCGGCCAGGAATGTATTCGGGTCGATTGCCGAAAGCCCGTCGGTGAAAATGCCCAGCGGCTGACTGACCAGCGCGTCAACCTGGCCGGTTGCGCCTAAAATCGTTACCGTAATGGAAGTTACAAGGTCAGCGTCGTAAATACCCATAATTCCGGCGTCGGCGGCGTTGATGAGGTGTGAGCTTGAGCCGGTATCAAATATGCCTATGGCATAATCCGTCTGCGGAGACCCTGTAAGATAGTCGCCCGTAACCGAGTATTCCGTATAGGCGCCTGTATCATAAAGTCCGCCGGAAGCGGCGTTCGTAACAGCCACGGTCACGTATGGCACGAAACCGTCGATTGGCGGCGAATTTATCACGTTTGTAAATACCTCTGTCCCGGCCCCTTCAGTTGCGGCTGTCAGTGTTGATTTACTCTGCG
>JBEKZW010000056.1:0-9924 GCA_049509475.1 Sedimentisphaerales bacterium
ACCAACACTAATACAAATACCAATACGAACACTAACACGAACACGAATACCAACACCGAGACAAACACGAATACAAACACAAACACCAATACGAACACCAACACCGAGACAAATACCAACACAAACACGAACACCAACACTGGAACAGGGACGGGTATGGGAGTAGGAATAGCACCGATTCAGCAGCCGGAATTAAAATCTTCGGGGTGTCCTGCGGTGATGAACTGGGTAGCCAAAGAGCTTGGCACTTCGGCCGACCAGCTCCAGATTTACATTGAAGGCACACTTGCATTGTCCGGCAACGTTCAACCCTGCGAGACATGTGCCCGACTTCAAAACGCGGCTCTTACGCTGAAGGACGCTGACGGCGCACAGATTAAGGCGCTGGGGCAGGTAATCAATGAATTTGCCGCGGCAGGCACACCGCCCTCGGAAGAGCAAATGGCAATGATTGCGACCGCGTTACAGAACCCGAAGGAAGGCACACAGTACGCACTTGCGGCTAAGTGGTTAAACGCAATGGCAGAATATACAAATATTATGCATAACGACCTGAAGCTGCCGACAAGCGAGGCAGTGACACACGTGGCCAAATATGTCTCGCCGGTCGTAAACGGGAACAACGCTGCCGTCGCAGCATTCGTTCAGGCAAAACTGGCTGGGCTTGGCGGGTAACGAAAAAGTAAACATACCGATTCCGAAAAACAAACCGCCGGGAGATTATACTCATCCCGGCGGTTTTCGTTTTTATATCCCCTTGCCGCTATTGAGCCGGCTTCTCAGCTGATTTCACTTCGGATATCCGCAGAAACTCGGTAGCCGTGGTCTGGATTTCGGCAAGCGTATTGAGTTTGTATTCGCCGTCAAGAACGCTATCGGCAGTCGGCAGGTCCGTTTTATATTCGATATCCTGAAATACTATCATTCGGGAATAAAGATGCCTTTTAAGCTCCGTCAGCAGAGATGCTTTATTATTGTTGGCATAGGAGAAGTCGACTGCCCCGTAGCCAATGGCGACGTATTGGCCTGGACGGGATGAGACAACAAGAATATTCTGGTCATCGGTTTTATCGAGGAATCGAATACAGTGTTCCGTTGTCCGGTTCAGCGTGAGGGTATTTATAAATCTGCCCTCCACGGCGATTGGGTGGTAGAAGAAAAAGCAAACCACAGCAAATAAAAGCAATGACCTGGCAGATATCATATCCGGCTTGAGTATTCTCAAGGCGACAGGGCCAAAGGCAAAGAACAAAGAAATTGTTATGAAAAATCTGGCCGAAGACGGGTGCGTGTATCGGCCGAAGAAATGAGCGAAAAACATCACGGTGCTTACGCCCACGCAGACAAGCAAAACCAGCAGAAAGTATCGCTGATAGTTTTGCAGGGATATTTTTCTTCGCACAATCTGCACTATCAGATACAGGAATATCAGGGCGCTTACTATCGTGACAATTCCGGCGTAAGGCAGACGATACTCGAAATCGAGCAGGTTGCCTACAAATGATTTCAAGTTCACAACAAACGAGCTTAAGGAAAACAGTTGCACGTTCTGGAAACTTTCAAACTGGCCTTTGGGCTGAAGAATCCGCTCCCATATAAAAGGAAGATTGAGAAGAGGGACCAGGCAAAGCAGGTGCGACGAGTCCTTCACATACTGCCATTTAATTTTCGGCAAAAGCATCAGCGGAATAATCGCCAGAAACAGAATTGATTCGTATCGAATGTTCCCGAAAAACAGCAGGCAGGCGATAAGAAAGGAAAACCCGGCAGAAGAAGGATTGCGAATGAAGCCGTAAACAACAACAAGAACAAGAATGAAAAACGCGCTGCTCAGCAGGTCAAAGCCGGCGGAGGTCGCAAAGACCGAAACAACAGGATAGGAAAGAACAAGCAGTGAGGCCGCCAGCGCGGAAGCAAAATCAAGCCGTTTTCTCGTCAGGATAAAAATTCCCGCCAGCAGCAAAAACAGAACGATGAAATTAAGTGCAAAGGCGTTCTGGTATCTAAAGCCGGTAACAGCGTGAATAATGTAAACGAGAAAAGGAAAAACGAGGGGGCGTTTCGGTATGTCGCGGTTTATCGGCTGTATATTGCCGTAATAATACTTAGCGGTTGTTGTGTTGTAAGCGGTCTTGTCGTCGAGCATAGACCTCGCTACGGAAACAAGATTGGTTTCGTCGCTGAGGGTTTTGAAGCCGACCTTAACCGACAAAAAGACGACGCAGGTGAGACCAAAAGCAATCAGGATACCCGGCCAGTATGACTTCAGCAGACGGGTAGGTGAAAAACCCGTCGCCCTTCCAAAAAGCACGGCGTGAACCGCCCAGACCGTAACAAGTATGAAAGTCAGGTAATAGGACACGTTGGCAAACAGGCGGGGCATCTCAGAACGATAGACCAAACTCCAGATTAAAAGGGCTGCGAACGCAATCAAAGCCGCGAGATTCACCACATAGACAGCCGAACGTGTATTTTTTGTGACATCCATAAATATCCTCGGGCACTTGGCCGGCAAAACAATTCTTTTTCCTGCATTAAGCAGCTCAAAGTAAAGCATATCCGCGCTTAATTAATATATCGACAAGTGAACGTCTGCGATTTACTCGATAAGCCGCCCCTCGCAAAAACAGCGTTATCAGTATTGAAAACAACGATTGTCCCCCGCATCCAGGCGAAATAATCATACCGAACAGCCGCATTTTTTTATATACGCATCGCATCGGAAAAACTATATTGCATTTCGACAGTTTCTTCAGGATTGAGGCAACAGAGAGGGAGCTTCAGATAATTAGTTAAAAATAAGGGTGTCACAAAGCCGATTAAATAAGAAAAAGTTGTAATTTAGGAAGATACAAATGAAAATAATGAGAAATCTGACGCTATTGGTTATGGCTCTTGTTTTGACGGTGCTTCCGGTTCTTATAGCGGCTCAGAAGCCGGAAGAGCAATTCAAAGAACAGCGCCAGGCCGATGCAAAAAAACAGGAAGCCGAAACGACCAAAGCGGAAAATCAGGATGTTAAGGGGCGGCTCGCAAACATCAATTTGCCTGAGGACACAACTCCAATTCTGAAAGTCAAAGAGATTCGTTTCGTCGGCAATACTCTTGTTTCAACGTCTCAGCTTGTGGCCGGGATGCCGGCTATTTTCAACGCTTCGGACATGCCTGTCACCAAAGCCGAAAGCAAATATCTTTACAACCTGTCGCCGGTGAAAGAGGTGTTATCGACGCCCGGCCGGACGCGTGATATTTCCGCCCGAACCATTCAGGGGCTTACTCAATACGTGCTGTCAGTCTATCAGAGGAAAAATTACGGTGGCATATATGTCTACGTGCCGGCAGAGTCGCTCAAAGGGGGCACAAAACTCCAGGATGACATACTGCAGGTTACAATTCTCGAAGCGAGCGTATCCGCTGTCGGCGCAAAATATTACGATGTGAATCAGGCCGTAGTGGAAAAGGGACAATTAGACGCCAACGCCCTTCTTGGATGGTCGCCGGCCAAATCAGGTAAAGTTCTTAATCGCAAGCAACTTGACGATTATATAAATCTCCTTAACGAGAATCCGGACAGATACGTTTCCGCAACCGTCAGTCAGGGCACAGAACCCAATACACTGGCAGTCAACTACGGCGTTTACGAGGCAAACCCCTGGCACTTTTTCTTCCAGGTCGATAACTCAGGTGTCAAAGGCAGAGAATGGAATCCGAAGATAGGCGCCGTCAATACCAATTTACTGGGGCGTGACGACTCGTTTTTCGCGATGTATCAGGTGCCGTGGGATTCGGAGTGGCAGGAAAATTATTCGCTGTTCGGCAGTTATGATTTCCCGCTGACCGGACCGGAGCTTCGCCTCAATATATATGGCGGCTACAGCGCATTTAATCTGGCTACTCAGGACAGCGACCTCGACTTTTTAGGCGGCGGCAAATTTATCGGCGCTAACCTCAGATATACCGTCCTGCAGCACCGCGGATGGTTCTTTGATATCATCGGCTCAGTCAGCGAAGAAGAAAGCGATGAGACGCCGTTTTTCGCAAGCCACGACATACCCGAAGCCACCAGTACTGTCAGAATGACTTTAGTGGGCGGGGCAATAGATATTCATAAACGCGATGACACTTCAAATTCTTCGCTTGGCTATAAATTCACCATCAACACAGGTGGTTCGGACAGTGAAGAATTCGACAAGTCAAGGCCGCCGGTGCCGCCGGCAGGCCCTGGTGCAGACAAATACTTTACAATTCATACATTCTCCGCAGCGCACACCAGAAATCTTGACCCGAACAAAGTCACACAATTAAGTGCTACCGCGAGATGGATAGTAACCGATGACCGGCTGCCGCCGGCGAAAATGACGCCGTTTGGCGGAATGTACAGTGTCCGCGGCTACAAGGAATACGAAACAATCGCTGACGGCGGATTTCTCGGCTCAGTCCAGTATGAATTCGACTTAGTCAGGTACGAAAAAACAAATGGCGCCTCAAAACAGGAAGCCGAAGATGCGGATAAATCGAAGACCAAAAAATTCGGCCTGAAAAAACTCGCGCCGCTCGCGTTTTTTGATTTCGGCAGAACCGACATGACAGACCATTCCGATGCTGAAAAAGCACATGAAACATTCATGTCATTGGGACCGGGAGTTTTAGCGGAATTAGGCGACAATTTCAGCGCCGGGTTATATTGGGGCATCGCACTGAGAGATACCGAATTCACCAATGCCGGTGACAGCAGAGTAAATGTCACATTTATGGCTCGGTGGTAGGCCTGACCTAAAAAGTCACTTACTCAACCAGTGCGGCCGTCTTTACGATCTGCGCTACGGTCTTGACTTCCTGAGTTATACCAACCGTCTCGTTGGCCACTATTACACTCGGATGAGAGGGCAAAAGTGCTGTTTCGAGCGAGGTCAGCACCTTGCATCCAAGCTCATACGCCTGATTATACTTGCCTTCAAGAACATACAGCCGGACCTGGCAGTTTAACGCCATTGCGGTAATATCGCTGTCACGTCCGACTGACTCTTCGAGAATTGTTATTGCCTTGTCGCAGGCAGCCTGGGCCGCAGCATATCTGCCCGAATTGAGATAAACCTCCGCCAGCACAGTATAAATCTCGCCCTTTAATGGCTCGTAATAACTCGGATTTTCCTGCTCCCCGGCAAGCGCATCCTTTAAAAGCTGTTCTGCCCGCTTTACCTCTCCCCTGGCCTGATATATTCTCGCCATTGTCAACTGGTTTGGGATAAGCAAACGGTGCCCCTCGCCAAAAACCTGCTGTTGAATACCCATCGCGCAATTCAACAGTTGCAGGCCCTCTTCGTATCTACCCTGAAGGTAATACAGTTTCGCGATGTCACTTAGCACCCCGGCCGTATAAAGATGGTCGGCACCGTAATAATCGCTGATAAACCGCAGCGACCGCTCATACATCGTTTCGGCCTCTTCGAACCTGCCCTCAGCAACTAACAGCCGGGCAGCATCGACCTCAAACGATGCGATAACCGGGTCGTCCGCCGAATGGCATTTGCGGATAATCGTCATCGCCCTGTCTAATGCCTCGCCGGCCTGAGAATACCTGCCCTGTGCCTGGTAAATCGAACCGAGAATCCGCAGGGTATAGGCGATATAGGGATGGTCTTTATAGTATATTTGCTGCTGAAGTTTCAGACCGAGCAGGCAGGTTTTTTCAGCTTCGAGCAATCGACCCTGATTTTTGTAAATCCACACAAGGTCTATAAGGCAGGAAGCTGTTTCCTCATCAGACCCTTCTTCTGTTACAACCGCATCAAGCGCCTTATTGGCGAACTTCTCCGCCTTGCCATAATCGCCGTTCGCCATATAAATGCGGGCAACCGCCCGAAGTGTTTTTGGCGAACAAACAGAGTTGGATCCGCCGCTAACGGGTTGTGCCGCGCGAGCACAAACAACTGCCGTCACGAATAATACGCCAACAACGAGCCACTCCCACCAGTTGGGTCTCGATGCCATAAACCACTTTGGGTTTATGGCTGTGAACCCTACGTGGTTTACAGTTTCAACGGCCTTCATCATTCTGCCTCCGATTTGTTCTGAGAGGTTTCCACAAATTCCTTCTGTCTTTTCGTAAGATTCAACCCTATGACTTTAAAATTGGACACTACCTCTCCTCATATAGTATAGAAATGAGTATAGTGATATAAAAACGCATACCCGAACAACCGGCCATATAAAACGTGAGCGATTTGACGGTTGTATCGATTGCGCCGAACAGTTTTCCGCTATGAAAAACAAAAACCCGCTTTTCAGTATTGCTAAACAGGTGGCAAAGAGAAAACACACTTTTTTTGCCAATCACGGTGTAATTTCTTGACAGGCCTATGTGTAATTTTGTAAATTGATTATTTGTGACTTTGTGAATGTGAACACAAGCACTAATTGGGCATTATAAATATCGTGAGATACAGCAAGATACCAAATGAGACTGTTCGTCGCCTGCCGGTTTACCTACGGGGGTTGGCCATTATATCCCAGCAGGGTCTCAGCAGCGTTTCCAGCAGCAAGCTGGCGGACTTTGTCAGCGTAAATCCCTGGCAGATAAGGAAGGACTTCTCTTATTTCGGCGACTTCGGGACCCGCGGGGTCGGCTACAACATCGAGAACCTTGCCAGGCAAATCAAAAAGATACTAAAACTCGATACGACGCGCAAAACCGCTCTGGTGGGGGTTGGCAATCTCGGCTCAGCCATAATGGCATACCCTGGTTTTTTAATATATGGTTTTCAAATTACCGCCGCATTTGACAACGACCCCGCCAAGATTGGCCGCAAGATGAACGATGTCGCGGTTGAAAGTATCTCCAAGCTCGATACTCTGGGCAAGCGGCAGGTGGATATGGCTATTATCGCAGTGCCCGAACAGGCGGCGCAGGATGTGGCGGATGCTCTGGTCAGGGCGGGTATAAAGGGGATATTGAATTTCTCCCCGAGAAGAATCGTTGTCCCGAAAAAAATAAAAGTTATAACAATAGACATAGCAACGGACCTTGCCCGCCTGCCCTACTATATATGAAAATAGAGGCGTTCGGGTTTTGAGAGATAACGTTTGAGAACATTTTTAACAGAGGCGTAAAATGAAAACAGTCACAATCGACAAAAACGCTTTCAGGCGGTTTGTGGATGAAATCATAAAACAGCAGCGGGTCATCGGCGTCTGCGCAAAGGGCGACCGTTTCGATTTCGACCTGCTCGAATCAGCCGACCAGCTTCGGCTGGATTATGACGTAACACTTCAGCCGCCGAAGAAGTACTTCCTGCCGCCGGTTGAAACGCTGCTGACTTTTGAAGTCGGCGACGGCTACAAGTCAGTTTACGATGATAGTGTCGCGGGCATCCTGCCCGCGCCTATTTTAACCGAGGGCGGGACGCCCTCGACACAATTTGTCCTTCTGGGCGTTCATCCTTATGATATGGTCGCGTTAAACCAGCTTGATAAGCTCTTCACACAGGATAATTATGACACCCACTATATGAAAAGGCGCCACAACGCGACAATAGTCGTCTGCGACGTTGTATCCGTATCCAAAAACGTATTTGCCTCCTCAATGGGCACAGCAACAATCAAGGATGGTTTTGATGTTCTGCTGACTGATATAGGCAACGCGTTCGTTATGGAAAGCGGCTCCAAAAAAGGCGACAGCTTTATCGCCAAGGCACAGGACGCGGCTGCTTCAAGCGAAAAAGACCTTCAGGCAAGACATAAAATCCAGGCCGAAAACGAGAAACGGCTTAATAATCACAAACTTAAATGCGAGGCATCCTATCTGCCCAAACTGCTCGAAGTGGCATACGACCATCCCGTCTGGGAAGAAAAGGCTAAAACCTGTTTTAGCTGCGGCTCCTGCAATCTCGTCTGCCCAACCTGCTACTGCTTCAACGTGCAGGACGACGTCAACTGGGACTTCATATCGGGCAAAAGAGAGCGCGCCTGGGACGGCTGCCTGCTCGATGGTTTCACAAAAGTGGCGGGCGAACACGAATTCAGAAAGAAACGGGCCGACCGCTTCAGACACCGCCTGTATCGAAAATGCAAATACGTACCCGAAAAAATAGGCAGCTCTGTAATGTCCTGTGTCGGATGCGGGCGATGCGTAGGAGCGTGCCTGCCGGATATCGCAAACCCGGTCAAGGTCTATAACAGGTTAGTTGATGATTTGGGAATAAAGTAACGTCGCTCGTCGCTCGTGACTCGTCGCTCGAACGGGGCAAAAAGCACGAGTCACCAGTCACGAGTCACGGGTCACGGATTTAAGGAGCGTTAACAATGTGCGAACGTTGTGCTGTTGAAAAAGACATTTACCTGCCGCGGCTGGCGACCCTCGAAAAGAAGCGGCTGATGAACCCGACCGAGATGTATCTGCGGCTGTCAATCGATGACAATGAGCCGTTAGACTTCATCCCGGGCCAGTTCGTCGAGGTCTCCATCGCGGGCATGGGTGAAGCGCCGGTTACAATATCATCATCGCCCACGCAGAAGGGCTACTTCGAGCTTGTCGTCCGCAGAATCGGCAACGTCACCAACGCGATTCACCGGCTGAGAATCGGCGACAAAATTGGAATACGGGGGCCACTTGGCAAGGGCACATACCCGGTTGAAGAGGCAAAGGGCAAAAACGTTGTGTTTATCTGCGGCGGCATCGGCCTTGTGCCCCAGAGGTCTTTCATCAACTACATCCTCGACAACCGCGCCGACTACAAGCAGCTTGCCGTCCTGCTCGGAACAAAGTGTATGGCGCAAAGGTTCTTCCATTCGGAAATCGACGGCTGGTCGCACAGAAAAGACATTCGCTTTATGGAAACAATCGACCAGACCGACGACTGCTGGCTCGGCAACGTCGGCGTCGTTACAACCCTTATTCCCAAAATCGAAACCGAGCTTCAGTCGGCGCTGGTGTTCATCTGCGGGCCGCCGGTAATGTATAAATTCGTGCTGATGGCCCTGCAGGAGGCCCAAGTGCCCAAAGAAAGAATATTCCTGAACCTCGAAAGAAAAATGAAATGCGGCGTAGGCAAGTGCGGGCACTGCCAGATTAACAACTATTACGCCTGTATAGACGGGCCGGTGTTCCGTTATTCCGACCTGCGTATAGCCCCGGAGGCAATCTGATATGGATAGACCCAGAGTAGCGATTTTCGACTTCGCCTGCTGCGAAGGATGCCAGCTCCAAATCGTCAACCTCGAGGAGGAGCTTCTCGACTTAATCGACAATGTGGAAGTCGTCGAGTGGCGCGAGGCAATGAGCGAGCAGAGCAGAGAATATGACATAGCCATAATCGAGGGTTCTATTACCCGGCTCGAAGATGAACAGCGTCTCGAGATTATCAGGACAAGGGCAAAAACGCTCATCGCCCTCGGCGCCTGTGCCACAATCGGAGGAGTGAATAAACTTAAAAATCCCTTCGATATGCAGGACGTTAAAAAATGTGTTTACGGCAAATCGGCCGATATGCCCCATCTTGCGACTACGCCCACAAAAGCGGTGGACGAAGTTGTTAAGGTGGATTACAAAATCCACGGCTGCCCGATAGACAGGAAAGAATTTACCTACGTGATTCGCTGCCTGCTTATGGGTAAACGGCCTGAGATACCCGAATGGCCCGTATGCGTGGAATGCAAATCGAAAGGCAACCCGTGTCTGTGGGACTATGGGCAGGTTTGCTTAGGCCCAATTATAAGGGCCGGCTGCGGCGCAAGATGCCCGTCATCGGGCTTCAGGTGCTTCGGCTGTCGGGGCTACATCGATAACCCGAACGTCAATGGCGCAAAGGATGTTATTGAACGATATGGTTTGAGCGTCGATGCGCTCAAGGCAAAGATGGTTCTTTTTGGAATCGGTCAGGGGCCAACAAATGCATAACAATCTCGATATCAACGTTCATCATATAA
>JBEKZW010000057.1:0-9316 GCA_049509475.1 Sedimentisphaerales bacterium
CTTCGCCGGGAATACAACTGCTCGCTCGACGAGGTATTCCGAAGAATCACCCGGAGCAAGGTGGCCTGAGCACGCTGTTATACAAAGTTTTTTACTGGAGTAAAAAATGAGTGGTTTTAAGGCAGTATTCAAAAGAGAGTTGAAATCATATTTCACGACGCCGATTGCTTATGTCTTTCTCGTGGTGTTTCTCTTTTTCTCCGGCTACCTCACTTTCAAAAACGGTTTCTTCGAGATTCGTCAGGCGGATATGACGGCGTTCTTCGTCAATATGCCCTTGTTGTTCGCCTTCCTCGTCCCCGCGACGGCTATGCGGCTCTGGGCCGAGGAACGAAAAACCGGCTCAATCGAGCTTCTCTTCACGCTTCCAATTACCGTGATGCAGGCGGTCCTCGGCAAATTCTTCGCCGCATGGGTGTTCCTTGTAATCGCCATGGCCCTGACCTTCCCGATGGTCATCACGGTCTTTTACCTCGGCCAGCCCGATCTCGGCCTGATAATCACCGGCTATCTCGGCAGCGTCCTTATGGCAGGCGGCTTCCTCTCGGTGGGCTGCTTCTTTTCCGCGCTGAGCAAAAATCAGGTAATCAGTTTTGTCCTGTCTGTCGTCGCCTGTGCTGTCCTCGTTTTCGCCGGTGTCCCCACGACGATGAATTATCTTTCCACGTTTCTCCCCGCCGGGCTGGTGACCGCGGTCGGAAATATGAGTTTTGAAGCGCACTTCGAGTCGCTCCAGAAGGGCGTCCTCGATTTCAGGGACGTCTCTTATTTCCTCTTTCTGATTGTTGGCTGGGTGGCTGCCTGCGCAATTGTGCTCGAAGAAAGGAAGGCGGGCTGATGAGCAGAACAATAAAATTGGTGCTCGCGGTGATTTTTGTCCTGCTGATAACCTTCAGCGCGATAAGCATATTCCAGGACCTCGGCAAACGTCTTAAAGTCGATGTCACTGACCGCAAACTTTACACGCTCTCGGCGGGCACAAGGTCGATTCTCGCCAAGCTGAACCAGCCCATAAAGTTCAAGCTCTACTATGCCAAAACCGCCGCGATGAAAGGCCCCGACCAGATTAAGTACTTCAACAACTACTATGAATTCGTCAAGGCCCTGCTCGAAGAATACGTCGCCGCCTCGAAGGGAATGGTTACTCTCGAGATAATCGACCCGAGGCCCTTCTCCGATGACGAGGTGGGGGCTGCCCGCAGCGGGCTTAAAAGATTTCCAATAACCGACGAGGAAAGTTTCTTTTTCGGCCTTGTCGTCCAGACGCAGTTCGGCGCCGAAAAAACAATCCCGTTTTTCTCCCCCGACCGCCAGAATTTTGTCGAATACGACATAAGCTCTCTTGTCGATATGGCCGTCGCGCGTCAGAAAAAAAATATAGGTGTCCTCAGCTCGCTTCCCGTTATGGGCGAGACAAGCGACTATATGGCGCAGATGATGCTTATGCAGGGCCAGGAGCCCAAAATGGCCTGGACCATTATCGAGCACCTCAAACAAAAATACGAGGTTAAAGAAGTCCCCGCTGATGCCAATGAAATTAACGATGTCGATGTCCTTCTTGTTATTCATCCCAAGAATCTTCCCCTCCGGACGCTATTCGCGATAGACCAGTTTATTCTGAAGGGCGGCAGGACCATTATCTGCATCGACCCCTATTGTTATGCCGACCGGCCGCAAAACCAGATTGCGGCGATGATGCAGCCCGACAAAGTTTCGCAGGGGTCGAACCTCAGCAGGCTGCTCAATACATGGGGGCTTGATATGCCCGACCTCACCTTTGCCGGCGACAGGCAGTTGTCCCCCGGGACGACAGGGGCCGCCAACCGTGAGTCGGAAAAAATTATCGGCTTCCTGAATCTCACCCCTCCCGCTTGCTTTAATACCAGCAATGTCATTACCGCCCAGCTTAACAGCGTCAGGGTTTGGTTTGCCGGCGCGTTAAATGTAATCGGCTCCCCAAATGATATCCCCGGCGCTGGCAGCATCGAACGAACTCCGCTTATTATGACCACCGCGAAAGGCAACACCTTCCAGGCCTCCAGCCCCTACGATTTACAGATGCTCGACGCTGCGGCCCTTATGAAAAATTTCTCCGATGGCGCTAAGCCGGTGGTTATGGGCTATCTGCTCACCGGCAAATTCAAAAGCAGCTTCCCCGACGGCGTTTTAGCGGTGCCCGATGCGCAGGCCGAAGATGCTAATAAACCAAAATCCCAGACACGTATTGTGGGCCTTATCCAGGCGACGCAAAATTGTGCCGTGGCTGTGTTCTCCGATGTTGATTTTATCACCGATGCGCTCGCCTATTATCGCAACCCCCTCTTCGGCAACATCGTCGTCGGAGACAATAGTGCGCTATTGATGAACACAATCGACGACCTCGCCGGCTCAACAGACCTTATCTCAATCAGGTCTCGCGGCAACTTCAGGAGGCCCTTTACCGTCGTTGACCAAATCGAGGATAAAGCCGAGGCCGAAACCGCCGATGAAGTCGCCAAACTCAACGCTGAAATTACCGGCTTTGAAGATGAATTGAAAACACTCGTAAACTCCGCTAACGAAAAAGAAAAACAGGTCATAGGAAATTCGCTTGCCCGCAAAACAAAAGACCTCGAATTGAAAAAACTCAAGGCCAGGCAGCAGTTGCGGCAGGTCAAAATGCAAAAACGCCAGCGAATCGAAGCCCTCGGCAACGAGCTGCGGGCCTTCAATATGCTCGCCGCGCCGGCGGTAATACTGCTTATTGCCGTCGTTCTCGGTATCAGGCGTAGCGCCATGAAAAGACACTACATCAGTCACGCCAGCGACGCCTGACGTGGCAGGGAGTTAATGATATGAGTAATCGTAATTTATCGTTGCTTGGTTTGTTAGCGGCTGCAGTCGTGGCTCTCGCCGTTGTGGTCGCGGGTATTGGCGAAAAACCGTACGTCAGGAAAGACCAGACCGCCTACCTTATTCAGGGACTTGACCCCGACCAGGTCGCGCGAATCACAATAGGAAAGCCAGGCCAGGAGGTGATTCTCAACAGGCGAGGCGCCAATTTCGTCGTCGCCAACCTCGACAACTATCCTGCGAAGACAAGCGAAATAAACAAGCTCATCACCACCTGCCTCGATATTCAAACCGCTGAGCTTTATACCGACAATCCCGCCAACCACAAAGCCCTCGGCGTCACGGAACCGAATGCTCACATCCTGGTTAAATTCTATAAAGCCGCCCCGGAAAATAAAACCGACCTGTCGCTGATTACAGGCGTCATCATAGGCAGGGAAAAACAAAAGGGCCAGGGCCTTATGTATGTCAGGCGACTCGATGATAACAAAGTCTATGTTTCTGCGGCACAGATACGAATGATACAAGGGCAGGCGATGGATTATGTCGCGCAGGGACTCACCAGCGTAAAGAGAGAGGACATCAACTCGGTAACGGTAAGCTCCCCCAACGATACTTATCTCCTCAGGCCCGGCGACGACGACAAAACCGTAATATTTGACAAGCTCGCCGAAGGCAAAAAGCTCAAGAATGTTATCGCCAACAGGGTCTTCACTGCCCTTGCTAATTTGAGTTTTGAGGACGTCAACGCCGAATCTTCAAAGCCGGGTCTGCTCTTTGACAGAAGATACCTTTGCCGTCTCAAGGACACCACCGTTTATACCATCTGGCTCGCCAAGGACGGTGACTTATGGTTTGCCAAATGCGACGCCCGGTTCGCCGACCAGACGCCTGTAACGAAAACCCAGGGCGAGGTCGAATCGGATGAGCAGTTGAAAATCAAAGAAGCCAAGCTAATCGCACGTGATGCCGCGGAAGAATTTTCGGACACGCACAAGGGCTGGGTATATCAAATCCCCGACTATATGGCTGCGAATCTCACAAAGACCTCCGCCGAGCTGCTCGAATCCGGCCAACCACCGCGGGCGGAAGTTAACGAGCCGCTCGATACGGCCACAGAGCAATAATTAGTTTTTAATTCCGGCTTATTTTTTGCTCGCCGTGCTGCGCACTTGGCGCAGCAGGTCAATAAAAAGTTACATTTCTTTTTCCCCGTAGGTCTGTGGGGGACTTGTCTTGTATTTTATTCTTTATATTTTATGCCTAACGTTGCTGCTCGAATGAGTTGTTCTGCTGCTAATGCTTCTTACTGCCTTTCATTAAGTACTTTTTTGAACTACAGATTTCTCCTAACCCTTCTAAGCCAGAATAAAATCTTATATCTTCTTTATATCCTTTCTTATCGTATTCGTATTTTTTATGACTATCTTTAATGTAGTCCCTAACACCAGGGTGATTATAGAAATCTAAAATCTCAGCGGCTATATAGCTCAAAGTCTCCTTATTAATAAGATTTTGTTCATAATAATTAAGTATTCTGTCAAATAATGTAAGTGCCTTAATTAAAGCTGGTTCATGTTCATTTAGTGACTCTAGTGGAATTTTTAAATTCTTATCTTTCATTAATGAATCATATAAGTTGGTTATATCATCTTCTTCAAATTCTTTATAAACCTGATCAATAAATTCCATTCTTTTTATCGAACTATTTTTCAAATAAGTACTTAGTGCCACCATTCCAGCAATAAACGCTCCAACGTACGCAATAATTTGGAATGCTTTGTTGGCCTCACACAAGGAAGTTCTGAACAATAAATACACAATAATAGGTGAGAAGACCGATAAGACTATAACTATCCACTTCCGCCGCCATATCTGTAGCCTTTCCCGCCATATCTTTCGTACTTTCCGCCACATCTCTCGCATTTTCCACATTTCATTCACACCAATTTACTTTGAATAATAAAGTATTTATGTAGCATAACAATTCTATCCGCAGAACTACTGTTTATATGGTTTCCAGATTAAACCCGTTTTCGGGTTTTACTTCCATATAAAACGCTGCTTCTTTGTCTGAAAGCATCATTTTTTCGCTTATGCTCCCGGCCATTAAGTGGCAGTATATCGTCAAATTGGGAAAGAAGACAATGATTTTTCGGTTCGCAATCTTTACCACTAAGCCCCTTAAGGGAAAAGGGGTCAGCCAGCCCTGCTTGCCCTCGAAAATTGTTGTCGGGGGAGCGCGTCGAAGGGGAGCCTTTTTTCAGGGCGACTCAAAGATAAAACCGGCAATCGCACACGGAGCGAAGCGCAGAGCCCGCTTCGGAAATCAGCGTCTAATTTTATTTGCTCGGCTTAAAATCCGTGTCCATCCGTGTCAATCTGTGGTTAGAAATTCTCTGTGTCCTCTGCCCGCCCTGCGTAGTTGCACAACGAAGCGGGGGTAAGCTCTCGGCTATCGTTTGTTTGTGGTTTTGATATTCGTGCTTGTAATTTGTTTAGGATTTAGGGTTTAGTATTTAGGATTTTCACGCAGAACGCAGTACTCATTGCGCACGACGGCCTCTCAATACCCGCCCGGTCCGGAAAGGCCCGTGTATCGTCTGCTGCCTAACGCAAGCTCCGGCGCTCCCTCTGACCAGATGCTCAACGTAATCGCCTGCCGGTCAAGTGAGGCGTCCGCGCTGAATGACAACGACCAGAACATCCGGTTGTAATGCCTTATTATCGCTATGCTGCTTTCCACGTTGGCGCCGTAGTCAAAATCATACTGCTGCGAAAACGCAATCGTATATCGCGGGTCGAGAATATAACTCGCCGCGAAGACAAAGGCGTTCGTCCCGTGCTCTTTGAGCACTTGTGTGTCGCGCAGATACCTGCTGCCGATATAGTAGCTCAAATCAGGCCATCTCGTCCGTGAAAATCCGATATTGAACTGCTCAACCGTTCCGCTGCGCATGTCATAGTACCCGTCGCTCACTAACGCGGTCGTGTCGCTTATCTGCCATAAGTAATCCGCGTCGTAATAATCCCTTACAGGCCCGTATGTCTCGAACTTTTTAAGTCCATGGTCGATGTCACCTTTTTTGTCGATGTCGCCATTCAAAATGCCGGGCATCGAATACGTCCGCAAAGGCGTCATAGGATTATTCCATAAATATCTGTATGGCCCCGAATCCAGCGTCCTCTCCTCATTGTTCGTAAACCACGTCCCGCCCACATTCAGCCGCATCCAGTCCACTGTTCGTGCATCCGGCCCTCGCTTTGTCTGTAATCGCTGCGACAGCTCCACGTGCACCACGTCGTGCTGCTTTACCACCGTGTCGGTTTCTCCGTAAATCGATGTGTCCACTTCAGGTCTTACGATGTGACGCAGGCCTTCCAAATCCCACAGCCGCGACTTGACGTTAGGATATGTCTTCCAGAATTCGCTCGATGCCCGCACCCCCGCCTCGCCGATCCCGACAGTGTTCTCGTTGGGATTGCCTCCCGGGTTAGTCCCGTCCACCAGCGACCGGTTAAATCCGCTGCGGTCATCGTAGCCCACGGTCCCCGCCACAAAAGGTGTCGTCTTTATCCCGCTCAGCCACATCGGCATATCAAGCTCAGTCCTGTGCGTCCCAAATGTGAATCCTTCCTCGTTCATCGCCGTCGTGTGGTCGTCGCCTATCCGCTGTTTGTATCGTCCTCCCTGCGTATCGCTGTATAGCGTCATCTTGTCGTCAAAAATCGACTGCCCCGTTAGGTGATACTCTCCTGTTGGCGCCTCTTCTAATTCATCAGCGAAATTATTGATTCGCCCCTTGGCCAAAAACGCAAGTCCCCAGTTGTCTTCAACTCTTTTCAGGTGGACATACGTCTCCCGGTCGGCTTCGGTATTGAATTCGTGCCTGCGGTAGCTTTCGAGGAAGTTTTCGTCCGATTCGTAGTCAATACCTGCGGTAACCTGCCAGTTGTAAGGCATAAATTGCCTATGCACCCAGCTAAATATTCCCCGCAAATCCTCCGGCGGTTTAAGGTGTCGCCTGAAGTCAACCCGTCCAAGCCTGTCCTCGCCCCTGTCGTCTATCAGGTAACCGCTGATTTTGCCCAACCGGTTCTCCTGGGCGTAATCCACGTCCATTCCCGTGCCGACGCCGCGTTTGCTGAGGTAATCCAAATCAAACGTTCCATTGGTTCCCTCCGGCTCGCGCAGGCCCAGCAGGCGCGACAAGAACCATCGGCTCTCCACCGTAGTTCCCCAAATTCCATCATTGCCTACGCGTAAACTCTTGAAGGGTACATCCGGCCTTTCCAGGTTGCTCCGCATAAGGGGCCAGTAAAATATCGTGGTATCTTCCGCTTTGAGCCGGACATCGCGCATCTGGGCATCATAGGAGCTGTCTTTAGGCTGGCTGCCGATTGCCCCGGACTGGTCTATCGTTGTCGTATCGGTAAGAAGTATGCTCGATGCCTGCAGCGAAACCTGCGGCACGGCAAATTCGCTGGTCGTCAGGACCACGTTATCAGCCGCGAATTTACCCTCCGCCAATTGCCTTATCCTGGCCGCACGAACGTAAATCGGAATCCCGCGCTCGGCGTCAAAGGTTCGTATAGTCGCGTTGACCGCCATTCCTCTTTTATTCTCGAAATCATAATAAATTTCGTCTGCCCGTATCGTGCGCAGGCCCTCCGTCATAACCACGTCGCCGCGGACGTAAATTGCCTTTATCGTCCCCTTGGCCCCGACGTCCTTTGCCTTGCCCGACTCCTCGTCTGTGTTAACTTTTTCTCCTGAGTAGAATACAACCGCTGCATCCGCCTGCATTTCCAGCAATTGGCCTGCCTCGTCCTGTTTTTGCCACAGGTAGAACCGCCCGATTACCGTGGCGAACTCCTCGCCTTTTGTCGGACCGCCTGGGGTGAGCGAAGCCGAACTACCCCATTCGATGTTTGGCTCCTGCTCTCCCGCCGGCGCCAGATTCACCGGATATTTTATTTTCACCAGTTGCGGGACTTTTTCTATTGGCGTTTGCGGTTGTTTAGATGGGCCAAACAGCCGGTCAAAAAATCCGAATGCTCCTGATTCCGGTTGGGCCTCGGCTGTCGGTGTCACGGCCGGTTTGGCGGGGGGGGGATTTGTCCTGGCTGCGTTTGTTCCCGGGATTTGTTCAGGTTGCGCTGCCGCCGGTGTTACCTGTACAGGCGAGACTGCCCTGCACTCATTGGCAAAGGTTTTGTGGACATTCGCGGTCGCTGCGAACGCCTGATTGTAAAACTCCCACCCGCGAACTTCATTTTTCTCAATTGTTTTGGCGGTAGCGAATACCTCGCCGGTCGCCTCGAACCGGATTACGAGCGCCTTGCCTTTTTCGATTGTTTCCCAGTTAAGGCCCACTAAACGGGTTGATGTACCTTTTTTCGCGGATACCCTGCCCGACACGTAGCACCAGACGCCGGCGTTTTTGCTTCCCGGGCTTCTCTTGAGCCATACGACGCCCCTTTCGCCGGCGAAGGTGTCCGCGCCTGCTGTAATCGAGAACTTCCCCTCGGCGACAAGGACGTCTATGCCGTTGGCGTCGTGATAGCTGGTTAATTTGTCCGCGGCGATTTGAACGTCGCGGCCCGCGAAGGCTTTGGCCTGTGTGTTGTCAATCGCGTATGCCTCACCGCTAAGCATACAAAGTGCAATCGCAATCAAAATCAGTTTTATTGTCCTTGTTTTCAAGTAACACCTTTTCTCTCAGTGGTAAGACCTTGCCAGAATTATACTAAAAGGCAACCCCAATGCCACTTGATTTCCCCATCTGTTTGAGGCAAAATTATCCTCAGTACGATATACGGGATTTTACCCGCCGCAGGCGGGACTAACGACGAATAACTAACGGTGAGAAAATGGCTAAACAGGAATACTCAGCGTATCAGAAAAGCGTAATAACGAACTACTACAATAATCGCAGTGATATTGCCCTGAGCAAGTTAAGCGAATTAGTCAGCGAGCTATTTTTAGCCGACACCGACGCAAAAAAAGCCCGGCTGTGGGAGCGTGCGCAAAAGGCAATGGTCAACCTCAAAATACCGCCCGCAATCATCGACCACATAATGACCAAAAAGGACGTCAAAATCTTAGCCAAAAACCTCAATGAATGGCTCTTAAATCCGCCAAACGGACGGCGGACAGGGGCCAAATAACAGTCCCAAAAAATACCTAAAAACCGCCACATTCAGCTTATGCGCCCCCTGTTTTTTGACGATACACACCCGGCAGCTATTATTGCGCGCAGGACTTTTGGAAACCGCGATTCCAGAACTTATAATTTGTATAGTTTTTGATAGGGAGCGGAAAATGGCGGTCATTCACGAAAGCACAACAAGCGTATATCCTACCGAGGATATGGGGCAATTGAGTATCCATGATATGCTCACCTATTTTGAGCAGATGGGTACGATGCGAGTTTCGGACCTGCACCTCAAGGTTGGCGCTCCGCCAACTTATCGCGTCGAT
>JBEKZW010000058.1:0-9270 GCA_049509475.1 Sedimentisphaerales bacterium
ACCGCTAATCCGACCAATCCGATATCCGCCTGTGTCATTTTATGATTCCTTTCTATGTATCTGTCATTCCCGCGGAAGCGGGAATCCACATGTTTATTCTCTTATTCGCGGGATACTGCCGTCCGACAATCGATATAACGTCTCGCCCGCGTTATGCACAACCAAAATTCCTTTATCTTCCTTGCCCTCATAATTTTCGATGTCAATTTGCTCCGGGTCCATATAGCCGAGGTTAATCTTTTTGCATCGCTCTCTGCTTATCCCCGTCGCCAGCACAACGTTGATTCTCGGCTTTTCCACGCCGTCTTTATAAGTGCCGATTCCCTTGACGTGCGTGCAATGCGCTATTGCTCCCCACGGGTAATCCTTGAAGAGGTCCCACTGCTTGAGGAAATAATCCCGCGTATGATAACCGACCTGCTCGATTGTTTTGCCGTGCGTTACCGAAACATCGTTGATGTGAGGCGCGTAAATTATCAGCGTCCCGCCGTCCTCAATCACCGGCTCGAGCTTATACATCACCTTGCCCGCCGTCCAGATTTCGTCATACATCTTCGGCGCTATCCCCAGCACCGTCTTGTATGGCTTGTCTTTGTAAACAATGTGCACCTTCGCCGACAAGTCCGCCGCCCGCTCCCACGTTTCAAGGGTGTCTCCGATGAATATGCCTTTGGCCTGCTCCTTGTCAGCAACCAGCGCAAAAAGCGTATGCGGGACTGTTATATATGATGCCGCGTTCTCGACAACCTCGCGGGTAGCCGTCCACTTGGTGCCGTTTATCGCAGGGTTGGTTATCACGGCGCCGAGCCAGTGGAAAAAGTTTATGATTTGAGGCCCCGCGACGCCCGGGAAGATATATTTATGCCCGCCCGAAAATCCCACGACCTCGTGCGGAAACACCGGCCCGATGATGAAAAATTCATCGTAATCGAAAACCAGCTTATTGACCGTAACTTCGACTTCCTCTTTAAACAACCCCTTGGTCAGCCGTTCGATTTTGTCCGCGTGAATCTGGCCTGCTAACTTGAACATCTCGGGGTTGTCCCACTGGTGATTGAAGAACTTCACCGATTTGTATTTGCTGTTTCGCTCCGCCGCCTGTATAGACAGCCGAGCGCAAATCTGCTCCTCGCTTATCGGCTGATGAGTCCCCAGCGCGACCAGAACGTCCAATTGCTTAACGTCGCTGCCGATGCAGTCGTAAACGGCTTTGAACACGACGCCAACCGGCCCTGAGCGAGTGTTATCCGGAACAATAACGAGGACGGTTTTGCCGGCGTATCTCCTTTTACTGAAATACTCCGCCACCGCCTTCTGCATTTGCTCCCTGCTTACGACGCCATCCGCATATTGCTGCTCAATTACCATAATCTGTTGTTCTGCCTTCTATCTACTATTACTATACGCTGTCCGCTGGATGCTGCACGCTGTTTGTTACTTTTCCCAGGGCGGTTTGCCGGGCAGCGAATTCTCGAATTCCGTAATCAGCTTCCGCTCATATCCGCTGGCGAACTGCCCCTTGAGAAACCTGTCAAACGCCTCGTTATGGAACCGTTTCCACGATTCCATCTCTTTGCCGGGCACTATCGGGTAAAATAACGCCCCAACAGCCCTTGCCGCCTGCAAATCGCCCGGCGCGTCGCCAACCATTAAAACATGGTCCTTATCGTATCTGTTTTTCGTTGCGTATTCAAGATGCTGGGCCTTTGTTCCCATTTCCTGGCCCGCTATTACCGCGACGTATTTGGCGATATCGTGTTCCTCCCATTCCCGCACCAATGCCTCGCCTGGCGTCGCCGATACCACTATAACATCCGCTTTTGGCCCGATTTTCTCCAAACTTTCTTGCACGAACGGGAAGGGCGGTATTCCTTTTACGATATCCGCGACCGCCTTGTTTACTTTTATGCTCCAGTCCAGCGCCTGCTCTAATTCCCTCTTTACCGCAGGGTCTTTCGTCGCCTCAATCGCCTTTTTTAAACCGTCGTTGCTCAATATGCTCTTGGGGTCATCCACCCATTCGAAATAATGCTTCGGCTGCGGAATCTTAAATCCCCTTAGCTTTACTTGCGGATGATTCGGCAGCAATTCGGACAATAATCTTTTCAGTGTCTTATACCTGTTGTTCCCGCGTGTCTTGCTGAACAAATCCGCGAAGACCCTGCATTCTCTGGCCGCCTCCGCCACCGGCTGCAAATTATAACACGCTACCGTCCACGGGCAGAAACACTCCCGCTGCTTTATCCCCATCGTATCGAACACGCACCCGTCCGAATCGATACCGACGAAGAATTTCTTCGTTACCTTAAACTCCTTCAATGGTGCCGCCGCATCTGACATTAAAAACTCCTTCGACACTGATTAACCCGCCTTCAGCGAGGTCTCGCCAAGGGCGGACACGGATTTACACGGTTTCCTTATAATATTTAGCCCGCCGTTTTACGGCGGGTTAAAAGAAACTCTATTCTAATCACGGATTTTGCGCATTTCCATAGAGATTTTTAAGTTGCGGGTTGTGTGCTTTTACGTCGAAATGGAAATTAATATAGTGTCCCCACTGGAAGTCCCAGGTTGCTTTGGCCTTGCAAAAGCGGCCCCGCCTTTATTCCGAAATCCAGGATTTAATTACTTCGCTGTTTTAGAAATAATTTCTTTAATCTCTGTTAAGCTGAAAGCCCGCATTGTCTGTGTCTTGACATTCCCAAGTGACGCAAGGCCCACAAGTACCGCTGCCGCTGTCTTGTCGTCCGCCGCCTCCAGAGTCATCACGACGTCGTATCTTCCCATTGTCCAGTAAATATTTTTGACTGTCACTCCTGCTTTTTGCGCCGCCGCCTTGAATTTTTCCGCCCTGTCGGGGGATGCCTTGAAGTCCCGCGCCCCCTGTTCCGTCAGGTTCACAAGTGTTATGAACGTCGCCATATCTTACCTCCTTAAATTATTAATCTTCAATCATAATTAAAAAATCATAAATCAGCAATCATTTTTCCTCTGTCTTCTATTCTCCGCCGCTGGCGGATTCCTTATCCTAAATTAAAAATTGAAAATCATAAATGACTGGTGTCTGTGGTCTTGCGTCTTTTAGACATGGATTTACACAGGATTGACACTGTTTTTCATTTTGTCATTCCCGCGCAAGCGGGAATCCAGTTTCTTCTCAAATCTTAAATCTCACACGGAGCGACCTGTCCGGCGTAGTGCAACGAAGTCGGAAGCGACGAGCCCGCTTCGGCAATGTTAACGACTAACGACTAACGACTAATTAACTCCTGCCTGTATCAACTTACAAAACGAGCCGCTCTAATAATCAATATTGGTATCAAAATGGCTGCTAATCCGAGGATGATAGATACTAATACCCATATAAGAAAACGTACAGGATTCCGTTTTATAATTTTTAAGGGGGCTTTTAGAGAAACCATTAGATTATTTAAGGTCTCTATTTGCATAAAGATACTCTCCCGTAAATTAAATAAATATTCTATCATAATATATAGAGGCCCCAAAAGGCCATCTTGCGACAAAAAAACAAAAAAAATCTATGGTTTTTCCTCATTGTTTAGCCCCGAAGCGTACCTGTCCTGCCTGCCCTCGAAAGTCTTTGTCGGGGGAGCAAAGTCGAAGGGCTACCCGCTATACGCTGTCTAAAGCACTTAGATGAAGAAGCGGTCGCTTTAGCCCCTCGGCCTTTCATCCGGTGAGCTGGATGGACTCTGTGAGCCAAGTTTGATATAGTTATAGTTAATTATGATGCCGATGGATAGAGTGACTACGTCCAGAATCATTCTTTTGGCGGGGGCATTAGCCATCATTACCGCCTGCTTTGCGGCCTATATCCCTGCGATGAAAGCCGGCTTTATATGGGATGACGATTATTATGTTACTAATAACTCCCTGTTGACGGCCCCGGGCGGATTATATCGAATCTGGACATCAGGAAACGTCACCTCACAATATTTCCCCCTCACATACACAACGTTCTGGTTCGAGTATCGCCTCTGGGGTTTCAACCCCGTCGGCTATCACGTTGTAAACGTCGCCATGCATATCATAAATTCCCTGCTCCTGTGGCTGGTTCTTAGACGGCTGTCCGTCCCGGGCGCCTGGTTTGCCTCAGCCGTCTTTGCTCTACACCCTGTTCAGGTTGAATCCGTCGCCTGGGTTACAGAACGGAAAAACCTCCTCATGCTTTTATTTTCTCTTCTGTCGGTTCTTTGCTGGCTTAAATTTGTTTTCGATAATAAAACGGGACCAAAAGCGATTTTGCTTTACGTCGCCTCCTTGTTTTTCTTCGCTTTGGCCCTTTTCGGCAAGGCAACCGCCTGCACGCTTCCGGCCGCGATGCTGCTTATTTTGTGGCTCAAACAAGTTCCTCTCTGTAACCGACGTATCCTCGAGGTTGTCCCTTTTTTCGTAATGGCAGTTGGAATAGGGCTTTTTGTGATGTGGTGGGAAAACCATCATCAGGGAACGGGGCAGATAAGTCTGGGGTTGAACGTGCCCGCCAGATTTTTAATTGCCGGCAGAGCGTTATGGTTTTATCTCTACAAACTTTTCTGGCCCGTCAATCTCACATTTAGCTATCCTCGCTGGAATATCGACCCCGCCGCGATTCGCCAGTATCTCTGGCCCGCCGCGAGCATACTGATGATTGCCTCCGCATGGCTATTGCGCAAACGCCTCGGCAGAGCGATACCGACCGCGATATTATTTTTCGCAATAACCTTGTTCCCTGTTCTCGGATTCTTCTCCCTGTTTACCTTTATGTACAGTTTCGTGGCCGACCATTATCAGTATGTCGCCTGTATCGGCCCCATTGCTCTTGTCGCGGCAGGCGGCGCTCTGTTGATGCGAAAGTCGTCTCCAGCCATAAAAATTATTGTCCCGCTGATAGCGGGCGTTGTGCTGCTCACTCTTGGTTCCCTTACCTTCCGGCAGTCCGGCATCTATACCGACAAAATGTCCTTGTGGATGGACACCGTCAATAAAAATCCCGACTCACCGCTTGCCCATGCCCAGCTCTATAAGCTCCTGTTTGACCAGGGGAATATTACTGAAGCAAAGCCCCATTTGGAGCGGGCGCTCGAGGTTGGCTCTTATTTGCAGAAAATTGACTCACGTGTTTATGCGTCACTATATTACCAGATGGGCCTTGTTTTAGAAAAACAGAATAAATTTTCTGATGCCGCGGGATATTATCAGAAGGCACTTGATGCATCAGATTATTTCGAAGTGTCGATGAATGCCCATTATTGCCTCGCTAAAATTTTCGCTCTCCAAGATAAAGTAGAATCCGCTCGTGAACATTTCCTCCGGGCGATGGACATTGCAAGGACTAACAAGAAAGACCAGATGCTCAACATGGCCTATGGGGAGATGATGCTGTTAAATGAAAAGAGCGAGCATCCTGTTAAGTGATGACCAATGAAGTGTTTTACTTCGGTGTTCTGACTACGGCCGCTATCTTCCTTTTCCTTTTAACTTATGTCTTTCTGCGCCTTTTCGTGGCTAAACTCCGCTATATGCCGAGAAGCCTCCATCGACGGGGACAACTATCCCGGTCACAAACTTTGCCGCGTCGCTGACAAGCCAAAGCACCGTTCCGGTCAGGTCATCGGGGTTGCCGAAGCGAGCCATCGGGGTATGCTCGATTATTGTTTTGCCGCGAGGGGTCAATTGGCCTGTTTTTTCATCGGTCAACAGAAACCGATTTTGCTCGGTGAGGAAGAATCCCGGGGCAATCGCGTTAACGCGAATATCTTTCGAGTAATTCTGATTGATATGCACCGCAAGCCACTGCGTAAAGTTGCTCACGGCAGCTTTGGCTGCGGAATATCCGCAAATTTTTGTCAAAGGCCGCAACGCGTTCATGCTCGATACATTCAGTATTACTCCCGAGCCATTTTTTGCCATATCTTTTCCGAATACCTGGCTTGGCAAAAGCGTTCCGAGAAAATTCAAATCGAACACACCGCGTATCGCCTCAGCAGGCAAATCGAAGAACGGCATAGCATCCGATGTTGTCGCGTCTTTCCTGTTGCCTCCCGCACCGTTTATCAGAATATCCACCTTGCCTAACTCGTCTTCAATCTTCTCCCTCGCCTCTTCCAATTGTTTCTTGTCCAACACGCTGCACTTAACCGCGATGGCCTTGACCTCGGTCGTATTTCGTCGTTCATTCTGTCTCCTGTCCTCTATCTTCTGTCTTCTATCTTCTGCATCCTCTCCCCTGTCCTCTGTCTCCTGCCTCCTGCCTTCCATCCCCTGCCTTCTGTCCTCTGTCCTCTGTCCTCTGTCTTCATTTATCTCATCCGCGACTTTCTTTGCCGCTTCCAAAGATAAGTCCATCACCGCGACTTTCGCCCCTGCCTGTGCCAGTGCCTTTGCCATTTGGCTGCAAAGAACGCCGCCCGCACCTGTTACCGCCGCCACCTTACCCGTCAAATCAAATAATGTCTTCATAATGTATCCCCTGATTTAGTCGATAAAAATCGGCTTAATATGCCGGTCGTAAATATTCTCCGTAACATTCGGCCCGATTATACGTTCGCAATCAGCTACCACATCAGTAAATTCTCTTTGCAATTCTGCTGCGACCTTGTACCCGACGTGCAAAAGCTGCCTCAAATCCGGATTATACCGCCCGCACGACTGGTCATGCCGAAGCGCCTCGGCGAATCTCCTCCCATTCCACTCCGCGACAACATCAGGACTCGGCAGCCGGCCCTTATCAATATCAATCACTGTCGCGTATGGCTTTGTCAGTTCATCCATTCTCTTAAACGCCTCCGCGTAAATCTGTTTCGCTATCCGCAGGCCGTTGCCTTCGGCAAGCGCAAGGCCCGCCAACTCTTCAAGCCAGGTTGTACCCGCTGTCTTGACATGCAGTCCGGCGTCGAATTTCTTTATCGCCTTGTTCATCGCTTTATAGATTGAGAACTTGTCGCTGCCCGAGTGGACACTCAGCTTCAAATTCTTCGGTAGCCCGAATTCTTCAACCGCGTACGCAATCACCGCCAAATCCTGCTCGAATTCCCTCGCGAATTGTTCGACGTCGCCGACGTAATCGACGCCCTTATTGAACCTGCCCGAAAATTTCGGCGCGACTGTCTGGATGGGAATTTCCTCCTGTGCCGCTGCTGCGAGAATAAAAAATAACTCCACAGGCGATTGAGGCATGTCCGTCTCATCCATTGACATCTCGACAACAAAACTGCCCACGCCTTTTTTGGAAACTATATGGCGGTATATTTCGCCTGCCTGTTTTACCGCAAACAAATACTTATTCCCTATTGTCCTTACAACGCTTTCGGTAACTATCAGATTCCCTTCAATCCCGGGGACAGTCAGCCCGTCAATGTACTTTACGCATCCGTCGATAAAATTATCTATCTGGTCTTTGGGGGACGATTGGCCTATGTAATCCGCGACATCAAGTGTGAAGAAGTCACTCGCTTCTAAAAATAAGTCCACGTTTTTCAGATTGATATGGTCCGCGTCAACGAAATACGCCTGCTCCCAGAGCATCTCTTTGGCTGCCTCATCTGCCTCCGCGCGAACCGCCGCTGGCTTCGTCCCGATTATCGTATGCTCGCGATGCGACTTGTTCCAGACGGGCGTTATCTCCACACCGACCTTGCCTGCCTCGACCATTGCCGCCAGCTGCGCCTTGCCTTGTTTGCCGAACCTGTCCCCAACGCCGAATGAATATTTGCCTAAATTCATAAGTACCTCGGAAGTTTCTTTTCCACCCATTTTTTTGCCAGCCGCACGTACACAGGCAGCCCGTCTTTACCTACCGTTATCGGTGCTTCGCCCTTAATCAATGGCCCGATATATCTCCGGCACGCTTCGGTGATATGATTGCCTTTTTCGTTTATAAATTCCTTCGGCACAATTTTTTCACCGTTTGCTACATCTCTTAAATCCGCAAGCCCAGTCGTGCATTTGTATTTTACGTCTTTTTCCCGCACCAGCGTTATCATTTTCCCGTTGACGCCGCTCATCGCCGCCTTAACTGCCGCCTTGCCGCACATATATGCCTCGTTGACATCCGTCAGTGACGCGAAGTGCATTGAGCATCTTTGCTGTGAGCCAAGTTTGTTCCAGTATACCTTTATTCCGACCTCTTTTTCGATTGTATTTTTGAAGACCTCAGCCACGCCTCCAAGTGTGGCGTGCCCGAAGGCGTCTTTGCCGAAGCCGGCGGTTTCCGCGGCGATTGTGTTGCCTTTCTCGTCTTTGAGGCCTTCGCCGACGACGATAAAGACCCTGCCGAATTCTTTGTAAATTTCTTTAACGTCACTGATTAGCTTTTCGAATGTGAACGTCGCTTCAGGCATATAAATAAGATGCGGCGCATCCTGCGGCTCTCTTGTCGCCAATCCTGATGCCGCCGCAATCCAGCCAGCGTGTCTGCCCATTACCTCAATGATGGTGCAGGCGTCGAATGTTAATGCCTCGTTATCTCTGCCTGCCTCCATCGCGCAGGTCGCCACGTATTTAGCTACGCTGCCGAAGCCGGGGCAGTGATCCGTATATGCGAGGTCGTTGTCGATGGTCTTTGGTATGCCGATACAGACAAGCTCGTACCCGCGTTGTGCCGCGAGCTTGTTTATCTTGTCGGCGGTATCCATCGAGTCGTTGCCGCCCGCGTAGAAAAAGTAGTGTATATCGTGCGCCTTGAAGACATCCAGCACCCTGTCAAAATCCGATTGCGCCTGGTCGATAGATTTGAGTTTGTATCTGCACGACCCCATCGCCGCCGATGGCGTCCGTTTCAGGGCTTCTATAACCGATGCCTTCTCAGCCGATACGTCGAACAGTTCTTCCTTTAGAACGCCCATTATGCCGTCGTGTGCGGCTAATACCCGGTCTATCTTTTTGGTTTTTGCCGCCTCCTGAATTACCCCGCAAACGCTCGAATTTATTACGCACGTCGGTCCGCCCGACTGTGCCACTATCGCATTTGCCCTTGCCTTTGCCATATTTTTATCATATCCCAAAACCCTACCTATTTATGCCTTGTGAGGCCTGAAATCAAGGGAAATTCGAAGAGGTGTTAAACGTCGGAAAATGAAAAGGCCCCGTCTCTAAGGGACGGGGCCTTTCTTTGGCGTCAAGTGTTGGTGCTTATTTTGGAACTACATTTGTCGCGCAGGGGCCTTTTTTGCCCTGGCCAACTTCGTACTCAACCTTCTGCCCTTCGCTCAAACTCGAGTACCCGGATGACTTGATTTCCGAGTGGTGAACGAACAGGTCCGGGCCGCC
>JBEKZW010000059.1:0-8931 GCA_049509475.1 Sedimentisphaerales bacterium
TGCTGCTCCTGTGGACAAAAATGCCGCTGCCGCCTCAGGCGTCCAGACGCCGCCCCAGATGAGGATGTCCGGAGACTTCGCGGAATTGCGCAGCATTTCCTTGGCTGCCGAATAGAGAACCAAGGTTGTTTCACCGCTCACGAATCCAGAGGCCTCGCATCCTTTCAGGATGATGCGTCCAATTCCCGAACTATCCTTCAAAATCGTTGCCAGGACATCCAAGTCTCCAATGATTGGAAAACAACGGCAGCTTTCCGACAATTCTCTCAATCTCTGTAGAAAGCCGGAAGTATCCCCCCGGAAATACCGGGGGTGGCATTCTACCCAGATGTTCTGGACTCCTGTTTCTTTAAGCAGCAGCCCCAAAGATGGGTCCATTAAGGTGGAGGCAGAAATCTTGATATCTCCAACGTGACAAGCAGGGTTAGCCGTTCGTAAAAAAGAATACAGTGCTTGCGTCTCCATCATTGAAAAATCGAAGATAGCCCTGCTCCCTGTTCGATGAGCCATTCGGGTCACCGACGGCAGTATCTCTTCAGGTCGCCAGACGAAAGCGATAATGGGAACCTGATACTCATCCAACATGACCAAACCTCCGCTGCAACTCTGTATGTTCATCTGTTTCGATTATAAAGACTTTCTGAAGATGCGATACTTCTTATATGCTTTTGCGCCGGATTCCTCTACCAATGTATTGATCGCCTCGTTATCCTCCAGCGTCCAGCCAAGCTCCAGATAACGATATTTCTCTTGGCTCCTCACGACCTCATAGATGTGGTGGAAGGCCAATATGGGAATGCCCATCTGCCGGTATTTTTCCTTGATCCCGAAGATCAGCAATCGCATTCCCGTAATTTCCCGCCGATACAGGATAGCCTTAAGCACACCCATTACGCCGATGTGCCCGTTGAGACGCTTGAGTAAAGGATTAATGTCGGGAAAGATCACACACACCGCTGCGGGTTCGTTCTCATAATAGATGAAGAAGGCCAGGTCAGGGTCCGCGAATTTCATCACGCTCTTTTGAATGTCCCGTATCTCATTCATGCTCAACGGGACAAAACCCCAGTTACTCGACCAACTGTCATTGTATATCTCCCTGATCCGGTCAAACTCGGCGTCCGCATCCTTTGGATTGATGTTTTTGATGTGGATGCACTTTTTTTGGGCGATACGTCCTGCAAGGCTATCCATCCACCCGGGAAGCCGGTAATCGCCCTCTATCAAGAAGGCCAGCAGGTCCTTCTCTTTGGCAAAACCGCACGATTCAACCAGCCTTGGGTAGTATGGCGGGTTGTACGTCATCATCAATGCAGGCGGATAATCGAATCCTTCAATGAGCAACCCGACCTCGTAATTGGTGGACGGGTTGAGCGGGCCTCTCAGAAAGGTCATCCCTTTCTGGCGTACCCACATCTCCACGGAAGAGAAGAGGGCCGCCGCGGCCTCTTGGTCATCATCACATTCGAAAAATCCCCAAATGCCCATCTTTTCGCCGTGGAACTGGTTATAATGGCGGTCTATGATGCCCGCTATCCTTCCCACTGTCTTTGAACCGCGTCGGGCCAGAAAGAGGATGCGTTCGGAAGATTCCCAGAAAGGATGCTTGGCGGGGTCCAGCATCCGGCAAACCTCTTTCTTAAGAGGAGGAACCCATCTGGGGTACGCAGCATAAATCCTCCATGGAAGATCGATGAAGTTCTTCAACTCCGATTTTCTTTCAACGGTAATGATATCTATGCCGGCCATGATTGTATCCTTCGAGATGTTGTCATAGAAACAATAAGCTCATAGGAGATTCTTTTAGGCCACACGGCAATGAGGGTGTTCATAAAATCCACCCGCAACAACGACCGCCATCGCAGATGCGATGCTCACCGTCCTTTAAGGAAACCGATAGCCGTCGGTCATCCATGGTTCACCTGCCGGTGGCGTGCGAATATTCATACGCATACCTGAATTACGAGTTATTATACTGGCAATACTTGAAGTTTCAATAAGTTATGCTAATTCTCGTGATGCAGACGGAAGCAGTATTGCGAGTTTGCAGTAGCCAACAGCAGAGCAAGATAGAGAGCTGTTAGAAATCGCGATTTAGTATTTCGATTGTGCGCCGGCAAAGCTCGCGGCCATAGTCGGCCCATACGCCCTCGCCCCAGTAACGATAGCAGCTCGTCTGTGTTAAAAGCAAATGGTAAAGTGCATTACGAAAACGCGGCTCCGACGGGGAAACGTTCTTGGCAAGAACTTTCTCATTGAATAAAGCGCTCGCCTGCTCCATCGGCCCAAGCAGCTTTTCGTAACCTCGCACCCAGGAGATATTGTTCGTCCAGCTCCCGCCTTCCATGTGAAACCGATTGTCTTCTTTTGCCAACTGCTGTATGACTTTTTCCATCGCCTCATGGCCGGCGCCATCCTTGAACTTTTGCCATATCCGATGCTGGAATATGGGCTGTATCGCCGGAAAATCCTCTTCCTTCACGCCCAGACTATCCAGGTATTCGAGATACTCCGTCACATTAACCGCAGGCGTAGGCGTGCCGCTGCATTCCGCCATCACTAATTTGTATTTGCCGGGAAACTCATTCATCATAACGCCGCCGTTTTCGCCGTCAGCGATTTGAGTTACAAGTGAGGGAACGAGTTTATCACCAAGTTTTATGCGGTTCAGGCCGCACGCCTCGTAATAAGGCTGCATCTGCGCGACAAGTTTTGTATCGCTGCCCTGCGTCTTGATAATCGCGGTTATCGAAAGCGTATCGCCGCTGGAGTTTTTCGCAATCAGCCGGTGAGGCCGATGCGGATATTCAAGCCCCCACCCGTTTTCGACCCGCTCGACCGTATGCTCCTGCACAAGTACCCATCGGTAGCCGCAATCTTTTAATGTCTTTACAAACTGATAAAAAACGTCCGGATGATTCGGCAGGGCCATCTCCGCCGGCGAAAATCCTTTCACTCGCCCCACTGCCTCGAGACCAAACAACCCCGCGAAAAATTGCTGCCATGCTTCAACGCCAAGCCGGTAATCCTGTATCGGCGTCGATGGCGCCACGGCGTGCCCCCAGCTCGACCCGAGCCATTCGACGCATCCGTTATATTTCGAATCACAGGTTATTTTTTTGAGATTTTCGAATACATCGTTAAGCCCCATTTTGTGCAGGCCGTGAAGCAGTACGCCCGAATAATCGAACATACACCTCGGCTGATGGCCCTCTTCGAGCAGCTCAGGTATAAAATCGCCCATCCGTTTATAGCACTGGTGAAATACATGGGCGTTATGATTGTCGCCGGATTCAGGATGTTTCATCATAGCCGCCAGGTTGCTGATTTCATCCGCCTCTGTAAGCGGCTCATCGGGATTCGGGATAATCGGCTGATGCATATGCAGCACTATGGCAAATGCGCTCTTGACCTTGTCCCAGTCAATCCTGCTTTGCCGCCCAAAAACCGGTTCGTTTTTTATGGCGGTTTTGATAACGTCCTGCGCGCCGCAAACATTCGGCACGTTGTTTATATATGCGGGCAACTTGCTCATTTTTCTTCCTTACATTAAGAAACAATTCATAACGATAAGATAAATTTATCTTATCGTCGATTGTCTAAATTTTATCGTCACTCTTGAATACGATACTTTTACCATTTTTCCTCAATTCATTCACATTTCTGTATATTCTACGGCTTCGCAAACCATTAGGTTGCTCAAAATCATTCCATAATCGTCGAGATGGCTTACGCCGCTGTCTTTCCTGACCAGTAAGTTATTTGCTAATAGTTTTTATGCCTTTTGCCTATGTCATTTATTTTCAGAAACGCTTATTCTCTTAGATGCTAAAGGAGTAAACATGGTTTGAGACGAAATTAAAAAAACGGAACATAATTTCAGGGAAATATGACAAGGAGAAATGAAATGGGCAAAAATAACTCATCAATCGGCGAATATAAATCGCCAATCGGGACGTTGAAATCTGAACCAGTCAGAGGTTCGACTGTATCGCGTCCGGCCGGCAAAACGAACGTCACAACTTTGCTGACTCATAAGCAGATAGAAGAGCGGGCAAAAGCGATATGGCGGCAGAAGGGCTGCCCAGTTGGTCAGGACGAGAAAAACTGGTATGAAGCCGAAGCCCAGCTGAAAAAGGAGCTTGGATTCAAATAATAGTGTTTTTTTGTGGCAATGAATCTCTGCGGCCTATGCGTTCTCTGTGGTGAGATTATAAACTGGCCAGTTGTAAAACGAATTGTTCGATTGCGATTCGGGGCTGGGCAAGCCCTCGTTTAATGGCGTAATCGGTTTCGGCCAACTGTTGCAACTGGTCACCTAATTGCTTAAGCGTCAATCGTTTAAGCAGCGCAAAGTGCGCCTCTTTATTGTAAAAAATGCGGGCTTTTCCCGCGACCTCGTATTGGGATTGTCCTTCCATCAGCATCTTTTTCGCGGTGAACAATCTGCGGATGTGAAACGCGAATGCGCCGATGGTTGTGTATTCGGCGGATTTGTCTTCGGCGAACATCTTGCGCAGCCGTTCGATTGCGGGGCCGGTTTTCCGCTGGAGACAGGATTCGATGACCTCGAAGGCGTCAAATTCCCGATTTCTGCCTATAAGCGCTTCGACGTGCGCGGCTGTTATGGCTTTTTCGGTCGCGGCGTATGCGGCAAGTTTATCGATTTCGGTATATAACTGGGTGAGGTTGTCGCCCGCAAGCTCAACGAGCAATCCCGCTGTCCAGTCGTCGAGGCCTTTGCTGTGCGCTTCGCGAGCGTAATCGATAAGACGATGGGTAAGTTCTTGTCCTTTGGGCGATTTAACCTCTATCAGTGTTCCGACAGTGGGCAGTTTTTTCGCTAATCGCGTGCTTTTGGGCCAGCTCTTGACCGTGATTACCAGAATGCCCGTCGGGGAGGGATTTTCAAAGTATTTTTCGAGAATTTCACGGTTGCCGGCAGCGGCAGGGGCGCTCTGGCCGTCCTGCTTATCTTGTTCATTCTCTTCATCGCCGCCGGCGGAGATGAATTTGTCGGCGTTTCGCAGGGCGACAATTTTTCTTTTTGTGAAAAAAGGAATGGTTTGAAGCTCATCCAGGATTTCGCCTATGACGGCTTTATCGGCATCGACGACCAACAGCCCCGTGTCTCTTTCAGCGTGTGGGACAAGCTGGCCGATAAGTTCGGTGTATTTGGCGTTGACTAACGAGGGGTCGTCGCCCGCGATTACATACACAAGTCCGGGATTTCGCTGTGCCGGTGGGTCGAGATTGCTTCGCTTCGCTCGCAATGACATTGAACGGTTCCGCGTTTTTCAGTTTTGAGTGTTAAGTGTTGAGTTTTTAGTTGTTTCAATTAACTCAAAACTAAAAACCTAAAACTAAAAACTGCTAATTGCTATTTGCCCTTTTTCTTGCCCTTATCTTTAGGTTCGTTCTTTTCCAGTTTTGACTTTGGCTTGTCTTCCGGCTCGTCTTGCGGTTCTTCTTCCGGCTCTTCGGGGCCGGGTTCGGTTTCTTCCTGCGGAGGAAGCTCGGCTTTTTGTATCGTCGCGTCGTCGGATTGTTCCTTCGCTACTTCGGGGCCGATTTTTGCCGCAGCGACGAGCTTGTCGCCTTCTTTAAGCTTAATCAGCCGGACGCCCTGTGTGTTTCTGCCGATGGGGCGAATCTGGTCGAGGCCCGTGCGGATGATGATTCCATTTGCGGTAATCAGCATCAATTCGTCTTCGAACTGGACTGCCTTGAGGGCGACGACCTTTCCGTTGCGGTCGGTTGTTTTGATGTTGATGAGTCCTACGCCGCCGCGGTTTTGTGAGCGGTAATTTTCGAGCGAGGTGCGTTTGCCGTATCCCTTTTCGCAGACGGTGAGCAGCGACGCCTTTTCTTCCGCGATGACCATATCGACAACCGCGTCGCCGGAGCGCAACCTTATTCCATGGACACCCCTTGAAACCCTGCCCATTGAGCGTGCCTGCTGCTCATCGAACCGTATTGCCATACCGTCGCGGGTGCCGAGGATTATGTGGTCTTTGCCGGTAGTCTGGGCGACCTCGATGAGGGTGTCGTTGGGGTCGAGTTTGATTGCGGTAACGCCCACCGAACGCGGATGGCTGTATGCGGAAAGTTTTGTCTTTTTGATTAGCCCGTTCTGTGTCGCCATAACGAGCTGCGGCTGCTTGTCTTCGGGCAGTTCCTCGTTTTCGACAAGCTTGGCAACGTTGATGACCGAGGCGATTGACTGGTCGCCGAGGTTGAGCAGGTTGGCGATACTCCTTCCCCTGCTCTGTCGCGTCAAGCTGGGAATATCATAAACTTTTAACCAATAGCATTTGCCGCGGTTGGTGAAAATGAGGAGGTAGTCGTGCGTGGAGGCGGTGAACATGTGCTCGATGAAGTCGCCTTCCTTGGTGTCGGAGCCGATAACGCCCTGACCGCCTCGGCCCTGCTTGCGGTAGGTGTCGATGGGCATTCGTTTGACGTAACCGGCGTGGCTGACGGTAACGATGACCTCTTCTTCGGCGATGAGGTCTTCAAGGTCGAACGATTCGGCCTGTTGTGCCCTTATTTCCGTGCGTCTGGGGTCACCGTATTTGGTTTTTATATCGTTGATGTCCGTGCGAATGATTTTCATCAGCACTTCGTCTTTGGCCAAAATCGCCTCGTAACCTTCGATTTGCTCAATCAGGCCGGTGTATTCCTTGGCGAGTTTTTCAATTTCGAGCCCCGTCAGACGTTGTAATTGCATCGTCAGGATGGCGTCCGCCTGCGGGCCTGTGAGGAACTGTTTTTCCTTTGTCTTTTCCTTGATGAATTCCTTTGACAGGAGTTTTCGCAGGGTTTCAGTTTCCGCCAGTTTCAACGGCTTTTTCATCAGGTTGAGCTTGGCCGTCGGCGCGTCGGGAGATTTTTTGATAAGTTCGATTATTTCGTCTATGTCACTGACCGCCAGAATCAATCCTTCGAGGATGTGCGCCCTGTTCTGGCAGCGTTTGAGCAGAAACATACTGCGTCTGCGGATGACAATTTTGCGGTGGTCGATGAACAGGTCGAGCATCTGGCGGATGTTGAGCGTTTCGGGGCGGTTGTTGACCAGCGCGACGTTGGCAATTGCGAAAGTTGTTTGCAACTGGGTATATTCGAACAGTTTATTCAGCGCGACCTGTGCGTCGCAATCTTTTTTGATTTCGACCACGATTCTCATACCGTGGCGGTCGGATTCGTCGCGGACGTCGGCGATTTCGGCAATCTGGCCTTCGCGGACGCAGTCGGCGATTTTCGAGACGATACTTGTCTTGACCACCATATAGGGGATTTGAGTTATGATGATACATTCTTTTCCCCTTTTCGACTGCTCTATTTCTGTTTTGGCTCTTACGACTAAGTGCCCTTTGCCTTTGAAATAGGCATCGACGATTCCCTGCTTGCCGCAGATGATTCCGCCCGTCGGGAAATCCGGCCCCGGGAGTTTTTTCATTATATCTTTGAAGCCGCACTTCGGGTCGTCGATTACCAGAAGCAGCGCGTCACAAACCTCGCCTATATTGTGAGGCGGTAAGTTGGTGGCCATACCGACCGCGATACCGGTTGAGCCGTTGACTAACAGATTCGGGAATTTCGAGGGCAATACAGTCGGCTCCGTCCGCGTCTCATCGTAGTTAGGGACAAAATCGACCGTCTCATATTCGAGGTCTTCGAGCATGTCCGTCGCAGCCGAGGTCATTCTTGCCTCGGTGTAACGCATAGCGGCGGGTGGGTCGGCGTCGATTGAGCCGAAGTTACCCTGCGGGTCAACCAGCGTGTAACGCATATTCCAGTCCTGGCCCAGCCGGACTAATGTGCCATAAGTCGCCTGGTCGCCGTGGGGGTGGTAGTTACCGCCGGTGTCGCCGACGATTTTTGCGCACTTGCGGTGCTTGCTTCGCGGGCCGAGGTTGAGGTCGTTCATCGCGACGAGGATTCGTCTTTGGGAGGGTTTTAGGCCGTCGCGAACGTCCGGTAATGCACGCGATACGATGACGCTCATCGCGTAATTGAGGTATGAGTTCTTCAGCTCATCGAGTATTGGTATGCTTTCAAACCGCTCCTGCTGCGGCTCGTTGTCTTTCTTCATAGATTCAAACCATTCCTTTGTTACCGATAGTGGTTCCTCATGCAATCCCTTGCGCCAGAGGGCTGCCCAATATTATGGCAATAAGTTATCGCCTGAGGGGGGGAAAGTCAAGGGCGGAAAACCATTTATGATTGATGATTTTAGCCGCAAAAAAGCACAAAAGAAACAAAAATTGAGCCACTGATGGACACAGATTAACACTGTTTTTCAACACGAAGGCACTAAGAACCACGAGGATTTGCTCAGCTTGGTGTTTTGCGGCAAGGCCTTTTCTAAAAGCGTGACCAGCATAAACAAGTGCGCTGTTTCGGTCAGATTTTAAGGTCGATTTTCAAAAAGCGACTCTGTGGCCCGGACCGAGCTGAGTTCGTCAATTCTAAAGCCCAAAACCATCTCTGGCAGCAGTTCTACAAGATTATATAGACCGGATTAACTGCGTTTCCTTCTTAACACCAACGCACCCAAGCCGAGAAGCCAAATCGCGGCGGGTTTTGACGATGACTCGCTTTAATTACTGGTGCTACAATCGGCGTTATCGACGTTTTATTTGCGACGACGAAGGAACAGGCCGCCAAGACCAAGCAGACCAAGGGTCATCGGCTCTGGAACACTAATAGTAACTGTCATGGTGGGCATAGAGTCGGGCGAAATTGCTTCCCAATTGTCGTTAAAGAACGCGTTCTCAATCAGCGATATATGCGCTACGCCGACAGCATTCGGGGCTGTCAATTGGAACGAAAACAGCGGAGAACCCAAATCAGTAGCACGTATGTCATTCACAATTGTCACTTCATAGTTGCCGCTTATCGGGTTTGTGGCTGTCCAATCATATTCCG
>JBEKZW010000006.1:0-81756 GCA_049509475.1 Sedimentisphaerales bacterium
TTTCGCAACTGCGATTACGAAAACCACAGACAGCAAAATCTTGCTTTGAGGCGTTATGTACGGTATAGAAACAAGAAAGCTCAAAAGTCATAGTACCTTTTTGGAAACGGCACTAGTTTGCAGAAAAATAGAGAAGATATGGAGAAACAATCGAGTGTCGGACGAAGGAGTAGTTCGCGGCAGTTATACATCATCAAGAAGATGTCCGGGTTCAAGAAACAATCACGAAGTTACCAGTTATCGAAATCCAATCCCTGAGTTTTTCCTTTCAGGACCTGGTCAAGCTCCTCCAGAGAATACAGCAGACAGCCGACGCCGTCGATGGACTCATAATAAGGTTTCGCGGGGTGGCCTTTGAAGAAGCCGTTGACGTATAGTTTCGCAATGGCCTCATCTGCGAATTTTTGAGCCAGCGTCAGATACTTCTGCTTATTTGTCAGGGCATACATATCGATAAAGAACGAAATCGTCCTGCCGTATTTGTCTGCGTAAGTACCCTGCTTGCCGAAGGTCTTTGTGTATTCCGCATACCAGGAAATTTCTGTTTCATTCGCGTCAGTCGGGGTCTTTTCAATCCAGTCGGCAAAACGCTGTGCGGCGGTAAGCATCTCAGGATTTTTTGTTATACGGTACGCAAAGGCATAACACTGAGCCGTTTCTATCGGGAACTCACTGCCGAGAATGTAAGGTTCCCACAAATCGAGATACCCTCTCGGCTCGTACTGGGCGTATTGCTGATTATTTCCAAATTGTTCCGGCTCCGGCGAGGCCGGCAATCGCGGGCCGGGTATGGGACTGCCGTCAAGTTTCAGCGCGCCCCAGAATTTTCCGCTTTGTTCGTCGAAGCCGTATTTGTTATAGCCAGCCAAATACGCGATTGCCTGCTCTTTAAACATATTCTCTTTGGTCATAAGATATGTCTTCAAAAGACTGTGGCAGTAAGGGCCTGTGATATCAGTAGCGAATGCGCTGCCGTCGAATCTGCTGGCCCCTGCGTTGGGCCTTTCGGCGATGAGGTTGGTGTCTTTGTTGCGCAAATCCCAGAAGTAGTTGGCCAGGAGTTTGGCCCTGTCGAGCCAGACCGTGTCATTGGTTTTGGTGTACAGGAACGCGAACGCCTCAATCATACTTGCACTACTCAGGGGAAAATCGCAACCCTGCAAGCCGTCGTCGTGGCGGTTCGTTTCGCCGGTTTTTTTATTTATAACATGCCACTGCCAGATGGCTTCGATTTCTTTTTTCACGGCGTCGGGATTTACCAGCCAGAGTTTTTCCCACTGAATCATTATGCCGCCGTGTATTTCGTGCCAGTTTTCCAGATGGCCGGTCATTTTGTCCTGATACACATCATAATGTCTGTGGCCGCCCCACCAGAACAGCCCTTTTTTGTCAACGAGGTTTTTCAAATAATAGTCGATATAATTGTTGGCAGCCGTTGAATAAGTCTTGCTTGCGGTCAATTCGGACATCAGGAACATCGAATTTATCAGCGGCTGGTCTGTAAACAGATTCGCCCCCGCCGGGTTTCTTCTTTCACGCCTTATAACGCGCCACTGTTCTTCAAGAGGCAGGGGGTTCTGCGGGCAACTACGGGTGTTAACATCAATTATGCTTACAAGTATGGGCGATTTGACGGGGCCGTACGTGTCTGTGCCGTATTCAATCAGGTTATCAAGACAGGTCTTGACCGGCGCAAAGTACTTATTATTTGCATCAGGGGGCACACTCTTCGCGGTTAGAGAGGCGGCAGAAACAAAAGTCAGTAGACAAGCTAATTTTATTGTGTTTGTCATAATTTTACTATACCGAACCATTTATCAGAAATTTTCGTTTCTTTTTGGATTTTTGATAAATAATCTCTTCGTGATTTATATGATTACCCAACCTTTTGCAAGATATTTGTCCTGCCTGTTTTAATAAACTACGCGATTATTGGTGGACGTGAAGTTTGCGGTACTCCAAAGGCGACATCCCCATTTTCAGCCTGAAGTACCGGGCAATATGATTGGTATTATCATATCCCAAACTCAACGCAATATCCGATATCGATAAATCTGTCTCAATCAGCATCTGACAGATAAGGTCAATCCGCACCCGCTTAATCTCATCGTAAACCGTACGTCCCAGTGTTTTCATAAATTTGTCGTGCAGCTTGCTCCTTGAGACGCTTAAATCTTTTACAACGTCCTCCACCTGTATGAGGCGTTGGGCGTTCTGATGAATAAAATTCAACGCCTGGCTGACTAATTTATCCTCTACCGCAACAATATTAGTTGACTGCCTCATCACCACCCTTTTCGGCTGAACAACCACAGTCTGGGGCTCCATTTTCCTGCCCGACATCATTTTATCGAGCAGTTCGCTTGCCCTAAACCCGGCCTTTTCTACATCCAGCGCCACACTCGATAACGATGGATACGATATATCGCATACCTGTTCGTCGTTATCAACGCCGATAACAGCCACATCAAAAGGCACCTCGATTTTCGCAATGGCGCAGGACTCAGTAATATGCTGTCCCCTGTCATCATTGCACGCCATAATTCCTATCGGCTTAGGCAATCCCCTCAGCCACTCCGCGAGAATTGGCTTTTCTCTGAACCATAAACGGTTCGCACGGGATTTGGGCTGTTTATATAAAATCGTTTTAAAACCTGCCTCGGCTATGCGGGCAATGAAACCGTCCCTCCGCTGATAAGACCAGTATATATTATCGAAGCCGCAGTAGCCGAAATGATGAAACCCACGTTCCAGAAGGTGCTCGGCGGCCATTCTGCCTATCGCATCATCATTAGTTACTACATTGTTTCGCTTCGCCGAAGGCGGCTCCATGGCCACAGCGACAAATAATGGAATGCCCCATTTTTCCAACTCTTCGAGGTTTTTTGGGTCACGCGATATTATGCCTTGGGGCTCCCATTGTCTGAGGGGTTCCAATTTAGATGGTTCGCCCTCCTGCGCAACATAAAATAAATCCTGCCTGTAAAACATCCACGGCCCGTGCAGCCGGGAATATCTCACAATCCCGCGGATCAACTCCCGCCCGAATGCCCGCGAGTTTTCTATCGTCAAGGCGACCCTTTTTAAGTTCTTCATGCCCGCATTGGCAGATTTTAAATTTTCTGCATCTACTCTTTCAACTGGTTTTGATACAGCTTCGCCGTTTGTTTCAACAAGAACCGTCTCTGGTATCTTCATCGTTGGACGACCTTCAAATTGTTTTGGGTCGTAGTATTCTTTCTTTACACTATGTCCCGGCTTGCCGCCGAGGTATGTTTCATCAACTTCTACCGTTCCCTTGAGAGGTCCAGCCAAAGGCCTTTCATTCATTGCCGCTCTTATCCTGTGTGCCAAACGCCAAGCGGATTTGTAAGAATAAAGCCCAAGATTCCTTTGAAGCTGTAAGGCAGATACGCCCTTTTTATGAGAACACATAGAATAGAACGCCTGCACCCATTGTCTTAAAGTTATATGTGAACGGTGCATCACCGTTCCAACTGTTACCGTAAACTGGCCCCGGCAATCATTGCATTGAATAACGCCATCTCTGACCTTATCGGATTTAGCGTTCAATCGTGTAACCTTTATACTGCCGCAATGAGGGCATACAGGACCTTCAGGCCAACGAATACCCTCAAGAACAGCTCTTGCCTCATCTTCTGTTAATCGGCCTACGTCGATTGCGGCCATTTCGCGTAACCTGGTAAATTTTGGGGGAATATATTTCATATTTAAGTACTCATTTTTTTGATAGTTTTGTTTACATTACTCATGCTGTACAGAAAGCTGCCGCAGCCAAAATAGCTCCAAAGGCAGGCATATTTAATACAATACTTACTACTCCTGATAGAGCAAAGTTGAAAAAAAACGGGAAACATAAGGATGAGAACATCTTTGTGTAATGCGCTTAATAATTTTTGAAACATCCTGCCAATCCATGCCTTAATTATAAATCCAAACCTCTGCTTTGTCAAGTGGATAACTGTGCGTGTTTAAAATGGTGGATGTTAAACAGAAAATGGTGTTCTTTTTTCCTACCTGCATAGCGTAAAATACAATGTGTTGCAGTATAGCAACATGGGATAATAATAAGCTTGACATCCACAAGATATTGGATTTTTGTAAAATTATCCCAAAGTTTCAGTAGGGGTTTTCCCCCTGCAAAATCAGGGTTTTTACGGCTCAAAAGGCCGTTTTTCTGATATAATAGTGTTTACCTGGCAAGATATGGATTTGGCCGGAGTTTTGGGTGCGGTTTGTTTGCGAGGTACCTTGGTATGTACCTCTAAACTGATGAAGAAGGGATTGCTTTATGCGGAATTGTCGTAAGGCAGGTTTTACGCTGGTAGAGCTGCTCGTTGTAATCGCTATTATAGCATTACTGATGGGCGTATTGCTCCCTGCGTTGAGTACGGCTCGCGCTCGAGCTCAAACGATTGTTTGCGGAGCCAATCTGAAAAATTACGGCAGCGCCCTGTATATGTATACAGATACCAACAATGACAAATGTCCTTTCAGCTTTTCGTGGCTTTACTCAATGAAAACTATCTCCGCCGGCGTAAGTAGTAATACCTGCCCTGAGGAGTGCAGGTGGCACTATGATAAAGACAAACCGGATGGGACGCTTTGGCCATACATGCAGAACATAAAAGCGCATATATGCCCAACTTTTAAGAGCCTCGCGAAAAATGGGACCTGTTGGAATTGGCAAAATCATCCAAGAACCGGAAGAAGCGGAACCATGCCGTATAATCCTACTTACTGTTATTCAATGAACCGCTGGCTCGGCTTTTTCCCTCCATTAGCATACTATAGTGTACCTACTGATTCACCAGAGGCACAGGCAATGATTGCCCCGGAACCCTCACTTAAGCTATCTCAGGTCAGAAGGTCGGCTCAATGTTGTGCTTTTTCTGAAGAAAACTTCTGGCCTATAGAACGCAGACCCGGCGAGAACAAGGAGTACTCCGAAACTCCCATAGGCAAAAACGACCTCTGGTTATACGCAAATAAAGCGTTGAAGGATGCAACCCAAGGCAACACCCAAGGCAACCTTGCTACCTATCACAATGTCAGTTCAGGCAAGAGAGATGAAGGTTCCGCAAACGTCGTTTTTGTTGACGGGCATGTCTCGTTAACGAAGGGGCTAGCTGGATATGGCGCATATTTCGAGTATGGAAGACCCTATAATGGGCACGAAACACTGCCTATCTGGTAATGACGGGACAATGACAGCGGCTATGATGCCTGTTTTGAGTATTACAGGCGTATAGAGATACGAATGTAGTGAATGTTGTGTGTGCTCTTTAATAGTGATTTGAAATAATTTGCAGACTTTTGGAGGATGGAAAGATGTGCAAGAGATTAGTGGTTATCGTGGTCGTAGCATTGATGGCTGCGCCGTCATTCGGGCAGTTGGCAGGGTACTGGAATTTCGATGAAGGCAGCGGCACAACCGTGGCCGACTCCTCGGGCAAGGGCAATCCCGGCGTCCTGCAAGCCAACGGCAGCGGTAGTTTGCCGTTGTGGATAACAGGTCATAACGGGACCGGGAGCGCTTTACGATTTAACACCACCACTACCAGCAGTGCAGATTCTGACCGGGTATTTGTGGACATTAACAACCTTGACGCAGTTGCCCATCTTGGCGGGGCGTTTACTATTTCCATGTGGGTCAGAAGTGACCAAATTGATGACTGGGTTTTACGAGTACCAACCGGCGGTTGGAGGTGGCTCGTTTATACTGACGCTTACGATTTTGAACTTGCGGCGGATCCAAATTCCACTAACGTAGACGCCCATTCTGATTATTTCTCTTCCGACGCAAACTCTGCCTGGTATCAGATACATTTTCCGGCTGGCTATGAAGATAGTGGACAGAACTATACAGGACTCTGGTATCATCTGGCTATAACGTATGACGGCAACTATTTAAAAAAATACGTCAACGGTTATCTTGTTTACGCTGTGGAGGCACCGACAAGTCCGCTGCCCACCGCGACAACAAGCCTGTATTTTGCTGCCTTGAATGACTTCAGCGGATATTTCTCGGGAGACCTTGATGATATTGCTATCTGGGCCGGAACCTATCTTCCTGATACGGAGATTACCAAGCTGGCAAACGACACGGCAACTCCTCTTACCGTCGCGGACCACGCTCCCGAGCCGCCGCTGCCGCCAAAGAATTACACGATGGAAGGTAACATGTCCTGGACCTCCGGCGGTAATATTACTCTTTGGTCTCCTGGCTTTAACTGGGATATCTCTTTGTCGTCTAATACTGCCAAGACCATATGGTTTGCTTCGGCATGGTGGTGGAGCGGCTCGGTATGTACCCCAGGCGGCCGAACGGCAGTGTGGGACTGGAACAAATGGTTCCCGGCAACCCTCAATGATGTCAATATCTACGAAACTACTCATACTCCCTTTGATGCGACAACGCATGGTATGGCGTGGATAGACCCTTGCTGGAGCGGGGTTGCTGACCAGAATACAGCCAAGTTCGCGGCATACGTCAATCCCACCGTTGCAGTTTGTCAGAAAAGCAACTGGTTCCAGCCCTACGACCCTTCCCCGACACGAGCTATTGGGTGGGAAGATAAGCCATACTGGAAGACCTACGCGAGAGTGGCTGGCGAGCATACCCAGGGCTGCTCATTCCGTGTAAGAGTTTATACTTATGATGATCCAAGTTATAACCTTTACCAGGCACCAGCGACGGAACCGAATATGCTGAAATTTCTTGGCGAAGTGATAATACCTCTCAGCGGCGTTGACCACCAGTGGCAGGAATTCAGGTTCCTGCTTCCTAAGGCGCCTACTATAGGCGGCTCTGGCGGCGGCAACTGGTGGACGACGAGTCACTGGTTTGAAGCTTCCGTTGTCGGCGGCGATGCCAATACCATACTTTACATTGATGAGCTTAGTCCGGTTAGCGACAGGTATGTCAATTACTATGCCGGAGATTTCGATCTTGATACCTTCGTTGGCATGAAAGACCTTGATATACTGGCAAACGAATGGGTTGAAAGTAACAATCTTGACCCGAGAAGCGGCGGATTGCTTACCAATGGTGACTTCACGGCGGACAGTAATTTGCTTGGTTCAGACGACGATGCCAGAGTGTATATGAATCCAACGGGCTGGACATATTCCGGAACACCTGCAGGGCGCTACGGTATTCAGCGTGTAAGCAAGAGGGGCGAAATGAATTACAGCTGGCTTAACACATTGACATATCCAGCGATAGCGACTCCTCTTGGCGGTGATGTCGCTGCTTATTTTTCCAATTCAGAGGTCAATGATCCCAACTGCGTCCTGTCTCAGACCGCTTCCGCTACAGCGGTTTCAGGGCAAACGTATTATGCCATGGGTTATGTTATGACCAACACATGGAATGGCTGGAAAGATGTCGCCACTATGACTATTGCCGTTAATGGCGTAGATAAAGCAGTCTTTACTCGTGTATTATCAAGAAACAAATGGCGTCCGATTTACGGCACATATACGGCTGTTCCTGCTGATGCGGGCAAACCGATAACGATTAAATTTTCCTATACGGATTTGAACTTCGACGCGGGCAATATGCTACTTGGTTATGCCTACCTCGGCACAACCATGCCACCTGAATGGCCAGAAAAACGCCAGAACCTGCTAACTAACGGCGGATTTGAAGATTTGTCAGAGGTTAATGCGCTTTCGCCAACCTTATATCACTATCTTACCGTTGCGGATAATTACGGCGGCTGGTTTACAAGCAGCATCCATCCCACCACCCCGGCTTGGGTATATGAGGTTCCTTCCGGATTTGATTTTAATAACCAAGGTGGCCTATGGGGCAGTGGGTATTACGGCTCGCCGCTGCCGACATCAGGAATGCACGATATCACGGTTTATGTTGATAACAACCTGATTCTTGGACAGGTTGTAGGTTCTCTAACAAATGGCACAAAATATTATCTTGATGCGGCCTGCGGGATACTCAGCACCTCTTATGGTTCTTCAAATTGGCCAAACCCGGCTCCTCGCTTTCATGTTGAGCTTTGGAGAATACCTGCCGGCGTAACAAATGGCACGGATATCTATAACGCGATTGCCGGCGGCAATATAAACTATGTAAAAGTTGCCGAGGCCAATGAAGCGGCAACAGGCAATGTCCTTGGGCCAAATGGTATTCGTGCTTCCAAATGGATGATTATCGGTACATCTTATACAGCGACATCTTCGGATACCAATATGTATGTCAGAATTCGGGGTTCAGGGGGGACATCAACTAATCCGGAATATGCGTTTAGTGATGTTTACCTGTCAACCGAAAAACGAAAGGTTCCAGGCGGCTCGATTACTTTTGACCTATCCTCAGGTTTGCAGTATGACGTATTAGGCCCGTATGACACATATCACGCCGGTCTAATGGGCGTGTATGCGGCCGATGCTGATGGGAGTGGTCTTGTTAACTTCGTGGATTTCGCGATTATGGCTCAGGACTGGCTTAAGTCCTCATTCACGGATTCTACAGGCGCTACAGATTGGTAGCTTATTATTGTTTCCGGATAACTGCGGCGGCTGTTAATCCGCCGCAGTTGTCCTTAAGTTCTCTGATAGACAAAAGATGTGGGAGTAAGGGTGAAAAACGCGTTTTATATTATTGTTATTGCGCTTACGGCAAACTTTGCTTCGGCAGGTTATCCATCTCCTGCAGGTCTGTGGCAGTTTAACGACCCAAATCATTTAACCAGGGCTTCCCTGGGAGAGGATTTGGTCGCGGTAGGAACGCATACCGCGGTGCCGGGTATTGATGCCAATGATGGCGCTGTCGCAGACCCGATTGGCAGTTATCTTATTTGCAATCACGGTATCGCTCCCAATGGAGGCGGCTCGTATGTCAATAACTGGACTGTAATGATGGATGTCAAGGTGCCGGCCTCCAGCATCGGCCAATGGGTGGCATTGTATCAGACAAATATCGATAACAGCAACGATGCCGACTGCTTTGTCGCAACCGACAGAACGATTGGCGTAGGCGATACGGGATACAGCAGAAACAAAATCAACGGTGATACCTGGTATCGAGTTGTAATATCTGTCAGCAACATGAATTTTTACAGAATTTATGTAAACGGCTTACCGTGGAAAAATGGCACCGTCCAGCCGTTGGACGGAAGATTTGCGCTCGACCCTCAAATACTCTTCTTTGCTGATGATAACGGCGAGGACAATCTCATATATTGCACCAACCTGGCCATATGGGGACAGGCCCTGGAGGATTCCCAGGTAGCAGAGCTTGGCAATACGACAACTCCAATTGTGATAGATATTTCCGGTGCCACCGGTTCAAATTTGCTGGAGAATCCTTCGGCAGAAAAAGAGCTTGATAACTGGATTATTGCGGATGGCAATGACTGGCAGGCGACCGACAGAACGGACTGGCACTATCCACACACGGGCAACTACTATTTTACTGCTGGTCGCTCCGCTCATGCCGAAATCAACCAAGTGATAAATCTGGGGTATATGGCGACTGCAATCGACAGCGGCTCGGTCATAGCAAACGTGAGAGGCCATCTCGGCGGCAACGATAGTGACCAGGGACGTATAATTGTCGAATACCTTGATGCTGATGATGCAATACTGGCAACCACCGACAGCGGCTGGGTCATCGGCCCCAATTCAGTCAACTGGACTCAATTAGTTCTGCCCGACGCTGACGGATTCGTGATACCTTCGGGGACAAGGTCGGCAAAATACCGTCTTCTTGCGCAGCGAACAAACGGCACTGATTGCCATGCTTATTTTGATGACCTTGTATGGGAATACAGAGTCGCAACGCCAGGCAACAACGCTCCGGGTATTCCATCAATAGCTGGCCCGAGTTCGGGCACCATCGGCATTGACGCGAATTACACATTTGTCTCCGTTGACCCGGACGCAAATCAGGTAGATTACCAGATTGACTGGGGCGATGAGATTTCGGACTGGTCTGATTTTCAAGCATCAGGTTCAAATTACATTGTTCAGCATAACTGGCCTGTACTCGGAACATACAGCGTGCGAGCACGGTCACGCGATACCAATGGCGCACTTAGCGCATGGTCGTCGCCTTTCAGCGTTACAATTTCGGGCGATGCCGCTGGTGTGTTCAACTCACAGCCCTACCTGCAGAATGTAAGTCAGGATGCAATAACTATCGCATGGGAAACCGACCGGATAGTCAACCCCACGGTTGACTGGGGGCTGACTTCCTCTTACGGCAATAATACAGAGGGATTGTGCATTAACGCGGGTTCAAACGGAAGTTCCGTGGTATATACCTGTAAAGTGAGAATCAGCGGACTCAATACGGCGACAACGTATCATTACAGGGCAAGAAACGGCTCGACCTTAGGCAGCGATGCTACGTTCAAAACCGCTCCTGACGAACAAACACCTTTCATTTTTGCCGTCGCGGGAGACAGCCAGATGGTAGCCAGAAGATTAATAAACGACACCCCACATCCGGAGTGCAGCAGTGCGATGTTTACAGATATGGCCTCAATGACTGATATCACTGTGTCTATTGGTGATGTTGTTGATGATTCATCCTATGGCCTTTATGTTAGCGCTTTTAGGCCGTATATGTGCAATATTCTGGGTAAACAGAAGCCCGTCTTTATCGCATTCGGCAATCACGATGAGCCGTCAGACAGTTTGGTGCATAAAGCCGTGCAGAACAGCGGTATGCATAGTTTCTCATTCAACTACGGCAACGCTCATTTTACCTGCATTGATTATTCAGACACTGTAGCCATAAGGGAAACTATGACGCCGGATGGTGGAGCGGGTGTAAATTCTCTGCCTCTGGGATGGATAGAGCAGGACCTTTCGTCGGACGAAGCGCAGAATGCGACATGGCGGTTTTTCTTCATTCACGTTCCTCCTTATTCCGAACGGTGGTTTGACGGCAGCAGTTTGATGCAGACATATCTTGTGCCGATGTTCAATCGGTATAATGTTCAGGCGTGTTTCAGCGGGCATGTCCACGAGTATGAACGTGGAATGAAAGTCAGCGAGGTTTTGCCACACAACGGAACATTTTATGTAATCACCGGCTGCATGAACTATCTTGATATTATCGAAGATCGTACGACTACGACAGATTGGCCTTTTATGACTGTCGGCGGCAAGCATGATATCCTGGGTGTGACCGATGGCGGCGGTGAAGTACACGGCTGGACTGAAGTTCAAATTAATGGTGCAGAGCTTCATTTGATACAGCACGCGTATAATCTTGATGGCACTCCTCTTGAGGGCACTTCTTTTGGTGCAGGTGTAATTGATACCATCGATTTTGTTCAGGCCGACTTTAACGGAGATAAAACTGTAGATTTTGAGGATTTGGCCATACTTGCAGACGCATGGCTCAGCACGCCGCAGGATGCCGCGTGGAACCCTGCCTGCAATCTGGCTGACAGGGCACAGAATATTATCGATTTCAAAGATTTTGCTGTTTTTGCGCAATATTGGCATTTCAACGGCCAGTTTTGACAGCGAAGATGTGGTAGAAACTTAATTTTGAGTTAAAACGTGTTTTGGTTTTAAAGGGTTGTTACAGCTTGACTTACGACCGTTGAAGTATTATAATGTAAACTAAGGAGAAGTGTGTATTGCCTGTTGAGTGTGTGGCTCAATAGTGTTAAAAAAACATGAAGTGTTGTACTCTTTTAGGAGAGAGAGAATGATGAAGAAAATTGTTTTAGTTTTTGTGGCAGTTCTTGTGGTAGCGGGGGTGTCTTCCGCTGCGGTAAATGTTCCTGGTGGTTTGACCGGTCTGTGGCGGTTCCAATCAGCCCTTCCTGATGGGACTGCGACCATGGCCGCAACAGTCGGCACAGACATGGTAAACAGCAACCCCACATACAACGGTCACTGGATGACAGGTCCCTGGACTGATATAGGGACTGAATCCTGGCACACAATGTACAGTGACGGTGGTGTCGCCCAAACGGTGAGTAACGAATACCTTCAGGTCAATCCAAACTTCACTGCTAACGGCGGCAGCGCGGACTATGTCAATCAGTACACAATTATGGTTGATTATCGCCTAACGAGCCTATCAGGCGATGCATGGAGCAGTTTGTACCAGACGTCATGGGGTGCCTATGACAATGACGGCGATTTGTGGATTGATAGTGAGGGTGGCATTGCTAACTCCACCGTCGGCGTTGGCGATGTCGGCTACTCAACAGCGACCTTTGATGCGGGTAAATGGCACAGAATCGTATGGTCCATTGACAATGGCGCTGACGATGGCAGTGGTGGCTTCTTCAGGGTTTATATTGACGGCACTCTGTTCCTCGATGGCGCAGGCCAGGGGAGAGACGGCAGATTCTCTCTGTATCCAGACCAATTCGAACTGTTCGCAGACAACGACTGGGAAGAGGGATGGGGACTTGTCGGCACGGCAGCAACATGGGGTCGCGCTTTATCAACCGATGAAGTAGCAGCAATGGGCGGCTGGTTGAATGGTAGTGACGTACCGACACCGCTGATAATTCCGGAACCGGCAACAATGTCGCTTCTGGCACTCGGCGGTCTGGCCCTTCTCAGAAGGAACCGCAAATAAACACAAGAACAAAGTTGTAAAAAGTTGATAAAAGCTTGAGCTTTTAAGACAGGAAAGGATTTTGTCCTTTCCTGTCTTTTTTATATCTTCACCACTCGATTAACACAGAATAAGACAGGGTGTTTGAAACTATGTGGTCACTCTGGGGATTTGATACGTTTCTGGGAAACTTATTGCTGGTTCATCCATTGCGATGCGAGAACTGCGAAATCCGCAAAATTAACAACGCCGTCAGGGGGAACAGCGAGGTCGAAATTGGGATTCCAGTTGGTATCGCCGGGAGAACTTAGCCATGCCTGAGAAAAATCAGAAAGGTATGAAAAATCCACTGTAGCGGGCAGTTTAAGGTCGGAGGCGAAGTAGCCCAGAAGATAACACATCTGGGCCTGATAGGAAATGCACGGCTCAAGAATAGAGGCGTTTTGAAGATTCAGGTAATATTTCCATGAGTGTTTAATATAAGGAGCCAATAAATAATCATCGAGCATATTGATATTGCCGCAAAGGTAACCCGGGACGGGATTCAAATGGTCGAACATATAAAATGAATAATGGTCTGTGCCGTGCAGATAATCACTGTAGTCGCCTGTTATGAGAATACGCGAAACAGGATTTCGGCCGCTAATCCAGTCCAGAGCGTCCAGCGCGGTATCACGGTATTGAGTATTACCCGTCCATTCGTAAGCTCGCAGCAGAACATAAGCATTGCCGCAAAGAATGCTGCTGGAACCCCAGTAAAGGTCGTTGAACATCAGCATCGGGGTCCTGTAAGTGGCGGCGGATGTATTGACATTATTTACCAGCAAATCCGCCTCAGCGAGGAATGAATTTTTTATTGCGGTTCTTATGGAATCTGTTACCGGCCGGTTGGTTTCTTCGGCATAATCCATATATCCCTTGCTGATAGCGCTGCCGCCGATTAAGCTCATATAGCCATAATAGCTGTTGCCGCCAAATGAGGTAAGGACATCTGAAAATCTGCTCTCAAAATAATCGCGATATTCACTCTGGCCTGTTGCCAAATACAGCTCAATCGCAGCAAATCCGCGATAAGGCGTATCATTGGTAATGCCGTAAGACCACTGGCCGATACCGGGAGAACAAGGGTCGTATGTGTTCGGATGGGCTGAAAGCCACGACCACGACAATTGCGCCCGGCTCAGCAGGTCATCGCTGTATGATTCCATTCCATGTATGGTTGAAAAGAGCGTATATGCTTTGGCGAAAATGCCGGCTAAAACACAAGGAGCCCCGCTGGATACATCCGAGACCTTCTGGAGGTTATAAACGCTCGGAGGGGCATATACTATAAAATGAACGCTGCCGTCGGTATTCTGCATTTTTTTAAACCAGTCCAATTGATACTTAATCAGCAGGACGAGGTCGTTTGTCTGACTATCTGATTCGGGAAGGTTCAGAATATCAGGGCCTAATTTATTTTTCTGCTGCTCGAGCATTTCCAGTAGAAACCATAACGGGGTGATATTGTTATGGACATCCAGATGAAGGTCCCCGGCATCGAACCATCCGCCTCTAACATCACGAGTGGTAATCCCCACATTATTTGGGTCATAGTCGTACATTTTGGTGGAGTTATTGTCATCGTAATCGTAAGCACAGGCGGAGTTGTTTGCGTAAATTGTCGGTCGTGCATGTCCTTCGGCGTAAGGTTCGGCGATTTCGTTGCCGCTTCGGGCAAAATAGTAAAACCGAAGTGCATCACGGAACGCTTCATTAAAAACGCTGCCGCTGATAATAAATGGCTGAGAAGTTTGCCCTGTTTCTGGCGAATAAATGACATACCGGCCGGGTGTTGTAAAAGAAGTAAAATCGGCATGATATACGGCATCGCCGCTTGCGTCCCAGGAGGCTGTTGTCAATTGAAGATTGGCCTGATAAACAACGGCGCCGCTATTGGCATCCTTGACCTGGAAATAGGTGGGTGCTGGAGTAACAGTGCCGGCCTCATAGCTTACAATTGCCAGTTTTCTCCCGCTTGTGAGATATCCGAGATGGTTGACTTTGACCATGTCGGCATACTGATTAGCGATACTGGGCACAACCTTAATTTTTTCTATATACATCGTATTGGTTGAGGAGTAAGTGCCCGCCCCGGCAAGTGTGAGTGTGCCGATTCTTGTCAGGTCCAGATTTGAATTGTTGGCCAGAAAATCAGCCATTGGAATATAAACATCCTGCCATACAGTAGTGGAGGGAGTTACATAATGGGAGAGTGTTACAGATGCGCTCTGGTCTGTATAGTTAGTGCCTGTTCCGTTATATGAGCGGTATAAACTCTTTATCTCCTGGTCGTCAACCAATGTTATGGTGAGATCTGCTCCTGATGCAATTGCACCCCACTTAACCCGTAAATACAGCAGGGGACTCCCGCCGTATCGCAGAAAATTTACCGAGTGCCCCCAATCGAGCTTAAAGTCAACATGCCAGGAGGAACCGGACGGTTTTTTAGTCGTAAAAACCAAATAATCGCTACTCACCGGTACGTAATTTGTACTGCATGCCGTAAACGTTGCCGAACCGGTCTTATAGATATAGGATTTGTTGTTGTCCCAGCATGTGGGAGAGCCCGCATCTGAATGAGCAAGGTCGAAAAAGTTAATCCCGACGGCTTCCTGGACAGCATTGGCGGGCACTGAAAGGACCAAAAGGAGCACAAAAATCAAGAGACCTATCGCTGGTTTCCTAAGAATACGAAAACCAGCAGGTGTCCGACAAACAGAAACAAAACAAGCTATATCACCACCCATCATCCACATTATTATAACACAATCCGGTGCCTTTTATGGTGCAAATACGCTCAAAATCCCTGATTTTTGAAAGGATTTTCAGGTAGGGACTTCATCAAATTATTTGTGGGTCACCGGTCTGTTTCAGTGTGTCTTTGGCGCGGGCGGCGGGAAATTTTCAGCCGGCACCAGCATTGAGGTATCCGCGTCATCGAGGCCGTCGTTCCAGTAAAGTTTAGCGAGATAGACGCCGCCCTGCCCCCAGCCGCAGTGGCTAACGTACCATTGCCCGTCCACGTCGCGCACCACCTCTACGGCGTGAGCGGTTAATTGCCCGACCCTGTCTTCAATCGTCCATTTGAACGGGTCTTTGCTGCGAAATACGGTAGTGTTGCGGTAACTGTCCACGCAGCCCTTTTCGTCCCGCGGCCCGATGAACAGATAATAGTACTCACCTCTCCTTATCACCTGCGGCGATTCCGTCGGCCCGCCGAATGTTCCGACGGAGGGGTCCGTAAATACGACACGGCGCTGGCCCCAGTGAATAAGGTCTTTGCTCTTCAGGCACGCTACGATGTGGTTGCCGCCTTTGGGCGTGCTGGTGACGGTATAATACATTATCCATTCATCGCCGATTTTGAGGATATAGGGGTCGCGTGCGTCGTAACCATCGACAACCATCGGATTCGCGGGATGCCGCTTCCAGTTTTTTAAGTCCGTTGATGTGGCAAGGTGAATTCTGTATTTGGAATTTGTTTTCAAGCTGCCTGCACAATAGAACATGTAGTACGTTCCATCGTGCAAAATTATATGGGGCGCCCAAAGATGCTGTTCACCAGCGTTTGCGTCAGCAGTTAGTGCGTAGGGTTGTTTGGCCCATGGACTTTGAGTGAGTTCTCTGGCCGTTGCGTGGGCAAGGTTGATAGTGTGGCTTGCCGGATTCAGCGGCTCGCGGTCGGTTATGCCGAATAAATGCCACAGGCCGTTTGCGTCCCGAATAAAGCAATGGTCGTTAATGTACCATTTGTCCGTTTCACTGTTGCTGGCATCATATATCTTGAAAAACTGCCCCGAATTGACATCCGCCGCCTGACTGCCGGATTGCAGACAAACCATAATTATCGCAAGCAATATTAGTATGTTTTTCATCGTTAACTTAAATCCAACAAATCGCACGGTGAATCATTTGGGCACATACACCTCGTTGGCTTCCTGCTGCGGCTTTATAGGATAACCGGGCGCAATTCTGGCCGCATAGTCGGGCATTGCCGGCAGCGGCTCACTTGGAATTTGTTCGTACCAGAACGCCGCCGCGCTGACATCTTCCTGCTTATTGAAGTAGCCAAAACCGTCCCTTGCGCCAATCTGCTGAATCGTTACACGAATGTCTTTTTTCCAGTAAATCGGGTCCTTGAGGTGCCAGCGGTAAAGCGAATAGAGGTTGTCTTCCCACATACTTACGCCGCCATAGAGGAATGTATTTTTGTGAAAGCCCCAGGCCTGGCCGATATAATCTTCTGTGCCTGTGCCGACTATCGTCGGGAAATTTTCATCGCCGTCGAGATATATCTTAACCTCTCCTTCACCCCACCATTGCCTGTCGGCGTTATCTATGCCAAGCACACAGCCCACGAACCGCCCCATTCCATTTCGTTTGGACAAAATCTGAAAATCCTGGCCGAGGGTCATTGGGTTTTCCCGCCTGTACATTACATGCAATCGTCCTATGTCGTTGGGTAAATTATCCTTGATTGTGTAATCAATGGCGTAATAAAAAGGCACATTTCGCTCGTTGCTGTCGTTGGTAACAGTGAAACGAGCGTTTTTTGTAAAGGGCATAGGAAGGAAAATGGACATTCCAGCACTATCCGTCATGGAGTGAACGGCGGATTGATACGCTTTGGGAATTCCGTGAGAGCATCCAAAGAAATCGCCGATTGGAGCTTCGATGCTCGGTGTAACCTGCCCATCCCAGTAGCCCCGCAGCACGAAACCAAGCAGGTTTTCTTTTTTTGCAGGCACCGTTACCCACATTCTGCGTATGACGCCGGGGCCGTTTATGTCGCACAGCTTGATGGTCTGGCGGGGATTAATATTTTTCAGGGCCGCGCCTTTACGCCCGACACCGATTTTGCTCGCCGCCATGCCGCCTTTTCCCTTTTCGCCCTTCGGATTTTCAAAGGTGATTGAGCGGGATTCAACCGGAACATTCACAATAAACGGCTGGTCTACAAAATCCTCCGAATCGGCAAGGGCGTTCGATACAATCATCGTTAGAAACAGGGCAGGCCAGAAAAGAAACAATCGCAGCTTTGTCATAATATTTTCCTCAAGATATTAATCCTTATTGTTCCTGCGCATCCGATGACGATACTGGTCAATTATAACCGCAGCAACGATAACGCATCCGGTGACAAGACGTTTGGTAGATTCCTGTGTGCCCAATTGAGCGAGGCCTGTCCCCAAAACGGCGATAATAAGCACTCCAAAGAATGAGCTTATCACGGAGCCGCGACCACCCATCAAACTTGTTCCGCCGATAACCACTGCGGCGATGGCCTGAAGCTCCATACCGTAACCGGCATTGGGATTCGCGGAGGACATTCTGGCCGTTTGTATGACTGCCGCCGCGGATGTCAGGAAGCCGCACAAGGCGAAAACCAGAAGTTTAATCGGACGGGGGTCGATTCCTGACATCCTGACAGCCTCTTCATTTGTGCCAATAGCTATCATATACCGCCCAAAAACAGACCGCGATAAAACGAGCTGCCCAATTAGCACGATAAGAACAGCAAGGAGAAACGGCAAAGACAACCCAAAAATCGATGTGTTCGTGATTGCGTCGAGCGGACCTCCGATATATATGGTCCGCGAATTTGTCACCAGATACGCAGCACCTCTGGCAATTTCAAGCATACCGAGCGTTACAATAAAAGAGGGAAGATTCCAGCGGATGACAATAAGGCCATTGGTAATACCGCAGAGAGTGCCCACAAAGAGGCAGGCGCAAATCGCAATCGGCAGCGGCAAATTAAACTCGACCAGAAAAACACCCAGCACGGAACCAGCCAGGGCCAGTACTGAGCCGACCGACAGGTCGATACCAGCGATTATCAAAACAAAGGTCATGCCAACGGCTACGATTGTTATGTCCGGAATCTGATTGGCGATTGTTCTGAAGGTTGTGAGGGTAAAGAAATTATTCGCTGAAAAACCAAATATGATTAACAGGCCGGCGAGAGCTAAAAACAAGCCGAGATAATCGGTCACAAAAACTCGAACGTCAATTATTTTTTTGTTTTCTTTATTCAGCATAAACCATTAATACTTCCTGACGGTTTATTTATGTATCCGCTGAAAGCAGCAGACATAATTTTTTCCTGACTCCATTCGCCCCGGCCGTATGTCGCCGCGATACGACCCGCCGACATTACCATGATGCGGTCGCACACAGCCATAAGCTCCATAAGGTCGGATGAGATGACTATAACCGCCTTTGCCTTTCCTGCAAGGTCCGCGAGCATTTGATATATCTCAAATTTGGCGCCGACGTCAATTCCACGCGTAGGTTCGTCAAAGCAAAATATATCAGCGTTTCTGTGCAGCCATTTCGCGATGACAACCTTCTGCTGGTTGCCGCCGCTGAGCTGGCCGATCATTTGTTCACTGGATGAGCAGCGTATCGACAAAGCATCCGCATACTTGTCAGCCAGGTTCTTTTCTTTGGATATGTTTATCCAGCCGAAGCGACTTACGCTCGATAAGTATGTCAGCGAAACATTTACCCGGACAGGTAACCGCAGCAGGAGGCCCTGTTCCTTGCGGTCTTCAGGAAGAAGCGCAATCCCGTTACGAACGGCGTCGCTGGGTCTGCGTATTTCGAGAGGTTTCTCTGAACCGCCCAGACAAACTTTGCCGCTGTCGGGGCGGTCGGCGCCGAAGAGCGCCCGCACCATTTCCGTGCGGCCGGAGCCCATCAGGCCCGAGACGCCGAGAATCTCGCCTTTGCGAACTTCAAAAGTAACATCTTTTACTTTGTCTTTGCTGGTGAGACCGGTAACGCTGAGGGCCGTTTGGCCTGATGTCGCGGCATGACGCAATTGCTGATGTGCGAGGTCACGGCCAACCATCATTCGTATAATGCCGTCAACATTCAACTCCTTCGTCGGATTTGTTGAAATCAATCTGCCGTCTCGCAGCACGGTAACACGGTCGGTTATGCGAATTATCTCTTCGATACGATGCGAAATATAAATAATTCCGACCCCATCAGCCTTGAGCTTTCTGATTTGAGCGAAAAGCAGTTCCGTCTCCTTGTCGGTCAAAGACGCGGTCGGTTCATCCATAATCAATATCCGACACTGTTGCGATAAGCCGGCGGCAATTTCAACCATCTGCTGCTGCCCCGTGCCGAGAAATTTCACCGGCATAGCAGGGTCGGTATCGCCAAGACCTACCTGAATCATAACTTCCCGCGCTATGTTGTTGAGCTTCTTATAATCGATTATTCCAAACCTGTGAGGCAGCTTGTTCAACAGGATATTTTCCGCAATTGTAAGATTGCCAATCAGGTGAAGCTCCTGCATTATCATGCGAACACCGCAAGATTCGGCGTCAGTCCTGTTGGCAGGTCGGTAGGATTTACCGCAAAAATGCATTTCGCCTGAATCCGGAATTTCAGCGCCGCCTATAATACGTGCAAGCGTACTCTTACCGGCGCCATTTTCGCCGACAAGGGCGTGGACTTCACCCTGTCTTAATTCGAAACTGACTTCCGCCAGCGCCTGCACGCCCGGAAAGGACTTGCTGATTGCGCGGGCCATGAAAAGTGGTTCACTCGCTGTGTCCATTATTTAAGTGTTTCAGCCGTAATAAGGTCAACCGGAGTTTCTTTATCCGCAGGAACTGCCTTTGCTTTGAGCATCTCAAGTGCATATTCGATGCCGAATAACGCGAGCTTATCGGCGTGCTGGTCAACCGTGCAAAGGATTTTACCTTCCTTAAGAAGTTTTTGAACCGCGAGAATATTATCAAAACCGACAATCACAATATCATTCGATTTACCGGCCGCTTTGACCGCCGATACAGCGCCGAGCGCCATACTGTCATTGGCACACAGAATACCCTTGAGGTCGGCATGTTCGGTAATTAATGCCGAGGCGAGCTGATTGGCCTTGTCCATCTCCCAGTAACCAGTTTGAGAGCTGACGATATTTATTCCTGCCGCCTTCATCGCGTCCTCAAATCCGAGCTTACGCTGAATTCCATTGAACGCGTTTGGCGCACCTTCGATAATAACTACCTTGTCGGCCTGCTTGAGCTTTTTTGCCAGATAGTCGCCGGCAAGCTTCGCTCCTTTGCGATTGTCAGGTCCCACAAATGGAATTTTAACATTTTTCTCCTGAAGGACGTCTCTGTCAAATTTGTTGTCGATATTTACAACTATAATCCCGCTATCCATCGCCTTTTTACATACGGGTACAAGCGCCTTCGAGTCGGCCGGGGCGATGACTATAGCGTTTACACCCTGCGCAATCATCAATTCAACAAGCTCCATCTGCTTGGCCACGTCCTGCTCGTCTTTAATACCCACCGCAATGAGGTCGTAATCCTGTGAGTGCTCTTTATGGTGCGCTTGAGCGCCTTCTTCCATCGTTTTGAAAAACTCATTGGCCAGCGACTTCATAACTAATGCGACTCTCGGTTTACCCGACGCCCGCTGCTTACAGCCGGATATTTGGGTGGCTATTATCACGGTACATAAAATAAGAATTATTTTTTTCATTATTCTTTCCTCATCATTTCTGTTTTTTTAATTTTATGAATTTTTCAACCTCTTTCATACTCGGCATAGATGATTGCGCTCCCATTTTGGTAACAGACAGCGCCGCCACATTGCCGGCAAACGAAATCGCTTGTAAGATGTTGCTGCCGCTGGAGATACAGAAAGCAAGCCCCCCGACAAAAGCATCCCCCGCAGCCGTGGAATCGACTGCTTTTACTTTCTCAGCGGGGAAGAACTCACTTATTTTTTCATCAACCACAAAACAACCCTTCGCTCCCATTGTTATGATGACGGTTTTTACGCCTCGCTTGCGGAGTATCCGGGCCGCTTTGCCGGCGGTCTTAGCATTGGTGACTTCCACGCCGGTAAGAATTTTAGCTTCTGTTTCATTTGGTTTTATCACGTCTGTCATCGCGAGGAGCTGGTGACTTAGTTTTTGAGCCGGCGCAGGGTCTAAAATAAAAGGTATTCCTGACTTTTTAGCTAATCTCGCAGCAAACTCAACTGTTTCCAGTGGTATTTCAAGCTGGGCAACTATCACGCCGCACGAGGCGATTGTGGATTCCGCCTTTTTAACATCCTTCGGTGACAGCAAGTGATTGGCTCCGGGTGCAACCACAATTGTGTTGTTCCCCGCTTTGTCAACGGCAATCGAAGCCACGCCGGACAATGCCTTGCCGGTTCGAGTCACATACTTTGTGTTCACACCCTCTTTTTTGAAATTGGCAAACGATTGTGTCCCGAAGATATCGTCACCCAGTTTGGCCACAAAATATACCTCCGCCCCCAGCTTCGCAGCCGCAACCGCCTGGTTTGCCCCTTTGCCCCCGGGGACCATCAGGAATTGGCCGCCTAAAATTGTCTCTCCCCGCAAAGGCAATCGTTCTGATTTCACGACAAGGTCGATATTCGAGCTGCCGACAACACAAATCTTTGGTTTATCAGTCTTCATCTGCCTGCCGCAACACTATTTTTGATGCCCCCTGATATTCTGCAACTAATTTCATACCAAGTACTTATATTAAATCCCGCCTTTCCTGTCAAAGAGTAAAAACGCCGACGAGATTGGACGCGGATTAAGGCTAACGGCTAATGATTCAGTACGGGAAATTCTGTAATTCGCAAATGGCTGCAGCCGTATGGAATAAGCGTTAGTTCTTCCAATTTTTGCGATGATTCGACCGGACTTTCGGGCAATGGCCCGGCAGCATTTGTTTCGATAGTCCATTCCGGAATGCACCGGCCTTTGACCTTCGCCCACACCGGAGCATCTTCCGGCGTAAATGGGCGCTGACCTACAGACCGGGACTTGAACTTAACAGAATTTTCCGGCTGATTGGTGTCCATAACCAAAGCGTAGTTCCATGGTGATGCGGGGTAAACCTCCCAATCGGCGTGAGGTTTCTCGCCCTTGAGATATTTCCACTGGTCTTTGACATTCAGCACGTAGACAAGCGGCCCGCGTTTGATTGATACACTGTTGTGATAACGACGCTGCGTTTGCACCGGCATAGGTAATCGCAAAATCAAATGCGTCTTGCCTGTCCAAAAACGCTCGACGCGATGAAACGTCCCGACAACAGGTTCTACCGGTTTCTCTTTACCCACAACTAACTGCGGCGACTGTGTCCACGCCGGGATGCGCAAATAAAGTGACATCTCAACGGGCTTATCCGTCCTGACGGTAAAATCGAGCGTCTCGCTGAAAGGGTAATCCGTCTGGAGGTCAACCTGCACGGCAGTTCCTTTTATATTAGTGCGAACACTGCTGGGAGCGTAAGCAACAGCCGCCAGACCATCACGGCCTTTTTTCATCCACAGATGCGCAGCAAACTTGGGCCAGCCCTGGTGAAAATTCGCTGTGCAGCAGCCGTAGCATGGCTCCAGCCCGAAAGTGCCTGAATCACCGGAATTGCAGGTGTAGATGGGTTCTTTGCTGACCGAGCAAATGACCTGATTGGCCTGCTGGTCGAACTGATGTGCCCACATATCCGGCTTGAACGCCGCGGGCAGGTTGTTAAACGCGACACTCTCCAGCCGGTCACCGAATTCGCATCGGCCTAATACGCTCAACAGCGTTTCCATACTGAACATATATTCGACAATAGTACAAAGTTCTGTCCCCTGCGACGGATTCAGCCCCGCGTAGTGCTCATCGCAAGTGTAGATGCCGGTCGCCTGGCCGTGGTAGGTATCGAGTGTCTTTAGAAAATCCTGCACAACGACACGGTCGGTTGGGTCGTGCGACTGACGCCACCATACAGCCGGCTGCTTGAGAGCCATAGCGTTATTCACGCCGTGCGTGGAGTAGTCCAGTTTTGCCTTGTCCATTTTCTCTTTATATTTGAAATCAGCAAAATGTCCCCGCCAGTCCAGTCCCTGCTTCTCAACTTTGGAGGCCAAATCCAGCAGCCAGGACTCGTGCGTGCGGTCATATAACCAGTAAATCGACAGCACCAAATCACCCCACCGCGGCTTTGACCAGTCAAACAACGGCTGCTTATCAAGAACGCCGTCAAGTTTGCGCAAAAACTTCTGCATCGCCGGTATGATACGCTCGTCCCCGGTTGCCTCCTGATACTGGGTCATCGCCTTCAGGATTATGAAACACGGCCAAGGGTCGTAGGCCTTGTGGTCTTTGGCCTTTACCGGCCCCAGCCAGCCGTCCGGCTGCTGATGTTCGAGGATATAATTCATCCATCTGTTTGCTTTATCTTTAAGGGTTTTGTCATCGAGCGTCCAAGCCAATGGTATCAAGCCGTCGAGCCAGTAAGGTCCTCGTTCCCATCCTTCAGCTTTGCCGCCTATCCAGCCGCTTTGCGCGATGTCGGGCCAGAACTCATCCAGATGACCGCTTAGTCCCGTTGCCTGAATGCGAAGCTGCCCAAGCAGCCAGCCCTTCGGCTGGATTGCCGTAAGCGGAAGGGTCTCAAATTCGACCGGCGCCAATCCCGAAACCGTATTGGGTTCATTCCCACAGGCCGCAGTCTGGGAAATAGCCAGCAGCAAAACAAAAAGAGCAAACCTGCTCATCATTTTATCCGCAAAGTTATAGCTTATTGGGTTCACCGACAAACCTCACGTTGATTTCCAATTCTACTCGCAAACCCTCATCCGGCGCAACCACAAGGTTCTTCACTTTATAAGGTATGCGGATTTTTTCCGTGCCTGAAAACGTCTTGTCTTTTCCTTCGATGGTCAACAACACAGTGCTGTCTCTGTAAAGCATTATCCAGTTGGGAGCTACGACATGTCCCGGCGAACCATTGGCGACTAACTCGAGGTCCAGCTCGGAGTTATTTCTGATTCGAATGAATGCTCTGCCTTTGCCTTTGATTGTCATTTCGCCATCAGGCACCTGAACTGACTTGTCGAATATCGGTCTGAGATATTTTTCATCGCCGATGACGCTGTTTTTGTAATATACGGCCGTCCTGTGTGCCAGCAGGGCTTCCTTGATTGCATCCTCGCTGTTTTCTTTCGCAAACACAAGTGTCATCGGCCTGTGCTCTCCCTTGCTGAAATCGAAAAACATTGAGGTCGGCTCGTGGATATCCGAATTACCCATAACCGTAAGGTTCTTTTCCTGCGCCCATTTGAACACAAGCGGATAATATTCATTTTCATTAACAACCTCTATTCCCTGCATCCATCCTTTTTCGAGTATTTCATTGTGCTCAGGATACCACCTCGGCACACCATCCGGCTGCTGCCCTGTCCAGCCGGGGTGATTCCAGGTGACAAAAGCACCCTGTGCCTGAGCGTTTTTCAACGCGACTTTCCAGTCGTTGGTATCCAGCGGCTTAGCGTCTTTGAGGAAAATCGCATTGAAGTGTCCAGGCGGCATATCCTTGGTGATTTCAGCGCCCTTTATCAGAACCAGCCCTTTTTCATCAGCGACCGGCCTGGCAATTTCATACGCCCTGTTGTTGTCGGGACGGACATCCTTACCGTGGGGCTTATATTCGAGATGGTCTGTTATCGCGAAGGCGTCCAGCCCTTCCCGCCACGCCTCCTCGACCCTTACTGTGGGCCAGACCTGTCCGTCTGAAAAGACCGTGTGCATATGAAAATCACACTTCAGCGTCTTGTAGCCGGGTATATCGGGAATCTTCACCTCGCGTCTCGGTGCCGCAAAACAATCTTCCCCAAAGGCTAAGCTCAATACCAGTAAAAACGCGAACGTTAAACCTAATGATTTGCTTCGAATCATCACAGGCCCCTTTCTTATGTTATCTGGCGTTTCATTTTTTAACATTAAAACAACCGCATGATTATATCAGATTACAATTTCAGCAGGAGGATTCATTTCCTGAATGCAAGCTTTGCGATTCGGATTCCATCGAGGTTGAGATTCAGCGCGGCGATATAATATAGGCCATCATAGTTGATTATTTCCGGTGCAGCGATATTCATTTTGCACACGAAATAACCGTCGTCATCAATTCCAAAGTTCAGCGGATTTGCTGACTGATAGACACTGGTCCGTGCGCCTGGGCCATAAAACTGCGTCCTGAAAAGGAAGTAGCATTCCGGCTTGAACTCGACTACGTAGGGACATTCCGCAGAGTATGGGCCGTTGCCCGCCTTGCCGCCGTACGCTACCACAATTGAATCAGACCAGTTAATGAGGTCATCTGAGATACGGCAGAAATCGTAACCGTGTTTTGCCGGAAACGCGGTATAGTAACAGTACCATTTGCCTTTTGTGAAAAGCAGCATAGCGTCGCGAGGATTATTCCCGGAGCCCTCAGTAAAAATCGCTGAACTGCCGCCCGCGCTGGTTATACGCTCGAAACTCTTGCCGTCTTTACTTTTAGCCAGGCAAATATGGTCCCAGTCGCCGTAGGCCATCCAGTATTCATCCTTCCACCTGACCACGTGCGGCGCCTGCAGACCATTTAGCGGCTCGCCGAATTTTTTATCCGACATCATCGCGATACCCATTGGCGCCCAATTTGTATCAGTGAGCGTCTTTCCTTCCCAGCGATAAAAAAGCCGGGTATGGCCGCCTGCTTTTGTATTACGGATACAGGACCAGAGCTGCCATGCTCCGTCCTTGGCCTGCCAAACGGCGAAATCCACGGGCTGCTGATTGGGGTCGTTATATTTGCCAAGGTCCGGGTTTCCCGCCACCTGCCACCAGTCGCCTTCAACGACCGGAGTATAAATTTCGGTACTTCCCGCCGCCCAAGCCGGAGGCAACAAAACATGAAAGCCGGCTAAAATACAGAGCAGGTATTTTCCGAATTCGCCTCTGTTCATTTATCTGCTCCCGAATATTCGGACATCGGGCCAACCTCCATTGCCTGAACCATAGCTTCCTGGTCGTCAGTCCCGACAAACCACACCTCGATGATTCCATTTTTCGGCTCTATATCAGTGAAGACCCGGTCATAGGCCTTGAATATACCACCTGCCGCCTTGGTGATGTTGACCTTGTCCATAACCTTCCTTCCGTTGATGGTCACATCGAAGGTATGCGTTACGCGTCCCCCGTCCTTATTGCGCTCAAGGAACGTATGAAGCGGCGTCTCGGCAAATTTGAGAATGACATAATACTTGCCAGAGCCTACAGTGACATTTGCCCAGAATTCTTTGCCATGTACCCCATATCTGTAAAGCTCTTCGTCGATTGTTTTGCCGATATACATGCTTCGCCGATGGGTCCACCACGCCTTTTCGACTGTGTCCGTTCCGTATCCGCTTCGAATGACCCATTCGGTAGCTGGTTTCCAGGCGTTGCCTTTCGAATCTATATAATCCTGGCGTCCGGTATAGCCGAAAATCATCCGTTGCGCCCGCGTTGGGCCGCCGCCACGCCCGAAATTACTGTCGGCAGCTGCGTCACAATATTGAATGGCGTCGATGTAAATATTTGCGCCTTTGGATATAAGGTTGCTTTTGCCCTGCGCTATAATTTTGATTTCGTGTTTGACATTATCCAGTCCGCTTCTCGAATAAAGCAACTGTCTGCATCTTTGTTTTGGATTCCAGCAATCGATAAGCGTAGATTGTTTTTGGCTATCGAGATATACATCCGCCAGTCCCCCTGTTTCATTCACACAGCCGAGGACACGAACCTGATTGCCTGTGAATGCATAGCTCAAGGACGCTTCCTTGTCTGAAGTTAAATGAAATCCGCCGCCAAATGCGCTGTTGTCTTTCTTTTCTTCCCATTTACCTTCAAACTTTATCCCGGTGTCGTCAATCTGCTGCTGCGGGTCATCTGTCCCCGTGACAACCATATTCTTCGACAGGTCGTGCCTTACCCGCACAATCCAGTCGCCATCTTTCAGTTGCTGCAGTGTGTAGCCGTTGTTTCGAAGGTCCGGCTGTAAAGACAGTGACAACCCATCCGCGGTGACAGCAGTCGGCTTGAACGCAAGCCGCAATATGTCGATTGTCTGGGGCGGCGCATCGAACGTCGTCCATGTCACCTCGTTTTTCGCGTATATGACATTGTTTACGACGGAGGTGCTTCGCATAATATGGTTTTCCCGTTTAGGCCCGAAAAGTTCGGGAGTCCACGCCATCGCTTCGATAACCTGACACAAAGGCCAAGGGTGAGCAAGATTCGACCATTCCCCTGTGGCGACGGCCTGGCCCAGAAGACCATCCTTAACGACGCCATTTTCGGCGCTGTCGTATGTCGCCATAATCATCATTCGCCTGCCAATCTCAAAAAACAGGTCATCATCAGCCAGAACGGCATATCTGAGGATAGTCGGAGCGGCCGTATATTGATTGTAAGATAGAGATGTACCGCAGCAGGCACAGGATTCAGGCCAGGCCCAGGCGCCATGATAAACATTGCCCATCGAGCCGGGGTCAGCGCTGTTTCGGTTGGCGATTTGCATCAGCATATTACGCAAATCGGTTTTCCAGCCGCCGAAGACGTCCGGATGCATCATTATGTAATCTCCGCACATCGAAACGATGCCGCAGGTAACGGGATTGTCCCAGTCCCAGTACTGCCGGCCCCAGATATCATTTTGTATCCAGCGAGGCAGCAACTCATCGCGGACATAGCGGCACCCGGCATCCCTTGCTTTGACAATCATCCGGTTTTTGCCCGTATAGCCGAGATTGACAAGCTCATCGAGAAACTCGCAGATAATCGTTGTCGTGCCCGTAAGCTCATCGGACCAGCCCACAACCGACGGGTCGGTGTAGCGGTTCCAGGGCGGCATCGTAGGGTCAAAATTGCACTTTTCGGCAAAAACATCGCCCCAGTGTTTGGCGGCGTCAAAATATTTTTTCTCCCCGGTAAGTTTATAGGCCCGCAGCATCTCCCGCCCTACTATCGCGCACAGGTCAAGCTGATTTCTGCCCGACGGATCGCACTTGCCATAGGCCCTTCCTTTGGTTGGGGTGCTTATCGGAAAACTCGGCCATTTGTTCTCAGCCGGCGTTTGGCCATACTCAAGGATATAATCGGCTGTGAGGGGGATATAAAGGAAAGCGATGGGGTCGCCGCTGTATTGATAATAGCCGGTCAGTCCTTTGATGATGCTCCATGCACGCTGGCTCAGGTCGCCGCACATCCAGTCATTGGTTGGCGGTATGAGAATGGTGCCATCATCCTTTATGCTCCAGTGGGAATTATATATAAAATCAGGGGCGGCCATCACTGCCTTGTTTTTATCAACCCAGGGATACCGTTTCAGGACTTCGACGGCTATGCGCAGCCGGGTGTCAAGGGGGCCGTTTTGTCCTTTGCTCCATGGAGCGATAACACCATCTTTATCCTGGACAGTCTTGTGAGCATAGTACTCGTCCCGCGTCATCGCCGCTGACGCCTGTATGACAAACAGCGAACCAGAAAGGAAAACTATCAGTAACAAAATCAATATCTTGTTGAACTGTACCCGCGATGTATAAGGGGAACCCGTTATTGTGCGCATATGTAATCTCCTGATTTAGAAATCATACCGGATATTTTCCATGTTTGGACCGGTAAAAGCAACCACGCACCAGAAGATTTTTCAGGTTATTCCGATTCAGCTTTTCAGTTGATTTCAAGCGATACACGGGGTACAGTTCGAGGGAGTTTCAAAACCGCAGTTTAACGCGGAAAAGAACAAAGTAAACGTTCAGAAAGGGGTGGTCTAAATGAAAAACAGCAAAAGTTCAGTCGTATGGGTGATAAGCATGCTGGCACTAACAAGCGGCGGCTGTCGTGCTGAAAATAAGATGACATATACCGACCTTGTAGGACATCTGACGGATTTGGAGCGGGTTTCAGTGCTGCCTGAGCAAGGAGAGCAGTGTAAGCAATGGTCCAGCTACGACAGGAGAAGCCAATACGACGCTAAAACAGGTAAATATATTAAGTGGGAAGCCAACGCCGACGGTGACGGCTTTATACGCAGAGAAGGCAGCAAACTTGTGATTGCGGAAATGAACGGCCCTGGGTGTATATGGCGAATCTGGTCGGCCATGGCTAAAAACGGGCATGTCAGAATCTATCTGGATGGCCAGCCAAATCCCGCTGTGGACCTTCCTTTTTCAGGCTACTTCGATGGAACTAACGCGCCATTCAACAGGTCTATGCTTGTTCATACGGCAGCCGGCAATGGAAAAAACTGCTATATTCCAATTCCTTTTCAGAAATCCTGTAAAATCCTTGCAGACCCGAGCTACGGTCAATACTACCATTTCACATACACCGTTTTTCCGAAAGGAACTATTGTTCCCACCTTTAATATGAATCTGTCCAAGGAAGAAAACGCGGCCATAGACAAGGCCAATGAGCGACTGAGCAAGTGCGGACCGAACTGGGCGCAATATGACGGACAAAAAACAGAAACCCTGACAATTAACGTCGGGGCAGGACAAAAAGAGGTGGTTTTCAAAACCGCCGGGCCGGCCGCAATTACATCACTGGTTGTGAACGGGCCGATGCCCGATGACGTCGAGGTACAGCGGCGATTGCTCAGGGAACTGACGCTTTCGATTTACTGGGACGGCCAGAACAAGCCAAGTGTCTGGTGTCCCCTCGGAGATTTTTTCGGGACGGCCCCGGGAATAAATCAATACAGCTCTTTGCCGATGGGTGTGGTAGATTACAGCGGCTACAGCAACTGGTTTATGCCCTTCGATAAGGAGGTTAGAATTGAACTGGCCAATGAAGGACAAACGGATGTGACCGCTCAATTTGAAATCACATACGCACCATTGAAGAGGCCTGTGGAGCAATACGGCCGATTTCACGCCAAGTGGCACAGGGACGCCTTCCCGCCTGCGGAACCGGAACGGAAAATTGACTGGACAATGCTGAAGACAACCGGCAGGGGCAGGTTCTGCGGCGTCGAGCTTGAGGTCTGGAACCCGCGCGGCGGCTGGTGGGGTGAAGGCGATGAAAAGTTTTTCGTCGATGGTGAAAAATTCCCCTCTACCTTCGGCACGGGTTCGGAGGATTATTTCGGATATGCCTGGAGCAGCGCTGACTTGTTCAAGAACTGCTTCCATAACCAGACCATCTGCGAAGGCAACAAGGGACATATTTCCGTAAACCGCTGGCAAATCGCCGACAATGTCCCCTTCCAGACGTCTTTTGAGGGCTGCATCGAGAAGTACTGGGCCAATGAAAGGCCTACACAATACTCCTGCGTAGCGTACTGGTATCAGGCAGCGGGCGAGCAGGACCCATACGAACCGGTCGCGGTTGACCAAAGGGTCAATTTTTACGCACAACTCACGTTTCCGATGGAACTGTCCGGGATTAAGGTTCTTGAAAAACCAGAAGGGTCTGTTGAAGAGCAGGAAATGTACGCATTCGGACCTGCGAAGTGGAAGGACAATAACCAGCTCTGGTGGACAGGCAAACCTGGAGCAAAAATGAAACTGGCGGTAAATGTCAAGAGCGAAGGTGAATTTGAGCTTTATACCCGTCTGACAAAAGCGCCAGATTACGCGATTGTTCAGTTTTACCTCGATGACACAAAATTAGGCGAGCCGATTGACTTGTTTAACAAGGATAAAGTTATAATTACGGAAGAGCTTAATCTGGGCAAGGTGCATCTTACCGCCGGCGCTCACGTCCTTACGGTGGAAATTGTCGGGGCAAATCCTGATGCAATAAAGATGTATATGTTTGGAATGGACTACCTGAGAATCAGACCTTTATAAAGGGCAAGCCAATGAAACGCATTTGTTTCCTGCTGATTACCACGACGGCTTGCTGCTGTTGTCGAGGCGAAGGCATTAAAGCCGGTGAGTATTTTCAGATTTACGACCCGAGCATAGGCGAGCCTAATAAATGGTATATCAACGACCACTGCTTTATACGAGACAGCAACGGAACATGGCATTTGTTCGGCATAACTCACATGGAACCTGCTTTGCCGATGGATGAGCGTAACTTTGCTCACGCCACAGCACAAAGTTTGACTCAAAAAGGATGGAAAAAAGAGCCGTTTGCTCTTTCATATGACCCGAAACAGGGGGAAGTGCACCTCTGGGCGCCGCACATCATATATCAGGACGGTACCTATTACATGTTCTATTGTGCAGGGTCAAAAGACCATCGCAAATACATGATTAATCTGGCCACTTCGAAAGACCTCTATTCGTGGCAAAGACATCCGGCAAACCCGATGATTATGGACGGTTACGATGCGCGAGACCCGTATATCTTTCGGCTCCCAGACAAATGGATAATGTATTATACGGCGACAAGCACGCCGGCGGGCGGCAATCATACAGTCGCCACCCGGGCCAGCACCGACCTGGTTCACTGGGACGACAAAAAGGTGGTTTTTGTGGACCCATCGAAAGGAACATGGGGCGGGCCGACGGAATCGCCGACAGTTGTGCGAAGAGGCCCGTATTATTACCTCTTCATCGGGCCGAGAGACGATTACCGCTGCACAAGTGTTTATCGCAGCAAAGACCCGTTCAAGTGGACTGCCGAAGATGAAGTCGCACGCGTCAAATCACATGCCGCTGAAGTAGTCCGCGACGTGGACGGCAAATGGTACGTCAGCCACTGCGGCTGGGGACAGGGCGGAGTATATCTTGCGCCGCTCGAATGGAACGACGGTATCGATAATAACGATACCTCTATACCAGTACCATCTGAGATTAAACATTAAAGCGCATCGCCGCTGAGAGCCGGCATTTTTACTCGGCGTCAACTACACAACGAAAGCCGATTGTGCTGCAGCGGTCGAGACCCGGCCAGATTCGTATGAATTTTGCGTGATATCCACATGGTTGCGGGCCGCCTTTAACGTACCAGATACTCCCCTCCGCGTTAAAGTAACTGCCGCCGCGAATCATAGTAAAACGTGTATGCCCGTCATCCCGGCAGCTTTCTGTCCACTCCCATACATTGCCTGACATATTATAGCAGCCATAGGGACTTCTGCCGTTCGGGCAGGAACGCGCCGGCAGAGTATGCGTACCTGTGGTGTTGCAGTTATTGGGGTCAAAAGTATCTCCCCAGGGCCATTTGCGATTGTCCGGCCCCTGCGCGGCCAGCTGCCATTCAAACTCCGTCGGCAGACGCTTGCCGGCCCATTTTGCGTAGGCCCTCGCGTCGTCAATATCGATATACACAACAGGATGGTCCGCCAGTTCTCCGGGCATTTTTCCGGCCGGCCAGTGTTTCAGAAAGTTTTCTTTGTACTTTGGGCTATAGCCGGTACTGTCGAGAAATTTCTTATATTCAGCGTTGGTGACCTCTGTCTCGTCGATGAAAAACGGCTTGACCGCAACGGGGCCTATTTTGTGCCTGATTGTCTTATGAATTTCATATGGATATACAGCCCCATTGTTAAGACCGTAACCGAAATTGTCTTTATTAATATCCTCGCTTTCAGAATCAGGATAGCAACCACATTCTCCTCGAATGTGTTCTATCGTGAAAGTTTTAGCAGTACTGGGGACAAACACCATACCGGCAGGTTTATCATTCTTCTTTGCCGGCGGCGTAGCAACCACAGGGTCAGCATATATAACCGACTTTGTAAAATTCCTTTTATCATCTTTTTTTTCCTGTCCAGAGGAAATTTCTGACAGGGCTTTAAGAAGTTGCTGTAAACCAACATATTTTTCTGTTTTACTAACCGCGATGATACAGCCTAGTTTATCTAAGGAACAGCTAACCATTGCTTTATCTTTTTGAACCTTCGGCTCGATAGGTTGACCATTCCAAAGGTCATATAGTTTCATCTTCGGCTCAACTGGAACTTCAAACAATACTTCGTCTTTTAATGCCTTGCCACGGTTGGCCAGCACAAACAAATCTATCCCTGAACCGCTCCAGTGATTGATATAAACCTGCGAATTCTTCGACGGGTAATACGGCTCGCTGCCGGGGCCGGCGAAAATATCCGCGAAAAAGCGCAGAATCATATTTGCCTTTTTCCAGTTCTGTCTGTCTTGAAGGTTCCATGGATTGTATGTTCCAAAAATGTTCTCCCATACCAGCATGCCGCTGCCGTTGAAAAAAGCAATTTCAACCTCATCACTGCGGTCGCGGTCCCAGCGGCGAATCTGATACTGCATGTGCCTCGGCTCAATCCACTTCAACTTTAGAATTCCCGGCTCTTTCGGCTCATCGAGCCACTGTCCCCAGGAACCGCTGCATATAGCCAATTGCTCATCGGGTGGAACCCCCTCGCTGACAATCGCAACACCGGGTTTGGCTTTATCCAGTGTGGCCCTCAGCTTTTCGGAGCCCTCGGATAACGTGTCCAGAAAAACACCGTCTGCGCCAATCGAGGCAACCACTTCAGCCAGCATTTCGTAATCGCTTTTCGCTTCGCGGCGGGTGCCCGTGTCCCATGGATTGTAATCTATGAAAACACGAACGTTCTTCGAATGGCACCTTTCAACGATTGTTTTAATTCGTGACAAACCGCCGGGCATATCGCGGTAAAAATCGAACTGGTTTCGCTCGTCGAATCCGAGTCGCGGATAGGCCTGCCAAAGCACGATACTATCGTAACTGCCGAATTCTTTAACGCCATCCGCAAGCACGGAATCAATGAGATACTCGTCGCTGGAAGGGTCATAAAAATCAGCATCGTATGTCATGCACATCCGGCACGTGAAATCATTGCTCATCCACCTTAAATCTTCGCGGTCGTATATACGCCAGGCATTCACCCCGGCCTTCTGCTCCGCGTCGTTTCTGGCGATGTCACGGTACTGCCGGGCGTCCCTGAGCCACTCGCTGCGGTTGACATCCTGCACCGGTGCCAATAAAAAATGGTCATTTACGGGAACAGCCTGTAAACAGGATGCGCTGCAAATGTTCAGCAGTAATATGAGAGTATTAACCATGCTTATCCTATGGACAGTCAATCGTTTCCCCTATAAGTTCTATGCCTGCCATTGTATTGATATTCGTCAAGGCATCAAGCTAAATAGGACGTTAAAAACAATTGAACCTTCGGGCAAATTCGGTTCTAATACCGGATGGTATAAGAGTCCTAAAAACGTCTAAAGAAACAGTCAATGATTGACCAACAGGCAAAGACAAGTCAGCTTCTTAAAATGACCGGAATCTGCAAGAGCTTTTCCGGCGTAAGAGTCCTTACGGATGTCCAGTTCGACCTCAAAGCCGGCGAGGTGCACGTTCTGGCAGGCGAGAACGGAGCGGGCAAAAGCACACTCATTAAAATTCTTGCCGGCGTCCACACGGATTACGAGGGGCAGATTAACCTGAACTCGCAGCCGGTCCGATTTGCCTCGATTCACGAGGCCGCCGCTGCCGGAATATCCGTAATACACCAGGAATTGTCCCTTGTGCCATCCATGACCATATCCGAAAACATTTTTCTGGGCCGTGAAAAGTGCCGGGGCCTGTGGCTCAATAAAAAAGAGATGATAACCGAATCCCGCAAGCTCCTTGATGAAGTAGGACTGGATATAGATGTCACTCGAAACCTCGGCAGTTATCCCCTGAGCATTCAGCAAATGGTTGAGATTTGCAAGGCGCTTGCCTTTGACTGTCGCATAATCGTTATGGATGAACCGACAAGCGCGCTAACCGACGTTGAGGTCGAGAAGTTATTCGCGATTGTGGACAAGCTCAAGAAATCCGGCTGCGGTATTATCTATATCTCACATAAGATGGAAGAGATTTACAGAATTGCCGACCGCATCACGGTATTACGTGACGGCGCGTATGTCGGAACGGCAACCGCCAAAGAACTTGACCGGGACAAAATGGTAAAATGGATGGTCGGCAGAGAGTTAAACCAGCAGTTCCCCCGGCACAAATCTATTCCGGGACAGGTCCGATTGAAAGTAAATTCATTCACCCTGCCGGACCCGGCCGGTAAACCAATGCCCGCTGTAAACGATGTTTCATTCAGCGTACGCTGCGGAGAAATCCTCGGCATAGCCGGACTTCAGGGGTCGGGAAACAGCGAACTGTTAAACGGCATTTTCGGAACATACGGAAGCAAAGCACAGGGCGATTGCGAGCTCGACAGCCGGCCATACAAGCCGACAACACCAGCCAACGCCATCAGCCGGGGAATCTCACTGCTTACAAATGACCGCAAGGCCAACGGTCTGGTCCTGGGAATGAACATCGTTCATAATGTAACGCTGGCCGCACTGAAGAAGTTCTCGCCTCTGGGCTGGTTAAGGCCAGGCGACGAAATTAAAAGCGCCACCGAGCAGAAAGAAGCCCTTAACCTTAAGGCCGCAAGCCTGAAAATGTCAGTGAATTCCTTATCAGGAGGCAACCAGCAGAAAGTTGTGATGGCAAAATGGATAGAAACGGAGCCGAAGGTTTTCCTGCTCGATGAACCCACAAGGGGAGTTGACGTCGGCGCTAAACATGAGATTTACGAGCTGATGAATAAATGGACGAGCGCCGGCCTGGCAATTATACTCATAACCTCAGAGATGCCCGAATTGCTGGCAATGAGTGACAGAATCATCGTTATGCACCGGGGCTCAATTACCGCTGAATTCGACTCCGAACAGGCAACGCAGGAAAAAATCCTTCACGCGGCAATGGGCTTACAAAGTAATTAAGAAAGGCGATATGGCGACAACAGAAAAGTCCTCGGCAAAACTCTCGGGTCTGGCCTCCGAACACTGGTTTACCTCTCCTACCGCACGGGCATTCGGGGCATTGATAATCGTCTTCGCCCTGGGCCTGCTTTTTAACGCAGACGGCGCCTTTTACAAATGGGGAACCCACCGCGATATGCTGCGTGCCGTTTCCGTTTACGGGATACTATCCTGCGGCATGACTCTCGTTATCATCAGCGGCGGCATTGACCTGTCGGTCGCCAGCATCCTCGCCCTGACCGCCGTATTCTTTTCGCTGTTCACTATTCACAAAGGTATTTCGACTCCCATAGCGATTTTGGCGTGTCTGGTTATCGGCTCGCTTTGCGGAATGTTTTCGGGGGCCGTCATAGCGAAGTTTCGAATTCAGCCCTTCATCGCTACGCTTGCGATGATGGTTTTCGCACGCGGCATGGCAAAATGGGTATCAGGCGGACAGAAAATATCAACCGCCGTCCAGCAAAGCGACGGCTCATACAAGTATGTGAATGTCCCCCAGATATTTAACCTTATCAATTCCAAAGTACTCGGCGATAATATCACCGTCGTTACGCTCATTTTTATCGCCTGCCTCATAATTTCCTGGATACTTCTGGTCAAGCTGCGATATGGCCGATACATTTACGCAATCGGCGGCAACGAAGAAGCCGCCCGGCTTTCCGGCGTCCCTGTCGGCTGGACAAAAATACTCGCTTACGGCATGAGCGGCCTGTTCTGTGCCGTTGCCGGAATGTGCCAGGCCGCCCAGGAGCTTCAGGGCGACCCTGAAGCGGGTATGTCCTATGAGCTTTCCGCCATCGCGATGGTCGTCATCGGAGGCACAAGCCTGCAGGGCGGCCGCGGCGGTATCTGGCTGACTTTGATTGGCGTCTTAACAATAGGTTATCTCGAAAAAATACTCAGTATCAACGCCGTGGGCGAAGACAAACGCCTGATGCTCACCGCCGCGATTATCATTGCAGCGGTCCTGCTGCAGAAAGAGAAAAAATAATTGTTACCTGCATATTGAAAGGAAAAAACATGAAGAGAACCCTGTCGCTTTTAATTGTCACCCTGCTGGCCGGACTCATCGCCATTGCCGGCTGCTCAAAAAAGCCCGCCGACAAAAAAGAAGAAGGCACGAAAGCAAAGTGGACTATCGGCATGAGCCAGTGCAACCTCGGCGAACCATGGAGGGTACAAATGAACGCCGATGTAAAAGCCGCCGCCGATAAACATCCTGAAATCAAGGTCGTCTATAAAGACGCCCAGAACGACACCCTCAAACAACGCTCGCAGATGGAAGAATTCATCAGCGCGGGCGTCAACCTCATCATAATAAGTCCTAAGGAGGCCGCGCCGCTTACCCCCGTCGTGGCGCAGGCATTCCAGAAAGGTATCCCCGTCATCGTGCTCGACAGGCGTGTGCTGGGCGACCAGTACACCTGCTTCATCGGCGCGGACAACAAAAAAATCGGCAAAGCCGCCGGCAAATGGATTGTCGAGAAACTCGGCGGCAAAGGCAAAGTCGTCGAACTGATGGGCCTGATGACCTCAACTCCCGGCCAGGACAGGCACTCCGGCTTCCGCGACGGCATAAAGGATAGCGGGATTGAAGTAATCTTCGAGGCCGATATGAAATGGCTCGAGCCCGATGCGAGAAAGGAAATGGAGTCGGCGCTTGCCCGCTTCGACAAAATTGACCTTGTTTACGCCCACAACGACCCAGGCGCTCACGGGGCATACCTCGCCGCGCAGGCCGCAGGCCGCGAAAAGAACATCATATTCGTAGGCATTGACGGCCTGCCCCAGGAAGGCCAGGCATACGTCAAACAGGGCATTTTGCAGGCAAGTTTCGAATACCCGACGGGCGGCAAAGAAGCCATTGAACTTGGTCTCGAACTTCTCAACGGCAAAAAGATTGACAAAGAAGTTACGCTTTCTTCGCGGGTTTTTACGAAGGATAATATTGATTCCGGAGGTCAGTTGCTAAAGGATTAAGTCAGAAACTTAATTACAAACTCAAACGGCTCGTCAATTCGACGAGCCGTTTTTCTTCTCTGCCTGTTACAGATGCCTGAATAAATCCTCTCCGCCGTTGATAAGATGAATCAGGGGCTGGGGACGGTCCACGCCTTCGATAAATTTAGGCCTTGCCGCCCACGGCGTAACACTCAATACGCCCGTCAAATCCATCCAGTATTGCAAGCGAGCCGTTGGCAGTCCCCATACCATGTGCAGATGATTGGCAGGCGCGTATTGCTTGTATTCAACCATCGAGGCGTATTTGGGCACGAGGAAGGTATGGGGCCAGTTCCAGTTGGTGAGATTGACCATTTTCTGCGAAAGTTTCTCGGGGACCTCGGTCGTAACCGCCTCGTCCCAAAGGAAGCTGAATTTGTTGCTGCTATAGCCGTACGCCATTCTGCCGGCAATACCTTCTATTCCGGCCGGAGTCATAAACGTCAAGGAATTTCCGCCACCGGGGAAATACTCAGCATCTGCCAGAGGCATACTTATCCTGCTCATAATCTCTTTGACGCCCGCGCCGGGCATAGCAGCCCAGTCGAGAGATGCGCTGCCTGAGTTGTTGCCGTCAACCAGGCCTTTCCTGAGCCAGTCCGCATCGTCGGGCAAATCCGTTACACCGATTTCTTCGGCCAACTCTTTAATTTCCCAGCCCTCCCAGACCTTCCTGAAATCCATAAACAAAGGCGGGTTTCCGCCGCTAAGATACGTCATAAAAAGCATCGTAAGCAGCGCCTGCATATCCGCTTCAGTTGCGAACGGCAGAGGAGGTTTTTTGCCGTTATGGTCAAAGCTGCTGTTAAATAACGATTCCATACAATCCGCCACCGGCAAAGGCAATCCCCTCAGGTCGCTGCCCCATTCGAGCTGGCTCATAAACCCGCCGCCCACAGCATTAAGCTGGGTCATCAGGTCTCGGTTGATAAGGTACATCGCCAGCGACTTGTCAAAACGTACACTGTCCTCTTCGCTTTTCAGTTCGAGCCGGTCGCCGATGTACCTGTCAATCCAGCCGCGTAATTTTTTCAATTCCTTTTTATCGTATGCCTGCTTCGCCAGCATATCCGCCAGCAGTTTCATATCCAGCCGGGTTATTTCAAGGCCGAATGTGTTTCTCGTTGGCAGGATATGCGCAAGGGCAGTCTCCATCCCCATCGAGTCATGACCGAATATCATCACCCTTCTTCCGCGAAGAGCCACAGCGGTAACAGCCGCATAGCACCAGTCGATGAGGTCTTCTTCTGTCTTTTCAGTCATTTTCGGTTTGATTCCCGTATCAGGCCATGTGCCAACATTCAGATGAACCATTCTACCCGACTGACTTAAAGCGCCGTTTAGGGCCTGGGCATATACTACTCCCGGTCTTGGGCCGCAGTTGCCGCAGGTGATGTTCAAGGGAGTATTGTCGGGAAGTTGCTGGAGCAGAGAAATCGTTGTCAATTGCGGGAACGCCCATGTATCAGGCACACAAACAAGGATATCCACGCCGGCCTGTCTGAATTGCTGGGCAACTATATCGGCCTGAGATTCATTATCCACAAGAACAGCCGAATACACCACCGGCACCGCCACATTGCCCGGCAGCACGACCTTGCCGCTTATAGCATTAGCCACTAAAGAGACAATGTTTTTCGCGCGAGTTCGGCTTTGTTCGTCTATCCGCGGGTCACACGGCGCAAAAACGCCTATAACCGGCACCTTAGGATTTGCTTTTGCGATGTTTGGCAGACACTTGGCCTCGCTTCTTACCGTCATAATTCAATCTCCATTAATGATGAACCGACCTATAAACGAAATACTACTTCGAACATTATTTTCTTATATCAACGCCCCGCTGTAAAGGATTAAAAGATGGGTTAAAATCGCACATTAAGCCAAGTCACTTCATATAAACCGTAACTTCCCCCGGCCCGCTGTGCCTAATGCGCACCGCGAAACCGCCTCCCGCAAGCGCCTGCGCCGAATAGCAATCGTCCGACCGCTCAATATTTTCCGCTAATTCGAGTTTCTTGTCTCCAGCTACGACCTCCCGCGGCTGATGAGCCAGCTTGAACAGCTCCCTCGATTCGGCGTCAAAGGTCTTATAGACAATTTTATCCGCTTCATATTTGATGGAACGAACAACCGAGCTGCTTTTCAGGAGATGACCCTCATTCGGCAGAGCCCACTGCGGCACCGAAGACAATCCTCTTAAAAAATGCCTCATATAGTCGCCGTAACCATCTGAGAACCAGTAACCCGTCCCTTCATCGATACTGGTTTTGACAAGTCCGTCTTCCCGGCAGCCATAACTTGCCCAGTTAAAAGAACGAAACGCCCGCTCCATCGCGTTCGCATCGCCGGTTTTTTCATACCAAAGCGCCAGCACAGACGCATAACGAGCCGTATGACTTGTCATTTTGTCCATATCGTTGATTTGCTCGCTGATTACTTCAGCACCCCACTGGACACCTTTTTCCGGCAATCCCCCCATCGTTCTCGAATTCTTCGCAAAGTGCTGCCTCACCCATTCGATGATTGTCCCGGCGTGTTCGCGCCACCGGCTGTCATATTCGGGATGCTCGAGAAGATAACGTGCGGTCTCAAGCGGGCAATACTGATTTATATTTGTGCGGTAATCCGGATAAATATAAATATCCTCAAAATACTGTGTCCAAACATTATTCTGTACCGGGTACCCCATCAGCCAGTTCCACGCCGTTTGCCTCGTCTTCTGATATGTCCTCGTATCGCCGATGCGCAGCCGAATCATCTCATCGAGCAGCTTTATAGGCCCCACGGTATTGGACGTATATCGCTCCTTGAAAATTTTGCCCGTCTTCGCGTCAACCCTGAAAGGCCACGGCGAATTCCCGTCATCGCCCGCCTGGATATGTTTTACAAGTGTATCAGCGCATCTGGCTGCGGCATCGAGATATTTTTTCTCGCCGCTGAATTCATAAAACCGCAGATACCCCAGCCCCAGCTCACCGATTTTATCCGGTTCGATGAACCCCACACCATCCCCCCTGCCGCGGTATCTTGGGTCCTTTTCATACCGTGTCTCGTCTGCGCCGCGATAATACAAACTGCCGCCATCGGAGCTTGCGTAAGGCACACAGCTCCAGTCATCGTTTAGTTCTGTGCTGCCATTGGTGATAGAATAGTCCAGCATATCCCGGACAAGCGGCATTACATTCTCATCGCCGCTGTAAGCGTAATACAGAAAAGCCGAATCCGTAAGCATCGCGAAAAGGCCGCCCGGATTATGCGTCCAGTCCCGCCCCGTGAACAGCTCTTTGCCGGTATCTTTCGGCCCGTAGAATACCGGGTACATAAAATACGTCTTTAAGCCGTTTGGCTGAACGGGAATTTTTTTGAACATGTCCCATGCGTGTGTAACAACTTCGTGATAAGGTGAATTGGCATCCGACCAGGAAAGCAGCTTCCCCTCACTATCGAGCCAAACATCATGCCAGAAAAGGCGGTCATTCGCATATCCCCGGCTGACAAACAACAGAACAAGTAACAAAACGATTTTGCCCGGCTGTTTATGAGACAAGCTTTCCTCTACCCTTTGTTTTGATGTCGAGCATGATTCCGTTTTACCCATAACAGCAGAACCTAAGTTCTTGCCTAGCAACACTTTAACTCAACAAGACTGGAGGCGGGGGATTCAAACCCGCAACCTCTTGCGTACAATGCCTTGATGAAAAGACTTCTGAAATTCGCAAATTACTTTAAACAACATAACGCGCTCAATCTTAAAACAGAAGTAAAAAAGCTCACCCCCAATCGTCGTTTTTAAAGCATTTTGACGGCCATATAATACAGGAAATACTAACGCATAAAGCCAAATATTGTTGCAATTTCGCAACGGGCAGGGTACTCTTAACGTAATCAGATTCGGGGAATAGATAAAGGGGCGCAGATATGAAAAAAGGAAAAGCGGAATTAGGCATTTCGACTCGGATTCACCGATTCATCAGGGACAGTTTCAACCCTCACTTTGGTCAACTTAACTCTTTTAAAAGCAATCCTGTCTGGCAGCAGTTAAGTAAACTTGGCAGCAGGCTATGGTTCGATACAGGTAACATCGATGAGGCACAGCAGCGATGGACACGGGAATTTTCAGCTTTAACAACGAACAACACCCTTCTGAATAAAGAAATACAGACGGGACGGTATGACTCGCTAATATCGGAGACGGCTGATTTTCTCGCATCATACCCGCACATGACCAGTAAACAAATTATTCTCGAAATCGCGTTTGTTCTCAATGCCTGGCATGCGCTGCGTCTGGTGGAAAAATTTGACGCGTATGTTTCAGTGGAAGAACACACCGATTTGGCCAATGATGTAACTCTTGCGGTCGATTATGCCAGGCGATTTTATGAAATCTGTCCTGAGCGGTTCATAATTAAACTACCCTTTACACCCGCAGGACTTCTGGCAACACGCAAACTTTCGGGGCAGGGTATTCCTGTCAATCACACATTAGGGTTTTCATCGCGGCAGAATTATCTTATCGCGCGAATGGCGAAGCCGGCATACGTGAACGTCTTCCTGGGCCGGCTAAACAGCTTCATCGTCGATAACAAGCTTGGCAGCGGATTGTACATCGGCGAAAAGGCAACGCTTGCCTCTCAAAAAGCCATCAGGCAGCTTCGCCAGTCGGGTGTCTCGCAAACGCTTCAAATAGGCGCAAGCTTCAGAACAGGGGCACAGATTCGGGATTTAGCGGGAATTGACGTAATGACGATGCCTCCTAAAGCGGCCGACGAATTTCTGGCTTTGAATCTGCCTATTGATGAAATAAAAGATAAAACCGCGGAGAATTACCGCATCAGTTTGAATAATGACGTTAAGCCGGAGGCCATTAATCTGAATACCCTTTGGGACATAAATGACGAGCTGGTTTCCTGCGTAGACGCCCTCGAAAAAGAAGATATCGACAAATTTACTCCCAATGACCTGCTTGAATTTTTCGAGAAGCATAAGTGCGGCGACGTGCTTGTCCGCTGGAGTGACTCACAGATTGCGACAAGCGCAAAAGAAGGTAAAATCCCAAAGCTGGAAAACTGGAAAGACGCACTTGAGGATAAATCCATCGGACTGGATAGTTTGATGAATCTTGCGGGCCTGAACAGTTTCGCGACAGACCAGCAGGCAATGGATGAAAGGGTTCGACAGGTTCTGGCAAAAACATAATAGAGGACTTTGCAATGACTACGCACGACATTTCCGATGAAAATGACATTACACAGGTTCACAAACGCAAAATCAGCCCGGAGCAAACCTGTAAATTAGAAACTTACGCTGCTGAAATATTCACTACTTTAGGGCTGGACCTGAATACCGACTCTACACGAGAAACGCCACGTCGTTTTATAGATGCAATGATTGAGGCAACGGATGGTTATGACGGCGACCCGAAATTAGTCAAGGTGTTTGATACCGAGTGTCACGGCGGCCCGGACTGTCATCTCAGCCAGATAATCGAAGGGCCAATCCTGTTTTTCTCATTATGCGAGCATCACGGACTGTCTTTTTACGGGCAGGCATACATCGGGTACATATCTCACGAACACATAATCGGCATTTCCAAACTCACGCGTTTAGTGCACATCGTCGCAAAACGCTTCACGGTCCAGGAACGAATAGGTCAGCAGATAGCCGAAACATTAAACCAGCTTCTCAAGCCGCACGGAGTAGCGGTATATCTTGAGGCACATCATTTATGCGTTGAGATGCGAGGCGTAAAAGGAATGGCACCGGTTACCCGCACCACTTTCTGGCGCGGCAATTACGATTCCGACCCGGCGCTGCGCTCGGAATTTTTGTCGGCCTGCGGAGTTAAAAAATGACTCAAACTCGCCGCACATACCTGATAACAGGAGCAGCCAATCGTATCGGGCGAGGATTAGCAGGCGGGCTTGTCCGGCAAGATGACGCTATTGTCATTCATTATAACTCCTCCGAATCCGCCGCAAAGCAGCTATCAAAAGAAATAAGCAATACGGGAGTCAAAACATTTATAATCGGCGCAGACCTCGGTTCTGCCAATCAATGCGAAAAATTGATGCATCGGGTATGGGATTTGGCGGGGCCGATTGACGTTTTAATTAACAATGCGTCAATTTTCGAAGAGGGCCAGCTCGCCGAAATTACCATTGACGACATTAACCGCAATATGATGATAAACGCGTACGCCCCGCTGCTGCTCAGCAGGTCGTTTGCGGAACTTAACAAGACGAGGAAACCGGATAAGCTGCCTGTGATTATCAATATGCTCGATTCACGCATAACCGACTACGACCGCCTCCACGCCGCATACGCAATAGCCAAACGCACTCTTTTTACACTGACAAAAATGATGGCTCTCGAATTTGCTCTCGCTGTCCGTGTCAACGGCATTGCGCCCGGCCTGATTTTGCCCCCTCGCGGCAAAGACCTGTCGTATCTCGAACAGCTAAAATCCTCGAATCCCCTAAATGCCATCGGCACGATCGAGCAGATTGTCGCGGTCGTGCGATTTCTTATCGACAACGAATTCATAACGGGTCAGGTGATTTTTGTCGATGGCGGCAGAAACCTTTTGAGCAATACTTATGGATGAAAAAGAAATAATATCCAAACTTGATAAAATACGGATAAACGACCTGCTGCTGCACTGCATCATCGGCCTCAACGACTGGGAACGCACACAAAAACAGGACGTTCTAATCAACATTATCCTCTACGCCGACCTTGTCAAGCCCTGCCAAACCGATAATCTCAAAGATTCCGTTGATTACAAGGAAATCAAAAAAGAGATAATCGCGATGGTAGAAAATTCAAGCTTTAATCTTATCGAACGGCTGGCGGGCGAGATTGCACGAATTTGCCTTGGCCATTCTTTCATCAAGGCGGTGCAGGTAAGGGTTGATAAGCCCGGAGCGCTGCGATTTGCAAAAAGCGTCGGCGTTGAAATTTTCAGGACACAAACTAATGGCTGAAGACGCGTATGTCGCCGTCGGCTCGAATATTAAGCCGCTGGACAATATTCCCCGTGCTTTGCTTATGCTCAGGAAATATGTCACCATTACTGCTGTATCCAACTTTTACAAAATGCCCGCCGTCGGTCAAAGTGAGCAGCCGGATTTTATCAATGGCGTCATAAAAATACAAACAGACCGCAGTCCCCGCGAACTGAAATTCGACATTCTGCGAAAAATAGAAGAAAAACTTGGTCGCGTTCGCTCTGGAGATAAATTTGCACCCAGAACGATTGACCTCGATGTGATTTTATATGAAATGACCCTATCAGATGAGCCGGGCCTTTGCCTGCCTGACCCCTCTATACGCAGCTACCCTTTTGTGGCCGTGCCGCTTCTGGAATTGGCCCCGGAATTAATTTTGCCGGACACTAAAACGCCCCTGGCCGACGAGCCGGCAACGAAACTTAAAACCGACCTGCATTTGGAGGCCAAATTTACCGAACGTCTGCGAGGTTTATAGAGTTAATTTTGGCGGCAAGGATAAAATCGTTTTCGGAAAGCCCTTTGATTTTATGTGTTGTAAGCTCCAGACGCACCTTGTTGTAATAAATGTGAATATCCGGGTGATGGCCCTCCTGCTCAGCCGTCTCTGCGACTTTGTTTACGAACTTCATCGCTTCTTTGAAATCCTTGAACGTAAACGTCCTTTCAACAGCATTGTCTTTGAGGGTCCACTCCGGAATCTCCTCGTGCATAGCTATTGCGTCTTCATGCGAAAGCGGCGGCATCCCGACATGGCATGGAACGCATTTTTGTTCTTGAAGTTTCATGGTAATTCCTTTCCTTTTCTTTTTGAAATTAACGAACAGCCCCCTGCAATTCAGGTATCGTCATCCGTTTGTTGCTTTTTATAAGTTCGCGGGCCGCACTAACCTTTTCCCATACGTTGCACATCATCACTCCCATAACTTTGCCGTCTTCGAGGTAGTATACGACGCCTGTGTTATTTTCCTTCTGCCAGTCGGCATAGGTTTCGAGCTTAGAGTCAACGAGGCCGACGGCTTCGTAGCCGAAATCGAAGAGGTCTGAGAAAAAATACGGCATATACGTGTATGCGATGTTTGCGCCAGCCATATTCATGCCGGCGGTTTTGCCTTGATTGACGGCGTTATCCCAATGCTCGACCCGCATACGCCTGGCGAGCGCCTGATACGGGAAATTAGCGTTGTCGCCGGCGGCGTAAATATCCGGCGAGGAGGTTTGCAGAAATTCGTTGACTACTATACCGTTATCCACCGGCAATCCCGCGGCTTTTGCCAATTGCATCTGGGGCTCGATACCGATACCGGCAATGACCACGTCCGAGGAAATTTCTTTGCCGTTTTTGGTGCGCGTCACAAAATGATTGTTACGCCTGGCGATTGAAACGGGGCTGTCCTGAGTAAATATTTTGATTCCCCGTTCAATAAAATCATTCTGGATAGCCCCCCCGAGAGCTTTCGGGAAAACCTGCTCAACGAGGTATTCACCTCTCACCAGCATTGTTACGTCAACTTTATTGATGTTGAGGGCTGCGGCAATTTCGGAGCCGATGAACCCGCCCCCGATAACAAGGGCTTTTGTGCCTTTGCTGACGCGAGATTTCAATCGAATAAAATCATCGAGGTAACGATAGTAATAGATTTCATCAAGATTGCCGCCTTCGATATTGAGCCGGCGAGGTGAGCCGCCGGTTGCCAGCAGCAGCTTTCCATAATTGCAGCTTCCGTCATTGAATGTAACGACCTTGTTTGCCGGGTCGATTTTTATCGCCTTTATATTGAGCAGGACATCGACATTGTTGTCATCAAAATACTGCTGCGGGTGGACAAAAATTTCCTCGACTTTCTTTTTTCCGAACCACAGTTTCTTCGTCAACGGCGGCCTGTCATAGGGCAGATAATTTTCGGCGGAAGCCAGCAGTATCGAACCTTTCGTGTCCTGTGACCTGATTCCTTCAACGGCGTAACAGCCCGCAAGTCCCGCCCCAATTATTATGTAATTGTAATTTTTGTTTTCCATATCGCTTTCTCCCATCTCTATTGATTATCTGTTTTTTCAAACTGCCGGACGTAAAGAACTAAATACCACCAGTATTCTGATGGAACTATTCTTTGCAGCATAGGAGCGTGCCCCGTGCCGGTAAGCATCGAGTAAAGAACCTCGCCATCGGACATTGCCCGAACCTTAGGGCCTCTCAGGTCGCCCGGCACAGGAACGTAACTGTAGCCAACGGGACCGAAGCCGTCGCCTTTGTCTCCGTGACAAAAGGCACAGTAATAGCCGTAATAGATTTTCCCTTTTGCGATGTTATTTTCATTCGCGTCGAACGGATTGGCAAGTTTCTGTGCCTGCTCCTTAGAGGGCACAGGTTCTATTACATCTCTAACCGGAACAGCATTAGGCGGTGTTACCGGCATCACTGCCTGGAACTGGCGGATATTCGGTTGAACGAACATTCGAGGCCCTGTGAACAGCAGGAAAGCGATTGTCGAACCGCCGATTACAACCGCGGCGGCGAATAAGAATATGATTAGACGTTTCACTGTTTTATTTCTCCGGGCGGAAGATTTGCGTCAGGAACAGGATGTATCTGGTAAGGCACATTGACGTCAGACGGTGGTAACGCTGTTGAATAGACGGACTGACTCGGCGTATCGGGCAGGACGCCGAAATCCCAATGTGACGGCTGCACCCCGACTATCATCTCAACGAACATTCCCCAGCACATAATCAGCGAGGCAGCAGCAATTAAAATTATCCAGCTCGCCAGTGAAGATATCATTGTTTGTTCTTCGTATTCTTTTCGCATTCTGTTCATACCGGTCTCATATATTGGGCGGGTAGAAATGTAAAATAATTGCGTAGGTGAACTGGAAAATCACAATGCTGATTAAAAGAGCGAAAAGAAACCATGGAATCCACCTTATTAGCGCCCGTCCTCCAGCTAACGGCTGCGGCGCATCAATTCGAGGCCGCCACATCATCAGATACATCGAAACCAAACCGAGCATCAGGACTACGCCGCCAAATAGCGCCAAAACAAGCCATTGATTTTGCAGAACACTAAGCTGATACATATTTATTTTTCCTTTTTTGGCTGGTCTTCGACAATCCTGCTTTTCAGGGCGAGCCGGCCGGCGTAATCGAAACGGGAAAACTGGCCTGAACGGATTGCCCAGACGAAGAAAGGAATTATCGCACAGATAACCAGTATCGCAAAAGCAAGCCAGATAACAAAAAATGCGTAACTATCTATCATAATTTTTCATTTGGCTCGTTTGGTTCTTTAATAAGATATGGGTTTTCCCAGTTCAACTCGTAAGAAGCTTCGATGCCTCTCGGCTCGATACCGGCGTCGGTATAGCCGATGAAACTTACCGCGACATAATTCGATATTGCCCAGATTTTGTCCGATTCGAGGTCACGCTTGAAATATGGCATTGCGGTACCGGTGATACCGTTCATAATCTGATAGTAGAGGATTCCACCTATGTATTTGCCTTCAACAAGATGCCTGCGAAGGGTTGTGAAATTCAGCGGCGGCGGATAAATATATTTTGCGGCAGGCATCTGGCCATCGCCGACGGGACCATGACAGCTGATACAAAATTCCTGATACATCTTTTTCCCCCGCAGCAGGTCCGGCTCGGTGGCAGGATATGGATTCGGCATCGACCTCCAGATTGGCGGGATATTTTCGTGCAGCCACTCCACGTTTTTGTCGGGGCCTTGTTTATAAGCGGTTTCTGCGGGCTTCTTCCAGTATTTCTGGCGGGCAACGCGGGCATCGGCATTCTTGCCTCCCTCTGCCTGCATATAAGCCGTCAGCAGCCGGATATTTTCTTTTCCGAGAAATTCCCACGATGGCATCAGTGATATCGGGCTTGTATTTCGCGGGTTGACAAAATGGGCAATGTGCCAGTCATCGGGCCTTTCGCCGCCTTCCTGCGATAGGTCGGGGCCTGTGCGCTCGGTGCCGAGTATCGCCGGCTCCTGGCCTACATAGTCACCCGCTTGCGCGATTCTCTGTGCCCCGCGGTCCCAGTCAATTATTCTGACATACTGTGAATGACAATAGCTGCAACCGTTGGAAACATAAAGCTTATGTCCCGCATGCTCATCGGGCGTCCAGGGTCGCCAGATTTCGGACGGCTCAATTTTCATCGTCATCGCGGGCATGATTACCATAATGAACACCGACGCCCAGAAGACAAGCAGGCCGCCTATTACAAGCATCGCAGGTGTCATCTTCATTTGTCGGTCTCCAACAACGATGGTTCAAAGGGCTCGCCGCACCTTAAGGTCATAATCACGTTATATAATCCGACAATGGCGCCTGTAATAATGAAAACGCCGAGCAAGGCACGCAAGCCCATATAAACCGGCAGCTCGGGCAGAACGCGGTAAACCATCTCCGCGTTGTACCAGGCGCCACCCTGAATTAAGCCCGCGATGGTCAGAACCGCAAAAAAACCTGCAAGCCCGAACAGCACAAGACCGAACTGGAGATTCACAAGGTTATTCGAATAAACCTTTCGTTTCAAAGCAAGAGGCAGAACGTGCCAAAGCGCGCCAATCGCGATAAAACCCGCAAAGCCAAGCACCGCGATATGGGCGTGACCGATAGTCCAGTTGTTGAAATGCGTTACCCGCTGCATACTCGGCAATGACTGGAGCGGCCCCTGAATGCACGTAATCAAATACCAGACGGTTCCCGCCATAACCCATCGTCCCGACGGGTCGTTCCAGACGACGCCGCTTCGCTGGCGGGCGGTCAGCCAGAGATTGGCAATCACAGGTATGACCGGCACGACCATAGCCGCCGAATCAACGATGGACACTGTTTTCAGCCAGCCGGGAATCGGCGCCTGTAATATATGATGGCCGCCGATGTGCGTGTAAAGCGCGACAAGCGACCAGAATCCGAAAACCGAAATTGTATAGGAATAAATCGGCGTGCGTGTTACGCGAGGAATGACAAAATAAGCTGCGCCGATAGCAAGCGGCGTTAAAAGCAATCCCACAATATCATGCCCGTAAAACCACAGAAATATCGAATCGAGCAGGCCAGGCATCGCACCTGTGGCGGGTCGCCACATAACGTTGCCAATCGGATATACGCCCGCTGTCCAGAGAAACGCGCCGACAAAATACCATATTGAAACATACAAAATCGGTTCATTACGGCCCACGATTGTCATTATCATATTGAAAATCGCCAGCACTATGGCCAGCATTATCGAGACGTCAAAAATCCAGATGTATTCCGCGTATTCCCGCCCCTGTGTCAGGCCGAAGGAAAAGGTGAACGGCCCGCTGAGTATTGTAAGGTTCCAGAAAAACCAGCTTGCCCAGCCGAGACGCTCGGACCACAGGCGGGTTTGCAATAACGCCGGCACGTAATACAAGCCTACGCCTATTAAAGTGGTCGCAACAAAACCGAGCAGCATCGTATTGACGTGAATGGGTCTTGTTCTGCCAAACACCAGCCATGGGATATTGCTGAAAATCTCGGGAGATAAAAGCTGTATCGCAGATACGATGCCGTAAGATGCCCCGACGACAAACCATACTGTCCCCGCCACCATAAAGGCAACGGCAGCACTATTTGTTTTCTTTGTGAATTCCAGCATAATCTTAAGTTTAATCTATCGGTGGCACATCCAGCAATCGTGCGATACCTTTGTGTCTCTGTGGCATTGCACGCAAAAGCCCATTTGAAACGGCTTTTTCATTGCGATGCGGTCCATTTGGGCGACGTCGCCGTGACATTTGCCGCAATCGACGCCAGATTGTATGTGCGTCTGATGGCTAAAGTAAGCAAATTCCTGCAAAACGTTTATTCGCTCCCATTCGACGGGGACTTTGTTGTAATAATGGTCTCGCAGGTCGGCAATTTGCGGATAATGGATTATTATTTTGCTGTGACAAAGCATACATGTTTCAAGAGGCGGAATCCCGGCGACATCTGTATTAATCGCTCCCGAATGGCAAAAGACACAACTGATCTTTTTCTCGGTGGCATGGATACGATGACTAAACGGAATCGGCTGCCTGGGCCCGATTCCGCTTCTAAACCAGAAGGCATACGCCATCGCCATAGCCAAAAGCGTCAGACCTGCTATCAGGGTAAGAACAACCGAATATATGAACATCCGGTTATATTGTTTTTCACCAGCGGCGTACGATTCTTTTTGATTCATTTATCCAACCAGCAGTATTCTTCGGCAAAATTGTATTTAACGGTCCACCCACGCCATTTGCCGCGGCTCGTATCGCTCACCGGTTTTTTCCCCATAAAGCATGTTGAGGGCCGCGAGGTCATCTTTATTGAGTTTGATTCGAGAAGCCCCGAGGTTTTCTTCGAGAAACACAACGTGCCTTGTGCCGGGTATGGGGACAATATCTTTGCCCTGATGCAGGGTCCAGGCAATCGCGATTTGAGCCGGCGTCGCTTTGCGTCCGGCGGCTATTTTGTTGACAGCTTCGACAATTTGTAAATTCTTTTCAAGATTACCCGGCTGATATCGCGGGTCGTTGCGGCGATAATCTCCATTAGGGATATCCTCGTAGCGTTTTATTTTACCCGACAAAAACCCCCGGCCAAGCGGGGCAAAAGGAACAAGGCCTATACCAAGCTGGCGCAGTAAGGGAATGATTTGCTCCTCGAGCCCCCGCTCCCAAAGTGAATATTCGGATTGCAAAGCCGACACTTTACATACCTTGTGCGCGCGCCTGATAGTTTCCGGGCCTGCTTCAGACAGGCCAAAATATCTTACCTTACCCTGTTCGATAAGCTCTCCTGCCGTTCCGGCTACATCTTCTATGGGCACTTTGGGGTCAACTCTGTGCTGATAAAAAAGGTCGATGGTGTCAATGCCGAGCCGTTTCAGGGACGCGTCGCAATCGTCTTTTATTTTTTGGGGTTGGCTGTTCCTTTCATAGGGCCACTGGCCGGTGATTTCCCAGCCGAATTTGGTGGCGATAATCACCTGCTCACGCCTTCCTTTTAGTGCTTTTCCGAGCAGTTCTTCGTTTTTAAAAGGCCCGTAAACTTCAGCAGTGTCGAAGAAATTGACTCCCAGCTCAATCGCCCGATGAATGACCATGATTGACTCATTGTCGTCCCGTTCTTCGGCTTTGCCGTATGACTGGCTCATTCCCATACAGCCAAGTCCTATACAAGACACTTCGAGGCCCTCTGTTCCGAGTTTACGTTTCTGCATATCGCCTCCAATCGCTTTCCAAACAAACTACCTCACTAACCGGATATCGCTGTTTTTTGACGATTAGTAAAAATAATTACGCTTAGCAAAAATGCTGCGACAAACGCCGCGGTGATACTTGCCTCCGTCAGCCCAAATGTCAATTTGCCTCCAAGCGTCGGCGTCACTTCCCACCATCGCTCAATCCAAAGACAGACGAGCATCAGCATTGAAACAGCCGTAAGAAACACAGGCGAGCGTTTCGACCATCTTGTTACAAGAAGAACCAGCGGCCCAAGAAAGATTGTTGCTGTAAGAACGGCACTGATGTATCGCCACTGTGAAATGGTCATTCGCGGTATAACGAACCGTACTTCTGCAGGCAGGTTCTCATACCATATCGGCAGCAACTGCGAATACATCATATACGCCGTAAGCAAACTGACTGCGACTGTCAGCTTCCCAAGGTCGTGGCGATGTTCGACGGTGGTTGTCCCTGACAGAATCGATAAAACGGTCCACGCGGCCAGTGCAGCATACATTCCTGACACAAAAAAGTATCCTCCGAACAATGTGCTGAACCAGTGCGGGTCAAGCGCCATCACCATATCGAAGGCAATCAGCGTGAATACCACACCATAAGCAAAGCACAACCAACCGGCCAATTTTCCAGGGGCACCTCTGCGTGCGCGGGCCACGTATGCCGCACAGAGAGCCCAGATGAGCACAAGCGCAATGATGTCCCTGAGAAAGACGAACTTGTAATAGAGCCAGAATCCCTGAAGCAGATTTGGGTGCGTTGCCCATCCCGCCCAATGCGAATGCCCAATCCAGAGAGCAATAAACGCCGCTATCGATACCGGCGCAAAATATATTGCCGCAAACGCCGTGCGCTGGAGAGGCTTTGCCCAAATACCCTGAGAAGCAGTAACAACGGCAGGCCAGACAATCATTCCGCTTGCCAGCGGCGTAAAGAAAACGAAATTAATCAGCAGCGCCCTCCATGCCTTGTCACTATCTCCATAAAAAATAAGATAGAGCCACCCACTAACACAGAGAATGAAAATTATTCCCAGCCAAAAAACTATTCCCCGGCTTTTTTTGTCACTGGATGACATTTATTTCCTCAGGATTGAATGATAAGAGCAGGGTTTTAGCATTTGATATCTGCTCAGGCGAACAGGCGATAAACAGGCCGAAACGGTCTCGTGTAAAACGCCTGTCGTAGCCGGCCGGCAGCTTGATTTGACCAAGCCGGGCGTGGAAAAGCATCCCGGCCAGATTAGAAAGAGCGCCAATGAGAATCAGGCCTTCGAAACCGACAATACAATAGGGTATATAAGTAGCGGGGGTGAATTTGCCGCCGGTGTAAAGCTCGTTGACATAAGCCGAACCAATCGCAAGCCAGAAGCCGCCGACGCAGCCAAGAATTGCGCCTGTGAGGGTCCATATTCTTACGGGACTTTTACGGGGGTGCAGCAGCGCATTGACCTCATCGAGCCGGAAAGGAGAAAACGCCTCAAGTCGATTGAACCCATTTTCACGAATTTTATTTATGGATTCCATTAACGGTCCCTGTGAATTGAAAACCGCCAGCAGGCCCGATTCTTTGCTGCCGATTTTAACCTCTTGTTTCTTCGAGATAAATACCGCCGGCTCAGGGGCATAAAGCAGCCCCGCAGACAGCTCTTTTTCGTCGCTTATAGCCACCGTTGGAAGGTATTTGGCGAAAAGTAAAAACATAAAAAGGAAAAGGCAAAATTGCCCGATAGTGATGCTTATTTCCGGTAATCTCGGTATATACATAGTCCAGTTGTGAGGCATAAAATCGTGGGACAATGAGCCGGTGATAATTACGAATCGCTCAAGCCACATACCGATGTTCACAAGAATACCCACAACGAACAGCATTTTGATATTGCGTCTGGCGGCCCGGAAAAGAAACACAAGCGGAGCAATAACATTGAACACAGTCAAAGACCAGTAATAAACGGCAAACCATCCCGTTGAGCGATACCAGGCGAACTGTTTCTCGAACACATCGCCCGAATACCACGCGATAAACGGTTCGAGCACATACGCATAGCCAACAATCAAGGTCGTAACAATCATCGTTTTGGCAACTGCCTCGAAATGGTCGATAGTGACCAGCCGCTGCAAATTGAAAAGGCGGCGCATCGGTATCATAAGCACAAGCACCATTGCCAGACCGGAATGAATGGCACCAGCCACGAAATACGGGGCGAAGATTGTGGTGTGCCAGCCGGGCAGATTGGCCATTGCAAAATCCCAGGATACTATCGAATGAACGGAAATAACCAGCGGCGTCGCCAGTGCCGCAAAGAACAGATACGCCCTGCCATAGTGATGCCACTGGGTGGAGCTACCCGTCCAGCCGAGCGACATTATCCGGTAAAGCCGGGTTCTAAAACTGCTGATGCCGCCAAGCTGGGCAATGTTGTCTCGTGAAGCGGCCGCATCAGGAATCAGCCCGACAAGCCAGAAGATTATGCTTACGGTCATATATGTACCTACGGCGCATACATCCCAGACCAGCGGGCTGATAAAATTAGGCCAGAGCTGCCGCTGCGAAGGATATGGGATGATGTAATAAAAAACCCACAACCTGCCGAGATGGATTAACGGGAACATAGCCGCCACAAGCACCGCAAAAACAGTCATCGCCTCCGAAGACCTCGCTATAGCCGTGCGCCATCGAGAGCGAACAAGGAAAAGTATGGCCGATATGAGCGTCCCGGCATGGCCGATTCCAATCCAGAAGACAAAATTTGTGATATAAGGCGACCAGCAAATGGGGACATGTAACCCTGTTACACCAAGCCCCATTCTTGTCTGGTAAGTCCACGCCAGAATACCCCACGTCGCGCCGCAGGCCAGTATGGCCGCGATTGCATAATATATCGGTCCGGCTGGTCTTAACGGCCGGAGAATATCTTCGTGAATTTCGTTATACGTTAGCTTAGACATCTTTATGGTCTGATTCTTCGTCAACTTTGATTCGTCGCAGGTAAGTTATGGCGGGCTTAGTGTTTAATTCTTCCAAAATATGATACCTGCGGGGGTCGTTACGGGTTAACTGACTCACTTTAGACTTCGGGTCGAGCAGGTCGCCGAAAGTAAATACCCGTGTCGGACAGGATTGCAGACACGCCGGCTCAATATCGCCGTCGCGAACCTGCCTGTGTTCCCTTTTGGCTTTTAATTCCGCCGCCCGGATACGCTGAATGCAAAAAGTGCATTTTTCCATCACGCCCCGGACGCGCACAGTGACATCCGGGTTAAGCTGGAGGTTGAGGGGCTTTTGCCAATCGACGTTTAACCAGTTGAACCGGCGGACTTTATAGGGACAGTTGTTCGAACAATACCGCGTGCCGATACAGCGATTATAGACCTGCGCGTTAAGTCCTTCGTCATTATGCACCGAGGCAAATACCGGGCAGACCGATTCGCAGGGGGCCGTATCGCAATGCTGACACAACATCGGCAAAAATCCGAGGCGATTGCCGTTAACCTCGCTTCGATAAGGAATAACGCGAAGCCACGCCATTTCAAGCCACCTTCGAGACGAATCCTCGCCTGTCACCGCGATATTATTTTCTGCCTGACACGCAACCGTGCAGGCACCGCAACCAATGCAGCGTGAGAGGTCTATCACCATCGCCCAGCGATGATTCTTGTATTCGTGCGGCGGGTAAAGGTCTTTATCGGGGTCGTATCCTTCGGGCAAAGGCAGGATAAGATTGTCGCCCTCACCCGGCTGCATTTTTCGGAACTTTGAAAGTTCAACCCACTGCATCAATTCTCTTTTGTGCTGCTGCTGATTAGCCATCAGATATACTGGTTTTAGCTTTATACCTGTTTTTTTAATCGTCGCCTTACCGAAAATCGAAGTCGATTCCGAGCCGTCGATAACTTCAAAGGCATTTGCTCCTCTCCGGTATGCCAGCCGGCCAAGCGCGGTATGGCCTTGTCCGAAAGAGACAGCGACGACGTTTTCGGCAACGTCAGCGGTAATTCGCACGGGTAGTTTAATCTGCCCAGTCTTGGTCGTGATTTCTATTTCATCATCACTGGTCAACCCGAGGGCAACCGCTTTTTGGGGATTAATATCCGCTACATTTCCCCAGACCTGTCCCGACATCGGTTCAGCCGTCTCCTGAAGCCAGCCGCGATTCGAAACACGACCATCGAAAAGCATTACAGATGCCCACGCCCAGAGCTGACAGGATTCAGTATCAGGTTCCGGAGATATTAAAGTACCGATGTCATCTCGCAGCTTGACAGGCACATTCGCCGGTGTTTCCCAGATGCCGCCTGTCCGCAACGCATTTCCCCAGAAATCCGCAAATAAAACATTCGGCGCCACACGAGAGTGCAATTCCTGCCAGCGCAATTTGAGCCATTCCTCGAATGTCTTTACGGCTATATCCTTACGCGACAGCGGTTTACCCGAGGCGTTTGCCCACGAAAGGAAAATATCCCCCGCAGGCATCGTTTTAAATACACGCGCCATCGTCGGCTGCATCAGGCAATTTATACCCGTCCACGGCTCATAATCGCCCCACGATTCCAAGGGCGAATCCGTCGGGAAAATCCACCTGGCCAGTCTGGATGTTTCATCGGGCATAGTTCCCAAATAAACTATTGTCCCTGCCCGGCTGATATTTTCCGCTGCGCCCTGCACACAATAAGCCGGGTTGGCATTGTGAATAACCAGGATGTCTTCTTTTGTCAGGTCGTTTAATACCTGCGCCAGCCGGTCGGTTGAAACTGTTTTACTCAGCGCGTTAGTTTGTGAGAAATCAACCGTATCTCCCACCCGCCCTGCCGCGTAATTCAATAACGCAACCGCAGCCGCAAGATTTTCCGCCGCCTGCCCCGACGCTCCAACCGGCCCGGCAAGGGCAACGCTCGATTTACTGTGCACAAATTTGTCGGCCAACTGTGAAATTTTTTCTTCGGCCAATCCCGTATATTTTAGTTTTCCGAGCATCGGCTTGATATGCTCAACATCAGCTCTCGCCCAGCCATTCTCGACTATTGCCTTCAGCATCGCCATCGCCACGGCACATTCAGCGCCGGCAGGAACCTGAATAAAGTCGTCCGCATTTGCGGCAGTCATTGAAAATCTCGGACCGATATAGGTCATTTGCCCGATACTTTGGCCGTTGAATGAGCGCATTTGAGCGAATTTCTCCGCGAATTGAACGTTGCTGACCCATCCTTCCAGAAAATCTGCACAGAAACTGACGATGAAATCTGCCCGCTCAAGATGATACGCCGGTATGGCGTTTAACCCGAACAGCCGTTCGTGCGCCCGGCGCAACGGCGAACAGTTAAACGGTTCATACAAATAAAGCCGGCCTTTAGAATCGAACGCCTCAAGGAAACTTTCCATTACTTCCGAAAGCGCCCCCGTCTGTAAATCGCTTATGATTGTTATTTTACCTTTGGTTTTTTTAAATATGTCACCGAGCTCCTCTATAGGCCCTGACGGGTCATCCATCAGCCGGCCACATTTGCCGCAAAGCGTTTTTTGCAGCCGGTCGGGGTCATAAAGCCCCTGGACCACCGATTGGCCTCGCGGACACAATCCGCCTTTATTAATTGGATGCTCAGGATTTCCCATCGCGTTTACAACTCGTCCCTCCCGATGCCTCAGATACATTCCGCAGCCCGCCGGACATTCCCGACAGGTAGTTGCGAACAGGGTCCAGTCGCCGGGCTTAACATCTTCAGGCGGAATCACATAAGGAATCAGTTTGTTGACGGTCTTTTCTCCGAATCCGCCCGCAAGATATGCGCCGCTTCCCGCCGTGTACCTTAAAAAATCGCGCCTGGATATTTCTCCCATACAATCGAATCCTTAATTCACCCTTCCCAAATATGGGAAGCGGTCAAGCACGCCGGATGGCTTCGTCCCGACGCGTGGAGTCCCTGCCCGGGTTTGCCTGAAAGCTGATTCAAACGCTCTAAATATTCAATCACTGTCATAACAACCGTCGCGTGACTCCAAGCCAGGGGCGAGACGGAGATGGGCTTGCCTGTAAAAGGATGAACCTGTTCAGCCAGCACCCCGGAAGGCAGCGCCCGCTGGGCCGCCCACTTCAGGATATCCAGCGCCTTTGCAAGCTCATCGGTGGTTTTGGCCGCTGCAATATCATATTGCGCAAGCCAGAGCGTGCAAATAATCCAGGGGTTGCCCGGTATTGCTTCGCTTGATGTAGTGACACGCTGATAATTATCACCCTGGTAACGGGCTATGCCGCCGATGTCAGTATTCACATGAAGTTTTTCGCGAATCTTTTTCATTGTTGCCGCGACTTTCGGGTTATCCGGCTCCATTGCCCCAAAAGCCCATATGCTATAACAGGACGCATCCACAGTCATATCCAGCTGGTATGTCCCGTCGGCATTTGGCGTAGCCGTCCTGCAAAAAGAGCCCTCTTTCTCGTTCCACATATATTTATCGATTGATTCACATATTTCACGGGCGGCTTCCTCGTAACGCTGCTGGTCGGAAGTTTCCCCAAAGGCGCGTGCGAAATTCGCTGCGGCCCGAAGTCCGCCTACCACCGCACCGGCCGTAAAAAGATGCACGCCGACCCGCTCCTCCCACAGGTCATAGGAAGGGTTAGGCAGATGCGTTTTCTTATCACGAAATTTCACCATAAAATCGGCAGTGTTAATTATGAGGCGGCGATAAAGCGGCTTAATAAATTCAATCTCACGAAACTTATGAAAATGGTGCCATAGCGACCAGACAATCAACGCCGTTTCGTCCTCCTGAATCGGAAGCGATTCTTTCCCGTTTAACAGCCATGGCTGCCACGACGAAGCCAATGTCTTATCGGGATTAAACTTTTGCAGCATATACCCCTGCGGCGAAATAACATCCAGACAAAACTGAAAGAACCGTCTGCTTATATCCGCATATCCGGCTTTGATTAATCCATACGCACACATCGCCCCGTCTCTGGGCCACATATACGAATAAGTGTCATTGGCAAAATTCACCACATCGTAATCCGTAGCCGCGATAATTGCCCCGCCTTCGTCAATCAACGTTCTCAAAATCAATAAGCTCCTCTTGAAAAGTCCGGCAACCTCCGCGGGCAGAGATTCGAAATTCCATTCCTCCTTATTGACCCAAAGTTTCCAATAGTTGATTGTCCGTTTGATGAGAACTTCAGGCGTTTTCTCCCGGACAACCTTATTAATTCGTGCCACTCCGTCATAATCCTGCTGGCAGGCAATCCAGCATGTGCATTTATTGGTCCCATTGGCAGGCACAGTCATATTTATCCCGATACAGGAATCAACCGAACCTTGCGCAATTGGATTGCCGCTTAGCTCGCCATCCTCGGCATCGCGCCATGTCCCTTCATAACCCTGCCGGTTACGAATGCCCGTCGCGAAATGGTCCACGCCGCATTTCTCCGATGTGCAGAGATTTATCAGGAAATAACGGTTCTGCTTGTAATGGATGACCGCGCTTGTTTTGGGGTCATAATATGCGGTATCCCCCACTTCGTTTTCCTTGATGCGAAAGTCATGATCATAAAAAAGACGCACTTCACGGTTGCGACCCGAGAGGTCTTTGACAATGACCTCCCGCAACAACACCCAGATATGAAAATCCACACAATCGTGGCAGAACAGCTCTAATTGCAGCTCGGGATGAATACAATGGACATCCGTAACGAGGGTATCGGGCAAATACTTCATCTCGATCTGCCAGCCGTCCCAAATCCATTTCATTACCCCGTCAACCCAGACCCCAAAACGGATTGGATGCCCCCCGGTCTGGTTTTCCATCCCGACATGCGGATAATACAGGTCCCGCAAATTATAATCGCTGTCAAAATTAGCCGAAACCGTTCCGTTGCCTATTGGTAAATCTCGCGGCATATTTACCCCCTTTCAGAAAGGTCGTTATGCCCATTTGTTTTTTGCAGGTTTATTCCAAGCCGGCACCGAATTTCTCATCAGGCCCCATCACGCTCGGTAAATGCCAGGTGCGTCCGTCCTGGGCAATCAGGACTTCAGCATCTTCAGGTCCCCATGAGCCGGCAGCATAGTTTGGAAAATCATCCGGGTCCACAGATTCCCAGGCCTCTAATATGGGGGATATGACAGACCAGGCCGTCTCAAGCTGGTCGGCCCGCATAAACTGCGTGAAGTCGCCCAGCATCACGTCCAGCAGCAGCGTCTCATACGCCTCGGGAGGTTTGCTCTTAAAGGCCTCGCGGTAGGTAAATCGCATATCAACCGGGGTCAGTTGTATAACCTCGCCCGGTTTCTTGGCCATAAATCGCAGCAAAATACCTTCTGTGGGGTGTATGCGTATTATCAGCCGGTTGGGTTCGGGCTGGACCAAAGCGGCCGAGGGGAAGGATTGGTGCGGCACGGGCCTGAATTGAATAACAACTTCGGATACTCTTGAGGGCAGGTGTTTTCCGGTGCGCAGATAAAACGGAACCTCCTGCCATCGCCAGTTATCAACATACAGTTTGACCGCCGCGAACGTTTCCACATTCGAGTTCGGGTCCACGTTGGACTCCTTCCTGTAAGCTTTGGCCTTGCTGCCCCTTATCCAGCCCGAACCGTATTGACCCCGAACGGCAAACCTGTGCACCTCTTCGGCTGGTATATCGCGTATTGCACGCAAAACATCGACTTTCCTGTTACGAATCTCATCGGCATCGAAAGAAATGGGCAATTCCATCGCAATCAGACTCATCAGTTGAAGCAAATGGTTCTGGACCATATCTCTCAACGCCCCGGCCTGCTCGTAATATGCTCCCCTGTGCTCCACGCCAATGTCTTCGGCGACGGTTATCTGGATATGGTCGATATAACGACGGTTCCAGATTGGCTCGAACATCGAATTAGCGAAACGAAACGCGAAAATATTCTGCACGGTTTCTTTGCCTAAGTAATGGTCAATCCTATACAACTGCGATTCTCTGAAAATAGACTGAAGAACGCTATTGAGATGCTGAGCAGAATCTAAATCTCGCCCGAACGGTTTTTCCACGACCATCCTGTTGTTCAGGTCATCGGCAAGATTGACCTCGCCCAGTTGTTCGGCCACGGTTTCTATCATCGAAGGCGGAATGGCAAGATAGAAAATCTTATTCGCGGCGGTTTCAAACTCTTTGTCTATGCCGGTCAACTTGTCACGCAGCTTTTTGAATGCCGAAACATCGTTAAAGTCCGCGTGCAGGTAATGTATTTTCCTGGCGAACTCTTTCCATGTCTTATCGTCAACTTTACCCCTGCGAGAAAAAGTGCTTGTCTTTTTTCGCAGGTGCATGCGAAAACTGTCGTCGCTTATTTTCCTGATGTCCACCCCGACAATGGCAAACTCCTCGGGAAGCCATCCATCAAGATACAGGTTGTATAATGCAGGCACCAGCTTGCGTCCTGTCAAATCGCCGGCTGCGCCGAATATGACTACTGTGCTTGGGTCAGCTTTTCGATATGGTTTCATGCTTCTGTACCTCCTTATTGGACCATTGTGTATGGAAGGTTCCCTTTTCGTCAACTCGCTCGTACGTGTGCGCGCCGAAATAGTCCCGCTGGGCCTGTATCAGATTGGCCGGCAGCCAGGCGCTGCGAAGACCATCGAAATAAGACAGGGCCGCCATCATACCCGGCACGGGCAATCCCAATTGTGTCGCCTTGCAAACCACGTTTCGCAAACTTTGTTGATTGTTAACCACTTCGCCGGCAAAGTATTTATCATCAAGCAGGTGCTCAAGGTCTGGCTGGCTTTCAAAAGCTGTTTTTATTTGTTCGAGCATCCCTGAACGGATAATGCAGCCGCCTCTCCAAATCTTCGCCACTACAGAAGAATCGAGTGAGTATCCATAGTTTTTGCTCGCGGCAAGCAGCAAAGCAAAACCCTGAGAATATGTCATAATCATAGATACATACAGGGCCTTGTATATATCCTCGACTATCGTTTCAATGTCTTCCTGCGGTTTTATTACGGGGCCGCTTAAAATATGCGACTCCTCTACCCTGAGATTCTTGTAAGCCGACAAGTCGCGCATAGCCACAGCCGTGTCGATGTTGGGCACCGGCACACCGAGACGCATAGCATCCTGGCTCGTCCACATACCGGTTCCTTTCTGCTTTGCCTCGTCGCAAATAAGGTCAATCAGAGGTTTATGCGTCTTTTCGTCTATCCTGCGGAAAATCTGCGCCGTAATTTCGACAAGGAAACTGCTTACAAGGCCTCGGTTCCATCCTCCGTATATTTCGCTAAGCTCGCTGTCGGAAAAATCAAGACCCCTGTCTAATAAATCATACGTTTCCGCGATAAGCTCCATGAGGCCGTATTCAATCCCGTTGTGGACCATCTTGACATAGTGGCCGGCCGAACCGGGGCCCAAATAGGCAATGCAGGGCTCGCCGTTGGCCTTTGCCGCGATTGCGGTCAAAATTGGCTCAACGGTTTTATAAGCATCTTCGGGGCCGCCGGGCATAATGCTTGGTCCGTATCTCGCACCTTCTTCTCCGCCGGAAACCCCTGTACCCAAAAAATGGATGCCTTTGTCAGCAAGATTTTTGGCCCGTAAATTGGTATCTTCAAAATATGAGTTGCCTGCATCAATCAGGATATCACCTGAAGACAAATGCGGCAGCAAGTCGTGGAGCACACTATCAACAGGCGGTCCCGCAGGAACAAGCATCAGCACTATTCGCGGCTTCCGTAATGCCGAGATGAAACCCCGCAGCTTTTCATAGGCGCGAACAGGCAGACCCGCAGAATCTTTTCGAAGTTGTTCGACCTGTTCGCTTTTCTTGTCGTAACCGGCTACGGGAAACCTGTGTTCGGCGATATTCAAAACAAGGTTGCGCCCCATAACACCTAATCCGATTACTCCTATTTGACTTTGTTCCTGAGCCATCTTACACACTCCTGTTTCCTGTTATTTTTATGCCCTACTTGCAATATCTCTTGTAATCAATTGGCCTCGAAATTTATACCCTTGTATATATGTCGAGCAGGCGGCAATCACCAGAGGCACAACGCCAAAAACTATGAATATCAAATCCGCGGGCATTCGCAGCCACTCGAGAAGGGTAACTAATCGCCCGCTCGAAAATTCCGGGCCGCGGGCATGCCAATAGCCGTTATTGACAACATCGAAAAGCTGCAGCACGCCGCTTGGAAAAAGATTCAGTATAACCATCAGGCCCAGCCCGATATTCAGTCCCCAGAATGACACGGCGATGTACTTTTTTGTATGTCCCCACTGAACATCCGTTGACAGCTCGCGAAGCGCAAAAACCAGAAGGGCCACCGCCAGCATTCCGAACACCCCCATCAGGGCGGCATGCCCGTGATTGGCGGTAAGATTTGTCCCCGCCTCGTAGTAGCTGACTACCGGAAGATTGATGAGGAACCCGAAGACGCCCGCGCCTATAAAGTTCCAAACCCCAACGGCAATAAGAAAATAAAACGTCCAGCGATGCGGGACAATAATCTCTTTGTTACAAATATCGCATTTTCCGCGCATCAGCCGGGTGAAATCGGAGGCGTCAAGCGTCAGAAGAATCAAAGGCACCACCTCCATCGCGGAAAACGTCGCAGATAGCGCCATCGAGATATTGCTTTGTCCCGTCCAGTACCAGTGATGGCCTGTGCCGATGATACCGCTGCCGAGGAACAGCACAGCATCGAGATAAATCACCCGCGTGGCGGTTTTGCGAGATACCATACCAAGCTTGAAGAACATCACGGCGACAATAATCGTTACGAACAGCTCGAAGAATCCTTCCACCCAAAGATGAATAATCCAGAACCGCCAGGTATCGACAACCGTGAAGTGACTGGAGCTGGAAAAGAAAAACGCGGGAAGGTAAAACACGGGTATCGCAAAGGCCGCCAAAAGAAACAACCATGTAATCTCTTTTTGCTGAGGGTCTTTCCTCGCGGGCCCTGTTCCCCGAACAAGCAGAATGGCCCAGAACACCAAACCTATCGCCAATAATACCTGCCAGCCCCGTCCCAATTCGAGATATTCCCACCCCTGGTTACCGAACCAGAACCAAAGTTTGCCCATCAGTTGCCTGACGCCGAGGTATTCTCCCGCCAAACTGCCAAAAACAATAACGACCAGAGCGATAAAAAGAATGTTAATCGCTTTGACCTGTCCTTTTGGCTCGTAATTGCCCAGCGCCGAAGCCATAAACAAACCGCCTCCGACGTAAGCGGTCGCAATCCAGAGAATCGCAAGTTGCAGGTGCCAGCTTCGCAGGACGTTGCTCGGGAAAATATCGGCAAGGTTAAAACCATAAAAACTGCCGGGTTGTGCTCTAAAATGGGCAATTGCTCCGCCAATCATTGCCTGTGCCAGAAACAGCAACGAGACCGCCACGAAAAATTTCAGCGTTGCCTTTTGACTATCGCTCGCAGCGCCGGATAAAAGCTGAGGGTGAATATGCGAACGCTCTCCATACCAGCCGAGGTAATCGAATTTACCGAAGGCAAACAAAACTGCTGCAGTGGCCGCCAACAACGCTACAAGACTTAACGCGCTCCACAGGATAGCATCAGCAGAAGGGCCATTCGCAAAAGCCGGGTCGTAAGGGAAATTCATCGTATATGAGTAAGATTTCCCCGGTATATTTGCCGCCGCCGCCCAGGCAGTCCAGGCGAAAAACGCCGTCAGCTGCCTCAATTCCTCCGGGTCGCTGATGTTTTTAGAACCAAGCCCGCGATTGGCAGTAGGGTCTGTAAAGAAATTTCTCCACAGGGCTTGCTGACTCTTGAAAGAGTCGGCCTCGGCCTTGGTAAACGTCAACGTCCCTGAAGCAGCATCATAGCGATTCTGCCTGAGCAGACTATTTGCCATCTCTTTCACGGATGCCTTTTCGGTTTCGCTTAACTGTGCTTCAGGCCGGCCAAAATCGTGCATAGCGAGCGTTTTACGAACGTCGAGAATCAGTTGATGAAGATACTTTGCCGTAAAGTCCGGCCCCAGATACGCTCCATGTCCCCAGATAGAGCCATTCTCCATCAAGGCGTTCTTGAGGAATATCTGCTGGCCGGAAATAATATCATTGCCTGTAAAAATAATCTCATCGGCCGTGCCCAAAACCTTTTCAGGCATGGGTGGACCGATTTTGTACGCTGTGCTTGATACCCAGCCGAGAACGGCAAATCCCGCTATTATTATCAGCAGTACCCCGTATCTCCACCAACGAGAAATTTCTTCCTGCATCTTTGATTCTACCGATATCGAAAAGATTTAAATCAAGCCGCTTACCATATCCCTGACAAGGTCTATAAACGGCGATGGATACACTCCTATCCACAGCAAAAATAACATAAGCATCGCCAAAACAAGCCCGCCAGCAAATGAGAATGATGGTGCAGGTCTGAATTGCGATACCAATGCTGCCTGCGGCTCTTCCGTCGGCTTATATAGTGTTACGATAATTCTAAGATAGTAAAAAAGACCTATGACGCTGTTGATTACGAGAGCCGCGAGTAAAAGCCACATACTGGCGTCTACGTTAGCGGAAAAAATATAAAACTTTCCTATAAAGCCCGCCGTCAGGGGAATGCCCGCCAGTGAAAGCAGAAAGCCGGTAAAAACGGCCACGAGAACGGGATGCTGAAATACCAGGCCGCGATAATTATCGAGCATATCGAAATCCTTCTCTTTGCTCGATAATATTGTGATGACACCGAACGCCCCAAGAGTGGTAACGAAATACGTAAGCAAATACAATGTAACCGCGACAGCCGCCCATTTGCCGCCTGCAAGAAGCGCGGTCAACAGATATCCCATATGCGCTATCGATGAATACGCAAGGATGCGCTTTACATTGTTCTGTAAAAGAGCCAGAAGATTTCCGAAGAACATCGTTATAATAGCGAGAATTACAAACACCACAAATAAAGACCTGCAATCATAAATATTGACGACGGTAAAATAACGAAGGAGCAGCGCAAATATCGCACCTTTGGAGGCCGTCGCTATAAAACCGGCAACCGGCGCGGGGGCACCTTCGTAAACATCGGGTGTCCAAAGATGAAATGGGACCAGCGCCAGTTTAAAACCGATGCCGACAACAACCATCGCGATGCCAACCAGTAACAATGGACTTCGAGCCGTTGACGCATAAGCGGGGCTAAATACAATCTCGGAAAAATTCATAGAGCCGCAATAAGCATAAATGAAAGCGGCCCCCATAAGGAGAAACGCAACAGATGTTGCCGCCGGAATCAGGTATTTTATGCCCGCCTCAATATGTATGGGCTGGGCTCGCAGATACGCAACCAGAACATAAAGAGAAACACTAAGAAGCTCCAGGCCGAGGAAAAACGAAACAAAATGACTGGCGGCAACAATTACCCCGCATCCCAGAGCGGCCATTAGTATCAGGATGTAGAATTCCTCTTTGATATTTTGCCTGCCCGACATATAACCATAGGAAAGAACGCACACAACAATCGCCGCACCGAATACCATTATCATATAAAGCATCGCGTAACTGTCGAAAACAAGCAGCGGCGTTATCTGCCTCGACTGAATCGACGGCGAAACAGGCAGGGTTGCTGTGGCAATCGCCAGTGTCAAAACCGCCAGCACCATAGTTAGGGCATGATTGCGAAGCACCGTCAAGACCAGCATTATTAAAACAATGCCGCCGGCCAATACCAGAAGCGGTAAAATTGTTATTAAATCATTGGGTGACATCAGTCTTCTCCGCCGCGGATACGAATTTTAACTGAATGGCCTTAAGCGTTGGTTTAGCCGAATCGAGCATCGGCTGAGGATATACACCGAGCAGGATTATGCCGGCCATAATCAGGCACATAACGGCCATCTCTCGAATTCCCAAATCCGGAATTTGCATATCCTGTTTTGCGGGGCCGTGAAAAATCTTTTGAATCAGCCACAGCGAATAAATTGCAGAAAAAATAAATCCCGTCGAAGCGATAACTGTCAATGCGGGACTGACCTGCCAGGCGCCGAGCAGCACCAAAAACTCACCGACGAAATTGCCAAGTCCGGGCAGTCCCAGTGAGGCAAGCGCCAAAAACATCGCAACACCGCCCATCCTGGGGACAGTCGCCCACAAACCGCCCATTTTATCCATATCACGGGTATGAATACGTTCCTGAATTGCGCCGGCGAGAATAAACAGCCCACCTGTACTGAGGCCGTGGGCCAATATGATTATCACAGCACCCTGAAGTGCAAACATATTGCCCGCGAATATTCCCAACAGGACAAAACCTAAATGACTGATGCTCGTATAGGCAACAAGCCGTTTAATGTCCCTCTGGGCAAAGGCAAGAACCGCACCATACACGATTCCCACTACAGCCAATATCATTGCTGCCGGGGCAATATCACGAGCGGCTCCGGCGAATAAGGGCAGGACAAATCGCAGCAGGCCGTATGCACCCGTCTTAAGCAATAGGCCGGCAAGAATTACTGAACCCGCTGTCGGGGCCTCGGTGTGCGCATCCGGAAGCCATGTATGTATCGGCACAACGGGCAGTTTAACTGCGAAGCCGACGAAGAAGCCGAGCATTACCCAGATTGCAGCCGAGGCCGTCAAAGGCGCGTTCAATAATTGCTCGTAATCGAAGGTATATATACCCGATGCGTGCCCGTTAATAAAATACAGGGCAAGTATTGACGCAAGCATAAATAAGCCGCCCGCCTGGGTAAAAATGAAAAACTTAATCGCGGCGTAAACGCGGTTTTCGTGTCCCCATATGCTTATCAGAAAATACATAGGCACAAGCATCAATTCCCAGAAGAAGTAAAACAGGAAAAGGTCAAGGGCAGTGAAGACACCTATTATGCCGACTAAAACAAGCATCAAATTGAAATGGAAAAAGCCGACACGATGCTGTATCTCGCCTGACGATGAGATAATCGCGAAAATTCCGAGCAAAACCGTCAGCCATAAAAACAGCAAGCTCAGACCGTCAGCCCCAAGCTCGAAGCTGGCTCCCAACTGCGGTATCCACGACCACTTCACGAACTCAAACCACCGCTCGCCGACGTTTCCAGCATATCGCACTGAAAGAATGACAAGCGCCGCCAAGTCAGCGAAAAGGAAAATCAGCGACAGCCACCGGCAGGCATTTTTATTCCACCGGCTAATCGCCCACGCGACCAACCCGCCGACTAATGTGATTATCAGTAATAAAACGAGAATCATAAGAGAACCACAAACGCTATGATAATTATCGAACCGATAACAATCCCGCTGACATACCATCGCAAATTGCCGTTAACCGAGGCGGATAAAACCTTATTGCAGAATCCGCATAAGGCCGCCGTTGCGTCGTATATACTGTCGATAAAATCATCCCTGTTTATAAAGGCCAACCATTGATAAGGACGAACAAGCAAATTGTTATAAAGCCAGTCGAAACCCCAGTCGGCAAACCATAAATCGCGTAATATCACGCAAAGTTTTGAATTAAGAAGGGAACGCACAAACCGGCGTTCACCCGCAAACAGCAGGTACGCGAATAAAATCCCCGCCAGCGAAGTTACACCGGCTATTGCCTGAAAAACATATTGGGCCTGAACAGATAGCTTCTCCAGCTCCATCGGCAATTTGATAAAGCCGCCCACTATCGATAAAAAGGCGAGAATCACCAGAACGGCGCTAATACGCCAGGCCGGCTTGTAATCAACGGCTGTTTTAGGTTCGCCGAAGAACACGATGAAGATAACTCGAAAGGCATACAACGACGTAAGCAGCGCCCCAACCAGTCCCGCGGCCCACAACACAGGTCCGCCCGACGGAGAAGACCATACTTGCCAGAGAATCATGTCCTTGCTGTAAAAACCAGCCGTAACCAAGGGAAGAGCCGACAGTGACGCGCAGCCGATAAGAAAAGCCCAGAACGTCAAAGGCAATTTTCTGCGAAGACCGCCCATTTTAAATATGTCGTGAACGCCGCTCATCGCGGTTATGACTACCCCTGCGCAAAGAAACAGAAGGGACTTGAAAAAGGCATGAACCATAAAATGAAAAATAGCAGCCGACCAGGCGCCAACTCCGAGGGCAAGAAACATATAACCAATCTGGCTTATTGTCGAATACGCAAGGACTCGCTTGATGTCGTGCTGAACCAATGCGCTGAAGCCGGCTATCAGCAAAGTCACTACGCCTATTATCGCGACAATGGTCATAACTGCCGGTGCATTAATGAAAATAAAATTGGTCCTGGCAATCAGATAAACGCCTGCCGCCACCATTGTCGCCGCGTGAATAAGGGCGCTAACAGGCGTCGGGCCTGCCATCGCGTCGGGAAGCCATACCTGCAAAGGAAGCTGCGCCGATTTACCTATCGCGCCAGCTAAAAGTAGAGACGCCGCTAAAATCAATGTTGTCGAACCAACCGGATACTGGGAAATTTTTTGCGACAGTAACTGAATATCGAGTGTTCCAAAAGTTGCGAAAAGCAAAAACAATCCTATGGCCATCGCCGTGTCGCCAATACGGGTTACGAGGAATGCCTTAATGGCTGCCAGGCCGTTTTGCGAATTTTTATACCAGAAGCCAATCAAAAGGTAGCTGCACAGCCCGACACCTTCCCAGCCGAGGTAAAGGAACACAAGATTGTCGGCGAGAACAAGAATGAGCATCGAGGCGATAAACAGGTTCATATACGCGAAAAACCGCCTGTAATCCTCATCGGCCGCCATAAACGCAGTCGAATAGATTATGATGAGCAAGCCGATAAACGTAACAACAAGCATCATTACAACAGACAGCGCGTCGAGATAAAAAGACGCCGCCGGCGAAAAATTTCCCACCTGAATCCACGTCCATAAGGTCTGCGAATACCCGTTGCCCGCCGGCGGTGACATGATAAAACTTATGCCTGCTATTGCGGCAAAAATTGCGGACAGGCCCACCGAGCCGACTGAAATACAGGCAACAACCGGATTTGTAATCCGCTTACCCAGTAAAACCAGTGCCGCGAAGCCGGCTAAAGGCAAAACGGGAACAAGCCACAAAAATTCGAGCATTTTATCCTCGCAGCAGATTTGCCGAATTAGTATCGAGGGTGTGGAATTTACGATACATCTGCATAACCAGCCCAAGACCGATGGCCACTTCCGCCGCGGCCATAGTTAGGATGAAAAAAAACATAACCTGGCCGTCGGGCTGGTTGAAATATGAGCCGACGACTATAAAGGCCAGCCCGCAGGCGTTGAGCATTATCTCAATAGACAGAAGAATAAAGACGATGTTTCTGCGAACCAGAACCCCGGTCAAGCCGAGGCTGAACAGCACTAAAGCCAGACCAAGACCGAACTCAAGCGAAATTTTCACCATTATTCCTTCGCCTCCCTGTCACCGGGGCTTAAGCGTCCCAGATGATACGCACCCAATAAACCAGCTAACAAAAGAATCGATGCTAATTCAACGCCGAGCAGATACGGCCCGAAAAGAGCCATGCCGACATCCTTTGCGGTGACGACTTTAACATCGGGACTTGCCGCGTGAAAACTAATCAAGGCGTAAACCAGCTCAATAAATAAAACCACTGCCAATATCGCGGGACCTGCCCACATCCGGGGACTAAGCCAGCTTTTTTCCTGCTCGGTGGTCTGCGGACCAAGGTTCAGCATCATTATCACGAAAACAAAAAGAACCATAATCGCGCCGGCGTTGATTATGACAACAAGGGCGGCTGCAAATGGAGCACCGAGAATGAAAAAAATCAATCCTGTCGCCAGCAGTGATACAATGAAATAAAGCAGCGAATGAACCGCGTTTGTCCCGATTATGACCATCGCCGTCGAAACAATCGCCACAGCAGCGCAAATATAAAAAGTGATATTCATTATTTACGAACCTAAATGTGCAACCAATAACTACGGCATAAGGTCGTGCCTGTCGACCGGCGGCGACTCATTTTGGGCCTGGCCCTTGTCCTTATTGGCTATCGATAAGCCGGCGACTTTATAAAAGTTATAACCCTTGTATTTACCCTGGCCCGCAATGAGCAGGTCCTCTTTTTCATAAACCATCTGCTGACGGTCATAATCGCTCATTTCAAAATCGGGCGTCAGCTGAATCGCATAAGTCGGGCAGGCCTCTTCACAAAAACCGCAAAAGATGCACCGCGAAAAATTGATGCGGAAAAACTCAGGGTATCGCCTGCCGTTTTTGTCTTCCGTTGCCTGCAAAGCAATGCACCCCACGGGACAGGCCACAGCGCAAAGATAGCACGCTACACACCTCTCACCGCCATTCGGGTCTCGCGAGAGTATTATACGCCCTCTCCACCGCGGCGCAAGCCAGGCCTTTTTATCCGGATACTGAATAGTGACTCGCCGCCGAAACGTATGCAGCAAAACTCGCCACAAACCGCCCAGTATACCAAACATAACAATTCCTTCCTAACCGCGGCCAAGCAGTATTCCGCCGGTCACTACTATGTTCAATAACGCCAAAGGCAGCATAAGCTTCCAGCCAAGTGACATAAGCTGGTCATAACGCGGACGCGGCAGCGTTGCTCGAAGCAAAATGAATAAACAAATAACAGCAAACGTCTTGATTGCGAACCAGACAACCGGGGGCAGCCACGGTCCAAGCCATCCGCCAAGGAAAAAGACGGTCACAAGCGCAGAAATAAGGGTAATCCCAAGATACTCCCCGACGAAAAACATCGCGAATTTCATCCCTGAATACTCGGTGTGATAACCGGCAACCAGCTCATTTTCCGCTTCCGGCAGGTCGAAGGGCAGCCGATGTGTCTCGGCAATCCCGGCGATTAAAAAGATTACGAGACCCGGAAGCTGGGGCACACAGAACCACAATCCCTTCTGGGCTACGACAATATCCGAGACATTAAACGAGCCGGATAGTAAAACGACCCCCATAAGGGACAGGCCCATAAACACTTCATAGCTCAGCATCTGCGCAGCAGCACGAAGCCCCCCGAGCAATGAGTATTTGTTATTGGATGACCATCCCGCCAGCACCACCCCATACACCCCGAGAGACGACATCGCGAGGAAAAAGAGCAGCCCGATACCGAGATTTATCACCGTTATACCCGGCGCGAATACGACTATCGCAAAAGACATCAATGTCGTCGTCATAATTATCGCAGGCGCTATCACAAAAACCGGCTTATCCGCAAAGGGCGGAATCCAGTCCTCTTTCATAAAAAGTTTAATCACATCCGCCACCACCTGTAAAATCCCGAATGGCCCCACACGGTTCGGGCCGTACCGGTCCTGCCACAACGCCAGCAACCTGCGCTCGAGCCATATTAGTCCTGCTGAGACGGTTAAAACGGCGCCGAGGATAACAAACACGATAATCAGTTGGAAAATTATTTCGCTCATTTGAAATATATAGTCTTAGCCGACGAGTTCGGCTCTATCAGCCGGACGCCCGCATCGCCGCCACGGAGCGGGCCTCCCGCGTCGGTCTGATATTTTGTTACTGACTGAACAGAGTTCCAGCCGGGCGCCCAGAAATGCGTAATCAGCGGCGAAGGCGGCTGACCATCGTAACCCTCCATCGAAAATGACAAAGGCGAATCAGGGTCTTGCGGCGTCTTATGCTCGCGGACATCGGTATTGGCGTTAATCGCGGTGCGGCCGCTGGCCCGATGCGGTTGGCGAGGTATGCGCTGGCCCCACATACGAAAGTCCGCTTTCGGCGATGCCTTGACTATACCCTCAAAAGCAGGCAATTCACGGGCAAGGTCGCCGATGATGCCGTCAAAGGTTTCCCATTGTCCCGCCTCAAACCTTCCGGCTGCAAGCATTATGTCCCTAAGCCATCGCCAACTGTCCTGAATGTCCCCTGCCGGGGTAAATACCTTGAAGAACCGCTGCGCCCTGCCCTCATTGTTTACATAAGTCCCGTCCGATTCGGCGAAAGCAGCGGCGGGCAGAACAAAATTCGCCCTTGCTGTGACCTCATTATTCAAACTGTCAATCACAATTGTCTTTTTTGCGGAATTGAAAATCCGTTCTGCAATATCAGGGGCAATATCGTTTTCCAGAATGATTACTGTGTCCGCCGAGCCATTTTCAATCGCCTCAACGGCTTGTGCCAATGGTTTTCCGCCGAGCATTGCCAGGCCGAAACTGTTGCAGCATCTCACAACGAAACATATTTGCGGCTTTTTACCGCATTTCTGCAATGCGTTTGCAACATTCGACGCTGCCTGAATAACCAACGCGTTTTCGCAGGTCGTTCCCGAAATCACAACAGGCCTTTGAGCCCCTTTCAGGTCATCCGCTATCATTTTAGCGATAGCGCGAAGCTCCTTTGAAAGATTCGCCGCCGGCGGCGATTCAGCGTCAATCTCATGTGCAACCGCAAAACCCAGACGAGCCAGATTATCCGGTGCGGCATGATATGTTCCTGTCGCGACATCATCCAGAATTGTGCCGTTACAGGCGGCTATAAACAGGGGACTTTTATCCTGCTGGATTATCTCCCTGAAAGGTGAATCGTTCCACGTTTCGATGTGCAGTTTTTCGGCTATCGCAGCGGGCTTTCTCAGCATCGATTGCCTTAACGCCAATTCCAGCATCGGGGCGGCTTTCGACACGTCCTCGCCCAGGACAAGAACCGCATCGGCAACCCTTACATCCTGCATCGAAGCCGAACGAACAGGCCCTTCGTTTAGCACTTTTATTATCGTTGAAAGCGATACATTCTCAGGGCCGGACACACCAGCATAAAAATGTTCGGCTCCGACAAGTGCGCCAAGAGCATAATTAGATTCGAGAGACGCTTTAGGCGAGCCGATGCCGATAACGCCTTTGCTGTTTTTTATAATTTGCGAAATCCCCGCAAGCGTCTGCTCTTTTGACGCCGGCTCGAATTGCAATTTGCCTTTTCGTAAAAGCGGCCTTTTAATCCTGTTGTCACTATTCACGAATTCGTAGCAGAAGCGCCCGCGGTCGCAGAGAAAATATCCATTGACCTGACTGTTGAAACGGTTACGTATCCGGCGCAGCATTCCATAACGTTCGCCGGGGATTATGTTGCAGCCGAGGCCGCAATGAGGACATATCGAAGGCGCAGTTTGAAGGTCCCAATTGCGTGTGAAATGTCCGGCAAATGTTTTATCAGTAAATACGCCGGTCGGGCATACCTCTACCAGATTACCGCTAAATTGACTCTGGAGCGCACCGTCTTTGTGACGGCCGAAGTAAACGCTGTCGTGCCAGCCAAAAACACCGAAGTCCCGCCCTCCGGCATAATCGTTATAAAACCGGACGCATCGATAGCACTGAATGCAGCGGTTCATCTCATGCCTTATGAAAGGCCCAAGATTCTGATTTCTGTGAGTGCGTTTCTTAAAACGATATCTTCGGTAAACCTGCCCCGTCATAAACGTCATATCCTGTAAGTGACATTCGCCTCCCTCGTCACAAACCGGGCAATCATGCGGGTGATTTATCATCAACCATTCTGATACGGCCTTGCGGAATTTGACTGCTTCAGGGTCATCAATGGAAATCCGCGTGCCGCCGTTCGCAGGTGTCATACACGACATCACAATTTTACCTTTCGTGTCGTTTTCGTCTTTGAACTGCTTGACCGCGCACATCCGGCACGCGCCTACGGAATTCAACGCGGGATGCCAGCAGAAATACGGAATATCGAATCCCAGCGACAGACAGGCGTGCAGCATATTCTGCCCGGCGGGGACTTCGTATGGCTTATTATCCACATAAATCGTCGGCATTAACTATCTCCACGGGCAACGGCGTTCGCTGATATGCCTTTGAAAATCATCCCCGAAATGCTCTAATGCGCTTCGCAAAGGATTCATCGCACACGGTGCCAGGGCGCAAAACGTATGCCCCGGCCCCAATAAAAAAGTATGCTCTCGCAGCAACTCTATATCTCCGTTTTCGCCCTTGCCTGTCTCCATCGCGTTAAGAATCTTCGATACCCAGGGAAGCCCTTCTCTGCAGGGCGTGCACCAGCCGCAGGATGAGCGGGCGAAAAATTTTTCGAGGTTATTAACCATCCCCACCGGACAGGTTTTATCATCGAGAATAGTCATTGTCCCCGTGCCAAGCCCGCTGCCTGTTTTCGCCATCGAAGCGAAATCCATCTTCGTATCCATATGCTTCTCTGTGAGAAAGCTCGTTGACGCCCCGCCGGGAAGCAAGCCTCGCAGTTTAAGCCCTTCACTCATCCCGCCCGCGTATTCCTGAATGACTTCGCCGATAGTTGTCCCCATCGGCAGTTCCCAGAAACCCGGCTTTTTGACTTTTCCGCTCACGCCGTATATTTTTGTCCCGCCCTCTTCGGTTAAGCTAAGGCCTTTGAACCACTTCGCCCCGTTGGTCACTATATGAGGCACGTTCGCGACCGTCTCAACGTTATCTACAACCGTGGGGTTGCCCCATAATCCGCAGGTCACCGCATAAGGCGGCTTGGTTCGTGGTATGCCCCGTTTCCCTCCCAGAGCGTTTATCAAACTTGACTCCTCTCCGCACATGTATCGCCCCGCGCTTGTGTGGATATACATCTCAAGACTGTAAGACGAGCCCGTTATGTTTCTGCCGAGATAATTTCTCTCGTATGCCTCAGCAATTGCCTTTTCGATTCTTTCGGTTGAAAGCTTATAACCCCACCGGATAAAAACATAAGCTGTATGGGCCTCGACCGCGTAAGAGCTGATTATGGCCCCCTCAACCACCAGGTTGGGGTCGCCCTCCATCAGCACGCGGTCCTTGAAACTGCCGGGTTCCATCTCGTCTGCATTGACGGCAAAGTATTTGGGTCCAGGGGCATCTTCGCCCATAGGAACAAAACTCCATTTTTTGCCTGTGGGAAACCCCGCACCGCCCCGGCCAAGCAGGTTCGACTCAGTAACCATTTGGTGTATCTCTTTTGGCGACATCTTCAGCGATTTGCGAAGCCCCTGATAGCCGCCCCGCTTCTCGTATTCGCTCAAACTAAACACCTGGCCGTCAGGCCTGATATTTTTTGTAAGGGGTTTCTCCATTGTTTCCGGAATTATCTGTACTTATTGAGAATCTCGTCTACTTTTGCGGAGTCAAGCTCCACATAAAGGTCATCATCAACAATCATCACCGGCGCCTTTTCACATACCCCAAGACAACTGCTCGGCAACAACGTAAACCGGCCATCAGTCGTCGTTTGCCCAGGCGTTATGCCAAGCCGGTTTCTGAAATGTTCGATGATATTTTCATACCCTTTAATCCAGCAGGCCATTCCGTCGCAGATAAAAATTATATGTCTGCCCACCGGCTTTCTGAAAATATGGTTGTAACTGCTCGCGACGCTATCAAGCTCATCATCGGTCATCTCAACCAGCTGCGCAACTTCACTCAGGCTTTCATCAGAAATCCAGCCCCGATATTTTTGCACGATTTTCAGCACCTCAAGCCCGGCTGCACTTTTTACGGGGTACTTACCAAGTTCAACGGCTATCTCTTTCTGCTCTTCCTTGGTAAACATAGATTAAACTGCATTCCCCTGTCATTCCCGCGGAAGCGGGAATCCAGTTTCATCGGTCAACGTCGGCAAGCACAAAATCGATGCTGCCCAGAATCGCAACCAGGTCCGCAACCATAAATCCGCGGCTAATCCTGCCGAGCATCTGAATATGAGGAAACGACGGCGTTCGAATCCGCGTCCTGTAAGAGACAGTGTTGCCGTCACTGATAAGATAATAGCCATTGTTGCCCTTTGTCGCTTCGATGCCGAAAAACGCCTCACCTGCCGGCATTACCGGCCCCCAGCTTACGGTAAGAAAATGGGCTATAAGTGTTTCGATATCATGCATCGTGTGTTCTTTTAAAGGCGGTGTCGCCAGCGGATGGTCCGCTTTGTAAGGCCCGGCAGGCATGTTCTCAACACACTGCCGTATTATGTGCAAGCTCTGCCGAATCTCCTCAACACGAACAACTGCCCGGTCATAGCAGTCGCCATTCTGCGCAGTTGGAATTTCAAAATCAAAATTTTCATAACCGCTGTAAGGCGTCTTTTTTCGAAAATCCCATTCAAGCCCGCATGCGCGCAATCCCGGCCCGGTTACTCCCCACTCAATCGCTTCATCAAGGGTATATGACCCGATTCCCTTTGTTCTTGCCTTGAAGATGCCGTTATTCATTACGAGCGTGTCGTATTCTTTCATTCTCGCCGGCATATATTCGAGGAAATCCCGTATCATCCCATCCCATCCACTTGGCAAATCCTGCGCTACCCCGCCTAACCGAAACCAGTTCGGGTGCATTCGACCGCCGGTGATTGCCTGCACAATATCGAAAATATATTCGCGGTCTGTGAACATATAAAAAACAGGTGACAATTCTCCCAGGTCCTGCGCAAAAGTGCCGTACCATACAAGATGAGAAGCGATGCGAAACAGCTCCGACATCATAACCCGGATTACCTGTGCCCTGTCCGGCACTTCGATACCGGCGAGCTTCTCAGCCGCCATAAGATATGCGAGGTTATTCATCACCCCGCCCAGATAATCAACCCGGTCGGTATAAGGGATATATGTGTGCCAGCTTTGCCGCTCTCCCATTTTTTCAGCGCCGCGATGATGATAGCCGATATCAGGCACTGCATCGACAATCTCTTCGCCGTCCAATTGTAAAACAATTCTTAAAACCCCGTGCGTCCCCGGATGGTGCGGCCCTAAATTAAGGAACATAAAATCATTGCTTTCGTTTTGCCGCTTCAGACCCCATTCCTCGGGCCTAAACTCAAGCTGCCCCTGCTGCTCTGCCCGCTCCTGCTCGCTAAGGTCAAATTCCTGTATTTCGGTCGCGCGGGCGGGATGCTCCTTTCTGAGAGGATGTCCCTGCCACCATCTCGGCATAAGAATACGTTCGAGGTGGGGGTGTCCTTCGATTTTGATGCCGAACATATCCCACACTTCACGCTCATACCAGTTTGCACAAGGCCACAAATCGGTAATAGTCCCAATAGACGGGTATTCACCTTTCAGCGGCACCTTGACCCGCAAATACTGATTCCTGCCGAATGAAAATAGCTGATACACGACCGTAAAATCATTGTCGAAATGCATCGCCCTGCTGCTGCGAGGCCGCTCATCGATTGCGGTAATATCATAAAGCATCCGGTATGGCTCGCTCGCCTGATTCTTCAAATATCGCAGAACTCCGCCGATTGTTTCTTTGTCAACCCATATGGTCGTGATGTTGTCTTTGGTTGGCTGCTCAAAAACCTTTTCTTTGCCAAACCTGGTCTTTAATTCTTCCGAGATGTTTAAAATATCAACCATTAAAAAATAAAAATTACGCAGTTAAATCTCATCCGGCGAACGTAAATCGGAAATCTTTTGCCTCTCTTCTCTTTTGGCAATACGCCGGCTTGGGAGTGTTGATTTTTGAATGCCCTGGGGGCCAACCACCCAGCTCAACGGCCGTTTCTCAGTGCCCACGGCTTTTTGCAGCAGCAGCAACCCCTCCATAAACGCCTCCGGACAAGGTGGACAGCCCGGGATATACACATCGACATCCAGAAACCTGTCAACCCCCTGAACCACGCTGTATATGTCATACATTCCGCCGGAATTAGCGCATGACCCCATCGATATGACCCACCGCGGCGCCATCATCTGCTCGTAAAGCTGTTTTATGACCGGCGCCATTTTTATAAAGACCGTCCCGGCAATCACCATTACGTCTGCCTCTCGCGGTGTGCTTCGTATCACCTCGGACCCGAACCTGGCTATATCATATTTGCTCGTCAGGCTCGTAGCCATTTCGACGTAACAGCAGGAAAGGCCGAAATTGAAAGGCCACATCGAATTCTTACGCCCCCATGCAACAAGCTCCTGCAACCGACTGAATAAAATACTCCCCTGCAGTGCTTTCTCCATCGATTGTTCCAGCGGCTCCGCCATTGCCTCAATCCTCACGTACCCTGTCGGTACGGCCTCGTTTTGCCGTCCCCCAGTCAAGAACGCCAAGCTGCCAGAGATAAACCAGCGCGGCAAGCAAAATTCCTATGAATACCACAATTGATATATAGCCGACCCACCCCAGCCCCTTAAACGCAATCGCCCAGGCAAATATAAACATCGACTCCACATCGAAGATAACGAAGAATAACGCGACAAGGTAAAACTTGATTGAGAATCGCAGATGCGCTGAGCCGGCTGACTTTACGCCCGATTCATAGGGCTGCCCGGTCGCTTTTTCACGGTGACGTTCCCCGAGAAAAAACGATATTGCCAACATCCCGGTGACAACAGCTATAACAGCAGCGAAATATACGACAAACGGCCAAAGCATTGTGCTTACAAAACCTCCGCCTTGTTTGTGTCACGAAAAACTAATCGAAACATCCTCTCTGGCTGACGACTTTTGTCTCCGCAACTTAGTGTTACGATACACTCCGTCCCTCTCGGCTGCGAAACCGCCTTCCGAGTCAGCCATCTCTCAAATTGTGCCCTGATGCATCAATAATTGCATCTTATGTCACCAAGCATGGAAGTTAAAGCAGATTATACAATAGCTCCAAATATTTCGCCAAAAAATAAGCAAATCCCTAATTTGCCCTTGGGATATTGCCTAATAGTCAAATCCGCAGAGTTGAATGGAAAAACACGGAAAACGAACATAAAGACAGCACAAATGCGCAGCAAAATTGCGCTGCAGGCATACGCCATAAGTACAGTGAGTCCGTAACAACAGAACGTAAAGCTATTATATGGAATTGCTTTCGCTTTAAATTCTGTGGCAAAGGGCCAGTAATGTCATTTTGAGCGGAGCGAAGTCGAGGAATCTGCTTCTTAAAAAACTTATCCGCCGCACACCTGAGGTGGATTATCCAAGGGTTGTTTAGCCATCGCCGGCACGACAACAGAAGTTTGACTATTAGAAAGTTGAACAGTTGACCACAGTTTCGCATTTTTCATCTCTCAACTGTTCAAATGCTCAACTGCTCTGTTGGCCAAAGGCCAACTGGCCTGCCATGAGCGAGCGCAGCGAGTCGAATGGAGGCGGGGGGATTCGAAACCCAAAAGCCGGTTTTACAGACTCCGAACACAACCCGCACAAAAGTACTACAAAATCACTACAACATCCTACAGACAATGATGTTACAAAAGTTACCATTGAACAAAAACTAACACTTTCACAACAAAACTACAACACTATTTTGCGTGAAAAGTGTGCCCTATGTGTGCCCAAAAATAGAGCAGTGAACAAACGCCTACCAGCTGAATTAGCTGAAATTATACAGGCTTGGCCAACACTACCTGAGCATATCAAAGCAGCGATTATGGCATTGATTAAGGTGAGGTGATAGCCTTATAAAGGTGTTGAGGGCATTTTGAGTGTTTCCACAAGGCCAGCAGTAGCCTTTGGATATGGTCCGAACTAAAACGGCAACATATTGGATTTTAAGGAGTGATACGCAAAGCAGGCGGAGAGGGCGGGATTCGATTTGCCCTCTCTCTGTAAAGTGCTTAATAACCTGGTTTTACAGCTTAATTCAAATTATAGCAAGGACTTAGAATCTCTCGTTGATTTACTATTCCTACACGATTTTTTACTATCTCAGACTTGATTTTAAGGGCAATTTGAGGGCAACTTCAGGGGCTATTCCCCTTAAACCCTTACCTCTCTACTAAGCTCTGTCCCACTTTCCGCTGACGGCACAACCATGGGAAGACAACTCGGTTCATTCTCTTCGCCACAGTCATATTATGCACTATGCAGTCGATCTTGGAGTGCCTTTGCCAATACTTCAAAAACAGGTCGGCCATATAGTCTTAAAACAACCTCTGTGTACTTATGCCCATCTACCGAAAAAATGGCCGAGACCTATAGTAAAGCAACCCGATAGCTGGCAAGCCAACCTGAGAACTCATAATTTGCAGGTAAGTGAGAATGGCGGCGAATCCTTTATGGTACGTTTGCCAACACTACTAACAAACCCAAACAAGTCACATCTCAAAAAATAACCATGTCAAGATTCAAAAAAGCCAGTAATAAAAGACTGTTATAGGAAGTTATCGGGAATAGTGTGGGCACGCTCGTTGTCGCTTCACATGAGAAATGCTTCCTGGGAGAAAGGGTGCATAGCGGCTTAAGCTGTATCATAATACTACGTTACAGAGAGAGCTGAGGAGAATTATAGCGCAGCTCCGAAGAGAGGACGACAAATTTCAACAAAATAAGCTGCTTTAAAGTCAGCTTTCCTAAAAACTTAGATAATATGAAGGTCATCCTTTCAACGGTTATGATTTGTGCTTTGCACAATATACAAATCTAACCTTATTGAAAGGAATGACCTATGACAACAGTATCAAAAAAGCAGAAATGGT
>JBEKZW010000060.1:0-8609 GCA_049509475.1 Sedimentisphaerales bacterium
ACTATTTGCGTTAATACTGCGCCAGGCCTGGTATAGCCGCAAACGATATAATGGGGTCCCGGTTTTGATTCGCCGGCTTCCTTCTCGAACGTGGGCCTGACGCTTTCCGGCGTTATCAATGAATTGGCATGTTGGAATACAACCTTGTCCATTACTTTATATACTTCTTTGCTTTCCTTGACTAATCCATAATAATCAAGGAGCTGTGCAAGAACATAATTCGATGCTATCCAAACGTCCTTTCCCTGGTCCGATTCCACGGGTTTGCCGGTTTGTGTCCGTGCTGTTGCCCAGCCCAGAGGGTTGCGGTTATTCATATAAATCGTCTTGAGCGCCTGTTTTGCCTGCTCAGCGGGGATAAACGGCTTCTCTCCCATCGCTATTAAATACCACAGGCCGTCTAACTGGTTTGTCCAGACGTCGGTGTTTTCCTTGCCCGTTGCCAGGTCCATGCAGGTTGCAAAATACTGCATTCTGCCCCGTTTGGTTTTCTTGTCTATCCACAGTTTCTCGTAAACGGCAAAGCTTTTCTCGAAAATCGCATCGTATTTCTTTTTAGCGGCCGAATCCTTCATCATTTCCGCCATTTTACTCATCCCCTTGCACGCCGCCAGAAAGCCGTTGGTGCTGTATGAGTCAATGCCGAACAGGGTTATATTATCGAAGGTATTCTTTACCTCATCCGGGTTGCCTTCGGGAATGCCGTCTCCGTCATAATCAAGTTTTTCCAGATACTCGAACCCGAATTTAAGCGTCTCCCAGTTTTTCTTCAGGAAATCCACGTCGCCCGTGTATTTAACGTTTCGCAGCACCCTCAGCGACAGCTTCGGGAACAGGTCAATCCAGTAGTTGGTGTTATACCAGGCGTATTCGCTTATATTTCGCATCGGATTTCCGAAAGTCAAAGCGGTTAAATCGTGAGACAAGCTCCCCTTTATTTTCGTCGGGGCTTTAATATGGGTCAGCGATACGCCCTCGTATTCTTCCGGGTGCTCCACAAAATGCTGCCTCGCCTCGGCAAATGACGCGTGGGTATGATAGAACCTTTCCGTGAGATTTTCTTCCAGTATCGAATCGATAAACCGCTGGCAGATTTCCTTTTCCACCGCCGGGAACAGCATAAGCAGTATCGGCGAGAACCAGTCAACATCCTGAGAGTTGACATAAGGATAATCGAAACATTCGAGAAATCTGGCCACGTCGTTTCCATTTTTGTCCTCAATCCACGCCGCGGCATTCGATAACGGGAAATGAAATTCGTTGATAATCAATCTTGTCAGAAGCAGCGCCCCTTTAGCGTCGTTTTTATAAGCAGGATTTTGCAGGATAAGCTCGTATATCCTGTTTTGAATCGTCGTCGTCCTGTTTTGCCAGCTCTTGTAGTTATCCAGTGCGAGTTTCGCCATATCTCTGGCGCGAGTTTCCTTGTTTGTGAAATGTTTTGTGTATTTACGGTCAAACCGCGTCCCATCCGCGTACCATTGCTGTGGGAAATCAAGGGCAACGGCAACCGGCACCTTGAACGTCACTTTGGGCTTTAATGTGAAAGTAATGCTGATGGCTGCACCATAGTCATTATTGACCTTAGGCCCTAATTTTTCATAAAAGCCGCCATCGGGCTTCAATAACATATCCTGCTTCAAGCTGTTCAGCCGGAAATACGGCTGCGTATCAATCGTTATGCCATCCATTTCCGGCACGGCTATGACCATTTTCTCAGCACTTTCGGTGCTGCCCATTATCACGCCTCTTATGCCCGCAAAATTGAAATCCTTATGGTCGTGGCCTCGTATAGGCGCCGAGCATATAAAGGCGGTATCCTGGTCAATCGGCCGGTATTTCTTTTCCTGTAAGTTCGCCAGTGTGGGCCTCGGTATTATTAGTGTGATTTGCTGTGGCTTGTTTGAGGTGTTCTCGACTTCATACTCTTCCACGCCAATAGGTGTTAACGCCTGCACATCACCGGACAGGAATGGGCTAATCAATCTTCTGGTTACCTTGGCCTTGCCTAATTTATAAGACATTTCCGCCGAAGGCGTCGCCAGTGATATTGTAACCTGCTTTACATCTACCGGCTGGTAATAATAGCGGTCCGAAACCGGTATATCATCGCCGCATTCGATTACAGCGGGCTTCTTTGTCGTGAGCATAACCGGCTTCTCATCGTCGATTCGAACAATCGGCGCTGAAGCTAATTGAATCGCCTTCTGATTGAGATAAACCAGCCGGCCGGCATCGTTGATTCGGTTATACAAACCTTCCGGAGATATGCCTATTGAGCAGGTTGGCGCCCCCTGAAGGAAAATGGTAAGAGGGAAGTCCATTGTCTTTGACATTCCCTGAAAATGCACCGACATCTTGTTCTTGACGTAAATCTCAGGTATCTGCGCCCCTGAAATCGTGAATACGTCGCTCATCTTTAATCCACTCGCCTTTGCCATTCGATATCTCCTCTGTTCTATTCAATGCCTTTTTTTCAAGCTGTTTCCCCGACGCACCGGGGCTCGTTTCGTCAATTCACGAAAGGCAGAATAATAGCAAATATTACCCTGCCTTTCAAGTGTCAAAATTAAGCCGCCGTTGCTGTTTTGTCAGCAACGGCGGCACATATTTAACTCAATGCGCTAATCCGTGTTAAACAACAGTTAGCAATATGATAAGCCCACAGGGGCTTTTTTCGGCGGGGCCTTTACGGCGGATTCTTTCTGACCTTCGAGCTTTACGGGCAGCTTTGTCTTGGGGTTTTGTTTAATCTTGCCATACATCAGCTCAACGGCGGCCTTTATCGAATCCGGCGTGCCGCTGAAGTTGCATATCACGGCGTCGGCCTCAGCGGTCGTGCCTTCCACGTATGGGAAGTTGGTAACGACAACGACTTTCTTGCCCATTTCCTTGAGCTTCTTGACAAGCAGCCGGTTGTTGCCCGTCTTGACGATTCGGGCGTAGTAATTGGTCATAACAACCAAATCGACCTGCTTTGCCAGTTCGAGGCATTCCTTAAATTCGTCCTCATTGGCCGCGAAATCGGTATCGACCAGTACCAGGTTCTGGTTATGTGCCACAATGTCTTCGCAGAACATATGCTGATGCATATATGGGTCTTTGCCGCAGAACTCGTACGGGATGCGCTGCTCGATAACCAGTGTCTTTTCCGTGGTGCTCAAGGGCAGCATTTTCTTGTCGTCACGCAGGACCATTAAGGCCTTCTTCGAGACGTCCCAGCAGAAATCAACCACGGGCTTGCTCATCGCGTATTTCTGGGCTTTTTCCGGGCTCATCTTACCCGCTGTCTCGAATAGCCCCTGGTCATACTTCATTCTCAGGAGGTGCGTTACCGCTTCATTGAGACGTTCCTCTGAAATCTCGCCGTTTTCGACCGCCTGCTTGATTCCGAAGAAGCACTGCGACCTCGACTCATCGTCTGCCTTAAGCAGTATCGTATCGCAGCCGGCTTTTATAGCCATTGCGCAGGCCTGCGGAAGAGGCCATTGTTTCAAGATAGCCGCCATACCGATAGCGTCGGAAACAATCACGCCGTCGAAACCGAGCTCTTCTCTTAAAAGCCCGGTAAGCAGCTTAACCGATATCGTTGTTGGGTATTTATCGTCGTATGCCGGGTAAACCGAGTGGCCCGTCATAATCGCTGAAACGCCCGCTGCGATTGCCGCCTTGAAGGGAACAAGCTCTACTTCCTGCATTCTCTTCTTGTCGGCCCTGATTACATCCAGCACGTCGTGGGCGTCGGTTCCTGAGTCGCCTCTGCCGGGGAAGTGTTTTGCCGTCGCGGCGATACCGCCATCCTGTAAGCCCTGTATAAAGGCGACGGCGTGTTTTGCGCAAACCTCGGGGTCGTCGCCGAATGACCTGACGCCGATTTCCGGGTTCTTGGGATTGATATTCACGTCGCAAACCGGCGAATACATCTGGGTTACGCCGATATTGCTGAGCTGTTTTGCGATTGTATTATTGATTTTGTAGGTGAGCTTGGGGTCGCCGATAGCCGCCATACCCATTGGAGGCGGGAACTGCCTTATGCCGCCGGACATATAATCGTTCTTGAAGTCGCCTTCGAAATCGATTGTCATATGCAGCGGAATACCGGAAGGTCTGGCCAACGCGATTTTCTGCAATTTATTCAGGTCCTTGGTGTAATCGCCCGGCGTGATACTTATGCCGAAATTTTTGCCGGCGAAATAAGTGTTGGTGATTTTGAAATATCCTTTCGGCGGCTTGAAGGTCTTGTCTATCTGGGAATTGCCCCAGTAGAGGTTCTTGCAGGTCTCGACCGCGTATGGCTCAAGGCAAAGGCCGCCGCACTGCAACCTTGTGATTTGCTCGATACCGCTGGGCGTAATCTGTGCGCCTCGCCGGGTGAACGTTAAAAGCTGGCCCACTTTTTCCTCTAAGGTCATTTTTGCCAGCTTCTTACTGATAAATGCGTCTCTTTTCGCATCGCTTTTCTTTGCCATTTTTTATCTCCTGTTTTTCAGTTTGGTTATAATTCCCATTTACCCTTGTTATCAGGCCCAACCCAGAATTCACGTTCTTTCTTCCAGCCGGCCTCGTTAATTGTCATATCTTTTGTCTTCCAGCCCGCTTTAATTCGTCTCGTTAAATCATCGAATCCTTTATTCCACGTCAGGCCGTCGGGGACGGTAACGTTCATACTTCCCGCGGCGTTCGCATATCTAAGGCAGGATTCGATTGTATGGCCTCTGACAAACGCGGAAAGAAATCCTGCGATAGCCGAATCGCCTGAGCCGAGAGCGCCGACGAATTTTTCTTCCTGGTAAACCGGGAACCAAAGCTCACGATTTGCCCAGTTATCGAGGTCCTTGCAGCCGGCCGCTCCTAACTTCTTAAGCTGCTCCTTGCCGGCGGTCCTGATATACAGCCCCCTGTGGCCGCATTTGACCATTGCTATTGCTGTACCCATCTTTAGCAGGTCGCTTCCGAGGGTGGAAATGTCCTTGACCGTCATATGGTCGAGCACGCTTTCCTTCGGGCCTAATTTGGCTTTCTTTTCGAGGAATTTGTCCTTGTAGAGGAAGTAGAATATTTCTTCGGCGCTTGGGACCATAATATCCGATAGCGGCACCCAGTTTTTCATAATCGCCTTCCAGTCGAACTGGTTCGCGTAACTGACATCTGGTAGCGAGAGGTCGAGGACGGTCGTTGTCCCCAGGTCCTTGGTCTTTTTGAGGATTTTTGCCAGTTCGGCTCCGGTGTTTTCATATAGTTTCTTCATCCACGGTGGATAGCCAAACAGCATCAGTTTCGACCGACCGACGAGGTCGAAATCCATATCGTCATAACCGAATGTATCGTTTGCGCCGCAATGATGCAGGTAAAACCGGTCTATACCTGGGATACAAATCGCGATTGTGTACGATGTCGATTCCCCTTTGACCATTTTGATGCCTTTGAAATGCCCTTCGTGCTCTTCGTACCAGCTAAGGATTTCCTTGCCGAAATCGTCATCGCCGATTTTGCCGATTAGCTCGGTTTTAACGCCCAAACGCCTGATTGATACCCCGGCATTTGTAACAGGGCCGCCTCCTACGACGACGCAATTGCCCATATTTATCATTTTGCCGGGCACAAGAACGTCGGTCATCTTGTCAACTTTTCCCTCGATTGTGAAGGCCGGTATCAGGTCCAGGCAGGTATGCCCGGCGGCCACGATTTCAATGTCTTTTTTGCTTTTCACTTTTTCTCCTTAAATAAAAATAAGACCGGAAATAATACCGTATAGTATCCTGCTGTCAAGCCAAAAGTATAAAAGACGGGGGCTTATTTTTAGAGAGCCGGTTTACCGGCCGAAAACGGCCCCCTGAACAGCAGAGTGGAATAAAGCGGCTTATGGCCAGTTTGGATTGCAATCGGCGTCCGTAGGATTATTGCATGTCATCCACTGCAGCCCAAACTTGGCAAAGTCGAGGAAATCAACAGTGCCGTTTGTCGGCGCGAAGTCCGCATTTTGACAATTGCCCGTTGCGATACAATCGGTATGCAGCCAGTAGTCGGCCATCATCTCCAGGTCCAGATAGTCAACGTAGCAATCGCCGCTAAGGTCTGAGGGGAGCCGATAGCCCGCGGCTATAACCTCATTGCAGTCCGCATAAAGCGGCGGGGCCTCGTAGGCCTTGACTACAAAACCAATAATCGCCTGGCGGTTGGGGCCGGTGTTGTAAGTTGCACTTGGTGTTTCAGGCGAACCTGTTGCCAGTTTGTGGCCTGTTACGCCGGTATGCCCGTTGCTTCCAACCTGCTGGTCGGTCCCTTTGGTAAAACCGTTGTTTAATGTATATGAGCCGAGATTGCCGCAGGTAGCACCGAGAATAACCATGTCCCCGTTATTTGTGGAAAGCGCCGCGGTCGTTATAGGATTTGGCGTGGCGGCTATCGAACTGTTCTTTGCGGAAGCCCCGATTAAAGTCGTTTGATTGACATTTGAGAGAAATACGCTGGCGTAAGAGACGCTGCTTGTAGTAGCGCTCCAGGTGGGGACAAAGGTGCTGCTTGTCGCCGCTGCGACACCTGCCTCGGTGAGGATATAAGCAGCAACGTAATTTCCGTAACCTCCCGTTGTGACGGCGTTAACTTCAATGACCTTTGTCATTGTCTGTCCGCCGTATGTTACGGAAGTCAAAGCAGGATTGCCGCTGATGGATTCTTCGTGGGCGATGAAAATCAAGGCGCGATTTGTTCCGTTTTCTTTGGCGTGGGTCATGTCTGCAAGCCAGGAGCCGGCGAGTTCAACAGTGGTTCCGGGTGGCCAGGTTGTCGCGGACAAGGTGCTTGACCAGCCAGTCTCATTATGAGAAGAGGCGCTGTCACGTGCCTTGACCCTGAATGAGTATAAAGTCGAGGGGGTGAGTGACTGTGCGATGTATGTCGGGCTTGTCTGCCATGTGCTGTTGGCCTCACCATGGTTGGTGCATTCGAAATAATACTGGACCGGCGGGGTTTCGTCAGAGGCGGTAGTCGCGGTCATTGTGATTGTTGATGCCCCGATTGCGGCGGGAGCCGCTGCCCAGGTCATCGGGTTCGGCGTTGGGGCATTAAATTCCGGCACGGGACTATGAAGGTCGGTTGCCAGTATGAATTGCAGCGGTGTCGTTCCAGGGGGCAGCTCTATCGCGTGGACCTCGGGGGTCTGCCCGGGTGCCGAAAGTGTTATCTCGTAAGAACCGTGGAAGCCCCTGAACCCCACATTACCGTCCGCGTCGGTGTAATTAGAGTCATTTGTTGTCCATTCGTTCATCAGCGATTCATATTCTATGCCTGCCGCGTTCAAGGTTCCGCTGGAGCTTACAAGCCCCCAGGCGCCGCTGGCCCGCCATGTAGTGCCTACCATAAAGCCCCACAACATTATGCCTTGAACATTTGGGGCGCTATAGCATATTCGCATGAAGTTCTCCACGTCAGTTGCTCGCTGAGAATCACTTGTAGTATCACTGTCAAATTCGGTGGCCCAGATAGGCAGTCCCAGCGCCCCCAGGGGTGTGAGGACATTGGTCCAGTAACTTTGAGCCTGTGTATCGCCAAAAGGCGAGGCGATATGGCCCTGAATGCCAAAGGCTTGAATTGGCGCTCCGAGACTATGCAGACTATTGTAGCGATTTATATATGCACTGGCATCGAAGCCGCCGAATGAATTGCCGGAATACTCGTTCATAAAAAGTATGCAGTTGGGGTCGTTGGCTTGGGTCGCCTGGAACATATGAACTCTTCCCCCATCACCGAGGCGGTCAAAGAAATTACTGGACAGCATTTCATTATCGACGTCCCAGCAGACGAATTTTCCCTTGAAATGATTTACCGCGCTATTTATACGGCTGTCGACGGCGCTCAGCAGGGCACTCGAAGTTGGGTATGTTGCATAGCCCAGATTCGGCACCCAGGATGGGAGACTACTTTGTTGTTCCCAGAAGATATTATGGCCTCGCATTGTGATTCCATTGTTGTGACACCAGGTGTAGATATTATCCGCGTTTGTATAGGTTACATTGCCTTGCGTCCCCTCGTTGGCGGTCCACTTTGACTCATTTTCACATACGGCCCATTCAAAGTGGTTTTTGAAAAAGTTGAGGTAGGTATTGTCGCTTAAGTGGCCGGAATTGAAGCAGGAGCCGAAGGCAAAGCTGTGCTTGACCTGCTCGATTTGGACGTTGATGTCATGGACAGGGTTGTTGTTCATATCAACAACCGTTATCTGAGCGTTCCTTTTGCGGTTTTGCTCGATTCTGGCGTTGGCGTCGCTTTTCCAGTCGCCTTTAGCCGTTAAACCTCCAAAAAACAGGCATAATGCCAGAAATGCTCCGGATATAGTTATAGTTTTAGTAAAAACGAGTTGCCTGTTAGTCCTGCGGTTCATAATCACCCTCAATCAAAATTTGCCTGTTTTTATTTACTGTTTATTACAACACACGCCGGATTCGCATAAATCCGGCCAAATAAATCAATAGCCAATAACTTTTACATCGGCCAGTTTGGGGTGCAACCAGCATCCGTAGGATTATTACACGTCATCCATTGCTCGGCAAAGTCGCTGAAGTCGTAGAAATCAACCGTACCGTCTATTGGCGCGAAGTCCGCACCCTGGC
>JBEKZW010000061.1:0-8466 GCA_049509475.1 Sedimentisphaerales bacterium
TTTTAAGGATTTGGCACAATTGGCTGCGTATTGGCGGTTCACAAATTGCGCTGACCTCGTCAACTGTAACGGGGCTGATTTGGAACCGGAACAAATCCCGGATGGCGATGTTGATTTAAGAGATTTAGATGTAATGGCTGATAACTGGCTTAATACCAATTGTCAATAAAGTAGACGGCGGAATTGACTGCATTGACTGGCGGGGAGACGATGTACTTCGTGAGGTGCGCAAGCTGGCTGATGCTGATCGCGTCGAGGTTCATAGAGTACAGGGTAATAAGGCAGAGATCGACCACAAGATAAGTCCTATGATGGGCCTCTTGGCCGATCCAGACATCAATCCAAAAGCAAAGAAGGCCATCCTCGCGGCAACTTAGCGAACCCCCTAAAAACAACCTTGTGGTAAAGAAAACGCCTTGTCAGCGATTGTCACTAACAAGGCGGCAAACGAGGCCGAAGGGGCTCGAACCCTCAACCTTCGGATCGACAGTCCGATGCTCTAGCCAATTGAGCTACGGCCCCGAATGAGCATAACTATACCGGGTAAAACGAGAGGTGTCAATCGTTTTAGCCGGCGGTTTTCACATTCTTGCGTTTGCTTGAGGCCTACGAAGCTGGGGCTGGGATTTGGACGCCCTAATGTTTTCCTGGAGAATTTTCATCGCCTTTTTGACGTCGGCGACCTTGAGAACGCCGGTGGTTCTGCCGCCTTTGGCACCCGCCGTGCAATAGGCGTAGGATATGTTTATATGATTGACGGCAAGCTTTTCGGCAACTGTGGCAAGAGCGCCCGCCTTGTTGTCGAGGTTGACACAAAGGACTTCGGTCTTGTTAACGGGGAGATTGGCCTTGCCTAAAATCTGTTCGGCCAGGTCGGTATTATCAAGGACGACCCTCAGCACGCCGTGTTCAACGGAATCCGTTACCGTCATAGCAATGATATTAATTTTGGCTTTGGCGAGCTCGCCGAGGATATGAGCAAGGACGCCGGGTTTGTTGACCATAAAGACGGAAAACTGAGTTGTGACGTACATAATTTTGCCTCCTGCAAAAAAACTAAATGGAACGCTGCGCTTTTATTGCGCTTTCGGTATCGGGAAAGAAATCGAAAACCTGGTCGAGATTGGTAATCTTGAATACCCTGTGAAGCTGCGGATTAATTCCGCTGATGAAGACCTCGCCGTTGTAAGAGGAAAGTGAGGCGCGTGTCTCAAGCAGCAGCCCAAGGACCCTGGAAGAGAAAAATTTAACGTCCTTGAAATCAAAAATGACCAGCCTGGGACGATTGGCTTCGATGAAACCGGCGATGTGCTCGGCAGTGGCGGAAATATCCTCAATATTACTTATCGAGCCTTTCCTGAAAGTAACAATGGCAATGTCGCCTTCACTCGAGATTTGGCCAATTGTTTCCTCGACCATAACAACCCCGCTACACTCCTAAACGAAAAACAGCATTATAACGGATTTTCCTTCATTTCGACAGATTTTACAATGGTCAACACAAAAGAATTTATTCCTTTATATGCCAGCAGGCGAGCAAATGTTCAGGTCTTCCTGAAACGGGCAAAAGTGGCGGGTTCTGAGCAAAACAGTTGTCGCCTGCCAATTGGCATCTTGGGTTAAACGGACAGCCGGGGGGCGGATTAAGGATGCTGGGAATTTCGCCTTTAAGCCGGTGCGTTGAGGCCTGCGGAGATAAGGTTATTTTGGGAATGGCGGCCATAAGGGCAACCGTATAGGGATGAAGAGGATTGTTATAAAGCTCGTCCGCGGGCGCCTGCTCGACGATTCTGCCCATATACATTACGGCGACGGTATCGCAGGAGAACTGGACGACGGCAAGGTCGTGGGCGATAAACAGATACGTTAGGGAAAACTCCTGCTGGAGGTCTTTGAGAAGGTTGAGTATCTGGGACTGGATTGAGACGTCGAGAGCGCTGACCGGCTCATCGCAAATAACGAGTTTGGGCTGGAGGACCAGGGCGCGGGCGATGCCTATTCGCTGCCTTTGGCCGCCGGAGAACTCGTGCGGGTAACGGTTCATAGCGTCGGCTGAAAGACCGACCTTGGAGAGGATTAAACGGACGTGTTCAGTAAGGTCAGGCCCGGTTATTTTTTTGTGGACTTTAAGCGGCTCGCCAACGATGTTGCCGACGGTCATACGCGGATTGAGCGAGCCGAACGGGTCCTGAAATATCAGGGTGATGCCGGAACGGATACTTCGCAGGTGGGAGGCATCCGCGGCAAGTATGTCGGTATTGTTAAAGATTACTTTGCCTGATGTAACAGGGATAAGGCGAAGGATGGAGCGAGCGACGGTGGTTTTGCCACAACCGCTTTCACCGACCAAGCCGAAAGACGTCGCAGGTTTGACGGCAAGCGAAACCCCATCGACGGCCTTTATATGGCCGACGGTGCGCTGCAATAATCCCTTCTTGACGGGGAAATAGGTCTTAAGGTCGTCAACCTTTAGCAGAAAACCATTTGTATTGGGGTCAGAATTCATATCCTGGGGTCATCGGGCCTTTCATAGCCGGGAGCAAACCAGCAGGCAACCCACCTGTCGGACGGGCAAGCCCCCCCGCCGCTATCAAGCCGGCGTAATTGCGGTTCGACTGTCTGGCATCTTTTATCATTGCAGCCAATGGGACAGCGTGGATGAAATTTGCAACCAGATGGAAAATGCAACGGCTCCGGAACAACGCCGGGAATTGTGTAAAGACGCTTGCCGGTAAAGCCGAGGCGGGGAAGTGATTTAAGCAAGCCCTGAGTGTAAGGATGTAAAGGGTTGTCAAACAATGGCTTACAGCCGGACAACTCGGCTATTCTTGAAGCGTACATCACAGCAACATCCTCGGCGCGTTCAGCAACAATGCCGAGGTTATGGGTTATCAGCAGTATGCTCATTTGACTTTGCTGCTGGAGCTGGTCGAGGAGGTCGAGGATTTGGGCCTGAATGGTGACATCGAGGGCAGTGGTAGGCTCGTCGGCGATGAGCAATTCCGGTTTGCAGGATATGGCCATAGCAATCATAACGCGCTGCCGCATTCCGCCCGACATCTGGTGCGGGTATTCGGTAACGCGCTGGGCGGGGTCGGATATGCCGACTTTTCGCAGCATTTCGGCGGCAATATTCCAGGCCTCGGCTTCTTCTTTTTTCTGATGCAGCCGGATTGCCTCGACAATCTGCTCGCCGACGGTATAAACGGGATTCAAGCTGGTCATCGGCTCCTGGAAAATCATCGCGATACGGTTCCCGCGAACGGCGCGTATTCGCTGGTCGGACAATTCAAGGAGATTTCGGCCGTCGAAATTTATCTCGCCGGCAACGATTTTGCCGGGCGGGTCAGCTATAAGACGCATAACGGACAACGCGGTAACGCTTTTGCCACAGCCGCTTTCACCGACGAGGGCAAACGTCTTGCCCTTTTTTACCGAAAAGCTGACATCCTGAACGGCACGGGCAATCCCGGCTTCGGTAAAGAAGTTCACACAAAGGCCTTTGATGTCTAATAATATGCCGTTGTCGTTCACACTGACTCCCTTAATCGCGGGTCGATAGCGTCTCGCAGGGTTTCGCCCACAAGGTTATACGCGAGAACCGTGAAGAAAATGGCCAATCCCGGAAACAGCGTAAGCCACCAGAGGAACCTGCCCGTGGTGCTTACGCCCAAGCTGAGTATCTGTCCCCAGCTCGGAGTCGGAGGCGCAACGCCGAAACCAAGAAAGCTCAGCGCCGCCTCAATGAATATCGCGCCGGCAATTCCGAAGCTGGCGTTAACGAGGACCGGCGCAATGGCGTTGGGCAGCATATGTCTGAAGAGTATGCTTCGCAATGGCAACCCCAGCGAAACCGCCGCCTGGACGAAATCCTGTCTGCGAAGTTTGAAAAATTCGGCGCGGACAAATCGGGCATCGTCGGTCCATGTAGTCAGGCCGATTATCAGCATTATATTGAATAAGCTCCGCGGGAAAAACGCGACGATTGTTATGATGAGGAAAAAGACGGGGACAGCCATCATAATTTCAACGAACCGCATACCAATAAAGTCGGTTTTGCCGCCCGAATACCCGAGTATCGCCCCGATTATGATTCCAATGATGCTCGATATACCGACGGCGACGAAGCCGACGGACAAAGAGATTCTGCTGCCGTGTATAAGCCGGCAGAGGACATCGGAGCCGACATCATCGGTGCCAAGCCAGTGCTGCCGATTAGGCGGCTGCTCGCGAACCTTCAAATCGGTCCTGCCAAAACCATAAGGCACAGGCGCAAAAACCGCACCGGCTGCCTTGCCCGAAGCAACCATCGATTTGTAATCGGTGGCATCGAGACGACGGGGAATGAGAACAAAGAAGAGTATAGTTCCGATGAGAACAACAAGAACGCTGACTGAAATCTGCCGCCATAAAACGCCCGAGCGAATCGACGGGTCAACACTTTTTCGGTTTCGCATGACAAGCAACAGTTGAACACAAGCGACGATTGCCGCCAGAAAAATGCTGTAATCACTCGCGGTAAGGGCCTTGAAGATAGGCCAGTGCAGTTGGCCGTCGATTTTGATGACGAAGGGCTTATCATTGGCGAGAAACGGCGCAAAAATAGCGAGCAGAAACAGCAGGATTATGAAGCCCAGCCAGCAAAGCGTGAATTTGCTTTTGGCAAATTCTTTCCAGACCATTTCGCCGTATGATGTGCCCCAGGTTTTTTGCTGTTTATTCTCAACCATAAAATTTTACACCGCCGACTCAAAACTTATTCGCGGGTCAACCATCGCATACGCAATGTCCGCCATCAGCAGACCCAGCAGATTCAAAACGCCCGCGATTGTGGCGACCCCCATAACTACGTTGTAATCGCGCGTGGTAACCGCCTCGAAAGCAAGCAGCCCCATACCGGAGACGCTGAAGATTCGCTCGATGATGACTGAGCCGCCGAACATCGCGGGCAGCAGGGTCGCCAGAATAGTAATGATGGGAATGACGCTGTTCCTGAAGGCATGGTGGAATATGACGGCCCAGTTTGAAAGTCCTTTTGCCCTCGCGGTGCGGACGTAATCGGCGCGAAGATTATCTAACATTCCCGCGCGGACCTGTTTGGTCAGATACGCGAAACCAGCGTATGTCAGGCAAAAGACAGGAAGAACAAGATGCCAGAGGCGGTCGGCAAGCCACTGGAAAAACGGAAACTGCTCAGCGTCATTGCTGGACAGACCCGCGGGCGGAAACCAGTTCAATGGCGGCCCGCAGAGATAGCCGATGAGCATTTGCCCTACCCACATAGAGGGCAATGACCAGAGCATCAGCAGCATAACGGAGCCGGCCCGGTCGAGAAACTTTTTGCGACCCACAGCCGAGAGAATACCCATCGGAATAGAAATGGCGTAAATGATAACAAATGATATCAGATTCAGGGTAAGCGTAACGGGAAGGCGTTCTTTGATAAGGTCGATGACGGGACGATGATGCTTGATTGAGTCGGCAAAATCTAACCGTGCCACCCTGCCCAGCCATTTTGCGTACTGAACGTAAACCGGTTTATCGAGGCCATAGAGCTTCATCCTCGCCGCACGAACATCCGCTGCCCGCTGGGCGTCCATCATACCGCTCGGCCCCATAGACAAACTCACCGGGTCGCCGGGCGCCATTCGGCTGATGGCGAACACAACAATCGTGATACCCAGCAGCGTCGGTATCATCAACAGCAATCGTCTGATTATATACGTCGTCATTTATATTTCTGGGACTGTGCGGGGACATACCATTCCCGCTCGTCGATGCCGAGCTTGTGCACTATCACATTCTGAAATCGCTTATCGAGAAATCGCTGCTCGGGCCGGGTATAAATAAAAGTATAGGGCTGCTCTTCGTGCAGAATTCGATGAAACCGGTGATACAGGACGTTTCGCTTGTCCGGGTCGAGCGTCTGGCGAGCCTGTTCGATTAAGGCGTCGGCTTCGGCATTGCTAAAACCAACATAATTAGAGCCGCGATTTTTCATCTGCGACGAATGCCATATCTGGTAAGGGTCTTCTTCGACGTTGCCGCCCCAGGCCATACTGACGGCGTCAAAATCCCTGTCTTTAACCTTCTGGGAAAAAATCGACCACTCGAATGGGTCCAGCAGCACCTCAATACCTGCGCTGGCGGCGGCATCTTTGACTAATTTGGCAATCTGCTCGTGCAGCGACATATCGGCGGCAATCATATACTTGAAGCGAAACGGAACGCCGTTTTTGTCGCGTATGCCGTCGCCGTCGTGGTCAATCCACCCGGCTTCATCGAGCAGCTGCTTCGCCTTTTCGGGGTCATACGGCCAGGGCTTTATGTTGGGGTCGTTTTGCGGGCCATATATATAAAAAGTGCCGGTGGGAATTCTGGCTTCGGGATTCCGCAAGATATGTTTTATAATTGATTCTCTGTCAACCAGATAGGTCATCGCGAGACGAACTTTTTTATCCGCGAAAAACGGTCTGGCCTCGTTCCAGCCAATCCAGAAATAGCCGGTGTTGGCCGCGTCCCAGTAAGAAAGGCAATAGAAATTCTTTCTGAAATTCTCTTCGTTTGACTTCTCGGCATACTGGTCGGGAACGGGCCTCATATAATCAATCTGGCCGGACAACAGCGCCTGCAGTTCGGCTGTCGTGTTGGTAATGAACGTGAACACTATCTTTTTTACCTTTGGTTTTGGCCCCCAGTAATTTTCGTTTCGCCGCAGAACGAGCTGCCGGCCGACGTCCCATTTTTCAAAGACATAAGGACCGCTGCCTATGGGGGCGCCTCTGCGCTCATTGAACTCTCGCGCCTCCTTATATTTGTAAATATGCTCGGGATAAATGGTTATGCCGCCAAGATAACCAAGCGAAAGGAAATACACTCTTTTCATATAAAATTTGATTTCCTTGTCGTTGATTTTTTCATAGTGGTCAACGTCGCGGAAATAGTTGGCATATTGAAGCGCATCGACATTGGGGTCTGTGATTGTATTGAAAGTAAAAATGACGTCATCGGTGGTAATCGGATGGCCGTCGGAGAAACAGATATTATCCCTTAGCTTGAAATAGATAACGAGACCATCGTCGGAGATGGAAAATTTTTCAGCGAGGATTCCCCTGTATTTGAACTCATCCGGCTCGTAATCAATCATTGGCTCAAAGATATTGCCCGATACTATCCATCGAGTAGACCAGGTGGACGACGCGAGGAAATCACATAACGTCGCCGGCTCGCCTTCAAGATTACGAATTAGCCAGTCGCCGTCGTCGCCGGGATATTCCTTTAAACCCGACGCTGCTGGAGCGGCGGCCTTTTCAGTGGGACGCGCGGGGACAGAGGCGCGGCTTTCCAGCCGGCCAATGAGGGCGTTCAGCCGGTCATAGAGACGGTCGGCCTGAACCATAGAAAGGAACTGCAGAAATATGATGACGCCGAGAAACAAAAACAAAAAGAATTTGAATATGCCAGACCGTCCGTTCATAAAATCATCCTTTATTTGTATCTTTGTTTTTCCTTCGGCACATACCACTCAAGAAAATTCAGGCCCAGGTTATGAATCTTAACGTTTTAGAAGCGTTTATCAACAAGGCGGAATGTCGGCCTCACAAAAAGGAATGTAGAGGGCTGCTGGTCATAAAGTATTCTGTGCAGCCGATGGCAAAGAACGTCCTGCTGACCAACGTCGATGGTTCGCCGGATTTGCTCCAACAGTACATCGGCTTCGGAATTACGGAAGCCGATGTAGTTACAACCGCCTTTGCCGATTTGAGAGGAATGGAAAAGCGGATAATAGTCCTCGACGATGTCCCCGCCCCAGCCCAGAATCATCGCGTCGAATTTTCTTTCGGTAATTCTGGGCAGCAGCGCCGACCACTCGTATGGTTCGGGAATGACATCGACGCCGACTTTGGCCATTTCATCCTTTAGCAGCACCGCTAATCGTTCATACAAAGAGTCGCCGGCGGCATATGAAAATCTAAACCGGAACACGACGCCGTCTTTATCCCTGATTCCGTCTCCGTCGTGGTCAATCCAGCCGGCCTCATCGAGCAGCTGCTTTGTCTTTTCAGGGTCGTATGGCACCGGCTTGATAGTCGCGTCATTTTGTGTCCCCTTGATATAAAATGGCCCCGTGATTGCCCCGCCGTATCCCTTGAGCAGCTTTGAAATAATCTGCTCGCGATTTATATTAAGCGTCATCGCCAGACGAACGCGAGCATCGGAAAAGAAAGGCGTGTCCTCATTCCAGCCGATGTAATAAAAAGGAACGCCGGGGTGCCAACAAGCCAGGCAGGAAAACTCCTTTTTAAATTCCTCATCTGCGTCGAAATTGGCAAACAACTCCGAATCATGGGCGACAATTATATCAACCTGGTGTGCCTTAAGCGCCTGCGCCGCGGCAATCGAATTGTTTATGAATTTATACACTATCTTTTTTATATGCGGCTTGCGGCCCCAGTAATTTTCGTT
>JBEKZW010000062.1:0-8196 GCA_049509475.1 Sedimentisphaerales bacterium
TGAAGCCCTTGCGGCGCTCGTTATTAACCGGCTGCAGGGCGTTCTTAAAGTTTGCGCGGTCAAGGCGCCGGGATTCGGCGACAGACGCAAAGCGATGCTCCAGGATATGGCGACCCTTATCGGCGGCGAGGTCATCAGCGAAGACCTCGGTATAAAATTAGAAAAGATTGAGCTGTCGCAATTAGGTAAGGCCAAGAAAATCGTCATTGATAAAGAAACCACAACGATAATCGAAGGCGCAGGCAATAAAAAAGAAATACAGGCAAGATGCGCCCAGATACGCAACCAGATGGAAAAAACGACGAGCAGCTACGATAAAGAAAAGCTGCAGGAACGATTGGCAAAACTCACCGGCGGCATCGCGGTAATCAAGGCAGGAGCGGCGACCGAAACCGAAATGAAAGAGAAAAAAGACCTGCTCGATGATGCCCTGCACGCCACAAAGGCCGCGGCCGCGGAAGGTATTGTCGCAGGCGGAGGCGTCGCTTTCCTGCGGGCAATCCCTGTCATCGAAAAGGAAAAAAGCAAGGCAAAGGGCGACGAGCAAATCGGGTTCGATATTATCGCCCAGGCGCTGCGCAAACCCACGATGCAGATAGCGGATAATTCAGGCGAGCACGGCGACGTGATAGCCGAACAACTGCTCGAACGCTTGGGCAGCGAAAAGAATATCGGATACGACGCGAACAAGGGCGAGTTTGTGGATATGCTCAAGGCAGGCATCGTTGACCCGGCCAAGGTCGTCAGGACCGCCCTCGAAACAGCCGCATCGGTCGCAGGATTGATGCTGACAACCAGCGTGTTGATTACCGACCTGAAAGACGATGACAAAGACGCTGAGCCGATTGCCGGTTCTGTAAGATAACGTACTGCGTAGTAACGGAACTGATAAGAAATGAGTAAAATTAATACTCATAGACAACTCGATATCTGGAAAAAGAGCATTGAACTTGTGAAAGATGTTTATAAGGTTACCAGCAATTTCCCTCAACAAGAGTTGTATGGTCTGACAAATCAGATGCGACGCTCAGCAGTGTCCATCCCTTCAAATGTTGCAGAAGGGTTCAGAAGACAACACAATAATGAGTTCAGGCAGTTTTTGCATATAGCACTTGGAAGTTGCGCAGAATTAGAGACGCAGGTAACAATTGCCAAGGAACTTAACTACATAAAGGAACAAATAGAATCCATGTTGCTTGAGAAGTCAGACCATATATGCAGGATGACTCGTAACCTGATTAAAAAACTATAACCCAATAACGCAGTACTCAGAACGCAGGACACACAACGAGAGTATGGCCAAACGTGACTATTACGAGGTTTTGGGGGTGGCGAAGAACGCCTCGCCGGACGAAATTAAACGCGCGTATCGGCGGATGGCGATAAAGTACCACCCCGACAAAAACCCCGACAATAAAAAAGAAGCCGAGGTGAAATTCAAGGAATGCGCCGAGGCGTACGAAGTCCTCAGCGACCCCGAGAAACGCCAGCGATACGACCAGTTTGGCCACGATGGTCTTCGCGGCTCCGGCGTCCGTGACTATTCGCATATGCGCTGGCAGGATATCGGCAGCGCCTTCGAGGACATATTCGGCTTCGGAGACCTTGGCGACCTTTTCGGAGGCCAGGCGCGCAGCCGCCGAGGTTCCAGACGCGGCCCAACGAGGGGTTACGACCTCGAAACAATGGTTGAGTTGTCGCTTCAGGAAGTGGCTAAGGGGACGGAAAAAACAATCGAATTCACGCGCCAGGATTTGTGCGGCGAATGCAGCGGCACAGGCAGCGCGAAAGGCGCCAGGCCCGGCGCGTGCCCAACCTGCGGAGGCAGCGGCCAAATCGCGCGGGGCGGCGGATTTTTCCAGATGGTCTCGACCTGCCCGCAATGCCGTGGCACCGGAGAAGTGATTACAAACCCCTGCAGACAGTGCGGCGGCTCCGGACATATGCCAAAGCAGCGAGTCGTAAGCGTAAGGATACCCGCGGGCGTTCACGAAGGACAGGGAGTTCGAGTGGCCGAGGAAGGCGAACCGGGACGCGACGGCGGGCCAAGAGGCAACTTGTACTGCTATGTAAGAATCAAGCAGCACGAATTTCTCGAACGCGACGGCAACGACCTCATTGCGGCTGTCCCCATAAGCTTCACGCAGGCGTCGCTGGGTGCGTCGATTGAGGTGCCGAGTCTGGACGGCATGAAAGAATTGAAGATTCCCGCCGGCACTCAGCACGGCAGCGTATTTCGGATAAAAGGCCAAGGCTTGCCCGACCTGCGGACAAGACGAACAGGCGATGAGCTTGTCCAGATTATGGTAGAGATACCCATGAAACTTAATTCAAAACAGGAAGAGCTGCTTCGGGAATTCGCCAAAACGGAAAACAAGAGCGTGTTTCCGAAAGCCGTTGGTTTTGTGGACCGCCTGAAAAAATATTTCGGCGGCAACTAAAAATGTTTCCTAAAAAGAAAGAAAAAACCAAAGAAGAACCTCAGCAAGCCCTTTCGACAAACTCAGGGCAGGCGACGCCACAAGAGCAGTCAAAAACTGAACTGCCTGCGCAGGATATACAAGAGTTGCAAAAACAAATCGAAGCCCTTCGCAAAGAAAAGGATGACATTTTCGCCAAGCTCCAGCGCGTGGCCGCGGATTATGATAATTACCAGAAACGCTCTTCAAAGCAGATTACCGACAGCGTCAATTACGAAAAAGACAAAATAGTAAAATCGCTGCTGCCGGTCCTCGATAATTTCGATTATATCCTCACCAATACCTCCTGCGGTGTTACCGATGAAACACTGCTGAAAGGCGTAAAAATAATTTATGACCAGATGCTGGATGTCCTGAAGGGGCACGGAATAGAGCAAATCAAATCGGCAGGTGAACCGTTTAATCCTGCACATCACGAGGCGATTACGCATCGCAGCGAAAACGACAAAGAAGAAGGCCTCGTTCTTGAAGAATTGCAAAAAGGTTACAAGCTCAGCGGCCGGCTGATTCGCGCAAGCAGGGTCGTCGTAAATAAGCTCCCTTCTTCACAAACGCCACCGCCCCCCGAAGAGCCGGAAACAAAGGACACGCAGTAGCTATGCCTACTTACGAATACAAATGCGATAAATGCGGCCACCAGTTCGACCAGCTTCAAAGCATCACCGCAAAGTCGCTTAAAAAATGCCCCAAATGCGGTAAGCCTGCCCTCAAACGGCTCATCGGCACAGGCGCAGGACTTATCTTCAAAGGCAGCGGCTTTTACGCCACCGATTACAGAAGTGAAAGTTACAAGGAATCCGCAAAGAAAGAAAAGCCGGAAAAAACCAGCGAGAAAAAAGAAACAACCGCAGCACCGGCAAAATCAGAAGCCAAAAGCACAGCCGAACCCAAAAAAACGGCGAACACAAAAAAATCAGGAAACTAAACGCCGGTAAACAGCTTCGATTGTATCGACCATCGTCCCGGGGCTGAATTTCTCCTTCACAAATTCCCTTCCCTGAGCCCCAAGTTTTTCGCGAAGGCCTTTATCCTGTATTAATTCCGCGCAGGCGGCGGTCAGTTGCTCGACATTTTCCGGCGCAATCAGCCGGCCCGTGTTTTCATTTACTACCTCCCTTGCGCCATCGAGGTCGAAACATATCGCGGGTTTTCCGCATAACATCGCCTGCGGAAGCGTCCGGGCAAGCCCCTCCCGCAGCGAACAATGCACAAGAATGTCCGATGACTGCAAAACCGTCGGCATCATATTCGGCGACAGCAAGCCCGTGAACCTGAACCTGTGCCCAAGCCCCAGGCCGTCAATCCAGCTTTTATATTTTTCCGCCAAAATGCCGTCGCCGACAAATAACCAGATTACCTTCGGAAATTGCCCGGCAAGCGACTTGGCGGATTCGATGATGAACTCGTGCCCTTTTAGATGAAACAGGCGCGCGATAGTTACAAGCACAATCGAATCTTCCGGTATGGCGTATTCCTGCCTGAACTGGTTTCTACCCTCATCGGAAATCGGCTCAAGAAAATCGCTTTCCTCGATTGCGGAATATGCTGTTGCGTACTTGTCCGGGGAGCCGATACCGACAGCCAGTGACTGATTCGTCATCGCATCCGCCACGCTTATAAAAAAATCGGTGCGTTTCGCCGCGGCCTTCTCGACCGCAATATAAAACTTATTGAGCATCGCGCTTTGATAAGGATGAAATGCCAAACCGTGAACACCGTGAACAACTTTCGGCAGGCCCTCTCCCCATTTACCCTTGAGCGAATGCGCCACGTATCGGCCAAGAATGCCCGCCTTTGCGGAATGGGTATGAACTATATCGGGCTTCAAATCCAGCAAAACGTCCTTGATTTGATAATAAGCCGGTATGTCGTAATGAGGATTGATTTGGCGACGCAGGTCGTTGAGAATTAGAAAATTAAATTTCTGGTTTTGCGCAAACTCATACAGGTCGCCTTCAGGCCCAAGAGCAGGCCCCGTCACTAACGTGACATCGTGGCCTCGCTCGGCCAGAAGCTTGCAGGTAATCAGCGTATTCTCCTGCGCACCGCCTAAAATCAAGCGTGTTATTATATGAACGATTTTCATTTTGAGATACGGCAGGGTAAAACCCGCCCAAAACATTAAATAATCATTTGGTTAGTTCCTTGAGCAGTTCTTCTATATCTTTCTTCGCAGGAGAATTGGCTTCTGCCGGCGATTGTGATATCTTTTCAATTTCCATCGTTGTGGAAAGGATATCTGATTTGTACTTAATATTTACCTTACCATTCTCCAATCGCTGTATTTCAAATTTTTTCAAGTCAATGCCACAATTCGGCAAATTATAGTCGGAACAAAAATTTTCTATAGTTTTTGTTGAATCTGGCGGTTTACCCGTTACTGTCATATATAGTGAAGTTACCATTATGATTTTACGAAGATCATCTAATTCCGACATACTTTTCGCCGGTTGATTCGGTGGATTTGATGAGCATCCGCACAGCATCAAATTAGACAACAACAAACAGGCAAGCAATAACTTAATTTGAGATTGCTTTGTCACAATGTTTCTCGCAATGACAAAATCAAAAATTAGTATTTAATCCACATTAAACACAGTCCTTCGGGCGGGGCAATCGGGCCTGCGCGCCGCCTAAAATCAAGCGTGTTATGATGTGTACAATTTTCATCTATACAGCAATACTGACTTCCCAGCGAAATTTCGCAGACACCCGGAATTTTGTTAAGTCTTTTTGATGCCAAGCAAGGCGATAATGAATATAGCCAAAGCGGTTCCGGTCCAGATGCTGAATAACTTCATCAATTTTTTTAAAACTTCTCTTGCAACCTCGCTCGTAAAAACATCGAGGACAAACAGGGTCCCCACAATCGCCAGCGATATAACAGCAAGAATCAAAGCTATTTTTATAGTGTTCAATAATCCGGTCATAACTATCGGCTCCTTTCCCAAAATATTTCGCTTAATATTTTATCCACATCAGACAAAGGCCTTCGGGCGGGGCGATGGGGCCTGCTGCCCGCCGGTTTTTGGCCTCGATGATTTCAACAATCTTTTCCGGCTTCATCCTGCCCACGCCTACCTCAACTAATGTCCCGACGATATTGCGAACCATATTATACAGAAAACGGTCGCCTTCGACATCGATAAATATCCAGTCGTCGCCCGTCATCGGCGCATCGCTCGGCTCTTGAGGCGGAAACTTCGACGAATATACCTCGCAGCGAAAAATCGTGCGGATTGAATCCGTACGGTGGTCATCCGCGGCGGCGAAGGATTTGAAATCCTGCTTGCCCATAAGCAATTTGGCCGCCTGATTCATAAGGGCAATATCGAGTTTCGCATCAGCAAGGTGCCAGCAGTGATGAATCTCGAATACCGGCCTGTCTTTGCCCGCGAAAATGCAATAGCGGTACAATTTGCATGTGGTGTCGCCGATAACGTTGAAACCCATAGGAATATCAACTGCCTCAGTAACGGCGATGTCATCGGGCAGCCGGTCGGTGATTGCCTTGGCGAGATTCTTCGTGGGGATAGGCGAATCGATTTGAATTAACGCGACCTGTCCTTTTGCGCTGACGCCCGCGTCGGTTCTCGATGCGGCTGTTACCCTCGTGCGCCAGCCCAGCAGTTCACTCACCGCGTTGACAAGCTCCGCCTGTATGGTTCTTTTGCCGGGCTGTATCTGCCAGCCATGGTAACTCGTGCCGTCGTATGATACCGTCAGTTTTACGTTACGCAGCGCCATATCGGAATAAAAAAGCCCCCGGTATAACCCAGGGGCTTTCGCAAAATCTCCTATTTACAGCAATTTTTCAGCGATCTGAATCGCGTTAAGTGCCGCGCCTTTTCTGAGCTGGTCACCTGCTACCCAGATATTTATGCCGCGGTTTTCCGGTATCGAGAAATCCTGCCGGATTCTGCCGACGAAGACATCGTCCTTGCCGGTGGCGTCGATGGGCATAGGAAAACGATTATGCTCACGGTCGTCAAGAAGCGAAACCCCCGGTGCGTCCTTGAGCAAATCCCGAACCTCTTCAGGGGTAATCGGGTCGGTGAATTCGAGATTAATGCTCTCGCTGTGCGCCCTGAAAACCGCCACGCGAATACAAGTCGCCGTTACCGCGATATCCGGACAGTCGAAAATCTTCCTGGTCTCGTTGACCATTTTGACCTCTTCCTGGTTGTAGCCGGTGGAATCCAGTGATGAGTTATGGCTGAACAGGTTAAACGCCAGCTGATAAGGAAAAACCTTAATGGTCGGCTTTTTGCCCGCCAGAATCTCTCTCGATTGCTGCTCAAGCTCCAGCATCGCCGCTTGCCCTGCCCCGCTTGCCGCCTGGTAGGTGCTCACGACCATACGTTTCACAGGATTTGCCTTGTGCAAAGGCCACACCGGCACAATGCCGATAATCGTCGAGCAGTTCGGGTTCGCGATGATGCCTTTATGCTCCTTTATCATCTGCGGGTTAATCTCCGGGATAACAAGCGGAACATCAGGAGCCATCCTGAACGCTGATGAGTTATCAACCACTACCGCGCCCGCCTTAACCGCCGCCGGCGCGAAGACCTTGCTGCGCTCGGCGCCAGCGCTGAACAAAGCGATATCGACCCGGTCAAAACTCTTGTCTGTCATCTGCTCAACAACGTATTCCTTGCCCTTAAACTGGATTGTCTTGCCCGCGGACCTGGAGCTGGCCAGCATCTTTATAGAATCAAAGGGAAAATCCCTTTCTTCGATAATACTCAGAAATTCCTGACCGACCGCGCCGGTCACACCTGCTACTGCTACATTACAACCCATACTGATACTCCTTAAACGTTGATAAAAAAGGCAGCCACGGTTAGCTGCCCCCAATTACCATTTAAATCGAACAACGTATTCTAATAATACTATTAGCAAAATGCAAGAGGTTTTGACTTCGCATTCCCAACGTTACGATGGTGTTTTTAACGTCTTCGGCGCGGCCTATGGTGTCTCATCGTCGAGAACCTGCCCCTGTGCAGCCCCGGCTGTACTTTAGGCGTCTCGATTTTGATGTGAACATAAGTAAAGCCGGGACATTCAATGGGAGTAATATCCCGCCCGATGAACCTTTCAATCAGTCGAAGCTGCTTATGCTCGTCACTTGAAACAAATGTAATCGCGTCGCCCGTCGCCTCGGCCCGGCCTGTCCGCCCGATGCGGTGAATATAGTCCTCCGGCATGCCGGGCACGTCGAAATTGATGACGTGTGATATTCCTTCAACGTCGATGCCGCGTGCCGCAATATCCGTCGCCACCATAACGCGATAATCCCCGTTTTTGAAGCCATCAAGCGCTCGCTGTCTCTGGCTCTGCGTCCGGCCTGAATGTATCGCCACCGACTCAATGTTCGCACGTTCAAGATGCCGGTTAATCTTGTCCGCGCCGTGCTTGGTGCGCGAAAAGACCAGCACGCTGGATAACTGGCCATTCTGGAGCAGGTGCAAAAGAAGGCCGATTTTCCGGTCCCTCTCGACCATATAAATATGCTGTTTGATTGTCTCGATTGGATTGCGAGGCCTGCCAATCTGTATCATTATGGGCGACCTCTGCACGCCCTGCGCGAGGTTGCTTATCTCAGGCGTTACCGTCGCCGAGAACAGCATCGTCTGGCGATTCGTGGGGACCGCCGAGATGATTCTCCGCACGTCCTTGATGAAACCCATATCGAACATCCGGTCCGCCTCATCCA
>JBEKZW010000063.1:0-8314 GCA_049509475.1 Sedimentisphaerales bacterium
ACCTCTCACGATGTGTATTTCGGCACCGCGAGTCCCGGCACGTCACAGGGCAACCAGGCGGGTACAACTTTTAACCCTGGAACGCTGGCTAACGCCACGACTTACTACTGGCGTATCGATGAAAAGAACGCTGGCGGAACGGCCACGGGAGACGTCTGGAGTTTCACAACTATTGTTGCTGCGCCCGCTAAGGCATCTAATCCCAGTCCTGCCGATGCGGCGACGGACGTCAATGTGACTCCAATCCTTAGTTGGACGGCTGATCCAAATGCTACCTCTCACGATGTGTATTTCGGCACCGCGAGTCCCGGCACGTCACAGGGCAACCAGGCGGGTACAACTTTTAACCCTGGAACGCTGGCTAACGCCACGACTTACTACTGGCGTATCGAGGCCCTGACAATCAAAAAGTGCACGGTTACGGCAGGCAAAACCCAGGCCTGCGACGCCAACCTCTTACAGGACGCTACTGACATAAACAACATAAAGGATTGTTTCACGGCGTCCGGAACAGGTATTTTTCCGACGAACCGTGAGGATATAAACTATATAGACGTCAGCATTGTCTCGGGAGACGGCAACGTTATTTACAGCGAGACCATCGACTTCAATGACCACAACGATGTGGTCCTCAAGCACGGAAAATACAATTACTCACACAGGATTACGAGGGCCGAACCCAATGGAGCTATTACCTCATTAAAAATCGGCTTCAGCAAGAACCCGCAGACCTTTGCATTAACAGCCAAGAATATCAACCTCACGGGTCTCGCCTGTCCCGTGAAGCTAAATTTTGGGATGGGCGACAATCTTCTCTGGGGTGAGGCCAATGAGGTAGTCGTCAACGGACGCAAGCTTATCCCAACCCGCCTTATGAGAATGTATGACGACACGCTCATTGTTGAGAAGGCGAAGGTCAAAAACAGCACCAAGTCGCTGGGTGATTCGCTGTCCGTCAGTGGCGACATCGCGGTCGCAGACTTTAATGACGTCAATGTCAACGACCCGAACCTGGTCATCGACGACGTCAACATTATCTGGGGCGACCAGACCTACAACATTCCGGCGGGCAGCTTTAAGGCGGCCAAACGCGGGCATTCGTTCAAGTGCAGCAAAATCGTCGCTGATGACAGTAAGGGCAGCGAAGGCCTGGTTGGGGCGGCGCTCAACCTCGACAAGTGCACGTTTACTATTACCGTGAAAAACACCGACCTCAACGATGTCAATGATGTGTCGGGCATAGTACCGTTCGGCATAAACTTCGCCACCTCACACGGCGAGTTCAACGAGGCAGTTGACGTTAATCTTGCCACGGGGCGTTCATATTGAGCCGCCTTTTGGGGCGGGCAAGCTTATGCAGATGCGTAAACAGGCGACGATAAGCAGGGGTCGATTACGGTGATGGGGTGGATGCTTTGATGGGTTTAACCTCTTATATTTACAGGACGAACGAAGGCCGTTAATCGAAAAGAGGTTATGGGTGCCCTGTTGAACCAAAATTGGAAAATAATTTTGATTTTAACAGCAAACAAGTCAGGGAGTTAAATTATGTGTGGAAGACTAATTTATTTGTGCCTTGTTTCCGTGTTAAGTATGACCTTTAATGTCTATGCGAGTGACTACATTATGGGTAACTGGGAAAGTTCTGACAGCAACGATAGCTGGACCACATGTTCCAGCTGGGGCTATTTCGGTAACACCATCCTGAGACCTGGTGTTGCAACCGGAGTAACATTGGGCAGTGGGGCTCTTAAGCTGGAGCAGGACCTTACTGTGAATGGCGGATGGTCCTGGTCAATGATGGTAAACGTGAGTGCTGCCCAGTTCCAATCCCATGATACGTTCAAACTGGACATAACACGATTGGTGAGCGATTGGACTCCCCCCGGAAGCGGACACTACTGGAACGGCCTTGAACTTTACGTCAATAGCAATGTCTTTGGTGAACCGTGTAGCCTCGGCGACAGTGATAGCTGGTGGTCACCTGCCAGCGGCGATGGTTCGATAACGGCAAGCTGGGACTATAGTTCGATTAAAGCCGTGGTCGGGTCAAGCCCGTCTTATTTACAGTTTGTGATAGCCGTGAATGCCCAGCATTACTTAAATACCTCAGGGATTTTCTATCTGGATAACGCAAGATTAGTCAGAACTCCTCAGCCGGCGGCAATCACAATCGCAAAATGCACGGTCACGGCAGGCAAAACTCAGAGAGAGAATTCCGATGATATAGCCAATATCAAGGATGTATTCACGGCATCCGGAACGTTCTCAGATTTTGCATCAGACCTGAATGATATAAACGGTTTCGATGTTTCAATTTACACTGTTGGCGAAGATGCGAATGTTCTGGTTTATAACGAGGCCAACGACTTCGATGTTTGCGATGTAAACCACGGGAAGTTCCAATACACTCACAAGATTCCGAAGGGCGGAGCTGGGGCGATTACCTCGCTGAAGTTCGATTTCAACAAACTGACATTTGCGATAATAACAAAGAACATCGACCTGACCGGTCTGGCCTGTCCGCTTGAGTTAGAGATAAGGCTGGGCGATTATGTCCCGTCCGGCGAGGCAAACGAGGCGATTGTTAATGGTAAGAGCAAGACCATTCCCACCCGTCTTATGAGAATGTATGACGACACGCTGATAGTAAAGAAGGCGAAGCTCAAAAACAGCACAAAGGACGGCGGCGATTCACTGTCGGTCAATGGTGAGATTGCTGTAGAAGAAATAAGCAACACCAATATGGACGAGCCGAACCTTGTAAATGAAGATGTCAACGTCATCTGGGGCAGCCAGAACTTTGTGATTCCTGCGACCAGTTTCAAGGCGGCCAAAAGCGGTCATTCGTATAAATGCAGCAAAATAGTTGCTGATGCAAATGTAGGCGATGCGGGCAAGGTGACTGCGGCAATCGACCTCGACAAATGCACATACACCGTTTCGGTGTCGGGAGCCAACCTTGTTGATGTGAATGGCGTTGTGCCTTTCGGCTTGCGCTTCGCTGATTTCAACGAGGCCAAAGACGTTAATGTCGCAAAAGGATATTAGTTTTTAACTATATCAGGGCGTTTAAAAAAGATATGCGGGAGCCGATTACAGCGACCAGGATAAACGCTGTAATCGGCTTGCCCGCATTAAATATTCAATTATCGCGGCACCTCCGATGCGAGGATTTCTTTTAGGAGTGACAACAATGATACGAAACATAGATGAGATGTCCTGTTCAGATTGTGCCGCAAAAGGCGTTCACGGCAAATCCGGCTTAGCTGCTATTGTTTTTATGCTCCTTTTTGCGGTAGTACCTCTTTATGCTGTCCCACCTTTACTGCACGTAGATAGAAATAAGATTAAAGACCCCAATGGAAATATTGTCGTCCTAAGGGGTGTTGCTATGATTGATTTGGGTTCCACGGAGCTATGGTGGGGGGGCGCAATCAATACGATTGACCGCCTGACAAACCAGAATGATGCTACTGGAGATTCTCCGGGCTGGTACACAAAGATAATCAGGGTCCCGATTTGTCCGAACGATTCGCCTCTTTGTACCAACAGTCCTCTCACATTCAACCCCCGTAACCCCAACGAACCCAATAATCCCCGCACGCGTGACCTTCTCAGAACAGTCGTTGATTACTGTGCATCTAAGGACGTCTATGTAATAATCGACTATCATCATATGGCCAATACCTATGACGAGGTCGCCGAGGTAAACGCATTTTGGAGTTATATGGCGCCGGAATTTGCCAATGACTCACACGTCCTTTTTGAGCTTTTCAACGAACCGATTAACCTTAGCGGAAGTCCGGAAACCGACAGATGGCTCAGCGTTAAAGATGATATGGAGACGTGGATTGCCACGGTGAGGGCCTCAGCCCCGCATAATATTATCCTTGTCGGCACCCCCAGCTACTGTCAGATTCTCGCGCCGGTAGTCGGCAACCCGGTAGCGGACAGTAACGCAGTTTACGTTGCTCATACCTATCCATGCCATTGGCTTGGACGCGCCGGTCATGCTCAGTCGTGGTTTACGAATCATATTGCGACCTGTGCCGGGGAATATCCTGTGATTATGACCGAGTGGGGATTCACAACAGACCCCAAATTCGATGCGACTTTTTATAATGGCACGATTTCCAACTATGGTAGGCCATTAAAGGCATTTCTTGAACAGTATGGAATCGGCAATACCGCATGGTGTGCCAGTAATAGCGTCTGGGGTTCGCCGATATTTTACCGGGATTGGACGCTTCGCTGCGGGGAAGGTGAAATGGGTTGTTTTACAAAGGACTGGCTTTATGAAAAAAGCGGCGTTGAGCAGACAGCCGCCCTGACAATCACCAAATGCAAGGTTACGGCCGGCAAAACCCAGGGGCAGGATTCCGATGATATAAGTAATATCAAGGATGCCTTTGATGCATCCGGAACATTTGCGTCATCACCTGTGATTCTGTCCAGTGTAACACAGATAGACGTCAATATTGTCTCGGCTGATGGAAATATCATTTACTCCGAGTCTGTTGACTATAATACGTCGCTGATAGCAAACGGAAAGTATGGATTCACACATAAGCTGACCAAAGGGCAGGCGGGATACATTAATTCGCTGAAAATAGATTTCAATAAAAAGACATTTGCTGTAAAGGCACAAAATATAAACCTGACCGGTCTTGCGTGTTCGCTGAGGTTGGACCTTGCGTTCGGCAACTATATTATGTCTGGCGAGGCCAACGAAGCGGTTGTCAACGGCAAGAAGACGCTCATACCGACCCGTCTTATGAGATTGTATAAAGACACGCTTGTCGTAAACAAGGCAAAGGCCAAGCATAACAGCGGAAAAGTGTTCTCCGACACGCTGTCCGTTACGGGAGATATTGCGGTGATAGACACAGATGTCAACCTGTGCAATTATGACGTCAACTTTGTCTGGGGCAACCAGCTGTTCAATGTTGCGCCTGGCAAGTTTAAGGCATCTAAAACCGGCCATTTATATAAATGCACCAAAGATGCCAACGACGCCAATGGCGACCCAGGAGTTGTTACAGCACAGGTGGATATAGATAAGGCGACGTTTACGTTATCGGTAAATAAGGCAAACGGACTCGACGCTTCGTCGGCTTCCATACCGTTCGGCATCAGCTTTGCCGATTTCAATGAGATAGCAGATGTTTGTCGCGTTACCGGTCGCTCCTGGTCATATTAAGCGAGATTGAAATACCGGTAAGAAAAAGACGACGTTAATCTTGCCACAAAGCGTTCATTTTGAGCTTGTTAACGCTTCTTAAAACCGGCTAATCGAGCGACATCGCAAAGTATTTTTCTGCGTTGTTGAAGCAGATATCCTCAACCATTTTGCCTAACAATTCAATATCGTTGGGCAGCAATCCCTGCTCCACATCGCCGCCGATAATATTGCAAAGTATCCTGCGGAAATACTCGTGGCGGGGGAACGACAGGAAGCTCCGCGAATCCGTCGTCATGCCGACAAACCGGCTCAGAAGCCCCATATTCGAAAGCATCTCAATCTGGTCTTCCATTCCGTTCTTCTGGTCCAGGAACCACCAGGCCGGGCCGTATTGTATTTTGCCCGGGACAGAGCCGTCCTGAAAGTTTCCCGCCATAGTCGCTATAACCGCGTTGTCTTTAGGGTTGAGGTTATACAAAATCGTTTTCGGCAGCTTGCCCGCCATATTTAACCTGTCGAGGAACATCGCCAGAGGCCGGGCTATATCAAAATCGCCGATTGAGTCGTAGCCGGTATCGGGGCCGAGCACATTCAGCATTCGGCTGTTATTGTTTCTCAATGCCCCAAGGTGCAGTTGCATAACCCACCCGGCCTCGGCGTCCATGCTCGCCAGCTCAAACATCATCGCCGATTTGAACTTCAATGACTCGCCGGCCTCAAGCGGGGTGTTTATCCTGATTTTCTCAAAAATTTTCGCAATCTCATCTGCGCCGTACTGCTCGGCGTATGCGGTTTCAAGCCCGTAATCCGACAGCCGGCAGCCCTCGTTATGAAAATACTCGTGCCGCAGCAGTATAGCTTCGATGTATGAATCGAAGGTGCGTATCTCGCCGCCGCACATTTGGCCGAGCTTGTCTATAAATACATTCAGGGCCTGCAAATCCTCGGTCGCCAGGGCTTTGTCGGGCCTAAAAGCCGTGTAAACTTTTAATACGGGCGAATTTTCGCGGATTTTCCTGTGATGCGCAAGGTTGTCCAGAGGCCCCTCGGTTGTGCATACCAGCTCGACGTTCATTTTGGTGAGCAGCTTGAGGACACTGAAGTCCTCCGAGCCAAGCATTTCACTGCACGCGTCGTAAACGTCTTTGGCATTGTCCCCGTTGAGCAGCTCATTAATGCCGAAATATCGTTTCAACTCCAGGTGCGTCCAGTGATAAAGCGGGTTGCGCAGGGTAAACGGGACGGTTTGCGCCCATTTCTCGAATTTTTCGTTGTCCAGCGCGTCGCCGGTAATATATTTTTCATCAACGCCGTTTGTCCTCATCGCCCGCCACTTGTAATGGTCGCCTGCCAGCCACACCTTGGTTATATTTTCGAATATGTGGTCTTCGGCAATCAGCCCCGCGGGCAAATGACAATGGTAATCATAGATGGGCATCTGCTCGGCATATTCATGATAAAGCCGGCGGGCGGCTTTGCTTTGAAGGAGAAAATCCTCGGTTATAAATGTTTGTGCCATTGGCTCTTACTCCTCAGGCGGTTTGGTGTCTGTCGGGGGTGTGTCTTCGCGCTTATATGTCGGCTTTTTAAATTCGGCCAGTTTCTTCGCGTAATCCGCGACTGAACTTGACGCCTGCTGGTATCGCTCGGACCTGACTTTAGGCCTTTCTTTTTCGAGTTTGCGTTCACGCCAATCCCATATTCCGTACACAATCCAGCCGATAGCGACAAGCACCGCACTTGCTATAATTATTTTCCAGAACAAATCCATAAGAGTTCCTATTTAAGGGGCCTCAAAACAGGTTTATTTTATCTGCCTGTCGGAATATACACGACAATTCTATTTAAGTCAACTTGCCGGCTGATTTACCATCTCACGCAGTATAGGCGGATGAGCTTGTATCACCGCCCCGGCCGGTCCAGTTGGTATGGAAAAACTCGCCCCTCGGCTTATCGACCCGCTCGTAAGTATGCGCGCCGAAATAATCGCGCTGCGCCTGCAGCAGGTTCGCGGGCAGCCGGTCGTGACGATAGCCGTCGTAATACGCCATTGCCGCACTAATCGCCGGAATCGGGATACCGAGTTTTACCGCTGTTGTGACAACCCGCCGCCAGGATGCCTGTGCCTTTGTAATTGCTTTCCTGAAGAACGGGTCAAGTAAAAGGTTTTCGAGATTCGGGTTCTTGTCAAACGCCTTTTTAATCTCACCCAGAAATGCCGAGCGGATAATGCACCCGCCGCGCCACATCAGGGCGACGCCGCCGTAGTTTAGGTTCCAGCCGTATTCCTTGGCCGCCGCCCGCATCAGTTGATAGCCCTGCGCATAGCTTATAATCTTTGAGGCGTACAGCGCCTTTCGCAAGTCATCGATAAATTTTGCCTTGTCCCCTTTGAATTGCGCCTTCGGGCCTTTCAAAACCTGCGACGCCTTTACACGTTCGTCCTTCAGAGCTGACAAACACCGTCCGAACACCGCCTCGCCAATCAGCGTCAGGGGCTGACCTGAATCCAGCGCAGTGACAACGGTCCACTTGCCCGTGCCTTTCTGTCCCGCCGTATCCAGTATCAAATCGATGACCTCATTTTCCTGCTCGTCTTTGTAAGCGAGGATGTCACGCGTAATCTCAATCAGGTATGAGTTCAGCTCGCCCTGGTTCCACTGGGCGAGGACCTTGTGCATCTCCGCGTTGCTCAAACCCAATCCTTCTCTCATCAAATGGTACGTCTCGCAAATCAACTGCATATCGCCATATTCGATGCCGTTATGCACCATTTTGACGAAATGTCCCGCGCCGTTTTCGCCGACCCATTCGCAGCAGGGCTCTCCCTTGTCTGTTTTTGCGCATATCGCCTGGAATATCGGCTTTACGCTCGTCCATGCCGCCGGCGACCCGCCAGGCATAATCGACGGCCCGCGCAATGCGCCTTCCTCGCCGCCCGATACGCCCGTGCCGATATACAGCTTGCCTTTACTCTCGACGTATTTGGTCCTGCGAATCGTATCCGGGAAATGCGAATTGCCGCCGTCGATAATTATGTCCCCATTCTCAAGATGGGGCAGAAGCTGCTCGATAAAATCGTCCACGGCCTGTCCCGCCTTGACCATCAGCATTACCTTTCGCGGCTTT
>JBEKZW010000064.1:0-7924 GCA_049509475.1 Sedimentisphaerales bacterium
TGTGAGTGCGAGCATATCCCGCACACCCGTTCGACAAGGTACATATCCTGAATATACGTCCGCTGTTCGCAGGCCTTTTCGATGCCGCGATGGTTATAACCCAGCCGGACTGTCATATCTGTGATTTTTTCGCCTCGCAGAGTCAGCAAAAAGCTTTCCGGCTCTTTCAACATCGGGTGCTGAGGCCCTATCGTTAATTTCACTTCTCGTTCAGGCATTTTCTGCTACCTCCCCGCCTCGGCTCGCCTGTGATTCGGGCGAGACGGGCGATTTTCCGATTGTGTCCGATTTCCAGTCCTTGCGGAGCGGATACTGGCCAGCTGGCCACCCGTCGGGCAGGGGGTATCTGTTGCCGGGGGGCAGGCCCTCTACCTGCATACCAAGCAAATCGACCATCTCCCTTTCGTAAGCGTCCGCCGCCGGGAATCTCGCACTAACTGTTTTTATTACCGGTTTGTCTTTCGGGACACTGATGTGTAAATTCAATATTATCCCGCTTTCTCTCGCTATGTGATAAATCACGCCGAGCGTCGGCCCCTCATCGAGGCCTGTTATCGTCGCAAGGATTACAAATCCCAGCTTGTCCGCCGCGTAGTCAAAAATCTCGCCAAAATTAGCCGCCGCCACGTCCGCCCAGATGCGTCTTTCCCTCTGTACCGTAATCTTTTCTGCCGGCAATCCGAATCTCTCGACTAACTGCTGCTTTATTTTTTCTTCTTCAACTAACATGGGTCACTCCCAATTATGTTCCGCTAACCACTGCTTCCTTGGCGGGCTTTGACGCGTTGTCCACGCTCGCTAAAAGTTTAACCACCCCGTCTATAATCGCCTTGGGGCTTGCCGGGCATCCCGGTATGTATGCCGAAACAGGTATCACCTCGTCTATACCTCCCTCGACGTTATAGCAGCCGTTAAATACACCGCCCGAACAGGCACAGGTCCCGACCGCGACGACGAATTTCGGCTCCGGCATCTGCTCGTATATCCTTATCAGCCGGTCTTTTATCTGCCTTGTAACAGGCCCTGAGCAAACCAGAACATCCGCGTGTCTCGGCGTGCCTCTTAATATCACCCCGAACCGCTCCACATCGTATCTTGGCGTAAGGGCTGCGATAATCTCAATGTCGCAGGCGTTGCATGCGCCCGTGTTGAAATGAATTATCCACGGCGACTTGATTCTTGCCCACGTTACTATTTTCTGAACTAAACCCATATCGAGGTTACCTCTTGTATAAAACGAATAACCCGACAATCGCGCCGAGTATGTAAACCACCGCTATCATAAACGTCTGAATTGTCGCCATCGGCACCGTCGCTATCATTAACGCCACAACGTGCAGTATCGTAAAATAAAACGCGAACGGGAAAAACTGGCTGTAGTCAGGCTGTATCATGTGCGTTTTGACGTCCTCGCCGCAGGAGTATTCCTGTGTCAGCCCTGCGGGCACGTTCTTTGGTTTCATCGCCAGCTTCGACAGAACATATGCAAAGAAAAGAGCTGCGACCAGCACCGCGATAAACACAACAGGTGGCGTCAGTAATAATTCATTTGGCATCTTCTTTTTATCCCTTGATATTTCTTAGTAATCTTCCGTCTATCGATTTAATGTTCTTGTACACGCACAAAACTATTCCGACCGCGACCGCAATCACCACCACCTCGATAATTATCAGTGTGATGGCAAGCGCCTGTGCCAACGCCATTCGCTCGGTGACGTACCCGGCCAGAATAATAAACAGCGTTACGCTTTTTGTCAGAATTTCCAGTCCTATCAGTGCCCTGACCAGGTTGTATGTCATTATCAAACAATAAAAGCCCGTTATCAGCAGAAGGACAGCCCCTATACTGAAAAGCCAGAATACCTGCGGCAACTCGGTCATTCGCTCAATCCTTAAACAATGCGACCACCCCAAATGCCCCGGCAAGCAGAATCACAATCTGTCCGATCAGGTCAAGGTGCCGCAAGTTCCATATAATGTTACGGACGTCACTTTCACTTGGTGCGGCCTGTAAATGAAAATCCAGGGGAATATGGACCTGGTACAGTGCCACTCCCGCCAATACAAGAATTACAGGAAGAAGCCAGAATTTGGAAAATCGCTCTTTTTGTTTCGCCGCCGCCTGCTCATCGGTCAGCCGCTGTGTTAAGCTGATGCAACTTATGAATATGGCGGATATCAATCCCGCGCAAACCGACAGTTCAAAAACTGCCGCAAGCGGCGAATTGAGCTTGAACATAATTATCGTCAGAATCATGCTGGTAACTGCCAGCCCTATCACCGAGCGCAACAGTCTCGCCGTCATCACCGTCCACGCGGCTGCTAACACAAGCGCCACACCAAGTATGATATTTATTGTCATATCAGCTCTTCAAAACTACTTCAAAAAACTGCTTATAGGCATCAAAACACTGTTAAACATCCACGGGAAAGTCACCCCTACCCCGACAGTTATCGCCGCCAGCATCGAAGCGGCTACTGTTATACCCAGTCCGGCTTCCTTTACATTACCCAGCCCCTCGGCCAGTTTTCCGAAGAACACCCTTCGCTGCATCAGCAGCAGATACGCAAGTGTCAAAACGCTCGCCAATACCGCTATCGTCGCGTATGTATGCAGACCGTTTTGCCACAACGCTATCACGATAATCAGTTTGCTCCAGAACCCCGCAAGGGGGGGCACGCCCGCTGTTGACAAAAACGCTATCAGCGAAGTAGCGTTGGTAACGGGCATCTTTGAACCCAGCCCGCCCAATTTGTTCATATCCGTTGTGCCCGATTGCGTCTCGACCGCCGCGGAATTGACAAACAGCAGCGACTTGAAAATCGAGTGATTGAACAAGTGGAATACCGCGCCGATTATGGCAAGGTTTGTCCCGCAGCCCAGGGCGAGAATTATGTAACCCACCTGGCTGATACTCGAATAAGCGAGCATCCTTTTGAAATCGCTTTGTCCTATCGCCGCGAACGCACCGACAAGGATTGAAATCGCGCCTGCCAACAAAAGTATGTGGTTTACCGATTCATTGTTTGCGAATACCGAGGTTGTCAGCCGAATAAGAGCATATATGCCTGATGTCTTGGTTGCGATGCCCGCCAGAAGTACAGATGCCGCCGCTGGCGCAGCGGAATATGCCGCGGGCAGCCACCCGTGAAACGGAACCACGCCTCCTTTGATTAACAGCCCGCAGATAAATATGCCGATTGCTACCATCACTAAAGGATTCCCCTGTGACTGGCGCACCGCGCTGCCTGCCGCCGCGAACGATGTGTCGCCGACAACCAGCAGCATTATCGAAATCGAAAGCAGCATCATTATCGTCGCCGTAGCCGACAGGATTATGTATTTGAACGCCCCCTCAAGTGCGTTGGTGTCTCGCTGGAATGCTATAAGAATAAATGATGCTACAGCAGTTACCTCGATGAATATATACAGCGAAAACAGGTCCGTCAGCATCACCGTGCCGTTCATCCCTATCATCGCCACCAGCACCAGATTCATAAAGCCGAACCGCTGCTTGTCCCCGCCGATTGTCTGCCATCCGACGAGAATCGTCGTCAGTGTCACTATGCCGATTGACATAAGCAGCACAAGCGTCAGGTTGTCGCAGCTTAAACCAAGCGTGAAAAACTTCCCCCAGGCGTCTGCGCTTTCATGGCCCATCGCAAGCATAACCACCGCGACAATCTGCCAGAGCGAAAGCCCAACACCCACCAATACCGCAAGTTTCTGCGTCAAACTGCGAATCGGCAGATTCAAAATCATTATCGCCAGTAAAGGCAGCAGTAAAAGCGGTGACAGCATATTGCCCCTTAACTAAAACGACTTCATTAACATTAATACGACAAACAAAACGCCTATTAACGACCAGACGACATACATCGAATAACTTCCCGTATGCGCCCGTTTGATTATGCTCGATAACCCCGTTGCTATATGCACCGCGAAATCCTCATACACCCAGTCAATCGCCCTGTCTATCCACCAGCCAAACCTCGATAACCCCTGGACTATTTTTAATCCGATATCATAAGGGTCGAACCATCGCTTTTCTGCTTTTGTATAAATACCCTCAAGGAACGGTGCGTGGCGGATATGGTCGCTCGCCTTGTACCCGTTGCCGTTTACTTTGACAGCGAACAAATGATGCAGCAGCGCGCCAATGAGCACTATGACGGTAACCGTTATCAGCATCGAATTTGGCGCTATATGAAGCCCTTCGAGGCGTTCGACTCCGAGAATCGGCTTGATAAGGTTATCGATGGGCAGATAATTCCAGACGCCGAAAACCACGCATACAGCGGCGATAACAACCATTGGGACCAGCATTGGCAGTTTTGTTTCACTGACGTTCTTGTTCGCATCGCTTATTTTACCCAGAAACGCCGCGTGCCCTAATTTCAAAAATGACGCCGCGGTAAAGAACGTGCCTAAAATCGCCGCGAGATAAAATATCGTCCCTCTCTCTAATGCCGCGTCATATACAAGCTCTTTGGAGAAAAACCCGTTAAAGGGCGGCACGCCCGAAATTGACGCTGCGGCTATCACAAAACACACAAAAGTAACCGGCATCTTGATTCCAATGCCGCCTAACTTGGCCAAATCGGTTGTCCCCGTCTGCTTTTCCACCGCGCCGCCCGTAAGGAACAGACAGCTCTTATACAGCGCGTGGTTTATCATATGAAACAGTCCGCCGATAATCCCGATGGGCAGGCAGGTGCCTATTCCTAAAATCATGTACCCGACCTGGCTTACGGCGTGGTATGAAAGCAGCCGTTTGTAGTCCTTCTGCACAAGGGCCATCATCACCGCCAGTAATATCGTAATCGCGCCGATGGTCATAAGAAGTATGCTGACCCACGAGCCGGTGGTAAGTTTGAACATATCGAGCGATATTCTCGCCAGAAGATAAATGCCCAGGAGCTTCTCAAGAGATGCGGGCAAAAACGCCATAAACGGCAGCGGCGCGTCAATCGCGGCATCAGGAATCCATGTATGGAAGGGCACTGACCCTGCCTTTGAAATAGCGCCAATCATCATAAGAATAAACGCCAAAGCTCCTAACGAATCGACAGGCAGAGAGATTTTGGACGTCGTAAATGTCCCCGCCAGATGTCCAGCAAGACCGATGCCCATCATCATACACAAATCAGATATGCCGACGATGATGAACGCCTTAATCGCGGTCTTGTATGCCCCGGGCCTGCCAATCGCAATCATTCCGAACAGCGTCAGAAGCAACCCTTCCCAGAAGAACAGCATCAGGATGAGGTTATCCGCCAGCACCGCGCCGTTGGTCATCGCCAGCGTTATAAGCAGGTAGCTGTAAAATTGATTAAGACAGGGTTTATCCCGCATGAAGGAACAGCTATAGAGGATGAACAGGAATGAAAACGCCGAGGCCGCGACAAGAATAAACGCGCTGAAGTGATACAGTCGCAAAGCAAAATCAATCCCGAAGCCCGTCCATGGAACTGATAAACTTATATTTTCCCCGAAAAGCGTTATGGTCAAACCCAGTGTCGCAGCCGTAGCAAGCAGGGCTATCGCCTCCTTGACGCTTTGAATTCGCTGGTTTATCAGCAGCACCACTATGCCGGCGATAAAAGGTATGGCTATTGGCAATAAAATGAAGCTGTCTGTCATCTGATTACCCCCGGCAGATGTTGAATCGCAGCCATAACGAACTGTGTCGGCCAGGCAATCGTGAATCCCGCGATAATCGATAATACCGCCAGCGATGCCACGCTAATCACCATTGTCGCCGAACCCTCCCTGATGGGCTTGGTCTTCGCCTCGCCGAGGAACACCATACTGAACACCCGCAGCAGGTAAATAATGGTCATAACCGCGCCAATCAGGAACGTCAGCATAATCCACAGTTCATTCGCGTTGACGGTGCTGGTCATTACCATGAATTTGCTGAAGAATCCGCCAAATGGCGGTATCCCCATTACCGAAAACGAACAGAACAAAAACGCAATCGCCGTAACGGGCATCGTCTTAATCAGCCCGCCCAATTTGGTAATATCCTTTGTATGGGTGTTCTGCTCAACGATTCCCGCGCACAGGAACAATCCGCCTTTTGCGAGACCATGCATCATAATGTAAAGGAGTCCGCCTGTGACGCCGATTTCGCTGCCGATTGAAAGACCGAGGAAAATGAAGGCAATCTGGCTCACGGTGGAATAGGCGATTATGCGTTTCAAATCGGTATCAATCATCGCCGCTGCCGCCGAAACTAATGCGCTTGCGCCTGCGACTGCGGGGACGACGGTGTGCCAGAAGTCATCGACGGTAAATGTGGCGATGAATAATCTTGCGAAAACATACACGCCTATCTTAACAAGCAGCGCCGCGTGCAGCAGGGCGGTAACCGGACTGGGGGCAACACCCGCGTCGGGGAGCCAGGTATGGAAGGGCAGCGTCGCAGATTTGGAAAGGATGCCCGCGAGCAGTAAAACTACCGCCAGATTCGAGAGGTGATTAGCGCCGAGTGATTCTTTTATGGTCTGGAGGTCGAAAGAGCCGGTCTGCTGGTAAATAGTAACGAAGCCGAGAAGCATCAAGAGTGAGCCGAACATCGTAACCAAAAACGCCTTGTCGGCCTTTATAACGTGCTGCTTTTCCCTGAAAAAGCCGATGAGCCGCCAGCTTGTTATGGCCGTGATTTCCCAAAAAAGATACAGGAATACGAGGTTGGCTGAGAAAATCAGGCCCAGCATACCGCCTAAGAACAGCAGGACCATCAGGTAGTATTCGTTCTGGTTTTCGTAATGGCTGATGTAGCCGAATGAGTAAAAAATGATGATTGAGCTTAAAAATGCGGAAACCAGCGCCATAAATATCGCTAACCCGTCGGCATAGAGGGTGAAATTGAATATGTTATTGATATTAGCCGTGAAATTGAGAGGCCCGGCGGACACAACCGTCGGCAATATTGCGATTACTAACAGGAGGGGGATAACAGCGAGGCCCAGCGCAAGAAGATTCCGCAGGCCCGCTGATATCCGGCCTGCAAAAGGCAGAACAAACGCCCCGATACACGGAACAAGCACCACACAAAGGAGCATCAATCGACCATCCATAAATCGTTTATTTATCCTGTTTTTGCCACTAAGACCCTGAGACACTAAGATTTTTTACTTACTATTTTGTAAAAGTTAAAACAGTTACCCTGAAGTTAATAGAAAAGTCCCGCATACTAACGACTGGCGGGCCGATAGTCAAACAGAATATCGGCTGGTTTTAATGGTGCTGGGTTGCAGACAAATGATAGCAGAATCCTTTTTGAAAAGCAAAAGGAAAAAATCAGACGCAGATTGCGCGGATTGCGCTGGTTGCACGATAGTATATAAGTATATGCGTATGTACTTATATAGTGCTCCAACGGTCGAGTTTTTAGGGTGAAGTTTTTGAGACATGGATTTACACTCCCGAAAGGGATGCCTCACGGCAAAGGAACGCCTTTTGGCGAGATTACGCAGATTACACCCATCCATGCCGCAGGCCTCGCGGCCTTCGAGCCGAGGGGCGAGGTCTCGCCTTCGGCGGAGGGATTAACCCGCCAAACTGATCGGCGGGTTAACGCTGTTTTTGCCAAAAAAACAATAACATCAGGGAATTTGAACGCCGATAAATATATATGGGAAGCGTTTTCAAAAGGACTTGGCCTGTAAAAATAGCTGAATATGGGAGTTAAAATGGAAAAGATATGCTGGAAAGATGAATACAGTGTGGGGGTTGAGAAAATCGACCATCAGCATCAGCACCTGTTTGAAATTATCAATAAACTCATCGAACGGCCTGTTTCATCTGATGATTCAGGGCTGGTTTCGGACATATTGTCGGAAATGGTCAACTATGCGAGGGAGCATTTCTCAACGGAAGAAATGCTTATGCGGCAATATGGTTATCCGGCGATTG
>JBEKZW010000065.1:0-7914 GCA_049509475.1 Sedimentisphaerales bacterium
CGATTCCGGAGGGTCTTAGCTGGCTGAGGGTAATGCCTTTCTGTGTGATTTCGACCGGCGGTTTCTCAGATGACATTCCATATTGTACCGCATCAGTTTCCACCGGCCCAGCCAATATCAGCCTTTTGGCGATAGGAATTTTAGGTAGATATTTTGAAAACAGCCCCGCCAAAACCAGAAACGCGAGAAACCCAAGCCCAATCGCCCAGACTTGGTCTGTAAACAATTTCCAGTCATAGTCGCTTTGGGGCCATGGAATCTGACCGGGCGGAGTTTTTATCATCATCCCGAATAATCCCGCTAATACAAAAATTATGCCGATAACTCCGACAAAACCAAAGCCGGGTATGATAAAAACCTCAATAAGTATCAGCAGCACGCCCGTAACAAATACCGCAATATCAAGCCAGTTTGCCATTCCCGTCAGGAACTTACTGCCGACTATTATCACAAAACATAACACCGCCACCATGCCCGGCAGCCACACCCCCGGCGTCTGAAACTCAATATAAAGACCAAGCAGTGCAATCGTTACCAATACCCCCATCACCGCCGGCGAATTAAGCCAGCGAACCATTTCCTCCGACCAATTCGTCTTAAGCACTTCCGGCTTCCCCGTGAATTCAACCCCGTCCCGCTTTTCGAGGAAACTCAGCACGCCGTTCACGTCCTTGACAACCGCCCTGGCGATGCCGTATTTCTCCGCCTTGCTCGCCGTAAGCGTCAGCAGCTCTTTGCTGCTCACAATGCGCTCTTTGCCCTCGATGTCGTAATTGTTGGCGTCCTTCGGCAGGTCTTCCGTCTCGAAATATTCCCACTGCTCTGTCTCTTTATTCTTTACCCTGTAAACCTCTGTCCCCACCGTAACCATTGCCTTCAGCAGCGGCATCGGGTATTTGTTCGCCTCCGCCGCCCTGGCAAACGTCGCCCGAACGAACGATTCTATCTTTTCCCTCTCCACCCCTTCTAATTTGCCGCCTAATGAAATCGGCGCACAGTCGCCTATCGTCGTGTTTTCGCGCATTATGATATCGTTGCAGGACACCGAAATCATCGCCCCCGCCGATATCGCCTCGGTATATACGTAAGCGACCGTATGCGCCCTTTTCGCCACGTCTAAGATAAAATACTTCGATATATCATCCGCCGCAGAAACTTCTCCGCCGTATGTCTCTATCTCGTAAATCAGGTAATCCACGCCCCCCTTGAGCGCAATCTCCGTTCTCCGCTTTATCGATTTATACAGCCCGTCGTCGATTGTCCCCTTGCAGACAATAATCGCCGCCTGCACTGACTTTTTCGTCTGCTGCGCCGGCTGATTCGCCTCCCCTTCCGCGCTGATGCACAGCCGAACCGCCATCACCAGCACCGCCGTTAACAATAATATCCTTCCCGCTTTCCTCATATCGAAATCTCACTCCCGCCTACTACTAATTTCTATACGCTACCCGCTATACGCTATACGCTGCTTATCCCATTTTCCGCAGTATCTCGATGCCCTTGCGTATCTTGTCGTCGCTCGTCGCGTAGCTGATTCGGAAATGCGTGTCCTTTTCACTGAACACGTTGCCCGGTATGACTAACACGTTGTTCGCGATTGCCTTTTCGACAAATTTAGTCCCCTGCCCGCCCGGCGCCTTCACAAACGCGTAAAACGCCCCCGCCGGCTTAACCAGCTCGAACTTATCCTTTAGCCCTTCGTAAACCAGATCGCGTTTTTTGCGGTATGCGTTTACGTATGCGGTCGCATCGTAATCCAGGGCCCCGGTGACCGCCTTTTGGAAAGGCGTAGGAGCGCATACGAATGTGTATTGCTGAATTTTGACCATCTGGTCGATAACTTCGCCCGCCTGCCCCCCTGCTGCTGCAGCATAGCCCAGCCTCCAGCCCGTTACGCCGTATGTCTTGCTGAACCCGCGGAGCAGTATCGCGCTGTCGCAGTATTTTACTATCGTCTCGCACGGGCCGTCATAACTGAATTTATCGTATATTTCATCACTTAATACTATTATTCCCTTTTTATCTGCTAATTTAGCTATCGCCGCCAGCTCCTTCTCGCCGAACACCGCACCAGTCGGGTTGCACGGCGAGTTGATTATTATCATCTTTGTCCTGTCGGTGATGGCGTCCGCGATTTTAGCGGGGTCGATTTTGAAATCCGGGTAGCAGTCGACAAATACGCACTTTCCGCCGAGCATATTGACTAAGTGCTTGTACATCACAAAATACGGGTCCGGGATAATCACCTCGTCGCCGGGGTTGATTAACGTCATAAACGAAAGCAGAATCCCCCCGCTTACGCCGCTGGTTATCATCAGCTTTTGTTTATCCCACCCGAATTCCTTCTTCAGGCCGCCCGCGATTTTAGCGAGCAGTTCCTCGTCGCCTGCCGTCTGGGAGTATTTGTTGGCCCCCGCTTCTATCGCCTGTATCGCCTGCTGTTTAATCGCTTCGGGCGTATCGAAATCCGGCTGACCTATCGAAAAATTAATTGGGTCTTTCATCTGCGCCGCAAGCGCAAAAACCTTCCGTATCCCGCTCGAATCGATATATTTCATTCTGTCTGCAACTATTTTCTTCATAGCCGTATAATATACCCTCCTTTCCCCCGTAAGCCAACTGAAAAACATCACCTAAATTTAGCGTAAAAACGAGGTTTTTTACCGCCCTTCCTTATTAAAATCCGCAATTTACCCCCAAACCCCGTTTCCCCTTGACTTTCGGGGCTGTTTCGGATACACTAATAGAAGCGGAGAAGGTCTTCACGGGAGTGAGAATGAGCGTGTTTGCGAAGGCGTTGCGCCTTGCGCAAAGCTGTTTGTTTTTTAAGCGGTTAACACAGCTTATGAATATCAGACTCATATCGGCAATATTGGCTGCCATTTTTCTCGCCACCGGTCTGCCTTCCGCGGTCAACGCCGCCTTTTACGACGGCACCGATACATTAATCTCGGGCCAGGCCTCTTTCTTTAGTGCTCCATCTCAGCTTTATGGTTACGTCGATTACGCCGTTTATTCGCCCGGCTATTTCGCCGGCTCCGATTCTTTTCCCGCGGGCAAATACGCCTATTGCTATCAAATCTTCGACTCATCAACGTCCTCCGCCATTGGCAGATTCACTGTCAACCTGGATTCTGGCGTCACTGCCTATTCTCCCGGCGATTTCGTTTTCTCTACAGGTGGCATAACCACCCTTTCGGAAACAGTCAGCCCAACAACAATCGTATTCCTTTTCAATAACAGGGCCCCCATCACCGCAAACCATCACTCATCTGTGCTGTTCTATGCCGGTGATTTTGGCCCGGAAACTGGTTCGGGTATTATCGCGGGAATAATGACCGGCAGCGCCTCCGTCGAGATACCCACACCTGCCCCAACCCCTGAACCCGCGTCTCTGCTCCTCTTTGCTCTGGCCGCGCCTTTTCTGCTGAAGACCCGCAGACGCAAATCCTGAAAAACGCGCAATAAAAAAGGCCGGCAAGTCACCGGCCTTCTCGAATATCATCAAGTTACCTGCTCTATTTCTTCTTTGCTTCTTTGGCGGGCTTTCCAGCCGGGGCTGCTGCCTTGGCCCCTGGAGCCACTGCCGCTTTGGCCGCTCCGGGAGCTGCTCCTGCTTTGCCCGCTGCCGCCGGCGCTGCTGGCGCCGCGCCAGGCGTTGCCGCGACTGCACCTTCCACGCCTACTGCTCCTTCCGCAACCGCCTCTTTCTTCTCTGCCTTCTTGGTACGGACTTTTCTGTGCGACACTTTCGGCAGACCCAGTACGGAACTGCCGTCTTGCCATTTTTCCTCGTCCTTCAGGCGGTCTATTCGCTCCGCACGCGTCAAAACGTTGCGGTGTCTCACAAGTGCGTCCTTCAATCTCAACGACCGGTCAATCGACATCAAATCTTCTCCTAAAACTTAATCGTCAAACCTCATCCCGAATGCGTCACTGAACGGCTTAGGCCCGAACGTTTCGAACCCAACCGGCGCCTTATAACCCGCGCCAAGCTCTACTATCTTCTGCCTCGCCAGGTATCCGTCGGTCCCCGTCTTTCCGGGATTATCATATTTATTTTTCGTTACCAGATAATACCAGTTGTTCTTTTCAATAATCTCAGTTGCAACGCCCATCTTGTCAAAGTATTCCTTGACCGGCTCTAAATGCGACCGGACCTGATATACCTTTATTACAATCCTGTTTTTTCCCGTCGACGCGGCGGAAGTACCCTGCGCCGTCGGCTGTTTTACAACAGGCGTATCCTGCGTTGCCGGCTTCGGCGACACCGGCTTTACCTGCCCTGAGCTTGTCGAAGGGTTGACCACGGGCTTTGTCGCCGTCGGTGCGTTTCCAGCAACCTCTCTGCCGCCGACCCGCTCACCTAACCTGAATAATACCACTGCCGCCAGCAGCACACCCAGAACAATCGCTATACCAGCCTGATACGATATCGAAAATTCTATCCGGCCCACGTTAAACTGCACCACGCTGGGCTTTATCGTCCACCGTACCACACCCTGTGTCTGTGGTGAGCCTGCCTGCCCTGAGCCTGTCGAAGGGGTCGAACCCGCCGAAGGGGTCTGCCCTGCCGCGCTATTCGAATGCAACTGCTCATATCTGGGCCTTGTCCCGGCCCTGCCCATCACCTCGTACAGCGCCTTTTTCTTCGTATTATGAACCATCGCAGTCGCCACCTTATATCCGCTCTCTTTTACACTATTGCCCCGCCCTTTTCAACAATAAAATCAAACTATTTAATCCCAATCCGCCCGGCTGTATCGTTTGTCTCTCGTGTAATGGGTTTGAACCTCCGCCGCAAAAGAAAAGGGCTCACGCCGATTGCATGAGCCCTTATTGTTTGCACACGGATATTTTGCGGCTTTTAAGCTTTCCGCTTTCTCACCACTGACAGAGCGCCCAGCCCGAACATAATTACAGTAATCGGTTCGGGGACACTCGTTGCCTTGGGAATCTGTATTAAATAGTCCTGACCGTAAGGCGAACTGGTTGCGACCAGATTATTTGCAAAATACGCCGTGTTACCGTTCAACTGGCTAAGCCAGAGATTGGCTGTATCGGCTTGTTCTATGCCTGTAGCATGGAAACCTGTACCACTGGTAACATTCCACGTGGGGTCGGTTTCGTAAATAATTTCCCATATAGCGACACCAAACGCCTCCGACAGTTTTTCGTCTGCGCCGGTTATCCAGGCAGGGTCAAAATCTCTGCCCCAAAGCTCACGAATGTAGTTGGCTTTGTTGATTCCCACAGGCGTGCCATACGCAGCGGGCAAAGACGCTTCGTCAAGGGGGATAACATCCTGCCAGCCGGTATACGGTCCCTGGGTCAATTCTATACAGAAGCCCCAGTTGGGCACCTCCAGCCCCGGACCGGTGCCGCCTGCGTTGGTCCACGAATAGAGACCAGTGTAGCAGGTCAGACCAGACCAGCCGCCGCCCCAGATGGTGCCTACATCGGAAAGACCGTTATTATGATTCTGGACATTTACAGTGCCAAGAAGCGTCGCACTTGCTGTCGAAGTAAGAATACCGACTAAAACGACCGCCGCAAAACTTCTCACACATCTTTTCATACTCATCTTCTTTCTTTAATTTGCCCGGAGAAAACCGGCGCAGAACACTCCCACGCCAAACCAGGGTTTCTCCTGATTTAAATTCACTTTTTTTCCCTATGGACGGACTGGGCGGGGTAAATGTTACTGGAGAATAAAACAGTGCCACATGGTTACCTGGAGGGGTGTTATCTTCGCTTTCTTTACCCCTCGTACTTCATTCTCTCTTTATACCCCCCCTACTATTGTCGTAAGGCCTCCGGCCCTCTATCGATAATATATAATAATTGACCATAGCTTGCAAATAGCTTTGGGACTAATTTTAAGAATAATTAAGCGCATCGCTCCGCATCCATCTGGCTCTCCCCGAGAAGTTGCCACTTTGGTCTCGCAACAGGGGATCCAGGTACGCTGCACGCCGCTTGCCTCAGCGTGGCCATAGGCGAAGCCGGGTCTTCTCTCTTCGTCTTACGTCTTGCGTCTGACGTCTTGGGTCTCTGAGAAGTTTAACCTCGCGAATTCCACGTCTCGAGGAAGCGCAGGCAAGAGCGAATGAAATGCTAAATAAGGATGAGACAAAATATGAAGATGCCTAAGTTGCCCTTATTTTTCTGACAAGCCTATGAAGGGAAAGTTAGAAACCCCCCGGCGGATAAACTCTGCCTTTTGTGAGAACAGGTGACTGCCCCTAATTATTTCAATTATTCCTAATATGGGAAATCCCCGATAATTTATTGTTGCGACGTCAAGAATGTCGATAGGATATGTGTAGCGCAGGATTAATCGTCATTACGAAAGTTGGTCTTGATACGTGCAAAGAAAGTCTTTGAAAGGAGCTAAAAATGGAAGTTGCTTACCTAATCTTAATTCCCCTTCTGACTGTGGCGACATTGGCGATATACTGGACTCTATTTAAGACCAGAAAGGACGTTGTCTCCGCCCTTCTTGAAATACGAAAGATCCTTGAAAAAAAATAGCGAGCTTTTTGGCGAGCTGCTTAATCCACATCAACACTGACTGATGGTTCACTGGCTTTCTATCCGGACGTAGCGGAACGCTCCCGCCAGGCGCAGACATGCAACGGGAAAATAAAATTATGCGGGGTGGCCACACTCAAACCGACCCCGCACTTATTTTAAGCCGCATTGCATGGCTTGTATCTATTATTTGTTCCACTTCTAAATTCAAGAAAAGGCGCTGCGCCCCTCGACTGGTTCGACTACGCTCACCACAGGTCCGCTCGGGACAGGCGAGAAATTTGAGCAGTTGAAAATCGATAGTTGCCCCTTCGACAAACTCAGGGCAGGCGGTCGGTGTTCAGGTTTGACTTAAGACGCCAGACTAAAGACACAAGACAACGGACAGGCAAGTCCGCAATCCGCAATTAGTGAATCCGTGTAATCAGTGTCTAAAAAAACAACGTCACCCCGAGTCACCTGTCCTGAGCAGTAGTCGAAGGAATCAGCGTCTAAATAAAACTGTGGTTAAGCTTACACTGGTACGGCGGTTTCGGATGCGATTAGTTGAAGGGCTTTTTTGTAAACATAAAGCGCCCGGCAGCGGGGGTTTGTATCAATATCGCAGAGATCGCCATCAGTGCCGCAGACATTGAGGAAATAATCGGCAACGGCCTTCGCGACCTGAGGTGAGACGGTTTCGATGTATGTGAACCTGTGGTTTTGCACCTTGTGAAGCCGGGTTGCTTCCATGATGGGGTCGATGGGGTTATCAGCCAGACCTATGAACCAATCGCCGTATTCGCCGCCACCCTGACGAATATAGGCCTCAATCTGGGCAATAATGTGCTTTTCGTCGCCCACTGCTTTATCCAGTACTTTATTTTGCTGGTTTTAGTGAGATACAGCCGCTAACGCGGCCTGCCTGCTTATGCACATCCAGCTGCCATAAGCATTACACACTATTAATAAAGGCGTTTGCCGGACGGCAATGTTGACGGGGAAAAGCTGCATTTCTCTCTTTTTGCAGTATATTGTTAAACTGGCTAAGAAAACTTCGTGTTCTTTTGTGTCTTCGTGGTAAAGGTTTTTCAGACGCTGGCGGGGATTTTTGCCGCAAAGAAGGGCCTAAATTTCATATCCGTCTTGAGGATGTGGTTTGTCAGCCAGATTATAAGGAATTCCGTGATTTCATCTCCCGTCGTATTCCTGTTATTCATAAAACTTATGGCAAGTTCAGCCGTTGTATCGATGAAGTAGTCGTGCTCCTTTTTATGCGGCTCAATCGCCGGATAACCATATTGCCGCATAAGCATTTCTTCCGTTGAGAAATGCTCCCTCGCATAGTTGACCATTTCCGACAATATGTCCGAAACCAGCCCTGAATCATCAGATGAAACA
>JBEKZW010000066.1:0-7495 GCA_049509475.1 Sedimentisphaerales bacterium
GGTCATATAGTCCTGTTGCTGCCAGACGTCATTTCCGCTAAGACCTATGGCGATAAATCGCGAGAGTCCGCCTATATCTTTCAGGGAAGCGTTACCACTAAGCACCATATATGTTCCTGCGGTATCGTCGAAGAAACGCAAAATCATCTTTTTGCCCTTGTATTTTTCAACGACCACCGTCATTTTTCCGTCCGGCGCAAACGCGACAATGCGATTATGCAAATCGGCACAGGCAAGCAGCGTTACCCCGTCAGCGTCGAAATACATCCCGTTTGAGCGTTCGCAGCCCGTTAAAAAGGTGGTCAGCTTTCCCTCAGTAGTCCAGATATAGATTTTATCATTCGGCTGGTCGGTAAAATAAACATTGCCCTTGGGGTCTGCTGCAGGCCCTTCGGTGAAGGAAAACGCGCTGCTGAGCTTCTCAACATTCGCATCTGTGGCAATAACCCCGGCCAGAGCAACAGAACTCAAAGACAACAGCAGAATCGTGGTTATTGAGATTGCTTTCATCGTATAATCCTTTCAAAATTTCAGAATAGAATACCGCCGTCATCAGTCATAGTAAATACAAAAGCATGTTGGTTGCCAGACGGGCTTTTATTGTTTTACTGCGGGGTTGATGGTATAATATATTAAAGCGGGAATCGCGCAAAGCGAATTTGAAAAGTATATAAGGGGGCGAACGGTTTCGACCGGATGTCGGAGAGTCGAGCTGCATACCCAGGACGCCGGTTGGCCTGGTTAATCATTTCCGGCACTAACTTTAATTGGCAACTACCAGTTGCAAATGGCCGCCTAAATAGGCGACCCGTCCTTTCAGGTTGCGCCTGCGGGCCTGATTCGGGCGTAAAAAAGTGGGCTGCTCTCGCCGGAGCTTTCGGGCCGGCGGGTTAAGACAAATCCCGGAATAGCCGAAGCGATGGGCCGTCGTTTGCCTGTCGCAGAGGCGATAAAATCCAAAGACGACTAAGTGTGTAGTACGCTCGTCTTGAAGCATACCGGGACGGGGGTTCGAATCCCCCCGCCTCCATTGTAGTTTTTTGATTGTAACCAATTATTTTCTAATGGGTTACATCTGATTGTTATTGCTTGTATTTCTTTCTTTGGCACACTATGGGCACACTTTTGGGGCAATAATATGTTCTCAGCCATTTTTTCCGTCAGCGATGAGAGTCTATCTTCTCTGGCTCTGGCATAAATATTGGCAGTTAATTCAGGAGTAGAATGACGTGCAAGTGTTTGTAATTCTTTGATGTTCGCCCCAGCTTCTGCCGCCTTGATTTTCTATACAAACCAACTATAAATCCTCACGTTCTTCCCGTCAATTATCAATTCGTCTCCGGCGGGCAAATCTGTGTCGAAAAGTATTTTACGAAATTGCTCTTTTTTTGTTAGCTGTCTTTTGCTCTACATTACCATAGGCAACTCGTCCCAGCGGGTGGTATGGCGGTTGGAACGTCTTTTGAACAGGGCTGATTTATTCCCTCGACTGCCCAAAGAAACTCCAACCTGATAATACTTAGTTTTCGGGTTGTTTGGATTGTCCTGCATTGCAAGGGTCGAAACGACTCTCAAATATGAGCTTTGCATGTTATTTCGATCTTATCTCTAACTTAAGATCTCTTCCTATGCAACATGGAGAGCTAAAGGCTGACTTGGGCGAGATATCTACTAAGTGATTCAGCCCATCCGATTAAGTAATTCCCCTATTTGCAAACCTATACCCTTAACGGAAAATTATGTCATTATCATCTCTATGTTTCATGGCTAAGAGTTCTTTGTCAGTAAATCGCGGGACTGTATCGCCAGACGAAGGTGAAAAGACAGTAGCAAATATTGCCTTAAAGGATGTTTAATAAGGAGCTTTTACTAAAGGATAATTTATGATTTCAAAAATTCTTGTGCCAACAGATGGTTCAAAAACAGCTCAGAAGGCAGCCATATATGCGGTTGGCCTGGCAAAGCAGTTACATGCCTCAGTTATTGTCGTGTGCGTTATTGATAAGCGATTCCTGATAAGTCGAACAGTACTTGTCAAGCCGTCAAGCCGGTATGTGGCAGAGTCCATAGAGGATTATCAACAGGAAGCCGCTGAAAGATACACGAGAGAAATAAAGAAACTGTGCGGAAAAAAAGGTATCCAGTCAAGGACTGTCATAAAACAAGGACATCCTGTCGAGGAGATTGCCAAAGAGGCTGAAAAGTCAAAGGCAGGCCTTATTGTTATGGGTTCTCATGGACAAAGCACTTTAGCGGCTGCGACCCTTGGCAGTGTTACCTATGGTGTGATCCACAAAGATACGACAATTCCAATTCTGGTGGTAAAGAGGTGATGCGTGTTCAATGTTGAGAGTGACCCGATTGTAAGCAAATATAAAATTTGCGCGAAAACCAAAAAATCGAAACGCCAGGGTAATACCGAACTACAATAGTTTTGCGGTTCCTCTGGAAGCCGCTCAAATACTGTGGCAGCCCCGGGAATTTGAAGTCACGGATGTTCCTCTTAAACCTCTCGGCAAAGCCAGGACGATACAGCATACAGCAAAGGGCATGAATGGAAATTTCAAAGAAGGCTCTGAACGCATCTCAGCAGCCAGGTAACCTCCCTGGCGGCAACGGAGCGCATTATTCCGCTGAACTATTGGAAAAAGCGCGTGCCGATACCGATACCGTCCTGAAAGAGCTTGAATCGCAACTAAGCGGCCTTACCGAGGCCCAAGCCGATTCTCGCCTGAAGCAGGTCGGGACGAACGAGATTGCCCGAGAGAAACATAAATCCGCCCTGATGCGCCTCCTGGGTAATGTCAAGAATCCATTGGTCCTCCTGCTCACGGCGCTGGGTGTGCTTTCCTATCTAACCGGTGACCTGCGGGCGACGGTAGTCATTTTCGTGATGGTGGTTCTGGGCGTGGCTTTGCGTTTCTTCCAGGAGATGCGTGCCGATAACGCGGCAGAGAAGCTCAAAGCGATGGTCAGCAACACGGCGACGCTGGTGCGGGACGGCAAGGAAGAAGAAGTATCGCTCAAGATGTTAGTGCCCGGCGATATTATCCGGCTGGCAGCGGGTGATATGGTGCCGGCTGATGTGCGGGTGCTTGCCGCCAAAGACCTGTTCCTGAATCAGGCGGCCCTCACCGGCGAAGCGCTGCCTGTGGAGAAGAAAGCCGCCCAGGCGTCGGCAGACGTTCAAAATCCGCTCGATTTGCCCAACCTCTGTTTCCTTGGTTCCAACGTGGAGAGCGGCTCCGCGACCGCCGTAGTCATCCAAACCGGAGACCGTACTTATTTTGGCTCGCTGGCTGCCAGCATAGTCGGGCAGCGACAGCTAACCAGCTTCGACAAGGGCGTGAACAAGTTCACCTGGTTGATGATATGCTTCATCGCCGTAATGGTTCCGGCTGTTTTCCTGATCAACGGGCTTAGCAAGCACAACTGGCTGGAAGCGTTTCTGTTTGCCATGGCCGTGGCAGTCGGGTTGACCCCCGAGATGCTGCCTATGATAGTTACCGTCAACCTGTCCAAGGGCGCCATCGTGATGTCACGCAAGAAAGTGATAGTCAAACGTCTGAACGCCATCCAAAACTTCGGGGCGATGGATGTACTGTGCACCGATAAGACCGGCACCCTCACTCAGGGCAAGATTGTGCTCGAAAAGCACCTGGATGTGAACGGCGAACCCAGCGAGAAAGTGCTGCAATACGGCTACCTGAACAGCTACCACCATACCGGATTGAAGAACCTGCTGGACGAGGCGATTCTTGACCATGAGGAACTGGAAGAACGCCTGAAAGCTAAGGAGAAGTACCGCAAGATAGACGAGATACCTTTCGACTTCGTGCGTCGCCGGATGTCGGTGGTTGTGGAAGATGAAACCGGGTTGAACACGCTGATTTGTAAAGGCGCGGTGGATGAAGTGCTGAGTTTGTGCACCCGGGTGGAAACCAATGGTGGGGTAATTGCTGTCCAACCCGAACATGACGCCAAACGCAGGCAGATAGCGGACGACCTGAATGGTCAGGGCTTTCGGGTGATTGCCTTGGCGTATAAACAGATGCCGGGCGGTTCAGATGAGCCGGTGTACTCGGTCAAGGATGAGTCGGACCTGATACTGATAGGTTTCCTGGCCTTTCTCGACCCGCCAAAGGCCACCGCTACGGAGGCATTGAAGCGGCTTCACGGCCTGAATGTGGACGTCAAGGTCCTGACCGGTGATAACGAGATTATCACCGCCTATATCTGCAAGGAAGTCGGCATATCGGTGGAGCATCTTTTGCTCGGCCCGCAAATCGAAACGATGAGCGAGACGGAATTGGCAGAAGCCGCCAGCGCGACCAGCGTTTTTGCAAGGTTGGCCCCGGTTCACAAGGAACACATCATCCGTGCGCTCCAGAGCAAAGGCCACGTGTTGGGGTTCATGGGCGACGGCATCAACGACGCCCCGGCCTTGAAGGCTGCTGACGTGGGCATCTCGGTTGACAGTGCGGTGGACATCGCCAAGGAGTCATCCGATATCATCCTGCTGGAAAATAGCTTACTGGTACTGGAACAGGGCGTGCTGGAAGGCCGCCGGGTTTTCGGCAACATTATCAAGTACATCAAAATGGCGGCCAGCTCGAATTTCGGCAACATGTTCAGTGTCGTGGGGGCCAGCGCCTTCCTGCCTTTCCTGCCCATGTTGCCTATCCAGGTGCTGACCAACAACCTCCTGTACGACTTCTCGCAGACCACTATACCCACCGATGAGGTAGATGCTGACTGGCTGAGTAGGCCGCGCACGTGGACGATTGGCAAGATATTGCGTTTTATTCTGTTTATCGGGCCGATAAGCTCTCTCTTCGATTACGCGACGTTCTTCATGATGCTGTATTTTTTCAACTGCTGGCAAAACCCGGCCCTGTTCCACACCGGCTGGTTCGTGGAGTCGATTTTCACCCAGACGTTAATTATCCATGTCATTCGCACTAACAAGATACCGTTTATCGAAAGCTGGGCCAGTTGGCCGCTAATCCTCACTTCCGTAATTATCGTCGCGGTAGGCGCATGGCTGACAGTTTCGCCCCTGGCGAAAACGCTCGGGTTTGTCTCGCTCCCGCTGATGTATTGGTTGTATCTGGCAATCATACTGCTGGGCTATGCGATTCTGACACAGGTGGTTAAGGCCTGGTTTATTCGCAGGTTTGGAGAATGATGGCGGCAAGGAGAACTTATTCATTGAGCAAAAAATCACAATATGGTATTCCAGTAAGGTGATAATATGACGAATACAGACGACGGACAACATCGTTCTCTCTTAAAACAAATTGCACGTCGGGTGATGACGGAAAGAGGACTTTTTCCGGATTTTTCTCCTCAGGCGCTCGCCGAGCTTGACGGAATCCACGGGCCGGCGACGCAAACTGAGGAATCGACGCGAGATCTCAGGAACCTTATCTGGTGCTCCATCGACAACGATGATTCGCGTGACCTGGACCAGCTTACCGTTGCCGAAGCCATGCCCGACGGGGTCGCAAAGGTCCTTGTCGCCGTTGCCGACGTTGACGCTGTCGTCAGGAAGCAATCGGCACTTGACGAACATGCGAGGCAAAACACCACCTCGGTCTATACTGTTGCCGAGACGTTTCCGATGCTGCCCGAGAAACTTTCCACGGACCTTACCTCTCTCAACTTTGAATCAGACCGCCTGGCAATCGTCATTGAAATGGTTATCGCCGGGGATGGGTCACTTCAGAGTTCGGACATCTACGGAGCGACAGTCCGTAATCGTTCAAAACTTGCCTACAACAGCGTTGCCGCCTGGCTCGATGGTAATGGCCCTATGCCGCAAAGTATCGGCACGGTCAAAGGTCTCGACGAGAACATTCGACTTCAGGACGGCGTGGCCCAGAAACTGAAAGCGCTGCGGCACCTGCACGGTGCGCTTGACCTCGAAACAATAGAAGCACGTCCGGTTTTTGAAGGAGATGAGCTAAAGGACCTGGAAGCCGAAAAAAAGAACAGGGCCAAAGAAATTATCGAGGATTTCATGATCGCCGCCAACGGCGTTACCGCACGATACCTCGCGTCCAAAAAGTTTCCGTCGCTGCGGCGCGTAGTCCGCGTACCCAAACGCTGGGACCGGATAATCGAGCTTGCTGCGGAGCGGGGTACAACGTTACCCAAAGAGCCCGATCCAAAAGCCCTGGAGCAATTCCTGGTATCGGCAAAAGCGGCTGATCCTTTGCGCTTCCCCGATTTGTCTCTCAGTGTTGTTAAACTCCTGGGTGCGGGTGAATACGTAGTCGAACTTCCGGGAGCCAGTGTCGCCGGACACTTTGGTCTTGCGGTCCAGGACTATACTCACTCCACCGCCCCGAACCGCCGATTCCCCGATTTGATTACACAACGGCTGCTGAAAGCGGCAATGGCGGGACATTCCCTGCCCTACGAGAACGACGAATTGGAATTGCTTGCAAAGCATTGCACTGAAGAGGAAGACGCAGCGACAAAAGTTGAACGGCAGGTCACAAAATCCGCGGCGGCAATGCTGCTGGAATCGAGGATAGGTGAGCAGTTCGATGCCATCGTCACCGGCACATCTGACAAAGGCACGTGGGTCCGTCTTTTGCATCTGCCCGTTGAAGGAAGATTAGAGAGCGGTTTTGAAGGCATGGACGTCGGCCACGAGCTCCGCGTGCAATTAGTCAGCACGGATGTGGAGCGAGGATATATCGACTTTAAGAGAGGGACATAGGGCCGCTAAGGGGCCTAAGCGAGTATGCTACCGGAAAAACTTATCTTTGATTATTCAGTACCAAAAACACTTCTTATTAAACTAAGCGGCGATTGGCAGATTTCTGCCGGTCTTCTTTCGACAAATGAGGTCATTTCGCAACTCAATAGTCATCCGGATATCGTACAAATTAATATTAGTGTTTCACAAGAGTTAAAGTGGGACAGCGGGCTTATTTCTTTTTTGCTTAAGTTGATTAGGGAGTGTGGGCATAAGAATATTAATGTCGCTCGCGAAGGGCTGCCGCAGGAAGCGCAGAAACTGCTCTCGCTTGCTTTAAAAGTACATGAAAAAAATATTTCGTCTCAAAAGGTGCGTGAGGCATTTCTTGAAAAAACCGGGGAGAAATTTTTGCAAATTATCGAAAGCTTGCGTTCAGGGCTTGAGTTCCTGGGGGATATCGCTGTTTCTTTCGGCCGCCTGATTACAGGTAAATCATATTTTCGCTGGGATGATTTTATGTTAATCGTGCAGAAATGCGGGGTCGATACTTTGCTGCTTGTTTCTTTGATAAGTTTATTAGTAGGCATGATCCTTGCCTTTGTTGGGTCGATACAGCTTAAAGTATTTGGGGCTCAAATTTTTATCTCCGATATGGTCGGAATCGCCATGGTGCGCGTATTGTCAGCAGTGATGACAGGTATTATTGTGTCCGGCCGCATCGGGGCGTCTTTTGCGGCAGAACTGGGAATGATGCAGGCAAACGAGGAAATAGATGCGCTTAAA
>JBEKZW010000067.1:0-6336 GCA_049509475.1 Sedimentisphaerales bacterium
GGTGCGATTCACCAACGTTGACCAGATTGTGGCCGCCGCGAATTCCACCGCAGAAATTACCCCAGCGATAGACCAGATGACCGCCCTTTTGCGCGAGCGTCACCGTATTCGTGATCCAAAAGACGATGACTTCAATATCCGCAATATGACGGAGATGACAAACGCGCTGTCTTCGACAACGACTCTTATGACCAAGCTTTTGCTCGCTGTAGCGCTTATTTCTTTGATTGTCGGCGGCGTTGGGATAATGAACATAATGCTGGTATCGGTGACAGAGCGGACGAGGGAAATCGGTTTAAGAATGGCGGTTGGCGCCAGGGGGAAGGATATCCTACGACAGTTTTTGATAGAAGCCGTGGTGCTGTGTCTTGCAGGCGGAATTTTAGGCATTATCCTGGGCTGCGGCGGGTCGTATCTTATAACCCGCTTTCTGCGCTGGCCCACGGAAACATCAATGGCGGCCATTGTGGCTTCGGTCGTCGTCTCGGCAAGCGTTGGAATCGTCTTTGGTTATTATCCGGCATGGAAGGCATCTCGTCTGGACCCGATTGAGGCGTTAAGATACGAATGAAAAACATACATCGCAAAACCATTGTTGCCATTATCTTTTGTCTTTATATGCTATTGCAGGCGGGCTGCATGGTTGGCCCCGACTATAAACCTCAGGACCCAAACGCCCCTACCGGGTGGGTCGGGACTAAAAATACCAGCTCGTCCGACGCGATGCTGCTGGAGTGGTGGACCGAATTTAATGACGTCAACCTTACGTCGTTAATCGAACGCGCGATGAAATCGAATCTCGACCTCAGGCTGGCCGAAGAACGAATTCGCCAGGCCAGGGCCGCAAGCGGTGTGGCGGGCGCAGGATTCTGGCCTACCGCAGACGTTACTGGCAGCGCAACTCGCAATAGAAACGCCGCCGGGGTGAAAAGTAATCTGTTCCAAGCCGGTCTCGATGCCACGTGGGAGCTGGATATATTCGGCGGAACCAGGCGTAATATCGAGGCAGCCGAGGCCGACATTCGGGCATCCGTCGAGGACCGACGCGATGTTCTGGTGACTCTTGTATCCGAACTGGCGATTAACTACGTTCAACTCCGCGGCTTTCAGCAGGAAATAATCATCGCACAGAACAACCTCAAGGCGCAGCAGCAAAGCGCAGCGGTGGTTCACAGACGGTATGAAGGCGGCTTTGTAAGCGCGCTTGACGTCGCAAACGCCGACGCACAGGTTGCCACGACAATGTCTCAAATTCCTTTGCTGGAAACCTCCGCGCAACAAACGATTTACAATATCAGCGTGCTGCTTGGTCAGGAGCCCGCCTCTTTGCTGGAAGAGCTTTCCCCTGCCTCATCGATACCCCTTACGCCGCCCGAAGTCCCGGCAGGTCTGCCGTCTGATATGCTCCGTCGTCGTCCCGATGTCAGGCGAGCCGAGGCACAGATACACGCCGCCACTGCACAGATAGGCGTCGCGACGGCGGATTTGTTCCCGAAGTTCAATCTCGCCGGGTCAATCGGTATGCAGGCAAACAACCTTAACAAGTTTCGCTGGGACCAGCGTTCGTGGTCATTCGGACCATCGGCAAGCTGGGAGATATTTAACGCAGGACGAGTCAGCTACAATATTGAGGTCCAAAAGGCACTCCAGCAGCAAGCCGTACTAACCTATAAAAAGACCGTTCTTACCGCTATTCAAGATGTCGAAAACGCCCTTGTGGCATATACCAATGAGCAGGAGCATCACAAGGCGATTATTGACGCCGTAGCAGCAAACCGAAAGGCCGTTGACCTCTCCACCCAGCTTTATGTCGAGGGGCAGACCGATTTCCTCAGTGTACTTGTAGCGCAAGGGTCGCTTTATAGTTCCGAAGATGCTCTTGTGCAGAGCACGCGCAACCTGTCCACCGATTTAATCTCGCTATATAAAGCCCTCGGAGGGGGCTGGGACAGCCAGTCGCCGGACAGCGATTAGTCCTATAAATACAACAGTAAGAACCTTTTCTCCCAATTTGCCCATTTTAAGTGAATCCTGCCGCTTAAATTGACGAAAGATAATTATAAGGGGTTTGGAAATCCGGCTCTGTTTGAGCATAATATATATGAAGCAACGCCGTTATTTTTCGGCAGTTTGACAAAAGGAGCGATGAAATGGGAATTCAGGATTTATCGGAAAATATGCTTCTTGTTGACGCGTCTCCGGAACCGAGCTTGAACGAAGAGCTTGCGAATGTTACCGACGTGGTGCGTGAAAGAGGTGATTGCGACGTTATCATCGACTTCAAACGCGTGGATATCGTTACGTCATCGAGCTTGTCAAAGCTCCTTAAACTGCGGAAGCTGCTTATGGATTGCAATCGCACGCTGGTGTTATGCAGTGTAGCAACGGCGACAAAGGGAATCTTTTCGGTAACCGCGCTCGATGGCATATTCACAATGGCGCCCAACCAGCCAGCGGCACAGGCGGCAATAGACACCCAAACCGCAAACATGCGGCCCTGATGAACACAACCTTTTTTGTTACCAAAGCCCCGTCCAGGCAAACCTGAACCGGGCTTTTTTTTGTGCCCAAACCGCGTCATCAAAACTCTTTCGCCCCACCATCAGAACTCAGAACAATCGAATGAGGTCTTGCAAAAATGGCATACGAGCCGCATAATGACTGTAGAATCATTTTGAGAAAGGTCTGTTATGAAAATTGCGTACTTCGATTGTTTTTCCGGCGCGGCGGGCGATATGATTGTCGGGGCGATGCTCGACGCGGGGCTGGATTTCGAGTTCCTCAAGAGCCAGATTGCGACTTTGGGCTTGAAGTACCTCGGCCTGAAGGTCAATGAAACGAAACGCGCCGGGCTGCGAGCAACGCACTTTATTCCTCTCATCAAAGAGGAGCATCACCATCGTCACCTCAGCGATATAACCAAAATCATCAATGACAGCAAGATAGGCGAAAAGCCAAAGCAAACAGCCATCGCCATATTTGAACGTCTGGCGCAGGCCGAGGCAGCAGTCCATGGCAAAGAGCCGAATGATATTCATTTTCACGAGGTCGGCGCATTGGATTCGATTGTCGATATCGTTTCTGCGGCGATTGGATTCGACGCCCTCGGAATAGAAAAGGTCTATTGTTCGACGCTGGCAGTCGGAGGCGGACAGGTCAAAGCGGCCCACGGGATAATGCCCTTGCCTGCACCCGCGACGGCGGAATTGCTGAAGGGTGTGCCGACTGTCGGCGGGCCAATTGATAAGGAACTGCTCACTCCAACCGGCGCGGCAATTCTTACAACGGTCGCGGAAAGTTTCGGCGTAATGCCCCCAATGAAAATTGAAGCGACGGGTTACGGGGCAGGAACATTAGACAGCGAGCATGTCCCTAACGTTGTGCGCCTGATTCTGGGCCAGTCGGCGGAAGATTCGGCGGCAACAACCGACACCGTTTGTCTGCTTGAGACAAATATCGACGACATAACAGGCGAGATAATTGCGCACACAATGGACAAACTTCTTACGGCCGGAGCTTTGGACGTGTTTACAACGCCGATTGTTATGAAGCATGCCCGCCCTGCCGTGATGCTGACCGTCATCTGTCAGACAGCCGACATCACCCGGCTGGAAGAAATGATTTTCGAGGCAGGAATTACATTCGGCATCCGCAGGCAAATCGTCGAGCGAAGCAAATTAGCGAGGGATTTTGTAACGGTGGCGACGCGCTTCGGTAATATAAAAATAAAGGTCGGAAAACGGGACGGCAAAATTGTTGCCGCCAAGCCCGAATTCGCGGATTGCGCCAAGGCCGCACAGGAGCATAATGCGAGCGTCAAAGAGGTTATGCAGACGGCAATAGCAGAATTTAAAAAAGCCAGGTGACACGGGAACGCACTTTTTGTCATTGCTAGGAGAGCAATCTTGACTTCCTCAATAATTTCTTGTTGCCATTTTCACAACCTCAAGTTCTCCACGAACGGATAATTGCACGCCAGCGTATTAAAAAGTAGAAGTTATATAAGGGTACGGAAATGAAGCTCAAATACGCAGGAATCGCGGTTTTAGGTATTGCGTTGGCTGCCTTGGCTGTGCAGCAGGGAGATAAACAAATGACTACCAATAAACTGACTCCCGAAGAAGAATATGTAATCGTTTACAAAGGCACCGAAGCCCCCTTCTCCGGCAAATATCTCAATAACAAAGAACCGGGCACATACACCTGCAAGCGTTGCGGGGCGCCGCTTTATCGAAGCAGCGATAAATTCGACAGCAATTGCGGCTGGCCATCTTTCGACGACGAGATACCCGGAGCAGTAAAACGCATCCCGGACCCCGATGGCGAACGCACTGAAATTATCTGCACAAATTGCGGCGCACACTTAGGTCACGTCTTTACCGGTGAGGGGCTGACCAAGAAAAACATCAGGCATTGCGTCAACTCAATCTCACTGGTATTTGTGCCGGCCGCGAAAGCAGACGCCAACGACCCCAACAGCAAGCCTTCCAATAAAGCGTATTTCGCCGGCGGCTGCTTCTGGGGCGTCGATTACTGGCTCAAATCCGCTCCGGGCGTAATCTCCGTAACAGCCGGCTATATGGGTGGAACCACCAAGCATCCCACCTACGAGCAGGTCTGCTCAGGCAAAACCGGACACGCTGAAACAGTCGAGGTTGTCTTCGACCCCAACAAGACCAATTACGAGGACCTCGCCAAGCTCTTTTTCGAAATCCACGACCCCACTCAGCGCGACCGTCAGGGGCCTGACATCGGCTATCAATACCGTTCCGCCATTTTCTACACAGACCAGCAGCAAAAACAAATTGCCGAACGTCTGATTGAGCAGTTAAAGAAAAAAGGACTCAAAGTGGTTACATCGGTTGAGCAAGCCAAAGAATTCTGGCCCGCTGAGGACTATCACCAGGACTATTATGGCAAGAACGGCAGCCGCCCCTATTGCCATTTCCGAACCAGGCGTTTCTGACCGGACGTTCTTATCCCTCAACTTGCCTGCCCTCGCACTCCTTTGGTGGGGGTCCGCCTATGGCGGGTTTATCGAGAGGGTCCGGTTCACCTGTAGTAATTTATTGTGCGGGTTTATGGGCGATGGTTAGAAAGTTCGGCCTTCTCTCTTCAATCTTTTCTCAAGCCGCTTCTCTTTTAACGTTTTTTGCGGTTTCTTTTTTACGTCTTTTTTAACATCATGACTGTGAGACATATGTTATCCTTTCCTGATTACGTCATATTCAATAGTTTCCCAAACAACAGGGACAACCACTGCAATTCTACCCATACCCCGTTTTTTTTCAACGCCAAAATTCTCCGCTGTTTTCTGCCCTGACATTAATGATTGCACTGCAAGTAACAGAACCGCCTTGGGTTAAGAACATTCCGCGATGAATAAACAATAATCATTTATCAATAATCGATTTGGCCTGGAACACAATGCTGAGGTCTACCGTATATCCCTGTTAGACACGTGTTTGAGGTACGTGAAAAAAATAAAAAATTTCATAAAAAATTCTTGACGCACAGTCGATAATCCAATATGCTTGATATGCTAATGCTGGTGTTAACGCTTTTGTATGCCAGTACGGATTTATCCGGCGTAGCATTAGCGAAGACGGATGTGGGTGGAAAGAGTAGGTGAAATTGAACAGCAATTTCAGAGTGTTGAAGGTTTTGCCTTAGCTGAAGTGGCGGAATTGTATTCTAAAACCGCTGGCAGTTAGGCAGCGGTTTTTTTGTTGCTCTTTTTTAAGTGTATGTGTTAAACTATCCGACCTTGATATTATTGGCGATTGCAGATTTTCGATTTGTTTTTTCAATCGGCAATTGAAAGGGCTCGTAGCTCAGTTGGCGAGAGCGCACGCCTGATAAGCGTGAGGTCGGAAGTTCGATTCTTCCCGGGCCCATTTTTAGTTTTTAGTTATGAGTGTTAAGTTTTGAGTTATTTGCAACTTAAAACTAATAACTGCGGCTTCGGGGACGTAGCTCAACTGGGAGAGCGTTGGCTTTGCAAGCCAGAGGTTGCCGGTTCGACCCCGGTCGTCTCCATTGGTAAGATGTTTGGCCCTCCGATTTATCGGTGGGTTAACAGGTAAATGCTGTTTTACAAGTTAATATGCGGGTTTAGTAAATTTTTTTGTCTTTCTAAACGTGGTGTTCCATCTTTCACAAAGTGGAGCGCAATGTCTGGATATTTTTTTTGGCGATTACTCAAATTTATGACCAGTCAAAGATTGATATGGTCAAGTTACTAAGAGTGTATGGGGAATGTCTTGGTGCCGAGAGGCGATGAAGGACGTGGCTGACTGCGATAAGTCCGGGGCAGGTGTCGAGCAACCGTTAATC
>JBEKZW010000068.1:0-5773 GCA_049509475.1 Sedimentisphaerales bacterium
ATAGACCGGGTAATTATAGGATGCAAAAACGGCGACGAGGTGTGCTTTACGCAGCTCGTCGATATATATGGCAGGCGATGCTTCGGATATTTTTACCGCTTGACCGGCAACAGGGATTTGAGCGAGGAATTGCTGAGCGAGCTATTTGTCAAGTTAGTGGAAAAGATAGGCAGTTACCGCGGCGGCAGCTTCGACGGGTGGATATTCACGATGGCGTCGAACATCTTTCACGACCATTTGCGGTTCAAACAGAGGCAAACGCGACTTCTGGATGGGCATAGTAAACGAATAATGTCGCAATCAGCGGGTGTCGCAAGCGGATACGACGGCGACGCCGACAAAATGCAAAGGGCGCTGGGAGAATTGGACAGTGACGTGCGGGAACTTGTAATGATGAGATTTTACTCGCAGATGTCGTTCAAGGAAATCGCGGAATCGAGGCGGGAGCCGATAGGGACGATATTGTCGAAGGTGCACCGGGGATTGAAGAAATTGCGGGAATTGATGGGATAACCATATATGAATAATTCAGCAAACGAAAATAGGATACCACGTGGGGTATCCCACTGTGGTTTGAGAGAGCTGCTGACCGGCTTTATGGATGAAGCGGCAGCCCGGCAGACGGCTGAGGACATACAAAAGGGTGATGAAATTCTGGGGGCGAATCTATCGCCTCAGCCTGATGAGTTGCTACTCGCCGAGGTGAAGAAAAACGTCGTTGCCGCCCTAAGACGGCGGCGGACAGTCGTATTCCAAAGAAGGATTCTTACAGCGGCTGTCGCGGCGGCGATTGTTGTGGTATCTGTCCTGGCCCTGATACGGTATGGCAATTCGCCCAACAGCCATCAAACCAGAATGGTTGCGGCGGCAATACCGTCAGGGGTCTGGGAAGGCGCGGATGACGCTGATGTAACCGTGCTGAAAGCGGAAGTAGAAAATATTCAGAGTGAACTGTCGGGGGTTCAATCTGATAATGCCGGCGGCAATGGGAGTACAGCCGTCGACGATTTGGAAACAGAATTAATCGAAGTTAACGGCGATATGTGGAAAGGATAAGGATATGAGAATCAACGTATGGAAAACAGTTTTAGCCGCTTGCTGTGTGCTGGCGATAGCGGGTTTGAACCGGACAAACGCTGCTGGAGAACTCGCGCAGGAAGAGCAGATTGCCACTGCCCCGCCCGGACCTGATGGTCCGATGATGGGTAAAGGGCGATTTGAGCTGACACCGGAACAGGTGGACCATATATTGGCCGAGATAAAGGAAAAGAATCCCCAAGAGGCAAATGAGCTGACAACATTACGCGCAAAAGACCCCAATGCCTTCCGGATGGAACTGCGAAACCATATGCGGGAGCAGTTTATGTCGCATATGATGGAACAGAGGGGCGAACAAGGCAAGTCATTCGAGAATGCTCAGGGCAGGCGGCAGCCCCAGCAGGGACAGATGCCGATGATGCAGGGACCGGGCGCGGATTTTATGCGTGAAAAAATTCAGGAAAAAACCGACGAGTATCTGAAATGCCTCAAGGAAAATTATCCGGACGAGGCGGCCAAACTGGAACAGCTCAGAAAGGATAATCCTGACCAGTTTGCCAGAGCGATGATGATAAGCGGGAAGAAATACGGCCCGATTTGTATGGCGATAAAGGACGACCCGAATCTCGCGAAGGTGCTCAAGCAGCAGCTGGAGCTTAAAACTAAACGGGCGGAACTGCTGAAACAAATCAGGGCGACAACGGATGAAAAGCAGAAAAAGGCGCTTACCGGGGAATTAGAGCAGATTATCGGCCAGCAGTTCGACCTGATTGTCAAACGCAAAGAAATGGCGTATGAAGACCTGACAAAGAAACTGGCGGACCTGCAAAAAGAGGTTGGCCAGAGAAAAGCCGAGGTCGAGAAATGGAAAGGCAAGGATTTCAAGAGCCAGAAGGTTAAAGAACGTGTTACCGAACTTCTTAACGAAAAGGAAAAGTTCGAGTGGGACAATTAATTGTAGATTTCCGAAGCGGGCCCTGCGCTCTGCTACGTGTCTGATTGCAGCCCTCCTTCGCTGAAGCTACGGAGGGTAAAATTGCGGATTTAAATGGGGCCTTGCGAATAACTCGCAAGGCCTCGCTGTTTTATAAGGTCAATGAACCTTCCCCATAAGACGTAAAATCGCCAATTTTATGCTTGCATTTACGCACACATCGATGTAAAAGCAAGACATTTAATATCTGCCGTGAAAAATCGGCTTCCACTATTGAAAACGTTAAGACAATTAAGGAGAAGGTGATGAAAACGCATCGAACAGTCAAGTTTTTGGCAATTTTGGTATTATGCCTTGTTTTCGCACAGTCGGCTGTTGCCGTCAACATCCTGGAAAATCCCGGTTTCGAATCGGGAACTACAGGATGGTATGGAATGGGTTGTAGTTTCACTACGTCAACATCGGAACATCACGGTGGCGCTCAGAGCGGATATGCCTACAACAGAACCGCAACCTGGAACGGAATCAGTCAGTCGCTGTTAAACAAAATGGAGGCGGGTAAAACCTACAGGATTTCCGGCTGGATAATGCTCGAAAACTCCCCTGCCGGCTCAGAATCCGTCAGAGTTACAATCAAGAAAACAGATGATAGCGGCACCTCTTATAACTCGGCCGGCTCCGCGACCGGATTTAATAACGTGTGGATCCGTATTATCGGCTCATATACACCCAATGTCAGCGGAACCCTTACTGCTCTCGACGTTTATTTCGAAGGCCCGGCGGTCGGGGTTAATTACTACCTCGATGACGTGGAGATTGCAGAAGCTAACGACTGGAAAAACGACGCTAACGCCAGAATCGAGCAGATACGCAAGCAGGATGCACAAGTTCTTGTGGTTGACCCGATAGGCAATCCGGTTGCCGACGTTAATGTCCAGATAGAGCAGATTAAGCACAGCTTCGCCTTCGGCACATGTATTCGTGTCTCGCAGATGAATAACACAATCTATAAAAATTTCATTCTCAACCACTTCAATTGGGCGGTTTGCGAAAACGATACCAAATGGGGCGAAGATGAGCCGACACAGGGCAATGTAACTTACACCAATGCCGATACTATCTACAACTGGTGTAACAACAATGGAATCAAAATGCGCGGCCATTGTCTTTTTTGGGAACAGCAAAACTCTGAGTTTCCGAGCTGGGTTGCAAGCTTGGGTTATGCCACATACCCAACTTCGAGCGCCCTGCTCAGTGCCGTTGACAGCCGTATAAACAGCGCCGTAACTCATTTCAAAGATAAATTCCACAACTGGGACGTTGATAACGAGATGCTTACCGACAGCTTCTTCACTTCTCGTCTCGGCAGCGCGGGAATAGTCCATATGTTCAACGCCGCCAAAGCGGTCGACCCCAATTGCGGTATGTTTATGAATGAGTATAACGGCAATTCATTCGGCGGATATGATTCCGGGCCCTATGTGACCAGGGCCATCTCCCTGATTAGTCAGGGTGCGACAATCGACGGTTTTGGCATTCAGGCACATTTGAACGCGGACGCAACCTTTGACCCGCAAAGATATTACGATAGCGTCCTTCAGCCATTGGCAGCACTGGACAAACCGATATGGGCCACCGAATTCGATGCCTCTCACACAAACGCAACCACCTCGGCCGATAACATCGAGAACTTCTTCCGTATATGCTTCAGCCATCCCAACGTCGCAGGCATAATAATGTGGGGCTTTATGGATGGCCAGATGTGGCGAACCAACGCAGGTCTTATTGACAGCAGCGGGAACCTCACCGTGCAAGGCCAGCGATACGAAGCCCTGATGGCCGAATGGACAACCAACGACTCCAACACCACCAATTCGGACGGTTCGGTAAATTTCAGGGGCTTCCACGGCACTTACCGAATCACACTTACGGCACCCGGCAAAGAGCCCGAAGTCAAAACAATAGAGTTGGAACCGCAAAACTCCCCCGCAGAATTTACCCTCGAACTGAAGAACTCTCCGCCAGTTGCCGATGCCGGGCCCAATCAGGTCGCTTACGCCTGGATTGACGGTATAGCCGATGTAACGCTTGACGGCAGCGCCTCTTACGATGACTACACCGATGAATTGACCTATATGTGGAGCTGGGTGATTGACGGCAATACCTACGATACAAACAGCGTTGACCCGACGATAGAGCTGCCCGTCGGCGTACATACAATTGAACTTGTGGTCAATGACGGCCTGGTGAATTCCGAGCCGAATCAGGTCGTGATAACCGTTGTCGAGCCGATTAAATCGACGATGTGGGTAACGCCCCGGATAATCAATAATGGCTGTTTCGACAAGCAGAGTATAATGGCGATACTTCAGTTGCCGGCGGGTATCAGCAAACAGCAGGTTGACGCCGGCGAGAAATTGCTGCTCTACCCCGGCGAAATCAAGGCGAATCGTCAGTTCGTTATGAGCTACTATGACTGCCGCCGCGTTGAGCGAGTCGTTATCTGGGCGTATTTCGACAGTAACTCGTTAACAGATGCCGTCACCAAAACGGGATGGGTAAATCTGGACGTCGTCGGGCAATTGATGACAGGCCAATACTTCAGCGGTTCCGATAAGGTTTGGGTAACAAAGCCGCCTTGTAAGCCGGTGTGGCGCTGGCCGGGATACGGATGGGACTGGGGTTTTGGCGGCTGCGACAATAAAGATAAAGACCAGGCCCAACGCTGATATAAAAGCGGCTATTTACGCAGGCGCTGCTGTTCGAACTGGGTCGCCTTTTTAAGAATACGCTTTTCCGAGGCGGTCAAAGAATGTATGCCGTTATCGTGAACTTTCTTGAGGATTCGGTCAACCTCAAGTCGAAGCCGGCGTTCGGATTCAATATATTTCTCCCATCTTGACGCCTTGAAGCGTAATTTAAGGGTGTTTCTCCAGGAATCAGAAAGAACATATATAGCCCCCACCGCTATGCCGGCGAAATGACACGCCTCGCCGCCGGCGTTTGCGCCTTTGGAGAAAACGGTAAAAAATGCGATAGCCATAAGTATAACCGCGGCAACGCGAATGGGCACAGGAAAGATAACGATAAATACGACGAAGTGAGGAAAGAGAATCGCACAGGCGGTTAGGACGCCGAGGATTGCCCCTGATGCGCCTACCATCGTCCCGGCAGACAAAAACCCTGTCATAACCAGAAGTATGTAAAACAGCCCCCCTGCCACGCCACAGGAAAGGTAAAATGTGAGAAATTTTTTACCGCCCCACTGACGCTCAAGCGACGGGCCCAAAAAGAAAAGCCCAATCATATTCCAGAAAATATGCCCCAGGTCCCCGTGAAGAAACTGGTAAGTAATCAGCCGCCATAGTTGAAGGGTAAGCACCGGCGTAGCAGGTATCAAGGCAAAATACGTTTGAAGAAACGTCATTCCCGTCACGTCATGGGATGAGAAAATAAAATCAATTAAGAAAACGGCAACATTGATAATGAGCAGCCATTTGGTAACGGGGGTTAAAGACGGAAAACCGAGGCGCATCTGCGGCGCATAACCCGGTTCCGAGTCATTTTTTTCCTGGGTGTAATCTCTGTCGTAAAGCCCCATGTATTTCCTTTAAGAATCGCCTTTTGGTAATTGCATTATTATACCAAAGCTCAGCAAATTGTTCGGGAAAATCAGCGGGCTTTGGATGATTGTTTATCGGCAGGAAGCTTCTGGAAGATGAGCATCATGACAACACCGAAAATCACCATATAAATGGACAGGTTCTGGGAGATGGTGCCGCCCTTGTAAATTATCCACCG
>JBEKZW010000069.1:0-5516 GCA_049509475.1 Sedimentisphaerales bacterium
AGCCGGAACTGTCACAGACAACGGAGAAAGTGTGCTTATGAATTAAAAAGAAAAAATAAATCATAACCATTGACGGCTGCCCTCATAGCAGCATCGGATAAATTTTTTTATTGTACGGGATATATTTACACTATTATACTACGGCTAATTCCTGCTCAAGCTCGTCTTCCGTGTTTAGGGATGCGGGCTTATGAGATTTCATAATATGATTCGCTAATTCTTCAAAGTCCTCGGACTCAAAGCCGCAGTCATAACATCGCCAGAAATCCCCGTGAAAGACAGGCAATTGCCGCCGGTGTTTTATCAGCTCAAAAAAGATTTCAAGCTCCTTATCATTAAAGAAACCCGGGAGGACTATTCTCTCCAAAGGTAAAATGCCAAAATCCGAACGTCGTTTAGGTGATACTGCCCTGATTTCCATTTTTGAACCTCCTTGCGTAAATTGACCACATAATCATACCAAAGTACTTAGGTCATCATTACTTGTCGACTATTGAGTATAGAAATGAAGCGTTAGTGTAATGTTAAATTCTGTTGTTTTTCGGATTAATTGTTCAGTATTCAAAGGCTGTTTTTACAGCCCGATAGAAGACAGAACATACTATTACTTGTGTATTTGACTGTAATTGCGACCATTTTTGTGCCGATAATATCTTTAGCAATGAGAGGATTAATTTATGAACCTGATAGAAAAACTAATGGTCAAACCCGGACATAAGGCAAAACTGTCCGACTGGGACCCGGATTGCACGGACAAATACGAGGACAAGGAACAGGCGATGCCGGTAATGGATAATTTAGCCGGTAGGATAGCAAAGCTGCAATACCTGCTCTTCGCAGAGAACAAGCGGGCGATACTGGTGGTACTTCAGGCAATGGACGCCGGCGGCAAAGACGGGACAATCCGGACGGTGATGGGGCCGATGAATCCGCAGAGCTGTAAGGTTACATCGTTCAAGGAACCGACGGACGAGGAGTTGGCGCACGATTTCCTGTGGCGTGTTCACAGGTTTGTGCCTCGCAAGGGCGAGGTGCGGATATTCAACCGCTCGCACTATGAGGACGTGCTGATTGTCCGGGTGCATAATCTTGTGCCTAAGGATATATGGTCAAAGCGGTTCGAGCAGATAAATAATTTTGAAAAGCTGTTAGCTGAAAGTGACATTCACGTTATCAAGTTTTTCCTTCACATAAGCAAGAGCGAGCAGAAGAAGCGTTTCAAGGAACGCCTTAATGACCCGACAAAGAACTGGAAGGCAGAGCCCGGGGATTTCGAAGAGAGAAAATACTGGGAAGAATATACCAAGGCATACGAGGACGTGCTGACCAAATGCAGCACCAATTACGCACCCTGGTACGTTATACCCGCCAATCACAAGTGGTTCAGGAACGTGGCAATTTCGCAAATACTTGTTCATGAATTCGAGAAGTTAAAGATGAAATTTCCGGAACCACGCTATGACATTTCCAAGCTGAAGATAAAGTAGCGTTTTATCGTGGTTTGCCCTTTTTAGTTCCTAACGCGGGATTTTACAAGCTATGCGTTGGCGAAGACCGCTCCTAACACAATTATAACAGGGAAATAACAATTCGTTAATCAATAAATCCGATAATACAATCCGATATATAAAAAGACAGCCGATGGTTCTGCCGATGTTAAATTAGGTAAGAGTGTCTCATGGTAAAAGAATAGTTCCAGTGAGGGCAATGAGTTGAAAACAGCGGCGATACTTGAAAATGCGATGGAATTGTATGGCGGCGATGATTTCGAGCATCGGCACGCCAGGCAGGTGGCAAAGTTGTCGCTTAAATTGTTCGATAAACTGCAACCCCTGCACCGAATGGGCAACAGCGAACGAATCTGGCTTCGAGCCGCTTCTTTATTGCACGACGTGGGCAAAAGTGTCAGCGGCGAATATCATAATAAAGCATCCCGTGATATTATAGTCAGGCAGGCGGATTTACCTTTCAGGAAACGTGTCCGCAAGATAATCGGGCTTGTCGCGAGGTATCATCGGGGGGCATTGCCAAGTGATTCACACAAGTATTATCGCGGATTAAAAGATAATGAGAAGCAATGCGTAAAAGTATTGGCGGCGATTCTTCGGCTGGCGGATGGTTTAGATGCAGGGCATAAAGAATTGGTTACGGATTTGGCCTGTGAGGTTCAGAGGAAACGTACGGTCATTTATGTCATGGCCGGGGATAGCGTCGATTTGCACAAGGTCGTAAAGAAAGCGGATTTGTTCGAGCAGGTATTCGGATGCGAGGTTGAGGTTAGAACCGCACGAGCCGGGAAGGTTCGCGACATAAATCTTGATTCCAGTCGCTCAAGAGTGTATGCTCACGCAGCATAGGGTGTACAAAGATAAGCGAGTTATCTTATGGGACGACTGGTAATACTTTCGGGGCCGTCATGTGTCGGCAAAGGCCCTTTGCATAAGGCCTTGAAAATTTTTTATCCACAGCTTGCCGCCAAGTTACTCAAACTTGTGCTTTACGACAGCCGACCTCCAAGACCAGGCGAGGTCGATGGAGTTGACTACCATTTCAGAACCCGCGAATATATCGAGCAACTGCGAAACAAGGACAATTTTCTCGTAACCGATGTCCGGGGCGATTTGCAGGCCCTCGACCTTGACTATCTTAAAGACACGCTTGCCCGAGGCGATGTCTTCTTCGAGGGTAATCCGTTTATCGCCGCTGAACTTCTCGATATGGCAAAGACGCAGAAAATAGAAACTCGCAGCGTATTTTTGTCGCCGCTTTCTTCAGAAGAAATCAAGGAGCTTAAGGTCAGAAAGGACATTAACCTCGAAACATTCTTAACCGATGTTATGAGGCGTAAATTATTGCGGCGCACAATGAGGCAAAAATCAATCCCGTCTCTCAAGGACCTTGAAAATATCGAGGTGCGGGCGAGCAGTGCATATAAGGAAATGCAGCAGGCATGGCGATTCGATTTTGTCATACCGAACCACGACGGCGAAGGCAGCGACAACTGGAATGCGTTTTATTACCCCATCGGCGACGCCCGCGTCGCGTTAACAAGTTTTGCTGAGATTTTGAGCGGCGGCAATCCGGCTTATGCCCGGAAATGGTCAGAAGGGTTACTGCCTTAAAGTTGGAGTTAATCTGGTGACTGGTTCAAGTGATATAACGACGGTTGATACGAGTTATCAGTTTCTGGCGTGCCAGTATATCAAGGTGCAGATACGTGAGCTGGGCCGGCATCTGCGAGGAGCACGCCTTGCGCGGGATACCGAGTATGTTCATCAGGCCAGAGTCGCTTCTCGTCGGCTGCGGGCGGCGCTGAGGATGTTTAGCGGGTGTTTTCCCGATGCTCGGATGAAGAAATGGCAAAAGCAGATTAAGCAATTAACCAGCCGGCTTGGCGCAGCCAGAGACGCCGACGTTCAGGTTGAGTTTCTCAAGGATTTTATATCGAAGATTCCGCCCGCGGGCAAGGGATTGAGACACGGACTGCGGAGGGTAATGTTGCGAGTCAAACAGAAACGTCATCGTATACAGCCAAAAATAGTAAAGGTACTCGACCGCATAAAAAAAGACGGGACCATATTGGATATGCGTGCGGAAGTTAGGCGCACCGAAAAACGGCTTTCCCGGCAAAATATTGATATTCGCAGTCCGTATGTTTTTGAAGAGTCGAGACGGCATATCGAAGAACGGCTCGAAGGGCTGCTTTCCTGCCAGAAGTGCCTTGAGAACGCCGACGACAAGTCGGGACATCACCAGATGAGAATCGCCGCCAAACGGCTGCGTTATACGCTGGAGATTTGTAATCTGCCTTTCGAGAGACGACTAAGCGCCAATATAGAGATTATGAAAAGGTTGCAGTCGCTTCTTGGCAGGGTTCACGATTGCGACGTGTGGCTCGATGACCTCGCGAAGTTCACCGACAAGGAGAAAAAGCGGACGGTCAAATACTTCGGCAGCGAAAGGACCTTTGGCCGGCTAAGACCGGGGATTGAATATCTTGTGGGACATCGGCACGCCGATAGGGAATTGTTCTTCGAGAGGAGCAGGGCATTGTGGAAGGAAATTACCGAAGCTGGATTGCCGGATAATCTTCGTGCGATGATTCAAACACCCTCCTCACGGTCGCAGCGTGCTTCGGGGATTGATAAGAAAGCGGCTTCACGGGATGACGGCCGATGCGAGAAAAAGACATAAAAGTTGCGGTGGTCAGCGACGTGCACGGCAATTTGCCCGCGCTGGAGGCGGTGCTTGCCCTGGCAAGGAAATGCAACTATGAGCGGGAACATACCCATCAGGTTGAAATACTGGCGTTGCAGCTTTTCGACCAGCTCGTTGAACTGCATCACTTAGGCGGCCAGGAGAGGTTTATGCTTCGCTGCGGCGCTTTGCTTCACGACATCGGCTGGATTGAGGGTCAGAAGGGACATCACAAAACAGCCCTGAGAATTATTATGGAAAACGCCGCCCTGCCGTTTGATTTCCGTGACAAAAGCATCATCGCCCTTCTGGCGCGATACCACCGCAAGGCCCTGCCGAAGGAACAGCATATTTATTTCCGCGACCTTAACACCAAAGACCGGAATATTGTCCGCAAACTGGCGGGCATATTGAGGGTCGTCGATGGTCTTGACCGGACGCATCAAAGCAAGGTTGAGGATATAAGCTGCCGGGCCGGCAGAAAACAGATATCGCTGACGTGCCGTTCCGTCGAATCGCTCGAATCGGAGTTTGCCGCGGCCAGGGACAAGGCGGAACTATTTGAGCAGGTGTTCGGGAGAAAACTGGCGCTGAAGCGTAAGCTGGGTTGATGTATCACTGTGGACTACCACTTTTTTATTTGTTAATCTGATACCGGCGCTTTCGACTAAGTTTATGAGGGTCAAAATGAGCACTGTGGCAGATACAAATCAAAAATCGCCTCCGGCCAGAACGCTGGGCGCGATAGATATCGGGTCGAACTCGATACGAATGGCGATTGCGCAGGGGATGCCTGATGGCCGGATAGAGGTATTGGAGCGTTTGCAGCGAGGGGTGCGACTGGGGCAGGACACCTTCCGCACGGGCAGAATCAGAGGGACAACGATGCGGGCGGCAGTGCTGATTCTTCGGGATTTCATGAACGTGCTGAAATTGTATAACGCCGACGTCGTGAAGGTGATCGCGACCAGCGCAGTGCGTGAGGCAGGCAACTCTGACGCGTTTCTGGACCGTATCCTGATGGCGACCGGATTCGAGGTGGATATTATAAACTCTTCCGATGAAAGCCGGCTGACGGTCGCCGCGGTCCGCCAGGAAGTGGGCAGGAAACAATTGGCAAAACAAAGCTCGGTGATTGTTGAGGTGGGCGGAGGCAGTACCGAAATTAACGTCCTTCGCAAAGGACAAATTGCCACGTCGCGTAATCTTGCGATAGGGTCAATCCGTCTGCAGGAGCTACTTTCTACCAGTACGCAATCGGCGGACAGGGCATCAGATATGATACGCCAGCAGGTCGCGGGCATCATATCCTCGATGAA
>JBEKZW010000007.1:0-73767 GCA_049509475.1 Sedimentisphaerales bacterium
TCATTTGCACCACCACAAAACAGGTTACATTACGCCAATAACCCAAAGGTCGAATAATAACAATTCACGAATCTTTATGCAACAGTCAACCGGATATTTTGGGGCAGTTCCGGCAAATTACTGCTGGACAAAGATGTTGCTCTGCAGGCGGTCCTCAGTCGTGAGCAGGTCAGAAGTACGGGCATTGGTTCGGGCATAGCGATTCCTCACGGCAAATGCAATGCGGTAAGGGAACTGGTGATAGCATTAGGAATTGCCGCCCAGCCCGTTGAGTTTGACAGTGTTGACGGAAAACCGGTGAACATTATTATCCTGCTGCTGTCGCCGGTTGACCAGACCGGCCCGCATATTCAGGCCCTCGCCAGGATAAGCCGGCTGATGCTCGACGAATCGTTCAGGAATAAACTCCAGAAGGCGGCTTCCGCCAATCAGGTTTGCGAGTTTTTCACCGCCAAGGAAAACGAGTAAATCTACTCTTCCACTTGTTCCGCGTGTGATTCCCACAGGACCAGCCCAAGCTCGTGGGGGGCAGCCATGTCCTTGTTTTTCGGCACGATTCGCACCGCTATGCCTCTGCGCCCCGAAGCGCAGCAGGGGGTCAATCCGCAGAACAGATGCTCGTTGTCCTGGCCTGTGGATTTTTTGTAATCCATTTTGATTACCGCCCCTTCGGTGATATTGCCGCGGGAGTCCAGCGGACCGTGGTAAAGCTCCACTGAAATATCATCCGGTTTCAATCTGCCGAGCTTGACTATGGTGTTGACCTTGAGTTTTGAGCCGACTTTGAGCTGCGGATTTCGGGCGTCAAACTCACTTGCGCCGTCGCCATTGCCCATTTCCACCTGGACATCTTTAATGGCCAGTTCCGACCAGGCGCCCCGCATGTTCGCCTTCCACGCGGCAAGGGACTTTGCCCTTTTCATATTGTCGCTTGTCAGGTAGTTCCACCTTGCCTGGGCGGGCAGATAGCATCTCTGCGCATAGTCGTTTACCATTCTTGAGGTGCTGAACTGAGGCGTAAGTCGCCTCATTGATTTTCTGGCCCTGTGTATCCACGCCTTGGGAAGATTGTCGGCGGAACGGGTGTAGTACAGCGGGACGACTTCATTTTCGAATAGATTATATATCGCCTGTGCCTCGACCATATCCTGATAAGCGGCGTCGTCGTATGTCTCGCCCGCACCGATTGCCCAGCCGTTGTCTGGCTTGTAGCCCTCGCACCACCACCCGTCAAGCGTACTCATATTCAGCGCGCCGTTTATCGCCGCCTTCATACCGCTCGTGCCGCTTGCCTCCAGCGGTCTTCGCGGGTTATTGAGCCACACGTCCACGCCCTGCACTAACATCTTGGCGACGTTGATATCGTAATCTTCGAGGAACACTATCCGCCGCCTGACTTCGAATTGCGTCGAAAAATGCATAATGTCCCGGATTAGCTCCTTGCCTTCGTTGTCTCTCGGGTGTGCTTTGCCCGCGAAGATAAACTGCACGGGCCTTTTGGCGTCGCTCAGCATTTTTGCCAGTCGGGCCGGGTCTTTGAACAAAAGGGTTGCTCTTTTGTAGGTCGCAAAGCGCCTTGCGAAACCGATTGTCAGTGCCTCCGGGTCAAGGACTTCTTCCGCCCGGTTAAGCTCACTGTGATACGTCCCTCTTCTTTCCATCTGCGCCTTAAGACGCCTGCGGGCGAACGCTATCAATCGTTCCTTGCAGCGCTGATGGCATCGCCAGAACTCCTCGTCGGATATCTGTTCGATATTGTTCCATATAGGCGAATCAGCTTTTTCGTCCGCCCAGTTGTGGCCGAGATACCGTTCATACAGCCGGCCGATTTCCTCCGACACCCAGCTTTTCGTATGTACGCCGTTGGTGATTGACGATATAGGAACCTCGCTGGTGGGAATACGTCTCCACAGGCACGACCACATTTCTCGCGATACCTGCCCATGCAGCTCGCTGACGCCGTTTGAATAACTGCTGGCTCGTATTGCCAGCACCGGCATCTTGAATGGTTCGCCTTCATCATCAGGCAGTATTCTGCCCAGCGAAACCAGCCGCTTTGGGTCTATTCCCAGGGTGTGCGCGTAATCACCGAAGTATTTGTGCATCAGCTCCGTGCTGAATTCGTCGACTCCCGCACGGACCGGCGTGTGAACTGTAAAAATAGTGCCCGCCTTTACCGCCTCGAACGCCTCGTCAAAGGACATTTTCGACTCGTTCATGATATGCCGTATCCGCTCAAGCGCAGAAAAAGCGGTATGTCCTTCGTTAAGATGGCATATTGTCGGCTTGATGCCCATAGCATGTAACGCCCTCATACCGCCGATGCCGAGCATAATCTCCTGCCGAATCCTCATCTCCGTATCGCCGCCGTAAACCGTTGTCGTAATCATCCGGTCTGTCGCGGAATTGCTCGGCAGATTTGTGTCCAGCATATATAGCTGGGAGCGTCCCACTGAGCAGCACCATATCTGGGCGAATACTTCTCTTCCCGGATACTCAACGCTGATAAGCAGCGGCTGTCCGTTGTCGCCGCGCACCAGTTCAAGCGGCATATTGTAAAAATCGTTCTCGACGTAAACTTCCTGCTGCCACCCATCGACGTTTAGATACTGGCGGAAATAACCTTTTTGATACATCAGGCCTACGGCGACTAATGGAATACCAAGGTCGGATGCGCTCTTGATATGGTCGCCCGCCAGTATACCCAGGCCGCCGGCGTAAATAGGCAGACATTCGTGAATCCCGAACTCCGCGCTGAAGTACGCGAGCGTCATTTTGGTCGATTTGGGACAAACGCTTTGAAACCACGTCGGCCCATTGAGATACGATTGAAGTTTGTCGCACCCTTTTTTCAATTCGGCGAGGAAGCCCTGGTTCTCCGCCAGTGCGTTGAGCCGCTCCTGAGAAACGTTGCCCAGAAGCTTGACCGGATTGTGTCCGCAGCTTGTCCATAACGCAGGGTCAATCCGCGAAAACAAATCAATCAAGTCGGGGTTCCACGACCAGAACAGGTTGACGGCGAGCGCCTGAAGGTCATTCAAAACTTCCGGCAGGGCCGGCAGGACTGTATAGTTGCGAATCTTAAGCATTTTCACCTCTTCAGCGATGTAACTCTTTTTATTTCAAGCACTAAAGGGAACAAATACACACGGTTTCACCCTGCGTATAAATCGTCAAAATAATGCCTCGGCTTAACGCCAAAAACCGTCTAAAAGCTGTGCCTGTACAACTTATGCGCCTTTGATTTGGTATTGCGGCTGGTTTTACGAGGAAAAGAAAAAGGCCTGTCCTTACAGGCCTTCTCTGTATAGCAGTGCCTTTCTCCGCAGATGCCGTAAGAAAGCCAATTGAAAAACCCATTCAATCCACGTGGGAAATCGTTGCTTGGGTCCGATAAGTCCAAATGTTATAGGCGTTTTCGGGCCTCAAGGCCTGATCCCCCAAAGTTACAGGTTATCGGTTTTTTCAAATATTGCTTTCTATGCTAACACCGCAGGGGGGCCTGCCGCTATTATTTATACGCTTTTTGAAAGAAAAAAGCAAGCAAAATCGCTCGTAATTAACTTGTCATGTCCGCTTTTTTTCGGACCTTCTAATCGTGACTCGTGACTCGATTCTCGTTACTCGTTTTTATCGTGCGACGGGTCACGAGCGACGGTTTTGCCGCTACTGCGCCTAATCGGTTATCACCATCTCTTTTCTCTACACCAATTTCCTTGCCGACGATAACCTCTTTGAGGTGAAGAGTTTGAGGCGGATTGTAAATGCAAGAATTGCTTTTCGATTAGCCCCGAAACCTGTTTCGGGGTCTTAAAAATTCGTAGGGTGTCCTCTTTGGCTAAATAAATACAGTGAAATATGTGCAATCTGTGGCTGAAACTATGTTCGCAATTCTGCGCCAATAGATTCGGTAAGCAACTTCAAAATATTGGCCCGAACCGCTCAAGAGTCCTCGTTACCCATTAGAATGGGCGTCACGGATCTAATCTGACGCCATAATAGAGCGGGGGGTAATTCTATTGCACTCTGAAACGGGCGCATCTAATTCGCGCCCACGAGATTCTCGTGAAATCTTTGAACCGGGATGCTAATATAAACAACAATGCTAATCGACATGATAACACATTATGGTTATGTTGCCCTGTTCGGGTTTTTGATGTTCGGGATTATGGGCTTTCCGATGACGGAAGAGTTTTTGCTGCTTTACGCCGGCTACAATGTCTCAATGAACCGAATGTCTCTCATACCCACTATTGCCGCAGGCGCACTTGGAGCAATGTGCGGCGTCACGGTCAGCTACTTGGTAGGCCGATTTATCGGGCTGCCGGCTATACACAGGTTTGGACGATTCTTACACATTACGGATGAAAATCTCCAAAAGATCCACGATTGGTTTGAGCGATGGGGAAAGTGGACGCTTACATTCGGCTACTTTATCCCCGTTGTGCGCCATCTTTCGTCAATCGTTGCAGGCACATCTAAGCTGGCATGGCACGAATTCGCCGTCTTCGCTTATAGCGGCGCATTGATATGGGCAAATGCTTTTGTTCTGACCGGCTTCTTTCTCGGCCCTGAAACCCTCAAGATAGCCGATGCTGTGAGCCATAACCTTACATTGCTTTCAATAGCAACCCTGCTGAGCGTGACCATCGTTTTGTTTGTCAGACACTACCTGATGAAACGCAAGAAGAACGCTAATCGAGGTACATAGAAGAGATTTAACGCCTTCTGGCTGCTATCGCCGCTCCAAGGCCTAACAACAAAAGCGTGGCATCCTGCTTTTACTCGTGCTGCGCATGACCTCTTTTGAAATTACCAATCACCGTAGCGATTTGGTATTGAACTGTTAAGCGGTGGCGCTTCTCCGAACTGTTTTACATATGCCTTGATGTGTTTCTCTTCCAAAGTGTCTTCTTCTCCATTACTCTTGGCCTTGATATATGAATACTCATATTCTCGATTGGGGTATTTGGTTGATAGAGAGGTTTTTTCCACCAAGATGCAAAGTAGATTTCCTTCGGAATGCCCATTTTCGCTGGTTATGCCGTTTATGAAATCTTTGCGACGTCGTTCCAAATTGCTCGTTTTCCCAATGCAAAGTAATCCGTCCTCATCAGAACCAAGAAATCTATTGATTAAAACTCTTGTTCCTGAACAACAGAGGCGGACTTTATAAACCGCAGGGCCATTGTAGTTTGCTGTTTGCTCCAGTTTTGTCCAAGCGGACCACATAAGGCAACTCCTTAAACTGATTCGACATTTTACATATTAACCGATTGGCTGAAACCCTTTGTGCTCTCTGTGGCTAAAAATACGAGGCCTCTGTGGCTACGCTGTTCGCAGTTTTGCGCCGAGGGATTCGGTGAGTGATTTAAGAATGTCGGCCTGGAAGCCGTCCACGGCTTCGTGTGTTAATGTGCCGTCTGCATCGCGGAACCATAATGAGAGCGTGACGCTCTTTTTGCCCTGAGGTATGTTCTTGCCGCGGAATATATCGACAAACTGCAAATCCTCTAATTCAGCAGGGGCCTTCTTATTTACAGCGGATTCAATCTCCGCCCAGGCGGCGTCTTCGTTTACGACCAGTGACAGGTCGCGTTTTATGGCGGGGAATTTGGATAATGGCTTAACTTTTACTACGCCGGCGCGAAGCGCAAGCAATTCTTCGAGGTCTAACTCAGCTCCGCGAATTGTTGTGTGTTTGAAATCGAATTTTTCCAGGACTTGCTGCGACGCCATTCCGATAACGCCGACTTGTTTGTTGTTGACGATAACTTTAACGCCTGCCTGCGCCCAGTTAATTTCTGCAGGTTCAAATTTTACAACAGCATCCGCGGCTATGGTTTTCAGGAGTCCATCGACAACACCTTTGATGTCCCTGAAGTCACAGTCGCCCGTAATCGTCAGGCGTGTCTTTTCAATAGGTAATTTTCCTGCCTGTGTGGGTATATACGTGTCTGCTATTTCAAACAGCCGGCAGGGGGTGTTGCCTACATTGTGATTTGTCTTTATTACGCCGAACAGCGAAGGCAGCACGCTTTGTCGAAGCAGATTAGCTCCGGTTCTTGTAACGTCTTTGACGGCCAAATGCCGTTTATCTTCGTTCTGGGCAAACAGCTCCGCGTCGCGCTTGTCGATAAAGCTGATTGTTACCGTCTCGTAAAATCCGCACCCCGTAAGGTATGTCCCGATCGCGTCGATTGTCTTCTTGCGGGTATCGGTGGGTGACACCTCAATCGTTATTTTGTTTTCCGCCGGTATCTTGTCGTAACCATATACGCGGGCGACTTCCTCAATCAAATCCGCCTCACGGTAAACATCGCTTCGCCACGTTGGCACTGCACAGGTTATCTGCTCTCCGTTTTGCTTCGGCTCAAATCCTAATCTTGTCAGAATCTGGATTACCGTGTTGTTAGGCACCTCGATACCGAGTAGTTTTTTCAAACGGGACAGCCGCAGCATCGCCTGTTTTGGCTTTGGCTTCGTCGGGTACGCGTCAACCACACCTTTCGCCGCCTTGCCGCCCGAAATCTGAATCATCAATTGAGCGGTTCGCCTCGATGCCCAGTCGATATTTTCGATATCCACGATTCTGCTGAACCGAAACGACGCCTCCGAAGGCAGGGACAAATTTCGTGATGTTGTTCGCACGCTCAACGGCGAGAAAAACGCCTCTTCGAGCAGGATGGTCGTCGTCGCGTCGTTCACTTCGGTATCCAGGCCTCCCATAACGCCCGCCACCGCGACCGGATACGTGGCGTCGGCGATTACAAGCATATCCTCAGTCAATTCGCATTTCGAGCCGTCGATACTGATTATTTGCTCGCCTGGTTTTGCCTTGCGGACGATGATTTTGCCGCCGAATAATTTCTTATTATCAAAGGCGTGCGGCGGCTGGCCTGTCTCCATCATCGCGTAGTTCGTCGCGTCAACTACGTTATTGACGCTCCGCATCCCGATTGCCTCGAGGCGTTTGCGCATCCAGTCAGGCGTCGGCCCAACTTTGACTCCCTCGATAATTCTCGCCGTATATCGTCCGCACAATTCCGGCTCGCGAATCTCAACGCTAACAAATTCCGACGCCGGCTTCGACGATTCCGCCAGTTCTACCTTTGGCAGCCTCAATTCTTTGCCCGTCGCCGCGGCAAGCTCTCGCGCGATGCCGATATACCCGAGGCAGTCGCCGCGGTTGCTCGTTACCTCAACGTCGATTACCGCATCATTATCGAGCTGCTCGATACCCTCGTATGGGAATCCGCGGTTGCTTAGAATCTCCGCCACCTCCTGTACCGGGAGTTCGATATCAACATAATCCTTAAGCCAGCTTAGCAATACTTTCATAATTCAGTCACAAAATACGGCCTTAAAATTTCAATAAATTACTCGTCAGCGGGGCAATTTTCAATCTCTTTCTTGCCGTTTCCGCCGTGTTTCTTACGGGGTGACGTTTACGAGCTTGCGAATCCCGTAGTTTGTCGCAAGCATTGCATCCGCCTGCGGCAGCTGCTGACGGGGGATAACAACAGTGGGATTATCCAGCTCGAATTCCACAACGTCGTATTTCGCGTCAGGGTTCAGCTTCTGGGCCTTTACAATATCACTTATTCGGCTTATCGGCATGCCGTTGAACTTGCTGACAACAAGCTGCGACAGGTCGGCATAGCCGAGATTTATCTGGGCGGGTAAACAATAGCTCAGTATCACAATTTCCCTGCGCTGGGCAGTCGGCTTAAACGCCATGTCCCGCAGGTAATAAAGCAGGTGCGGCGTAACCTTGCTGTCCCAGTCCTTGCCCCAGTTGGTCAAATACGACCGGGTCAGTTTCTGAAACACAAATCCGCCCGTAACCAGGTATTGCGGCTGCTGCCCATATTCATAGAAGGGGACAAGCATCTCGCCCACGTCAAAATTTTTCGCCTGCACGTGCAGTTGCTGTTTGCCCCCGTCGCGCCATATATCAAAAACAATATCGTCCCCGATTTTGTGACTGGTGATTAAATGATAAAACGAAATACGGTCGTATGCCGGGTACAGGAATTTGCCGTATGCGTCAATCTCTTTGCCGTCTATTGCGAGGATTACGTCGCCCGCTTTTAATGATTCGCCTGCCCCGGACGAAATCGAGGGGCTGCCTGTCCCGATTGTGTACACGTTTGTAACCTGCACGCCGTTTTTCATCGTCGCGGGCATCTTGAGATACGCTCGCGTCGTCGGGTCAAGCAATGCTTCGACTGCGAAACCGACCGCCGGCACGCCGGGATAGTTGCCGTCCTTTGCCCTGGCAAGGAAGTTGTTGATTATCGCCGCGGGTATAAGCCCCGTCTCGGTGGTGTTTTTGCTCCAGCAGGAAATCCCGGCGGGCGTCGAGCCGTCGCAGTAAACCTGTCCGGTTGACGTTTCCTGCGATGTGTTCGTAACTACCAAATTCAAAAAATAAGTGTATGAAACCGTCGAACGCATCATCTCCGCACGGTCCATATATCCCTGTCCCGTGGTCATCTCGCCGTTGGCGTTGAGCCAGTAATAATTCAGTTTCGCTCCGCGCTGAAACTTGTCTTCGAATCTTATCGGTGTCAGCGGCTTTTTCATCGCGTTGGCGTCAAGCTCCAGCAGCGCAAGGTCAATCTCGTAATCGATTGTCTTTATTTTCGCCGGTATATATTCGTTCTGCCCCGATACCTTCGCCTTGATTAGTTTCGCGTCCGTCAGGTTCCACGCGGGCGTTATCACCTCGAATGCCCCCGTCGCGCAGCCCGCTCCGCTCTTTTGCTGAATATCGGTATTCTTCCACGGCCTCAACTGGTCATACCCGTACGATGAAATCTCCAGATATACAATCGACCCCTTCATTGTCTCGCGTGTCTGTTCCTTCCCGGCTTGCACCGAAACGCACGATGAAATTAGCGATATCAGACACATTAAGACAACGCAATTTGCAATTCCTTTTATTATCATTGCTGCACCTCCTTCCGGTTGGAACCCGTTGAAGGCAGCCGCAATTGCTGTGGTATATCGTATTTTGTGAGTATCTTTGCCTGTTGTGCGTGTGCCTCTTTTGCGTCGAGTATCAATGGCCTGTCCATGCCCATAAACGCAATCTCATAATAACCTTCAGGCGGCTTATCAAACGCCTTCCACACGTCCGCAAGCCCTTCGATTGTCGTCCCGTTTATGCTCTCGACCACCTGGCTCTTGAATTCCCCCGCGTAGGCGTTTATCTCGTCAGGCATTATCTCCGAAAGCACTACGTATTCTTTTCTTGCCCTGTCAGTGTTTAGCTGCATCGAATTGTTAAACAAATACCGTAGTTCGAACGGCAGATTTTTAATCCCTTCAGGTCCCCAGCTTTCCAGATAGTTGCGCGTCGCAGGCACAAAAACAAGCCCCGCGAAACAAACATACTCCGACTCTATATCGTATTGCCGGCTGATTTCGAAAACGGGCCTGTTCAGCGACACCGTCGCCGTTGCCTTTGTAAGTTTCCCCTCGCGGTAGAACGCAAGCTCTACTGTTTGCCCAATCTGTTTTGCCTCCACCACCTCCGACATATCGAGCTTTAGCCCATAGATATCCACTCTGCCGTCGTTATCGATTGCGTACTGGTCGATTTGCGTCAGCACATCCCCCGATTTCAAAATCGATTCGACCGAGCTGTGCATAATCGTTTCGATGACGACTATACCCTGCTGGTCCGCCGGCACTTTAAGATAATCCTTGTATGCCGGGTTATGCAGCCCGTGGTACAGCATCACGCCCAGCGTCCCGAACCCATCGTATTTGCCGTCATTTATGTCGGCTAAAAAATGTTTTATCACCGTTGTCGGAATCATGTACCCGATGTTTTCCGCCTGGCGCAACCCCTGGAACGCCACACCCACAACATTGCCGTCCTGTATAACAGGCCCGCCGGAATTACCCGGGTTTATCGCCGCGTCCGTCTGAATTACAAGATGTGAATCCGCCCCCGTATGTGCGTATGTGTCCACCTGTATCCGCGATACGATGCCCTTTGTTACCGATATGTGCCTGCCTCCCATCGGGAATCCGTATGTCTCGACCGCAGTGTTTACGCCCGGCAGTTCCGCCAGCTCAAGCGGTTTTGTGTCGTCAAAAAAGCTCTTGTCTTCAACCGCCAATAACGCCAAATCGCAGTCGTGCCCGATGAACGCTACCCTTGCTGGATACCGTTTCGCCACGTTTTCTTTTTGCAGCTCAACGTATTTGTTATTGCTCACGTTGTGCGCGTTGGTGAGAATCCTGTTGCCCTCGATAATAAATCCCGACCCCACCCCTTGCGCCATCGCCTTCGGCTTCCATGGCGTCACATAATCGAACTCCTGCCCCGCGCTGCGTATCATCACCACCGATTTCTCCATCCCCTCAAGGCCGCTGGCCCGGCAGATGCTGCCAACACAAATTATGCAGATAAAAACCAGAAATTTGAAATTGCGAATCAGGGGATGCAATTTTGAATTCTCAATTCTTAATTCTAAATTCTTCATTCTCATCGCTTAATTCTCCGGTCAATACCGTCCTTGCTTGTGCCTGCCCTCCATAGCTTTAGGCGAAGGAGGGTCAGTCCGTGTTATCGTCTGTGTCCGTCCGTGTTTCCCAAAGATGCTACCACGATGCGCAGACAATTACAACGGCCTTCCGCTATTATGCGTGCGGCCCTCAACTATTGTTTTTCTGTTCTGAAACGCTATAAGTTATTCTGACTAAATCCGAATTAAACTGAAAACAAAGGAGAATAGATATGACAAAGATACGTTCTTTAAACCAGGATATCGTAACGGCCGGCCTTATATTGATTTTTGTCTTTGGACCAATAGCAGCAGGGCAGCAGGCCTTGATGCCGCATCTTCAAAAGCAAGGCGACGCGACACAGCTTATTGTGGATGGTAAGCCATTTTTGATGCTCGCTGGCGAATTGGGTAATTCTGCCGCGTCGAGCGTTGAAAATATGAAACCGATATGGCCCCGGCTTGCGGCGTGCAATCTTAATACCGTTCTTATGCCCGTCTATTGGGATTTGATTGAGCCGCAGGAAGGCAAATTCGATTTTACGCCGGTCGATGACCTTGTTAAAGATGCCCGCCGTCAAAATTTGCGACTCGTTCTGCTCTGGTTCGCGAGCTGGAAAAACAGTATGGCCTGCTATGCCCCGTATTGGGTCAAGACTAACTATGAACGTTTTCCGCGTGCTCAGGATTCTTCTGGCAAAGGGCTCGAAATCCTGTCGCCGTTCAGCGAATCAAACTGCGATGCCGACTCGCGTGCCTTCGCCGCCCTTATGAGGCACATTCGTCAGCTTGATAGTGACAAACGGACGGTGATTATGATTCAGGTCGAAAACGAGGTCGGTATGATACCCGATGCAAGAGACCATTGCACTGTTGCCAATGAGCAATTTGATAAGCCTGTGCCGCGGGAGCTTATGGATTACCTCCAGGAGCATAAAGATTCGCTCATACCAGAATTCAACGACACATGGAAAGCAAATGGTTTCAAAACATCCGGGACATGGACAGAAATTTTCGGCAGCGGTATAAATACAGAGGAAATTTTTATGGCCTGGTTCTATGCCAGCTATATCGACCACGTTGCCGCCGCGGGTAAGGCTGAATATCCGCTACCGATGTTTGTCAATGCCGCTCTCGTCCGTCCTGGTTATAAGCCCGGCCAGTATCCAAGTGCAGGCCCGTTGCCCAATTTAATGGATATATGGCGGGCGGGAGCCCCGCATATTGATTTTCTGTCCCCTGATATCTATTTTCCGAATTTTGTCGAGTGGATTGAGAAATTCGACCGCGCCGGTAATCCGGTTTTTATCCCCGAAGTCGGCAGGGGTTCCGAAAATCCTGCAAACGCTTTTTATGCCGTTGGCCGGCATAACGCTATGGGCTTCTCGCCGTTTGCCATAGAATCATTCGTTAAACCTGATTCTGAGCTTGCGCGTGCATACGATGTCCTTTCGCAATTGTCGCCGCTGATTCTTCAAAACCAGGGAAAAGAAACCATTGCGGGCGTGATTGTTGATTTTAATAATCCTGCTCAGCAGGTTCGGCTTGGTAATTTTAAGCTCAACGTAAAATTGGACGCCGGCTGGGGCAAACCACTCGCCCCCGGCATGCTCGCCGGCAGCATCATCGTCTCCACAGTACCCGACGAATATATAATCGCTGGCAAAAGTCAGGTGATTACCTTCGAGCCCAATTCCGCCGGCGACCCTATCGCGGGCATCGCCTCAATTCAGCGGGGACATTTCCTCAAGGGCCGCTGGGTAACAGACCTTTATCTGAATGGCGACGAAGATCATCAGGGAAGGCACCTCCGTCTTTCCCCTGATGGGTACGACATCCAGCGTGTAAAGCTTTATCGCTATCGCTGAGTTTTGGATTTGTCTCGGCGCAGTGTAAGTAAGGAAGGGTCTAGGATTTAGTTTTTGGAATTTCTAAACTATCAGCTTCAGCTGTTTTCTGTATTCTGTCTTCTGCCGTGTTCTGTGACTAAGAACGTTTTCTGCGGATAATCGCCGTGGTACCGAGTCCGAACAATGCAATCGTCGCCGGCTCAGGGATTTGCGTTCCGGCAAATTCAAGATTGTCGAACGCGAACTTGTCGTTGCTGTTTTCGTCAGAATCAAGTAAATTTGCAAAAATGTGTTGACGCCCTTCGGGATAGCGGTTTATACTCCGTCGATTTTTTGAGCCAAAAAACCCTATTAGGAGGCGATATGGCTGGTGCAGTAAAAGATGTTTTGAAAAACAGAGTTAAAGGCAAACACTACGACCGGCTGGTTGCGGTTGACCACCCGAAGATGCACCACTTCATCGCGGACGCCATCGAGCTGACCAATCCGGATAGTGTCTATGTTTGCACCGATTCCCCCGAAGATATTGCTTATGTCCGCTCTCTTGCGGTTAAGAATGGCGAAGAAATTCCGCTTAACATTAAAGGCCACACCTGCCATTTCGACGGCATTAACGACCAGGGACGCGATACCTTCAGCACAAGGTATCTCCTGCCCGCCGGCTCATCGCTCGGCGAGTCGCTCAAATCCGTCGAAAAACAGGCGGGAACCAAAGAAATCCGCGACCTGCTCAAAAATTCTATGGCGGGCAGGGAAATGCTCATCGCCTTCTGGACGCTCGGCCCCGTCTGCTCCGAATTCACTATCCCCTGTCTCCAGATTACCGATTCGCCATACGTTGTTCATAGCGAATCGCTTCTCTATCGCCCCGGCTACGAGCAGTTCAAAAAACTCGGTGAAAACCACGGCTTCTTCAGATTTCTCCACTCCGAGGGCGAGCTTGAAAACGGCGTCAGCAAAAATCATAATCTTCGCCGCGTCTATATCGACCTCGAGGAAGAATTGGTGTACTCCGTCAACACCCAGTACGGCGGCAACACTATGGGCCTCAAAAAACTCGCCCTGCGTCTCGCTATCCAAAAGGCCTCACGCGAGGGCTGGCTCGCCGAGCATATGTTCGTTATGGGCGTCCACGGACCAAAAAACCGCGTCACCTATTTCACCGGCGCATTCCCCTCCGCCTGCGGCAAAACCTCAACCGCAATGTTGCCGGGCCAGACAATCGTAGGCGACGACATCGCCTATTTCCGCAAAAAACAAGGCCAAATGAGAGCCGTCAACGTCGAAAAAGGCATCTTTGGCATCATTCAGGACGTTAACGAAAAAGATGACCCCGTTATTTATAAAGTCCTCACAAACCCAAGAGAGGTCATCTTCTCAAACGTCCTTATCGACGCGAATAAAAAACCCTACTGGCTCGGCATGGGTTGTGAAATACCGCCCGAAGGCACCAATTTCTCCGGCGCATGGTTCAACGGTAAATCCGATGACCAGGGCAATCCCATTCCGCCAGCCCACAAAAACGCCCGCTACACCCTCAGCATCCCCCACCTCGACAACTGCGACCCTGCCCTCAACGACCCCAACGGTGTCCCCATCGGCGGCATCGTCTACGGCGGACGGGATAGTGACACCTGGAATCCGGTTGAACAGGCCTTTGACTGGAACGAGGGTATTATTCTCAAAGGTGCTGCCCTTGAATCGGAAACAACAGCCGCTACTCTTGGCAGGCAGGGCGTCAGAACATTCAACCTTATGTCGAATCTTGACTTCGTTTCAATACCGCTCGGCAAATATGTTCAAATAAATCTCGATTTTGCCGAAGGCGTCAAAAAACCTCCGATGATTTTCTCCGTAAATTACTTCCTCCGCGGAAAAGACGGGAAATATCTCAATACCATGGCCGACAAACTCATCTGGATTCTCTGGGCGGAACTTCGCGTCAATGGTGACGTCGATGCGATTAAAACGCCGACCGGCTTCATACCCAGATATGAGGACCTCGCTCGACTGTTCAAAGAGCGCCTCAAAACCCAGTTCACAAAAGACGACTACGAAAAGCAGTTCACAATTCGTATCCCGGAAAATCTCGCCAAACTCGACCGCGTCGAAAAGATTTATCGCCAGAAAGTTCCCGATACCCCCAAAATCCTGTTCGATACCTTCGACGAGGCAGGAAAACGGCTCAAATCGGCTGCCCAAAAATTCGGCGACTATATCTCTCCTTTCGAGCTGCTGGGTAGGTAAAAAAATAGGCGTTTTTGTCGGCTGATGGGCTTTTTCATATCGGATTGGGGGGTATTAAATATGGCTCGGCTCCCCGCAAAACCTCAACTGGTAATAGCAACCCCCTTTCCTCCTTGCCCCCAAGCGTAACTATTTTTAAATAAAGGGGTTAAGATTAATTCGGCTGCCGTTTCCTTGTTTTGAATTCTGAATTACAATTTACCTATTTTTACAATACCCCAAGCCCATTTTTCAATCGGGGGTACAGAAGCTCAAAATTAAGTCCTATAATTTGCTTGACTTGGGGTTTTAAAACCTGTAAAATCCATACTTGAAGAAGAAATGAGAGAGAGTGCCCTCGCCATCACGCAGGGTATTCTCGCCGAGAAAAGGTTCTTTTTGCAAAAGTGTGGAAATTAGTATGTCTGCACTTCATAATGGGGCGATGGGCAATGGGTGATAATTCGCGTAAGGTAACTCCTGGCGAAAAAGAGCAGGGCTTTGGGAATGAAGGCGGCAAGCAGTTGGATTGTGCGCAAGTGCAGTCGTTTTATACGCGCACACATAATGATTTTCTTGGCAGTTCGCCAGCGTTCAACTCCGTAATGGAGGTTATCAAAGCAATTGCTGCTCGTGAATGTCCTGTTATTATTACCGGCGAAACCGGTGTCGGCAAGGAAATGGTCGCAAGGCAAATCCACATCTCAGGCCACCGTGCAGACCGCGTTTTTGTTCCCGTTGACTGCACTACCCTTACAGGCCAGTTGTTTGAAAGCCAGTTGTTCGGCCACGTCAAAGGCGCATTCACAAGCGCTGTTGACAGCACACTGGGTTTCTTCAGGGCAGCCGACGGCGGCACCATATTCCTCGACGAAATAAGCGAAATACCGCTTGAGCTGCAGGCAAAACTGCTCCGGGTCCTCCAGGAAAGGCGGGTAACGCCTCTTGGTTCTGCTAAATCCTGCCCCGTTGACGTTCGTGTCCTGTGCGCAACCTGTAAGGATTTGCATGATATGGTGCGGAAGGGCACGTTCCGCTCAGACCTTTATTACCGCCTCGATGTTGTTCGCCTCGAGGTGCCTCCGCTTCGTCATCGCAAAGAGGACGTCCTCGATTTGGCGGAATACTTCCTCAAAAACCAGTCGGTCTTCTACAACGAGCCGCCCAAGAGATTCAGCGAGCCCGTCAAGCTCCTCCTGTGTAACTACGCCTGGCCCGGCAACGTCCGCGAGCTTGCAAATGCTATCGAACGTGCTTATGTCCTCACCGAAGGCCCCGAAATACAGGCCGCCGTAATGCCCTTCGAAATCATCGTATCCGATTCGCCTGAGTATCCAAAAGACCAGCTTCCCACCCTCGACGAAGTAAAGCGAAAGGTCATTACGCAGACCCTCGAATACACCAAAGGCCGAAGAATCGCCGCCGCCAAAATACTCGGCATCGAACGCCGCCAGTTGAATCGCCTTATTACTAAGCTCGATATCCGCGCTGCTCAGACAGACAAAAGCTCGTAACAATTTTCTTCTGTTCTCTATTCTGTATTTTGTGTTCGACGCTCTGTCTTCTGCTTGACTATGTTCCATTCCGGTCACCTCTAACCAAACCGGCCACATCGTTTCAACCCTCAGATTATGTAATAACTTATGACGGCTATTCTCTCGTTTCTATGACCGAAATGGTCGCCATTGTTTTTATGCTCTCTAAGAGTCTCCCTGAAAATCAGCAAACATAACTCCCTTGCCACAAACGACTTAAAAAATTCTTTTTCGCCGCGGCACGGTCTGGCACGCCGTTCGCTATATGTATCTGCGAAGAAATAGTAAGGCATCCGTAGGCGAATAAGCCATAGAGAAGTTAGGAAGGTAGATGGTTGTTCTTGTTCAAGCAACGGTTTTGACAGTAGGCATAAACGGCAGGAATGAAGTGCTAAGAGAACTGCCGGTAAGGTTGATAAAAATGCAGTCAGGTCTTGAGGCTGCTCGTTCTTTGAAAAATGAAAAGGTGAACAGCGTAATCAGCAGATGGGATTTGGATGATATGCCCGATGGAAGGTTTCTCAAAACTTTCAAAGCGGCTAAACCCTATATCCCAACGATTGCCCTCATAAAGGCCGGCAGCAAAACACAGGAAATCGCTGCCCGCTCTCTGGGCGTCTCCGCGGTCATTGCTGAGGATGCAACCGACGATGTCTTTAGAAACACGGTTGCCAATCTCCTCGGACTCAAGGGTGACGTCTCCATAAAGGCAATTTCTTCTGCTGATGATGTTGAGGAGCTAATGAGAGAAGGATAATCGACGGCTTCCTGAATTGCCGTCATCTTTCTGATTGAGAGCAAGCACGACCTCTGTGTCGTGATTTAATAGGCTCACGAGGAGTTTTCTCTCCCCCAAGCTGGGTTTGTTACCCCAAAAGATTATTTAATCTAAAGCGCGGTAAACAGGCCCGGCACAAATATCGACTTGGCCTGAGCCAGGATTATGATAAACAAAAATTCTACACATATTCTCTCTCCCCTTCTTCGCTGGATTTGGAACTCTCTTCTCAAATCCAGCACGTAACCATACGCGGTCAATCGGCCGCGATAAAGGTAATAAGCTCATTCTCTCTCCCCTTCTTCGCTGGATTTGGAACTCTCTTCTCAAATCCAGCACGTAACCATACGCGGTCAATCGGCTGCGATAAAGGTAATAAGCTCATTCTCTCTCCCCTTCTTCGCTGGATTTGGAACTCTCTTCACAAATCCAGCAGTCCAAAAACGCAGACCTCTGGTTTGCGATAGTAATAGAGTAATGGAGTCAGGGTGTAACGGAGGTAGGGTGTAACGGCGGCAGGGTTTTGATTAGTTTTCTCTCCCATTTCTTCGCTGGGTTTGGACTTGTTTGTCATATAAACTTGACAAACCCAGCACTGGCTGCATGCAGAATCGTTTGGTGCGATTGTGCTTAAAAATAGCAGTGTGAAAGTCGCTGGGCCGGGCAGGTTGTAGGACCTGTTCGGCCCAGTATATTCGCACGACGCGGGAAAGCCGCATTGAAACATTGGTATCATTCGACGAATTTGTGATAGTGTTATTATGGTCGGGATGCGAGTAAACAGGAAGTTTACCGGGTAACGGAGTATTAATCATGTCGAAAGTTTTTACCTTTTGCAAAGACGCGTTGGTGTTTCCTATATTGCTGTTTGTTTGTTTTTTTATAGTCGTTCTCCTGATGAATTCCGCGCCGATACAATCGCTCTGGATGGATGGTATTTAATTTCGGCTTAAGGAGAGCCGAGTGAAACACTGGTTTCGTTGAGAGTGTGATGGTCAGGATACAAGTAAACAGAGATTTTACTAAATAATAATCTCAAGGAGTATTAGTCATGTCGAAAATTTTTACTGTTTGCAAAAACGTGATAATGTTTCCCGTATATTCGGTTGTTGCCGTTTGGGTGGTTGCTACCCTGATGAATTCGCCGTCGGCTGACAAATTCTGGATGGAAGGCATTTAATTTCGGCTTAACCGGGATTTCAGGTGATTTGCCTCGCCGGGGTTGATTTGAGGACCTCCTCGGCCCGCGTCTTATTCAATAAAATTCACACACCAATGCCCCTTAAAGGAGGACAGGATGAAAAACAGTTTCTGCGCAGCAGCAATATTGCCCCTTTTTTTGTTTTCACAGGTCTTAGCGGTATCGAATCCGAGTTTAATTGAAGAAAACTACGGGACCGGTATTGACTATACAGTAGTTAATCCCGCTGACAGCAGTATAGGCACGATAGTGGGCTTTGTAGTCGAGGCCTCTTATAATGAATATTTATGGGCCGTCACCGACAACGGCTGGCGTGCCCAAGGAAAAGCAGATTTGCCTTTGGACGCGACGACCTGGGATTCGAGTATGACGGTCAATTGGCCAGAGGGTTTGACTTGGCCATTGACTTGGCGGCAGTTTTTTGGGGGAATTGACTATCCTTTTGGCGAAGCGAAGTGCGTCGGGTATTTTGTAAATTATAGCGAGGTCGCCCCTGATACATACAAGTTTGACTGGGCATATGCACAGGATCCACTTCATTTGCCCATTCTGCCGGGCGAGACACGCGACGATTTTTATGTATTCCTGGTGCCTCCGGCTTCACGGTATCTTTTGGCTTATATGGATGACGCCCAGAACGATACCTTCACTAATAAAGGCCTGTCTTCATTTCGGGGCCAGACCCCTGAGCCGGCGACATTGCTGCTGTTTGGTTTAGGCGGGCTGGTGCTGCGAAAACGCAAAGCGTAAAACGAGTTTAGAATTGCGAATTTAGAATTAAGAATCAGGCCGGCAGGTCGTAACCCCGGCTTTTTTTATGCGCTGTTTGCCTAACAAGCAACGATATTAAAACTGGATCCCCGCTGCGCTACGAAGGGTGAAAGACCCGTCCTTCGTCCCAAACGGGACTACGGAGGGCAGATGGGATTCCGAAACGACATTGGGCTCTTCGCTTCGTGTTTAGTTTTGAGTTGATAGAATAGAAACGCAGTACGCAGAACGCAAGACGCTGTACGAGCTTAAAAGGGTGAAAGACGGGATTCTCGAAGCGAGGCTCGCCTTCGGCGTGTCGAACCCGCGTAGCGATGCTTCCTCCTTCGCCAGGAGCTACGGAGGACACGTCGCATCGCGCGTGTTCTCATCCCTTGTTGATAACCAAAGAAGGGTGAAAGACGGGATTCGAACCCGCGACCCTCGGAACCACAATCCGATGCTCTATCCAACTGAGCTACTCTCACCGCTACAGCCGACTATTCTACACTCATTATCGGTTATTTGCAAGTTTCACTGTTTTTTGAACATTGGAATTTCGGTAATTGGAATTTGTTTAGAATTTAGGGTTTAGATTTTAGGATTTCGACTTACCTTCCCGTACGCTGTCCGCTATACGCTTACCCTGAGCCTGCCTGTGGTGAGCAAAGTCGAACCATTAGTGATGGCCGAGTAATCTCGCGGGCAAAAATAAGATGGCCTTAATAAGCGCGAGAAACGCCTCCGCGGCGATACCGACAATACGAAACGGAATCGACAGAAGCCATACAATCGGCCACAAAATAAGCGCCACTAATGCTATCGGCCAGCACAGCACCATCAAGAGCGACCACAACAGTAATATGAGTAATACCTTAATCGTCTGTCTCCTTAAATTGACCTACCCTGGTATTATAAAGCAAAAATAAAAAGGTAAAAAGTAAAAAAACTTAGTGCCTTGCCTGCCCTGAGGGTAGTCGAAGGGGTGACTTTGTGGTAAAAAAGGGGAAATGAAACGATTTAACGGCTATTGTTTAAGGTGAAGATAATGATATTTGGCAAACACAGTAAAGAGGGCTACAAAAAGCCGATTAAGGGTATCAGGCAAAAGACTCTTTGTTACGGCAGCAGAACTCTTATGACCGAATTTCTTCTTGATAAAGACAATATCCTGCCGGAGCATAGCCACCCTTACGAACAGACCGGCTATCTCGTCAAAGGCCATATTCTGCTCAAAATTGGAGATACTCAGCACGATACTCGCCCCGGCGATTCGTGGTGCATCCCCGCCGATGTCACCCACGGCGCACAAATCTTCGAGGACTCCACCGCCATCGAGATTTTCTCGCCCGTCAGGGAAGATTATATTCCGAAAGATTTATGATTTTAAATTCGAATTAGGTATTTCAGCCAGTTCTGATTTTCCATAAACTAATTCGAGAAGATTACGTTTGAATTCATACGCTTTCTTCAGATCATTAAATATGTCACCAAGGATGACAAATGAATCATGGTTAACCTTCGAAAACTCCTTAGTTTTGTTTTTGACTATTTGCTTAGCAAGATAATTAGCCTCATCAATTAAATCTATATGCCCTTTTAAAGGGCCTTCTGAAGTTGAAAGAATAGTGTAGCATTCGAGTTCGCGAATGTCGTCTTCTAGGAATTGTCGTTCATGGACAATCGCGTTCCTGTCATAATAATAGGTTTTAATGACTTTTCGTAATTTTTCCAGTTTATTTGGAATGGAGGTGTTACGAACGTGTGAATTACTTATTATTAATTGATGAGAGATCATATGACTTGGATTGTATATCTCAAATACCCTATCAATGAGTCTTAGCAATCTATCATACATAGATTGGGTTCGGACAATATAGTTCTCAATGCAATACAGGAGATGACCCTGCCTTGTTATGCCTGCTTTCTTCATTTTTTGGGTTGGCGAAAATGAAGAAAAGTATAGTGCTGAATGTTCAAGTTGCTGGCAGATTGTGAGAACGTGAGCTAACATGTTTGTCACAGAGATGCAATAGTATTCTGCTTTTGAAGGAGGACGTTTGTATTCGCCTTTTGCCTTTAGAATGGTGTGACGATTTTCAATTACTGCTAATATTCTTACGCCGTAGTGTAAAGCTGATAAAGCAAACGGATGTTCACTGAGAGCATCATAAGTGGGGTATTCATTAATTTCTTTTTTGGTATTCATTATCACTCATCAATATATACGCCACGATTTCCGCCGATTTTATCCTGCCATTATTTTGCTTCAATAGATTTCCCTAAAAACCAGAATGGCCCCGTTTATTGTTCTGATGATAAAAAACAGTAGCTTTCCCATTATTTCTCCGTTAAATGACACTTCAAATGTTCTTCTGCGAAGTTCCGCTTATGTTTGCGCTCAAATCCCGCCATAGTTCCATCGCCGACGAAGTTCTTGATGCAACATGACGACGAAGAGCTTTTGGCAAGGCGAAATTGAAGGGGGAAGGAAGGGTTTCTGCCATTTGACGTGGAACTCCATCTAGAATTTGTTCTCGTGTGAATTTCAAGGGTCGCCCCTGTATAACTTCAAGTAAGAGTAGTCCTGTATGATAAATATCTAATCGTTTATCAATGATTCCGAATTCGTTTGGTTTTAAAAATTCTGGAGGGAGCATCCATTCGGCAAGAATAGTATTGAACATGTCTACGTCTTTCACAACCCTTGAAATCCCAAAATCACCAAGCTTGAACCGCATAGCGTTATATTTATCTGGGACAACCTCGTCTTTGATAATAGAGGAAAAAATATTGCCCGGGTGGATATCTTTATGAATAACGCCCGCATCGTGAAGAAATTGAACAGCTTGTAACAAGCAGCGGGCAATAGGCATAACCCATGTATAGCCGTTGTAATTTTCGATCTGAAAAAGTTCATGCAATGTAAGGTGACAACGTTCTGTGATAATGTAAAAAGTATCACGATATTCAAAAGCTGCGAAAATATGGGTAATGAAAGGGTGTCTAAAAGTGACGAGAGCGTCAAGTTCTCGCGCCCAGTTATCCCGGATGATATTGTATGGTTGCTGTTTCGGGAGCAGCACCTTTGCTGCTAACTCATTCCCCCATGAATCGGTGCATTCGTATACGATACTGAAAGCACCTTTTCCAATATACTTTCCGATGAAGTATGTTACGTCATTATACATTATTGCTTCGCCCGGCGAAGGCAGAGTAAAGTTTTTGAAGACCAGTTGATTTTCTGATTGCGGTTGTTCATTCATTGTTTTATTCTGCTTGTTCTAAATAATACTATCTACCATTTCTTGTCATCAATTTAGTATGTTGGCCGGAAAGAGTCAAGAACGCTTTCTGCCACGAAGGCACCAAGGCACTAAGTTTTATTTTCGTTTTTTTCTTTGTGTCTTAGAGGCTTGGTGGTGAAATAAAAAAAAGGCGCGGCCAAATTCAGCCGCGCCTTCCGAATTACAAATCCGCAATCCGCAATCCGCATTCATCAATCATTAACCACCGCCTGTGCTGCTGCTAATCTTGCGATTGGTACTCTGAAAGGCGAGCAGGAAACGTAATTCATCCCGACCTTGTGGCAGAATTCGACGCTTGCCGGGTCTCCGCCGTGTTCGCCGCAGATGCCGACTTCGAGGTCTTTGCGGGTTTTTCTGCCTCGCTCGATACCGAGCTTAATCAATTCGCCGACGCCGACCTGGTCAATACTCTGGAACGGGTCGCCTGGCAGGATTCCCTGCTTGAGGTAATCGGGCACGAATCCGCCGATGTCGTCGCGTGAGAAGCCGAACGTCATCTGCGTAAGGTCGTTTGTCCCGAATGAGAAGAATTCCGCTTCTGTGGCTATCTGGTTTGCTGTAATCGCCGCTCTCGGTATTTCAATCATCGTGCCAAGTTTGTGGCGAATCTTCTTTACGCCCATTTTGGCGACGACCTGCTTATAAATCTCTCTTGCCATATCGAGTTGGTTTTTCAATTCCTTAACGTCGCAGACGACGGGAATCATAATTTCCGGATACGGTTTTTTGCCTTCCTTAATCAATTCCGCTGCCGACTCGAAAATCGCCCGAATCTGCATTTCGCTGACTTCCGGGTACGTGATGCCGAGTCGCACGCCGCGATGTCCCATCATCGGGTTGGTTTCGTGAATCGCGTCGGCTCTCTTTGCAAGCTCATCGAGCGAGATATTCAGCTCTTTCGCAAGCTCCTCTCGCTTTTGCTGGCCCTCAGGCACAAACTCGTGAAGAGGGGGGTCAAGCAGACGAATCACAACGGGCAGATTATCCATCGCCGCAAGTGTACCCTTAATCGCTTTCTTAACATACGGGAACAGCTCATCGACCGCCTTTTGTCTTTCCGCTTTGTTCTTGGAGACAATCATCTTGCGCAGGATGAACAACGGCTCATCGGAACCCTTGCCGTAGAACATATGCTCGGTCCTGAATAGGCCGATGCCTTCTGCGCCTAATTGTTTTGCCTTCTGAGCGTCTTCGGGCGTATCCGCGTTTGTGCGGACGCCGAGTTTCCTGATACTATCGCAAATCTTCAGGAAGCTGTTGAGCAGGACGTTTTCCGCTGTGTCGTCGAGCATCGGCAGTCTGCCTTCGTAAACCGCGCCCTTTGTTCCGTTGAGCGTAAGCCAGTCGCCTTCCCTGAGGACTTTGCCTGCGATGTGCAGTTCTTTTTTGCCGTAATCGACTTCGATAGCTCCGCATCCGACGATACAGCATTTGCCCCAGCCGCGAGCGACGAGCGCCGCGTGTGAGGTCATACCGCCGCGAGCGGTCAAAATACCCTGTGCGGCTCTCATACCCTCGACGTCTTCGGGGTTTGTTTCTTCACGGACTAAAAGGACGTCCTTGCCCGACTTTTTCCAGTCAACCGCGGCTTGAGCGGAGAACACAATCTGACCGACCGCGCCGCCCGGGCCTGCCGGCAATCCCTTCGCCATCGGCTTGCTTGCCTTTTCCGCCTTGGGGTCAATTATCGGGTGCAATAACTCATCCAACTGGTCGGGCGTAACTCGCATTACCGCCTCTTCCTTTTTGATAAGCTTTTCTTTTACCATATCGACTGCCATACGCACCGCCGCCGGGCCATTGCGTTTGCCCACCCGGCATTGCAGCATCCAGAACCGTCCGCTCTCGATTGTAAATTCGATATCGAGCATGTCGCGGTAATGCTTTTCGAGCCGTTTCTGGGTGGCGTATAGTTCCTTGTAAAGTTTCGGCATTCCCTTTTCTAAGGATACCAGCTCCTTGTTGTGCTCGCTTTTTGAATCCTCGTTCACCGGGGCTGGCGTCCTTGTTCCCGCGACGACGTCTTCACCCTGTGCATTGACTAAGTATTCGCCGTAGAAGAAGTTTTCGCCGTTGCCTGGGTTACGTGTGAAGGCGACGCCTGTTGCGGATGTCTCGCCCATATTGCCAAACACCATTGTCTGGACGTTTACTGCTGTCCCCCATTCATCGGGGATACCCTCGATGCGCCTGTAGCTGATTGCCCGCTTGCCGTTCCACGACGCAAACACCGCGTCAATACCGCCCCACAATTGCGCGTTGGGGTCATCCGGGAAATCCTTGCCCAAGACTTCTCTGACTCTGCTCTTGAATAACTCGCAGAGGTTCTTGAGGTCTATCGCGGTCATATCGGTATCGGTCTTGTATCCCTTTTGCTGTTTGAGGTGGTCCATTATCTTTTCGAGCTGCTTGCGAATCCCCTCATCATCTTTCGGCTCGATGCCCGCCGCCTTTTCCATCACCACGTCCGAGTACATCATTATCAATCGCCGATACGCGTCATACACGAACCGCTCATTGCCGCTCCTGGCAATCAGTCCCGGAATCGTCTTTGTGGTAAGGCCGACGTTCAACACGGTCTCCATCATCCCCGGCATTGATTTGCGGGCGCCGGAGCGGACACTCATCAGCAGGGGGTCTGATGGGTCGCCGAACTTTTTGCCCATAATCTTCTCGATTCTGCGCATCGCCTCGTTGACCTTTTCGGCGAGGCCTTTGGGATATTTTTTCTTGTTCTGATAGAAATAAGTGCAGACCTCGGTAGTGATTGTGAAGCCCGGCGGGACTGGGACCCCGAGTTTTGCCATTTCAGCAAGATTCGCTCCTTTGCCGCCGAGGAGGTTCTTCATTTTCGCGTTTCCTTCGCCCTTGCCGCCGCCGAAGAAATACACCATCTTGTTCGCCATTCTATTTTTCTCCTAAAGACTGACTGGTACTGATGTTAACAACAACACTGACTTACCCCGACTTTAACGTGGATTATCCGTGTCTTTACGGTTCAAACAAAGCTCAGAATGGTACCTTTTTCGGGGGGTGAAGTCAAGGGGAAATCAGACCAGAGACCGAAGACGGAAGACAGAGGACGGAGGACAGAAGACAGTTCAAATTTCGGATTGTGGATTTCAGAAGAAACCGGTATGATGTCGCTGCATTTCCCCTTAGAGCGGAGATAGAGAGGTTTGAAGATGCGGTAGTGCTTTCGCAGGAGTGTAAAAAAATAGTTTGAAAGGAGATAATTTTATGAAGAAATGTTTAGCGGAGTTCATCGGCACTTTTACGTTGGTGTTGTTGGGTTGCGGCACAGCTGTTGTCGCAGGAGAGAAGGTTGGCTTTTTAGGTATCGCATTCGCCTTTGGGTTTGCCCTGATTGCTATGGCGTACGGCATCGGACCGATATCAGGATGTCATATCAACCCTGCGGTCAGTCTCGGCGTCTTTGTTGCCGGCAGGATGTCTGCCAGAGATTTGATTGGCTATATCGCCTTTCAATGCCTTGGCGCTATGGCAGCTTCGGCAGTTTTGCTGATGATAATGTCGGGGCATAGCGGTTACGATATTGCCGTAAAAGGGCTTGGTCAGAATGGCTGGGGCATAGATTATCTCGGGCAATATCAGCTTGTTTCCGCAGTAACTTTCGAATTCGTCGCAACATTGCTTTTCGTTATAGTTATATTGGGCTCTACGCAGCAGAATGCCCCGGCACAATTTGCCGGACTTGCCATTGGTATCACGCTTGTTGCAATTCATATTTTTGGCATTAGCATAACAGGCGTATCCGTAAATCCTGCAAGAAGTCTTGGCCCGGCCGTGTTCGTAGGCGGCAAAGCGATTTCTCAGCTATGGCTGTTCCTTATTATTCCAAGTATTGCGGGAATTTTAGCCGGCCTTCTGTTTCGAACGAAACTGCTTGAAAAATAGTGTAAGAGCGGGAATTCAAAGCCACAATAAAACGCAAAAAGGGTTTAACCACTCCCGAAAGGGACGCCTTACGGCAGAGGGGATGGGTGCTATCCCTGTTGCTCTTTGACGAGTTCATACATACCGTGGCCGCTGTCGCGGAGGCGGCCTAGGCGGCACAATTCCTGCCAGACCTCGCGAGGAAACTGGTTTGGCGGCTGGATGGCGTAAACGCCCTTGGCTCCGCTCGAAAACGGCCCGCGTCCGAGAGATGAATCTTCATCGAGGGCGGTGAGTTTGAGCCGCTTCTTGAAGGCCTTCATCGCACTTTTGAGTGTCTCCGGCGTTATACTGCTCGTTGGCTGCCCCGGTGAAGCATTGGTGGAATCGGGTTGTTGCTGGTTTTCTGTCATAATGTGCCTCCGTATCGGCGAATCGGGGTGACTGGACTTGAACCAGCGACCTCTTGGTCCCGAACCAAGCGCTCTAGCCAAACTGAGCTACACCCCGTTTCATTTATTATTTATTATTGATAATTGATAATTTTAAGGCCAAAGGCCAACCATCGCATCAATAATCAATCGGGTAACTAACACTCAATATCACTATATCATACCCCAGAGACGTCTGCAAGTCATAACAAATCGACGGGGTCGATGTCGATTGTGATTGTAACAGCGGAGCGGACAGGTGGAGAATTGCGAAGGGTGGTAAACAGCCGGTGCAAAATCGCGGGCTGAGGGGCCTGAAGGATTATCTGCATACGATGGAAGGTCTGGATTCGGGTGATAATCGCGGGAATGGGGCCGCGAACCCTGATTTGTAATTTTTCGTCGGCGACGATGCGGTCGATTTTTTCGCGCATTAGTTTAGCGGCCAGTTCGAGCTTTTCAAAGGTTCGGTCGCGGAGGGTAATCAGGGCCAATCGCCAGAAGGGGGGCAGGTTGCAGGCGTTGCGGTGAGTTAATTCTTCTTTGACGAAGCCCTCGAAATCGTTTTTGAGGGCGAATTTAATCGCTGGCTGATTAGTTAGGAATGTCTGGATGAAGACAATGCCTTTTTTGGCGGAGCGGCCCGCGCGGCCTGCAACCTGCGAAATCAATTGAAAGGTGCGCTCGTTGGCGCGAAAGTCGGGGAGATACAGGGAAGTATCCGCGCTAATGATGCCAACGAGGGTTACGTTGGGAAAGTGCAGGCCTTTGGCGAGGATTTGCGTGCCGGCGAGGATGTTGATTTTGCCCTCGCTGAAGTCACGCAGGACACGGTAGTAGTCGGCGCCTTTCATTGAGTCGCTATCGACGCGGGCGATTTTGGCGTTTGGGAATTTATGGGCGAGGTCTTCTTCGAGACGTTGAGAGCCGAGGCCAATCATAGTCAAACCTTTGCGGCAGAGGGGACATTTTTCGGGGACGAGGGTTTGTGAGCCGCAGTAGTGACAGATTGCCATGCCTGAGTGCATGTGCCTGCCCGTGATTGTGGGCATTGGCGTGATTTGTCTGTCGGGTGTTTTGTGGAAAGTAAGGGTTACGTCGCAATTTCGGCAGCGAAGGATGTGTTTGCAGGATGGGCAGAAGATAAAGTTGCTGTAGCCGCGGCGATTTAGGAGCAAAATTGCCTGCTCGTTTCTGGCGAGTGTTTCGGCCAATTGATTTGTTAATGGCTCGCTCATCAACTGTGAGGGGAAATCCTTCATATCGACGAGCCGCATCTCGGGGAAGGGCAGGTCCATCACGCGTTTGGGCAGGCGGACCATATTAAAAAACGCTCTTTTTGTTTTGCAGTTTTGCAGCGTTTCGAGCGAAGGAGTTGCACTGCCTAATACGCAATGGGCGTTACAGAGCTGGGCGCGTTTGATTGCGACATCTCTGCCGTGGTATCGGGGCGTGGTGTCCTGTTTGTAACTCGGTTCGTGTTCTTCATCGACTACGATGAGGCCGAGGTTAGTGAGCGGGGCGAATACGGCGGAGCGTGCGCCGATAACGACATCCGCTTCGCCCGATTTTATTTTGTGCCACTGGGTATTTCGCTGCGGGGCGGTGAGGCCTGAGTGCATAACAGCGATACGGTCGAATCTTGCGCTGAAACGCTGGATTGTCTGGGTGGTCAGCGCGATTTCAGGCAGCATCACGATTACGGTTTTGCCGTTTTTGATTGTTTGTTCGATTGCCTTTATGTAGAGCTCGGTTTTGCCGCTGTCGGTGACGCCGAAGAGGAGCGTGACGCCGAACCTGTCTTCGTTTATTCGGCTGATTATATTCGTCAGGGCCTTTTGCTGGTCATCGTTGAGAATTACCTTTTCACGCTTAATGAGCATGCCTTCTGGTATTGCGGGTAGTGACTTCAAAACCGTTCTCTGCGAGATTTTGATAATACTCTTTTCGACGAGATTTTTGACGGGTAAATCGGTGCAGCCGACGGTTTCGAGGAGGTCGTTAAGCTCAATGGCTGATTCGATTTCGAAGGCGTTTGTGTCTCGTAATTGCTGAACAACCTGTTTTTGCTTTTTGCCTTTTATCTGGCCGGCGATTTTGTCGATTTCTTCCGGCGTGACGGCTAAGTAAACGTATCTTTGTTTTTTTTCGCCTGCGCCTTTTTTGACGGCCCCGGGGACGATAGCGCCAAGCACCATACCGAGGGGGCATACATAGTAATCGGCTATCCAGCGGGCCAGTTCCATCAGGCCCGTATCTACCAATGGCTCTTTGTCAATGACAGCGGCTATTGCTTTGAGCTTGAATTTTTTACCTTTATTCGACTGCGCGGGAATCGCATTTATTTCGACCTGTGGTGAGCTTGTCGAACCAACGCAGAAGCCGGTTTCGAGTTTGTTTGATTTACCAAAAGGGGTTTCGATTCGCTGGCCTACGGCGATGGGCCAGAGCTTGTCGGGCACGAGGTAATCGAATTCGGCATCGACGCCCGATTCGAACGCTACGCGGATAAGGTGGCTCGCGGGTACTTTGTCGGTTTTGTCTTCGCCGAATAAGCTGTTTTGCTCATATTTGCTCATATCGCAAGGATTGTCCCAGCAGGCGGAAACACTGTCAAGCTTGGCGAAAGTTTTAATCGGAGGCGCAGCAGGACCTTCTTATCGCCGCGGGGCGATACGTTGTCCACAAAAAACAAACTGAGATTCTGAACGCCCTTGGCTGGCAATAATTGGATTAGCGGATAGAGGTTTCATCACGGATCACTATTATGGCCGCAAAAACTTCCGAAATTCCTTATATTCAGGAAAATCACTTCGAGTGTTTGCCATTTTTGGGTTTGCAATCCTAAGGGAAGCACGCACTATCCCAATATCTGCGTAGTTACATGGTTCCCCAACTTCATTGGCAGGGGGGTATTTCTCTTCGTATTTAACGAATGCCTCCCAACTCCTTTTCAGGTCTTTGTCAAGATCGCTAATAGTTTTGTAACCAGCTTTCACCAACTCTTCCACGAGATCCGATATATCCTGTGGGTATTCATCCCCAAAGTGTCTTCGATCAGGGTAGTTTTGTTTTAAATATTCTACAAGCGTGTTAAAGTTAATCTCTTCTTGCTGAAGACCAATCTTGGAACTAGCCTTGGTTTCAATTGCCTTCTTAGCACGCTCAATATTCCTGAAGAATAACTCAAAGTGTGAGTCAGCTAAATAGAATATCGCGCTCAGACCGTAAAAGTCCTTTCTCAGATGAGAAGGAATGGCGTGAGGTGATTTATAGTCAAGATAATGGGAAATTGTTGCCCAAGAATGCATAGCGATGGTCCGCACCTGTATCTCGAAGCGTAGGTCTTTAATTTGGTTGTAGCGAGGGCCGCTAAAATCTGATGGCAGTGAACCAATGTAATGCACAGACATATATCCAAACTCCTCTTGCGGCTGCGAGAGGATTTTATCATCTATTCTTTCAATCTTAAATTTTTCTTCGATTATCTTGCCGATCTTTTCCACATCTGACAGAAAGAGGCAAATAACTCGGACTCCGCAAATGTCAACTATATCGTCAAGTTTAAGGTCTTGTTTCTCGGGGTAGATACGTTTAATTTTATCAATTACTGATTCAATAGTTTTAATTCTTCCTTCGATAAGATGACAAGGTATTTTTGCGGCTTTCAGTTCCTCCTCCAAGATGAATTTTATTTCGTCCTTGAGCTTTTCGTATTTGTGATGGCACTGGGAGTATTCTGTCTTGAGTTTGTCTATATCCATCCCTTACTCCTAAGCATACTTGATTTTCAATAACAACTTATTAACTTATGATAAACATAAAGCTGCATATATGGAAGAAGATTAATTATACTTTTTGGGGTGAGATTTGAGCCGCTGTCAATTAGTTTAAAGTTTGAAATGTTCGGCGGCTAATTTTGTGATGTGGTCAGCGATGGCAAGGGATGCGGTGGCGGCGGGGGAGGGGGCGTTCAAAACGTGAATGGTATTTCCGTGGGGTTCAATTACAAAGTCATCGATTGGTTTGCCATCTTGGCCAACGGCTTGTGCGCGGACGCCTGAGTTGCCGGGTGTTAAATCGGAGCCCTGAATTGAGGGGACAAGCCGTTGCAGTTGTTTGACAAAAAGTTTCTTTGAAAACGCCCTGACGTATTCGCCAAGACCGTATCGCCAGTTTTTCATAAACATCTTCAATGTTCCCAGATACGTCAGTGAATCCCAAGTGTCCCGTAAATTGAAATCTAATTTTCCATATCCTTCCCGTTTGAATGAAAATACCGCGTTTGGCCCGCACTCAACGCCGCCGGCGACCATTCTTGTAAAATGCACACCGAGAAACGGGAATGTGGGGTCGGGGACAGGGTAAATGAGATTTCGTACCTTGCCCTGTGCGTCTGATTTCAAATCGTAATAGTCGCCGCGGAAGGGGACGATTCGCATTTTGATATTTACGCCGTCGAGGCGGGCGATTCTGTCGCTTTGCAGGCCTGCACAATTTATAACGAATCGACTCGAAATGGCTTCCTGATTCGTTAGTATTTGCGTGCAGACACTGTCTTTCCGGAAGCCGGCGGCATTGCGGGAGAGGAATATTTTATTATCCGCGTTTTGCTTTTGTATTAATTCCGCCAGCTTATTGGCGACCGCGACAAAGTCGATTATGCCTGTGCAGGGGACTTTTATTCCCGCGATACCTGCGCAATACGGCTCGATTTGTTTGATTTGGGCCGGGCCGATTTTTGCGACGCCTTCAATCCCGTTTTGGATTCCGTTATTAAAAATGCGTTCAAAGTTGGGCATTTCTTTTTCGCTTGTCGCGATGATGATTTTACCGCAGATTTCGTGGGGGATGCCGTATTGCTTCGCGAAAGCGACAAGCTGTTTGCGGCCATCGGTGCAGGTTCTGGCCTTGGCGGAGCCGGGTTTGTAATATAAGCCGGAGTGAATGACGCCGGAATTGTGTCCCGTTTGATGGCCGGCAAGCGTCGGTTCTTTTTCCAGCACGGCGATTCGTAAACGGGGGTGGCTTGTGGTGATTTTGTATGCCGTCGCCAGCCCGACAATCCCGCCGCCGATGATTGTAATATCAAAATCATTCAAAAATGGCTCCTGACCCCTTTTTTACTTTTTTACGTTTTGTTACATATCAGGGACGACTTCGGGATATAACTGGCTGGTCGGGCTGATTTTGAATACGTAAATCAGGCCTTCTTTGAGCTTTGAATATACGGCGTTGCCGTAAATGGCGGTGATACCTTCCTGTTTTAGTTTCTCAACGTCGTTAGCCAAATCCCAGATATTTGACCAGAACAGTCCCCGCTGTTTGACAGGCAGGCGGGCCAGTAAATCGGCGTATCTTGCGGGTTCAGCGCCGGGGGATTCAATCGCCATGCCATTTTGCGGGGTCATAGTTTCGCCGTAAATTCTTCGCCAAAGGTACATCGCTCGCTCTTTGCCATCCATCACCATTTTGTTGTCGAATTTTACTATCAATGCGTCGAAGTGAACGATGCTGCCTTCGATTGTGTAGTCCTTTTCGAGGATTTTTTTCGTTTTGTCGTCTCTTGCGGTTTCGACGAAACGCAGTGTCGTCCAGGTTTTACCGTCTTTTGTTTCCTGTTTTATTACCTTGGCGTAGCCGATTTGCTCCTCGGCGGTCAGGTTTCTAATTGCTTCCTTGAGCTGTTTATTTTCGCTGAGCAGTTGGTGGATGGTCATTTCTCGCAGTAAGTATCCTCGCCCGAAGTAGCCGGCAGCAACGAGGCCGACTACAAGCAGGAGTAAAACCGTGATTCTGATTTTAGCAGGTTTCATATTTATCCTTTAGCTCGGCAATGTGAAGCCCCTGAACATAAAATACGACGCGGCGAGCAGGCACAGGCCCGCCCAGAGGAAATCCAGCTTCAGGGGCATCTTCATATACACGACGCAAAATACAGCGAAGACGGCCATAGTTATTATTTCCTGAATGACCTTCAGTTGTGCCAGTGAGAAGAATTGAAAGCCGATGCGGTTGGCAGGGACCTGGAGGCAATACTCGAAAAACGCGACCGCCCAGCTTACTACAATGGCGATGAAAATCGTCCTGCCCCGGAGGTCCTTCAAATGCCCATACCAGGCGTATGTCATAAACAAATTCGAACCAACCAGCATTGCAATAGGTGCCATAACTCTCATATCTGCCTTATCATCCTTTCTTAAACGATTGTTTCTAATATAATCGACCACATTGGCCTGAAACGATTACCATTGAGTTATTTACGCATCAGGAGATGATGCGGTTTGATATTGATATTTGGCGCGTATAATCATAACATAAATCCCCTTGGAAATGAAATTAACCTTACTGGAAACGAGGAAACAGTGCCGATTTACGAATATAAATGCGATGATTGCGGCAGGATAACCGAGTTGCTTGAAAGCAGCGGCAATAAGGGCGAACGGAAGTGTGCCCATTGCGGCAGCGGGAAGCTGAAAAAGCAGTTTTCGGTGTTTTCAGCACAGGTCAAGGCGGGCCAATCGAAGAAGTGTTTCGGGTGCAGCGATAATAGCTGCCCACATTCCAAAAGATAAAGTAAAAAGGAAAAAGTAAAAGGTAAAAATGGAAGAGCGAAAAGGATTATATAAATTTAACGAGATTGAGAAGAAGTGGCAGGAAAAATGGGAGGCGGACAAGACCTTCAAGACCGCCGACTGCGATGCTAAGCCGAAGTATTACGTCCTCGATATGTTCCCATACCCGAGCGGTGCGGGAATTCACGCCGGTCATATAGAAAATTATACCGCCAGTGACATATCGTCCCGATATAAGAGGATGAAGGGTTTTAACGTTTTGCACCCGATGGGGTGGGACGCTTTTGGGCTGCCGGCTGAACAATATGCCATTCAAACCGGAACACATCCTGCCGAAACCACGCAGAATAACATCGATGGTATTCGCAAACAAATCAAGTTGCTCGGTTTCAGCTACGACTGGGACAGGGAGGTTAATACCACCGACCCGAATTATTACAAGTGGACGCAGTGGATATTCCTGAACCTTTTCAATAGCTGGTTTGACGAAAAACAGCAAAAAGCCAGGCCGATTAAAGAGCTGCCTATACCGGCAGGACTAAGCGACGCGGAAAAGCGAAAATATATCGACGAGCATCGATTGGCATACGAGTCGGAGATGCCCGTTAACTGGTGTCCTGCTTTGGGGGCAGTGCTTGCCAACGAAGAAGTGGTAGGGGGAGTAAGCGAGCGAGGGGGGCACCCGGTAATTCGCAAGCCGATGAGACAATGGTTATTGCGGATAACTGAATACGCAGAGCGATTGTTAGAAGATTTGGCGGAAGTTGACTGGCCTGAGCCGATTAAGGAAATGCAGCGGAACTGGATTGGCAAGAGCATCGGCGCAGAGGTTGATTTCAAGGTCGCCGGCTCAAATGACAATATCCGTGTTTTTACGACTCGACCAGATACTCTTTTCGGCGCGACTTATATGGTGCTTGCGCCGGAGCATCCGCTCGTTGATGTAATAACGACGAAGGACAGGAAAAACGCGGTGAAAAAATACCGCGAGGAAGCGGCCCGCAAAAGCGACCTCGACCGCACCGACTTAGCGAAAGAAAAAACGGGCGAATTTACCGGCGCATACGCAATCAATCCCGTCAATGAGACAAAAATCCCGATTTGGATTAGCGATTACGTTCTAATCAGCTACGGCACGGGTGCGATTATGGCAGTGCCGGCACATGATGACCGGGATTTCGAATTCGCAAATAAATTTGAGCTTGCGATTATACAGGTTGTTGACCCGCCTGATATGGAGCAGAAGAAACTTGTGAGGCAGGGCAAATTGTGCTTCACGGGCGACGGCACGGCGATAAATTCCGGGTCGTTTACGGGATTGAAAACGCCTGATTTCAAAGAGCGAATTACAAACTGGCTTGAGGAAAAGGGGCTTGGTAAAAAAGCCATAAATTATAAATTACGCGACTGGCTTTTCAGCAGGCAGCGATACTGGGGAGAACCCATTCCGCTTGTGCATTGCGATAAATGCGGGATAGTGGCGATAAAGGAATCGGAACTGCCTTTGAGATTACCTGATGTGAAGGATTACACGCCGCCGGCAACGGGCGAGCCGCCTTTGGTCAAGGCGACTGAGTGGGTCAAGACGACCTGTCCGCAATGCGGCGGGATTGCCTTGCGCGAGACAAACACGATGCCGCAGTGGGCGGGGAGCTGCTGGTATTATTTGCGATATATCGACCCGGACAATAATAATCGCTATTGTGATGCAGCGAAGGAAAAATACTGGATGCCCGTTGACCTTTACATAGGCGGGGCGGAGCACGCGGTTTTGCACCTGCTTTATTCCCGCTTCTGGCACAAGTTCCTGTTTGATATTGGTTACGTCAGCACCAAAGAGCCATTCAAAAAATTGGTCAACCAGGGGATGATTCTCGGTGAAGACGGCCAGAAGATGAGCAAGAGCCGGGGCAATGTTGTGAACCCTGATAAGGTCGTTGCCGAATACGGCGCGGATTCGATGCGTCTTTACGAGATGTTTATGGGGCCGCTGGAGGCGGCAAAGCCCTGGAGTATGCAGGGGGTCGAGGGTGTGCACCGGTTTTTGCAGCGTGTCTGGCGACTGATTATTAATGAGGACACTGGTAATCTTAACGCTGCTATTCAGGATGTAAAAGCTGATGAAGCAACGACGCGATTACTTCATCAGACGATTAAAAAAGTGAGCGGCGACGTCGAGACATTTGGTTTTAATACCGCAATCAGCTCGATGATGATTCTTGTCAATCACCTCATAAAGCAATCAGTTTTGCCGAAGTCGGTTGTTGAACAGCTTGTGCTGATTTTGTCGCCTTTTTCGCCGCATATCGCAGAGGAGCTTTGGCAAAAACTCGGACACGACAAGACACTCGCTTACGAATCCTGGCCCATGTTTGACCCTGAACTGGTGAAAGAAGCGGAAATCGAATTGGCCATACAGGTCAACGGCAAAATCAAGGACAAGATTGTTGTCCCCGCGCAGGCGGATGATGAGCAGATAAAGCAAAAGGCGCTTGCGAGCGAAAAGGTCATTGCGGCCCTTGGTGGGAAACAGCCGAAAAAGGTGATAGTAATCAAATCGCGCCTGGTGAATGTAGTAGTTTAAGCTGATATCGGGGGCCTATGTATATCGAAATCGAAGCCAAATTGAAGGTCGATTCGTTCAAGAGTATTGAAAAAAAGTTGAAGGCCCTCGGCGCGGAATTTTTACGTGAGCGGCTTCATACCGACGCTTATTTCGACGACAGCAAATTGTCCCTGCGAAAATCAGACAGCGCGTTGCGCCTTCGTCACCAGTTAATCGGGAAAAGAGACCAGGTAGTGATAACATTCAAAGGCCCGCGGCGCGAAGGCCGCTTCAAGCAGAGACAGGAAATTCAGTTTGAGGTCAATGATGCCAAGCTGGCGGAGATGTTTCTTGAGGCGATTGGGTATAAAAAGACGATTGTGTATCAGAAAAAACGCCGGGCGTGGCATTATGGCGGCTGCGAAGTCGCACTGGATGAGCTTCCATTTTTAGGGAAATTTGTCGAAATAGAAGGACCAAGCGAAAGGAAAATTGCCGCCGTGCAGAAAAAACTGGGACTGGAAGATTTGCCGCACATACACCAAAGTTACGCGGCATTGATGGCCAAACAACTCCGGCGGCGCGGAAGGAAAAACAACAGGGTCTTCTTTTGATAGCTTTATGAGCGCAATTAAACCAGAAGACGGTTATATCGCTTACATAATCAATCCGAAATCCGGCGCGAGCAGCGGCGAGAAGCTCCCCGGCTGGCGATTCGAGCAGTATCTCACCGGCAGGCGTTTCGACGTTCGTATGAATCTTACTCGTTCGCTGGAACACGCCTGTGAACTGGCCACAATCGCCGCCGGCGACGCTGACTGCGCAATGGTTGTTGCCGTGGGCGGCGACGGCACTATCAGAGAAGTTGCACACGGCCTCGAAGGCAGTGATAAGCCTCTCCTTATTATCCCCGGAGGCACCGAAAATCTTCTCGCCAACGAGCTGGGTCTCGAAAAAACGGTCGCGACACTGATACGAACCTTCGAAGCGGGTTTTACGCGGGCTCTCGATTTGGGCAATGCCAACGGCAGGTGTTTCACCTCGATAGCCGGATTTGGTTTTGACGGCGAGGTCGTTGCCGAGGTCAGCGGGAATCGCACGGGTCACATTAATTACTTCGATTACTTCTGGCCTCTCTGGCGAACCTTCTGGCGGTATCGCTTTGACCCCATTACCGTTGAGGTCGATGGTGAGCAGATTTTTGACGGGCGGGGGCTTGTTTTTGTCGGCAACATTTCCAGGTATGCCCTGGGTCTTAACATCCTCGAACATGCCGATTACAGTGACGGACTTCTCGATGTTTGTGTTTACAAGTGCGCCCACCGGACGCATTTAGCCAAACATTCCATAATGACAATCGTTCAGCAGCATCACGGCGCCCGCGACGTAATTTACCGGCAGGGTAAAAATATCACCGTCAATTCCCTGAATCCGAAACTGGCTACGGAAATCGACGGCGACCCCGGGCCGGCGATTCCTGTTAATATAACGATTATCCCCAAGGCGGTGCGTGTAATGGTCCCCGAAGGCGCAAAACCCGCGGGTATCAGGGCGCAAATTCTCAGGGCGCTGAAGTAGCCCTTTGACAAATAACGTCCTATCGAGGATAATCGCCTAAATAGATGACGAATATGCGAGCTAAAACCTTCAAAATCGGTTCAGTGGAAGTCGGCCTAAAGGCCCCGATGTTTCTTATCGCGGGGCCTTGTGTAATCGAGACAAAACAAATCTGCCTCGATATCGCCAATCGTCTGGCTGATATTTCCTCACGCACAGGCGTTGGCGTTATTTACAAGGCGAGTTTCGACAAGGCCAACCGCAGCAGTGCATCCAGTTTTCGTGGTCCGGGGCTTGAAAAGGGGCTTGAGATTTTAGCTGCCGTACGCGCCAAGGTGAAATTGCCCGTTATGACCGATGTTCACCTGCCCGGGCAGGCCCAAAAAGTCGCAAAGGTCGTCGATGCCGTTCAGATTCCCGCTTTTTTGTGCAGGCAAACCGATTTGCTCTGTGCCTGCGCCGAAACGGGCAAGCCGGTGAACGTCAAAAAAGGGCAGTTCCTTTCGCCGGACGAAATGAGAAATGTTGTAGAGAAGATTCGCTCGTGCGGCAACGATAAAATAATGCTCACCGAGCGGGGCACGTTCTTCGGATATAACCGCTTAGTCAACGATATGACCGCTATCAGTATTATGAAGGGCCTTGGCTGCCCTGTTGTCTTTGATGCGACGCACAGCACTCAACAGCCGGGCGGCCTCGGCAACGCCAGCGGCGGCCGGCGTCAATTCGCCCCCATCCTCGCAAAAGCCGCTATTGCCGCCGGGGCAAATGGTCTGTTTCTTGAAGTCCACACCAATCCCCAAAAGGCAAAATCCGACTCCGCCGTTATTATGCCCATTGAATGGGTTGAAGACCTGCTCACCGACTGCAGAAAAATCTTCGAAGTAATTTGCGGGCGGAAAAATGCCTGACAGAAACCAATATCTGTATGGGCCGGTGCCCTCTCGCCGGCTGGGACTCAGTTTGGGTGTCGATATCGTTCCCTTCAAAACCTGCACCCTCGACTGTATCTACTGCCAACTCGGAAAAACCACCCGCAAAACGCTCGAGCGGAAAGAATATGTTCCCGTTGGCGACGTCCTGGCGGAACTGAAACGGCTGCTCGATGCCGGATTGCAGGCCGACCACATAACTATTGGCGGTTCAGGCGAGCCAACTCTCCACAGCGGCCTTGGCCGGTTAATCGAGGGGATTAAAAAAATTACCCCCATTCCCGTAGCGGTTCTGACAAACGGCACACTTTTTTATCTCCCCGAGGTTCGGGCCGATTGTGCTGCCGCCGACGTAATTCTTCCTTCGCTCGACGCCGGCGACCAGCAGACCTATGAGGTCATCAATCGCCCGGTCAAACAGCTTACTTTTGACATGCTTGTCGAAGGTTTGTGCTCCTTAAAAAGGGATTATCCCGGCCAAATCTGGCTTGAGGTCTTTTTCGTTGATAAGATGAATACTGATGACGCCCAAATTGCCAAAATTTCCGAGGCGATAAAAAAAATTCGCCCGGACAAGGTTCATTTGAATACCGCCGTCAGGCCGACTGCCGAAAAGAACGTCGAAAAAGTGGCGCCCGACAAGCTCCAGGCAATTGCCCGGCAACTGGCCTCCAACTGCGAAGTCATTGCCGACTTTGCCTCCAGCCACTGTCAAAAAGTCACCCACAATATTCCTCAAACCCTCTTATCAATGCTGAAACGGAGGCCTTGCTCCCTAAATGACATCTGCTCGGCCCTCGGCCTCGATGCCAGCAATGCCCTTGTTTATCTTGACGCCCTCAAGGAACAGGGAGTTGTCTGGTCCGAGAACAAGCAGGGTAAAACCTTCTTCAAGGCGCATTAGCCCGCTTGCCCCGTAATCTGTTTTCGACCGTTAAATCCCTCCAAAATCTCACAACATTCATCCTTAATTTGTAAAGACCGCCGGTCTATTGGCCGATAAAACTCCTGTAGCGTTTCCGTCAATGGCGATATTATCGCCTCCGGTTAAAAAAAATCTTTAAGCAGGTCAGATTAAGACCGATAAATGAAGGGGGACGTCGTCCCCGACGGTATGTTGCGGAAAACATAATAAGGGCTTGGTGGCTGTGAGCAAAGTAAGCAAACAACTAATTCTCAAAAAGGGCAAACAGAAATTCATCTTCCGTTATGAAAGTGGTTCAGAGGATAAATTACTGGATGTCCTTGTTGAGCAGGCAAGGAACGGTCGCACCGATTTCGACTGGTTCGATGCCGCTGTCCTGAGCTTCAAGCTTACGCAGTCGCTAATCGGCCAGGCCGACGAACTCATCGGCGATAAGGTAAACGTGAAACAATAAACCCTGAACCGCGAGGCCTTCTCGTAGGCCCGCAATTTTTTGTTGGCAATGACGGGTGCAAATATGGAAGACAGCTTAATAATCCAGGACTTTCTCAACTATCTCCAGTTCGAAAAACGTTTCAGTCCTCATACGGCCAAGTGCTACGGCGTTGACCTGCTGCAGTTTGGTGAGTTTCTCGCCAGCCGCGGCGACGGCGGGGCTGAAATACACGGCCATGACGATGCGGTTGGTTCGCACGACTCCGGAACGGCCACGGCCGTAGCGGCTCGTCCGAAAGTTAACGTTGACCAGCTTCTGGCTTCTGTCGATGTTAACGCCGTGAGAAGCTATCTCGTCGTCCTGAACGAGAAGCAGTACTCCAAGGCCACCATCGCGCGCAAGCTGGCGACCCTTCGCAGTTTCTACAAGTTTCTTGTCAAAAGAAACCGCGTAAGCTCCAACCCGGTCGTCGGCATCCGCACGCCGAAGCAGGAAAAACGGCTTCCGCGTTTCCTCGAGTATGAACAGATAAAGCGTCTCCTCGAAACGCCACCGTCCGACACTTGGCTCGGCGCCCGCGACAGGGCCATTATGGAAACCCTTTACAGCACGGGTATGCGGGTAAGCGAAGTTGTCGCGATAAACCTCGACGATGTCGACTTCCTCGGCGAAGTCGTTCACATCAGGGGCAAGGGCAAAAAAGAAAGAATCTGCCCCATCAGCTCGTCGGTCCTGCAAATCGTCCAGCACTATATGGAGTTCAGAAATAAACGGGCACAACTCAACGGCAACTTCGACGGCAAAGTCCTGTTCGTCAATAAGCACGGCAAACGCCTGAGCACCCGAAGCGTCCGCCGGAAAATGGATAAATACCTCAAAATGGCAGGTCTCGACCCGGCCATCAGCCCCCATACCCTGCGGCACAGCTTCGCTACCCATATGCTCAACCGCGGCGCTGACCTCCGCAGTGTTCAGGAGTTGCTTGGCCATCAGTCACTTTCCACGACCCAGATATACACGCACCTGACGACCGGCAAAATAAAGGAAGTTTACTCCGCAGCGCATCCGAGGGAGAACGACCCGCCGAAATCTGAAAACTAACCAGGTTTTACATTGGTAAAAAACAAGGGCCGACGATTATCGCCGGCCCTTTTGCTTTTTTGAGATGATTGGCTATGGCGGATTAACTTGTCCTGCTGCCGTTGCTGCCGATGTATTCAGGAACAAGCTCTTTTATTTTCGCGGCTATCGCGGAGTGCTCGCCAGATTTGGCAAGAGCCACGAGTTCCGCGATTTTCGCCCGAAGCCGGTCCCGGTCCATCGGCATATTTTTCCAGATGCCGATTTTGGGGTGCCTGGTCTCCTGCATATCCTCCCCTTTTATCGACAGTTCCTCAAACAGCTTCTCGCCGGGGCGCAATCCCGTGAACGTTATCTCGATATCCTCGCCGGGGCGAAAGCCGCTCAGCGTAATTAATTCCGTCGCCAAATCGACAATTTTCACCGGCTCGCCCATATCGAGCACAAAAATTTCGCCGCCTTTGCCCATTGACGCCGCCTGAAGCACAAGCTGACTCGCCTCGGGTATCGTCATAAAGTAGCGTTTCATATCCGGATGCGTAACCGTCAAAGGGCCGCCCTGGGCTATCTGCTTTTTGAAAATGGGGACAACCGAACCCTCAGAGCCGAGCACGTTGCCGAACCGCACCGTGACGAAATGCGTTTTGCTTGTCCTGTTGAGGTCCTGCACATACAGTTCGGCGACCCGCTTGGATGAGCCCATTATGCTGGTGGGGTTTACCGCCTTGTCGGTGCTTATCATAACAAAGCTGCCAGCGCCGAATTTGTCCGCCGCGTCCGCCACCGTTCTGCTGCCCACGACGTTGTTTTTAATCGCCTCTCCCGGGTTACCCTCCATCAACGGCACGTGCTTGTGTGCCGCCGCGTGTATGATGACTTCGGGCCTGTATTTCTCAAAAATGCCTTCCACTCGACTCTGGTCGGTGGTGTCGCACACTACCGCCGTCATCGGGATATCAGGAAATTTTTCGCGAAGTTCCCGCTCGATATAAAACAGGGGATTTTCCGCCTGTTCCACAAGCAACAGCAGCTTCGGTCCGAAAAGGCATATCTGCCGGCACATCTCCGACCCGATGGAACCGCCTGCGCCGGTAACCAGTATTGTTTTTCCCTTGATGAACGCCTCAATTAAATCCGTGTCGAGCTGTATTGCCTCTCTTCCGAGCAGGTCGTTAATCTCCACGTCGCGTATCTGCGAGACCCTGAATCTGCCCGACGCGATATCCGTCATTGAGGGCACGGTCCTGAAACGGACTTTTGTCCCCTGGCAGACTTGCACTACTCGTCTGCGCTGCTGCACCGTTGCCGAGGGCATTGCGATGGCGACCTCCTCGATATTTTTGTCCCTGCAGATTTCCGCGAGCTGTTCCACCGTCCCCAATACAGGTATATCATGTATCCTTATGCCCTGTTTGGCGGGGGCATCGTCGATAAACCCTATCACCTCGTACTCCGCCACGGTCATTCGGTGAATCTCCCGCAGCAGCGATTCGCCGGTGTTACCCGCTCCTACAATCAAAAAACGCTTTAATCTGCCTGATTCGACCGTGCGGAATTCCTCGTAGTACAGCCGGATTGCCATTCGCAGCCCGGCCAGCAGCAATACGGTGCAGAACATATCCACCACGAATACGGCTTGGCTGACGTCGAATACGTTCGGTATGCTTTTTCGCACGGAACCGAAATATAATCCCGCGACCCACAGCCCGAAAATCAACATTGTGCTGACAAGCGACGCCCGGATTATGCCCGTCAAATCCGATATCCCGACGTACCGCCACCAGCCGCGATACTGTTTGAACAGCCCGAAAATCACCGTTTTGATGACAAGGACGAATAGCAGCAGGATCGGATACTGTCCAATGAGCCACTCTGCTCTGAGTTGCATATTCGAGGCCACCAGAAACGACAGCATCAGTGACACCGCGAACACGACAAGATGTGCCAGCACTATCAGGAACCTTCGAAACCGCAGCAGAATATTAGGCACAAATTGAGAAGCCGCCGGATTTGCGGCTTTGTATTTTGTCTGTATATTTGAATTTGGTTCAGTCATAACTTACTATCGGCAGGCCAAGCCTTGTGCATAATCTGCGGAGGTGATTCTATTGGCCGCTTAAATAATTGTCAAGAAACTCTGCCTGCTTATTTATCGGACGGCTGGTGGGTGTTTGAAGTGTCATACCATCCTTAAGATTGTGACGGCTGCTGTTCGATTTCGGCGGGCTGTCTTTTTATCTCCGCTTCGGCGTAAACCTGTTCCAGCGGTGTGTCGTCAACCTGGTTTCGCATCAGCGCGTATATAACGGTGTTCGATGAGAAGTAAAAGCTGATTATGAATGACGCCACCAGCCCGACGATTACAAGAGCTGACAGATATACCAGAAGCGCCGCCGCTGATTCCGACCGGTTGCCCGCGGCTGATGAGTATGCCACCAGGCGGGAGAAGCTCGGCTCAGGCCAAATCGCGGCAATTTTATCAGGCAGCCCGTAGGCGCTTTTCGTCATGGCCCCCAGCCGAAGCCCTCTGTATGTTGACCACAAAAGCAGAAACGCGAAGAATCGAACAAAGATATAACAAATAGCCCCGTAAATGACCGCTATCGCCGTATAAAACCCCATGCGCCACGGCCTGGCATATACATAATTAAATGACCGGCTGACTGCGTCCAAACTGTCCGAACCGTTATATGCCACCGCGGGAAACGTCAAATTGAAGCCGCCGATTGCCCCTAACACAACCGCCGCTATAATTGCCCCGGCTGCCAGCGCGGGCAGTGTCAAAACCCCAACTGTCACCTCTCCCAATCCCAAAGGTATATTGCTTATCAGACCGATTATTGCTACACAGGCGCCCGCAATCGCCACGATTATCACAGGCACTATTGGAGTCCCGAGAAAGCTTGTGAATCTCTTTATGCTGAATCGAAGTGATTCTGTCACCCCCGGTTTCTCACCTCTGGCGAATTGTAACGCCGCTATCCGGCATATTGCGCCGCCGCCGACCGAAGCAATGCATAAATTTATCGCCGCGAAAATCAGACAGTAAAGCGAATGATATTTGACTGCCCATTTTACCGCCCGCAGGTATTCCTCGGCATTATCCAAAATCCCGAACAGGTCAAATGCGAAAATCGCCCGCAGCGAGTGATGGAACTTCAGAATCCCAAAACCCCACATCGTCGAAAAGACTCCCCTGGGATGTTCTGTTTGGGCGTATCTTTCTATATATGAATTGACCCTCTGCGGCGCAGTCAGGAAAAGGGTAAGCTCTGTCTCAGCCCCGTTTGTACCGGGCGTTGTCACTACCGTCTTCGGCAAATCCATAAGCCAGCCGACAAGACCCGTTGTCGCTATCATCCAGAACGCGATTATCAGCTTGCTCGGCTGTATCGCCATACGGAAGCTCTGCAATATCCTGGGAAACAGCAAGCTGTCGAGAATTCTGCCTGCCTGGTTTTCGCCGTTCATTTCGATTCCTTTCAACCAGCTTCAATTGACCTGCAACATATCCCGCATCGATGCTGCAATCCTGAAGCCGTATTATTGGCCGACTACTCCGGCTTGTCAATCGTTTTCGGCCTTATCCTGTTGCGACGCGGTGTTCTCTTCTTTTACCGTTTCTTCGCTGATGTCCTCCGCTTCCTCCGGCCTTACTTCCACTGGTATCCTGTAATCCCCGTCAAACCATTTGCCCAAATCTAACATCCTGCACCGATTGCAGCAGAAAGGATAAAATCCACCCTCCCGGCTGTTCTGCTGGCCCGCCTCATCCATAATCTTGCGGCATACTGGACATCTGCTCTTCATATAACTCAATAATCTAACATTCATATCTATTTATTAAAGGGGATTCCCTTTAAATACTCTTAAAACGGCTGGGTTTTTAGGAACAAATATGGTATATTACATTTAATGACTGTTATTCGTGAAAGTAATCATAATACCCCTGTTTAGTTGATTGTTTTATTATCGACATTTGTGGGTTATGAGGATGGAAGGGCGCAGGCACTATCGGGAGTCAGAAACTGATTTTAATTGGTTTACACCGCAAAAGAACACAGCTATTGTTTCCGCCATTTTGGCATTATGCCTGTTCTCAATAAATGCTTCGGCCGGTGAGAACGTCCTGACGAATCCGGGGTTTGAAACAGGGGACACAAGCGGATGGACTACCTGGAGCGGTAATTTCGCAGCTTCAAATGCCCAGGCACATACGGGAGCTTACAGCGGCTTATGCACCGACAGAACGGAATATTGGCAAGGACCCGTTCAAAGCGTGCTGGGCAAAATGATTAACGGCCAAACCTACCACTGCTCGGCATGGGTAAGAATTGAAAATGCTGCCAGCGCCGATGTTTCTATGAATATTGCACAAACGGACGGCAGCGGCACCAATTACCACGTTATCAATCGCAAGACAGCTTACGATAATCAATGGATTCAGCTTTCGGGTGATTTTACGCTCAATGTCACGGGGAGCCTGACGCAGCTGGACTTTTATTTTAATTGGCCCGATGCAGGTGTGAATTTTTATGTTGATGATGCTTCAGTCGAAGGAAATTCACCGCCGCAGGACTGGAAACAGCAGGCCAATGCGAGAATCGAGCAGCTTCGAAAAACTAACGCCAAAATAATTGTCCTTAACCAGGCCAATCAGCCGGTCCCGGGCGTCAATGTGGAAATTAATCAGATAAAGAAAAGCTTTCCTTTCGGCTGCGTAATGGGTCAATCGTTATTCAAGGAGCCAAAATTCAAAACTTACTATGCCGATGTTTTCAAGTTCAACTGGGCCGTCTTTCAAAACGAGGCAAAGTGGTATTCGACTGAGCCATATGCCTGGGGTTATATCACTTACAGACAAATGAACGCTATGCTCGATTTCTGCGAGCAAAAAGGTATCAATGCCCGCGGGCATTTGATTTTCTGGCCTGTTGAGGATTATGTTCAGCAGTGGGTTAAGAACCTTGACAATCAGGACCTATGGCTTGCTATGCAGCAGCGGCTCAACGGAGTTGTGATAGAGGGACTGGGCAGATTTAAAATGTGGGATGTCTGCAGCGAAATGGTTACAGGAACGTATTTCGAGGACCGCCTGGGCCAGTGGGTCAATACTTGGATGTTCCAAACTACAAAACTGATTGACCCGGAAATTATTAATCTTATCGACGAATATTGCGTTATAAGCTGCGGCGGCGCTCATCTGCAGGCTTATAAGGACAAAATCAGAAACCTGCTGCTCAGCGGAGCGCCGATAGATGTCATAGGAGTCGAATGCTACAATATGACCGAATTCGACCCCGACACGATAATGGCAAGATTTGACAGTATGTCTGAATTCGGTCTGCCGATTTGGATAACACAGCTTCAAATCAACGAACCGAATGTAAACACAAGAGCCGATAAGCTTGAAACTGTCATCCGGACCGCATACAGCCATCCGGCCGTTTACGGAATTATGCAGTGGACTTTTTATGAGGAAAATGAGGGCACGCCTCAGTGTAGTCTTATTGACAAGGGCTGGCACATCAATGCCATGGGCCAGCGATACCTTGATTTAATGACAGAATGGGAAACTCACGATTCAGATACAACCGATGCCGGCGGTGCGGTTAATTTTAGAGGCTTTCAGGGAACTTATGAAATTACACTTACTTACCCCGGAGGCAATTGTGAAGTTCAAACTATAGAATTGCCCGATATTCCGGGAACCATTCAATTTACATTAAAAGTCGGAACCGGAACGCCGATTGATAATGAACCTCCCCAGACACAATCCTTTATCTGGCTTTCGCCCCCTCAGGCCGTCTCTTGCGATGTGGTTTCAATGACCGCTCCCGATGCCGTTGATACCAGCGGAGTGCTTTATTATTTCAACAACGTTACCGACCCGAACCACGACAGCGGCTGGCAGGAAAGCAGCTTTTACGCAGACAGCGGACTGACGCCAAATACAAATTACACTTATCGTTTCAAAATCCGTGACAAATCCACCCAAAAAAATGAGACGCCTTACTCGAATACGGCGTCTGCCCTAACTCCCGGTAGCGGCGGCAATATCATAGCCAACGGCGGTTTTGAAGCTGCAAGCGAGATAGGTTGGACAACCTGGGGATGTGATTTAACCTCAGTCCAGAACCCGAGTCACAGCGGCAATTACTGCGGACTGACTCAAATAAGGGCTCAAACGTGGCAGGGACCTGTGCAAAATATAACAGACAAAGTCGTCAACGGCAAAACATACAAATGCTCGGCGTGGGTGCTGACGGACAGTGCTGCGGGCCAGCCTGTATCAATTAATCTCCAGCAAACGGACGGCGGCGGCACAAAATATCTGCTTATAGCAAACGGCTTAGCGCAAAACGGTCAATGGACTTATCTGAGCGGCCAGTTTGTTTTAAATGTTACAGGAACGCTTCAGAGTTTAAACTTATATATTTCCGGCCCCGCACCAGGTGTAGGCCTTTACGTTGATGACGTAATTGTTAAAACCGACCCTGCCGACTGCTGCGATGTCAGGCTGTTCGGATATAAATTGCCTTCGGATTTAAACGGCGACTGTTACGTTGATTATTCAGATCTTGCAATAATAGCTTTATACTGGTTGCATACGGATTGTGCAGACCTCGGCAACTGCGAGCACAGCGATTTTGAGCCGGACGGCGATGTTGATTTTGCCGATTTCAGCGATTTTGGCCCGCAGTGGTCCCAGTGTAATGACCCTCAGAACCCCCGCTGCACGCCAAACTGGTGGTAAGCGGAAATGCAAAAAGTGACCATTCCGGCTGAAAAATCACATATAGCAGACAAAAACCTTGATTTTTCAGCACATACACAGTACAATATAAAACGAAGCCCAGCGACACGGCTAATTTCCGAGAGGCGCACCCCGGTTTAGCAGTAAATTGCATTTTCAGGGGTGATGAATATGAAAAAGCAGATATCTGACCCAGCCGTAAGGGAGGTTTCCCATAAGCAATTTACTCGGAATTGCACCATTATAATTTCAGTAATTGTGCTGTTATTCCTATTCCCGGCCCAGGTACCGGCCGGCGAAAATATTCTTACAAATCCCGGCTTTGAATCCGGAACTACGGGTTGGAGCGGCTTTGGCTGCTCTATCACAACATCGAGCACAATTAAACGAAGTGGAAGTTACAGCGGCAAGGCCTACAGCAGAACCGGAACATGGAATGGACTTCAGCAAGATATGCTGGGCAAAATGGAGTCGGGAAAAACCTACACTATCTCCGGCTGGATGATGCTCGAAGGCGCAGGCAGTGGCGGAGACACAATCAAAGCTACTGTCAGACAAAAAGATAGCCGTGACGGCAACGACCACTACTTTCTCGTCAACCAGACAACCGGATATAATGGTACGTGGACCCTCGTTTCAGGCTCGTTTACCCTTAATGTCGTCGGAACGCTGCAGAGTTTGTATCTGTATTTCGAAGGCCCTGCCTCAGGCGTTGTCTACTATCTCGACGATGCCAATGTGCTGGCCCCTGACCCGCCGCCCAACCCCAATGCCGCCGGCGATGTAAATTTCGGCGTAACACATCAGGCGATTGAGGGTTTCGGTGCTGCAGGCGCCTGGTACGAAAACTGGCTGTTAGCGCATCCTCAAGAAACCACTCTTTACGATATTCTCTTCAGAGACCTCGGCCTTGATATTTACAGGGTTCGAAATTGTTATGGTTTTGACGGCGGTTATATAAACAACACAAAACAAATCGTCCAGGCAGCCAAGGCCCGTAATCCGTCACTAAAAATTCTGAGTTCTGCCTGGTCCCCGCCGGCTTATCTGAAAAGCAACAATGACACAAACTCTTATCCGCTGCCAGGTACTCTTAAAAAAGACGCCAATGACCCCAATAACATCGCTCCTTATTACTATGTTTATAAAGCATATGCAAAATGGTGGGCAGATAGTCTGGCGGCATATGAAAGCAATAATATACACTTCGATTATATATGCATACAAAATGAGGCTGACTGGGAGACAACCTATGAGTCCTGCAAATTCCTGCCGACGGAAACCTCAAGTTATGCCGGCTATGACCAGGCGTACGAGGCGGTTTACCAGAGGCTTAATTCCGTGATGGGACCGAATATGCCGAAAATGCTCCCTCCGGAAACAGTAGGCTTCGCTGGCGCTCAGGCATATATCAATGCGCTCATAGATGTCAACCACTTATATGGTTATGCGCATCACCTTTATGGCGACGGCGATTACAATCAACCCGATTCTTTTATCCCGGGGATGCAGAATTTCGCCTCGATGTATGGTTACAAGCCCCTTCTGCAAACAGAGTATGCAGACTTATCGGGATCTGTTAGCGACTTTAATTCGGCGATGAACATGGCTCTTCATATTCACAACAGCCTCGTTTATGAGGGCGTATGCTCATATTTCTACTGGGATTTGTTCTGGGGCCCAGGCGGAGGCCTTGTGACACTCCCCACATACGGCGGTTCCGGTTATACAATCAACCCCGCTTATTACATTTTTAAGCATTACTCCAAATTCACCGATCCGGGCTGGCTTCGCACGGAAGCATCTACAAATTCAGCGGCACTGCGCATATCGGCCTTCAAAAGCCCCGATGACAGCAATATGGCGATTGTAATCATCAACACGACAGATATCTGCGACATCAATCTGGCACTGTCGCTTGGAAACACTTCGCTAACCAGCTCGGAGATATACCGTAGTATTTCCGGCTCATACTGGTCATATATAGGCACTTTCAATCCGTCGACTCCGCTGCTGTTGCCCAGGAAGTCGATCACGACGATTCACCTGACCGGTCCTCCAAATTACTCAACCTGTGCGGAAGTAATCGCCGGCAATCATCGATTATACTCTGATATAAATATGGATTGTTACGTCGATATCGAAGACCTCGGCGAGTTTACTTTGCGCTGGCTGAGAAATGATTGCAACGTAAACAATAATTATTGTAATTCTGCCGACATTGACTTTTCAGGCGATGTTGATTTCGTTGACTTGAGCAGGTTTGGGTCGCAATGGCTTACCTGCAATGATCCCCAAGTCCCCGAATGTTCGCCTAACTGGTAGGAGGTACTTTCGGAATAAGTATTTGGAGTGGATTTATTTCGGCCGTATTGATTTCCTTGAGTTCGGCATATTTGCGCACTATTACGAACTTGACCAGGCCGTTCTGATTCGTAACTGGCTCGTCGAATAACCGGATTTATCGAAGACTTGAGTTTCCTTGACACATCCGGCAGGGGGGCGTATTATCTGCGCGGAAGTCCCTTTTTGGAGTGATAAATTATGGCTAAACTTAAATCATGGGAACATCGGTTGAGCGGTTCTCCTGACCGACTTATGGTCGATTTTGTTGAGTCGCTGAGCATCGACAAACGGCTTTACAAATACGATATCGCCGGCTCAATCGCGCACGCGCAAATGCTGGCGCAACGCAAGCTTATTACCAAGAGCGAATTTGCTAAAATCAAACGAGGCCTGACGCGAATCGGGCGTGAAATTGCCGAGGGTAAATTCAAATTCGACAAGACATACGAAGACATACACATGGCGATTGAAAACGCCCTTGTCAAAAAAATCGGTGCGCCTGCCAAAAAGCTGCACACGGGGCGCAGCCGAAACGACCAGGTCGCAACTGATTTGCGGCTGTGGCTGCGCGACGAGATTGATATTATTCAGGACAAAATATCGGGGCTGCAAAAAGCGATTGTCGCCAAGGCGGCTAAATATGCCGAGGACGTGATGCCCGCATATACCCATCTCCAGCGGGCGCAGCCCATCGTAATCGCATCTTATCTGCTGAATTTTGTCGAGCAGCTTCAGCGGGATTTTATCCGTCTGGGCAATTGCCAGCAGTTGGTCAGTATTTCGCCTCTTGGCGCAGGCGCTATTGCTGGCTCGACTCTGCCTTTGGACCGAAAGTCCACCGCCAAACAACTGGGTTTCTCTGATATGGCTTATAACTCAATCGATGCTGTTGGCGACCGGGACTTCTGCGCGGAATTTATTTTCGATTGTGCGCTTGTATCGACGCACCTGTCTCGTTTGAGCGAGGATTTGATAATCTTCTGCTCCAACGAATTCGGTTTTGTCCATATAGCCGACAGTTTCTGCACCTCATCGAGTATGATGCCTCAGAAGCGAAATGCCGATGCCCTTGAGTTAGTCCGCGGCAAATCCGGCCGGACTTATGGCGCCCTGATAGGAATGTTAACTCTCCTGAAAGCGCAGCCCACCGGCTACAACCGCGATTTGCAGGAAGATAAGGTTCATATATTCTCCGCTGCCGATACAATCAGCCAGTGTCTCGATATGGCTTCGGCGGTCGTCGCGCATACGGCCTTCGATACCAAACGCATTGCCTCAGGTCTCGATGCTGGCTTTTTGGATGCGACGTCACTGGCGGAGTATCTCGTCCGCAAAGATATTCCTTTCCGCCAGGCGCACGGCATCGTTGGTTCTTTAGTCGCGCACTGTGAAAAGCAGGGTGTTAACCTTGCGGACCTGAAACTCGCTGAGTTAAAAAAGTTTTCTCCGGAAATAAAGGCCGACGTTTATAAATCGCTCGGCGCCGCCAATGTTGTCGCGAAATACGTTACGATTGGCTCAGCAGGCCCAAAACAGGCCAAAGAACAAATTGCCTATTGGCGGAAACAATTGTCCAAGCGATGAGTAACGGCGAAGACATCATTACTGGCTGGTTTGCCCGGCAGAGAAATCTGCCCGCGGGAGATTTTCCAATTGGTATCGGCGACGATATGGCGGAAATTCGTCTGGCCGACGGCGTCTCGGTTCTTATCACGACCGATATGCTCCTCGATGGCGTCCACTTCGACCTGAAAACCGCAACTCTTGAGCAGGTCGGCTATAAAGCAATGGCGGCAAGTTTGAGCGATTGTGCCGCGATGGCGACTGTTCCCGTCGCCGCCGTAGTCAGTGTTGGTTTGCCCACTGATTTTGGCCAGACCCAGCTTAAAGAGCTTCACTCAGGGATTATCGCCGCTTGCGATAAGTTCAATTGCCCGCTTATTGGAGGTGACATTACCAAGTGGTCAGACGCGAGTAAATTCGTAATCAACGTCGCGATGCTGTCGAGACCGGGGGGTAACCCGCCTGTCTGCAGAAACGGCGCAAAAGCCGGTGACGCAATTTGTGTTACCGGCTCATTAGGCGGGGCGTTGCTCGGCAGGCACTTGAATTTCACGCCACGTATTAAAGAGGCACTCAAAATCACGTCATTAGTCAAGCTCAATTCGATGATGGATTTAAGCGACGGGCTTTCGAGCGACCTGAATCGGATTTGCACCCAGAGTAAAGTCGGTGCGATTATCGACGCAAATTCAATACCGATTTCGCCGGATGCGAAAAAGGCTCCCCTTCGACTTGGCTCAGGGCAGGCTGACCCCTTTTTCGCTGCGCTCAATGACGGCGAGGATTTTGAATTGCTTTTTACTCTGGCCGAAGATAATTGCGTTAAGTTGTTGAAACAGTGGAATGATTCTGTGCCGATTACCAGAATCGGAACAATTACCGATACGGGTAAAATGCAGATTAAAATGCCCGACGGCAAAATCACGGATTTGAAGCCCTCCGGCTACGACCACCTGAAATGATTTATTATTTTCTATTTTCTATTTATGACTGTTGATGTTACTACAAGTTCCGCGGATGAGACGATTGAGTTTGGGCGGAAGTTCGGCTCGCAGTTGAAGGGCGGGGAGGTAATTGCGCTGGTCGGCCCGCTGGGGGCCGGCAAAACACATCTCATCAAGGGAATCGTCGCAGGACTCGGCGCAGAAGACGCGGCCAACAAAGTTACCAGCCCGACATTCGTTCTTGTCAACGAATATGCGGGACGGTTAGATATATTTCATCTTGACGCATATCGACTTGATTCGCTCGCCCAGTTCGAGCAAATCGGCTTCGACGATTATTGTCATCCCGGCTCGGTTGTTTTAATTGAATGGGCCGACAAAATCGAGAAGGCACTGGCGGGCATTAACTATATCAAAATAGAATTGTCTCACCTTGGCCAAACTGCCAGGTCAATCCGCGTCACAGGTGCTCCCGACTACATACATTTCTAAGATAGCTAATTTGGGCGAAGCGATATTTTAGGTCCTTGTCGTAAAAATAATTGTATTTAGTCCTATATTACACCCTCCTTAATTTGGCACTTCGGATTAAATCGCGTATACTTTAGATGAACACTGGCTACATCAGCGTCAAACAGGGGGATGGAGCCATTATATCAGGGGACCGGCTGGGGGGCCGAATTTGGGGGAACTAACCGGCCCGCCACAAATACGGCGGGTAAGCTTTGTGTTCGAGTCCGGTTTATTAGGAGGGAAGCCGTTTTGTTTCTATACGCACGGCTTATGGGGTGAATAATGACTAAAGCGAGAATCGGTTTTGCAATGATTCAGGTTTCTCTGGTGGGAGCAATTTGCAGCGTTGGCGCGGGTATTCTTTCTCCGGATTTCAGCGCACGTGGCACAGGAGTCGAAGAGTCCCGTTTCCTGGCCGACCTTCAAACGGTTCGTTGTCAGCTCGAACTCTATAAAATTCAGCACAACGAGCAGCTCCCGCCCACTGAGACCTATGCAAGTTTCACAGAGGCCCTGACAACAAAGGGCGCCGATAATCGCGGGCCTTATCTATCATCGATGCCTGCGAATCCGTTTAACGGCAGCAGCAGCGTCCGATTCGAAAATGGCCAAAGCACCGCCGGCTCAGGTAAAGCGGGGTGGGTCATCAATCTGGCTACCGGCGCTATAAAGGCCGATGATTCCGCCGCACACGCGGCTTTATAAATCACACTCGTTAACCCACCACTGGTCCTAATTTTGAGTGATGGGAAAATGAACTCGCTGATTTACATTCCTTCAGCGAGTCATTCTTTTTTATGGCCTGCATTTCTTTTGTGTCCGGTTCCTGACCTCTTCGCATTGCCCTTCTATCGTCTCATAAAAAACGCCGTCGGCATTTATTATAGGCCCTTGCTTGTTTTCTCACATGGAAAGCGATTCTGCGGTTGCGGCTTATCGGTTTGCGGGATGCGGTTTAACCTGCCCAACCTCATTTTATGCCGAATTTCCTTGTATTTACGCAGGTTAAGGACCGTCCCCCACAGGCCGAAGAATCTCCAGATAAATTAATTACTGACTGTCTATGCATAGAAAGGGCCAGAGAATGACACCGAGAAAAGTTTTGGTTGTCGATGACGAAGTTCATATTGTTCACGTCGTCGCGATAAAACTCCGCAACAATGGCTATGAACCGATAACCGCCGGCAACGGGCAGGAGGCCTACGACCTGGCCTGCCGTGAAAACCCGGACATCATTATCGCTGATTATATGATGCCCGTGATGAGCGGCCTCGAACTTCTCGAAAAGCTCCGCGAAAACGAAACCACCAGGAATATTCCTTTTATTCTGCTGACGGCCAGGAATTTTGCGATAGACGATGTCAACCAGCAGCGGCTGAATGTCTCCCAGTGCATCACCAAGCCGTTCAGTCCCAAAGAGCTGTTGCGAAACATAGAAGATATCCTCTACCAGAAGGAGTTGGCAAATCAAACGTGATGATTGGCACGGGGGAGGCAGTTTCGGGATTGCCGCGTTTGGTATTCGCCCGGCCCCACCCCATACACGGAGTAGTTTATGCCCGACACAGTGACAGCAGGTTTGACGGCATCTGAAATGCGTGAGCTGAAGGATTTTGGAGACCGGCTGGCCGCGCTCGGCGTCAATTTCGCCGTTTGCGACTTCGAGGGCCGGCCTCTTCTGCTCTGCAAGATGGGCGGTTTCGAAACCGACCCCGTGCGATTAGCCAAAACAGCCCGCGATTGCCTTAAAAATCTCCCGGCCAAAAAAGAGGGACCCCGGGATGATTCCTCGTCTTTGTCGGCCAGCAGGTATCTTTCCGCTGTTCTTGTTCCTCTGGCGGACACTAAAAGACAGACCGGCTTTGCCGCGGTCATAGACCTCGGCGGAACCCCCGATATGAACAACCAGCAGCAGGTGCACATTCTTTCGGAACTGCTCCGCCTGTTTACGGGAAAATTTATCTCCCAGCGAAAATCCACGGAGCAGATGGATATGATAAGCTCCGAACTGGCGCAGACCTACGAAGAGCTGGTCCTGCTCTACAAAATAAGCACCAATATGGAAATCGTCGAACCAGACGCAAACTTTCTCCAGATGGCCTGTGACAGCCTGACTGAAATCGTCAGCGTCGAAGGCATCGCCATCCTCCAGGAAAAAACCGTTGATGATAAGTCCCGTTTTGTCCTCATCGCCGGCGCAGGCGTCATCGATATCGACGACCGCACAACCTCGCTTCTCTACAGCCGGCTTCAGCAGGAAATGAACAAGGGCAAAGAGGTGCTGCTCGACAGCGAAGTCGATGCGCCCTTCAGACACGAATGGCCCAAAAACATTCGCAACATCATCGTTGTCCCTATGTTCGGCAGAAACAAAACCCGTTCCTCGCAGCAAGCAGGTCCGCGACAGCCCGGCGCGAGCTGTATCATTGGCATGCTCGTTGCCGTTAACCGCCTGGACAAACCCGATTTCGACTCCACCGACGCAAAGCTGTTCACCTCTGTCGCCAGCGAATGCGCCGTCTTCGTCGAGAACAACCGCCTCTTTGGCGACCTCAAGGAATTATTCATCGGCTCGCTGAAGGCATTGACCAGAAGCATCGACGCCAAAGACCGCTACACAAGGGGCCATTCCGAAAGAGTCGCCTTCATCTCCAAGTGGATTGCCGAACAGCTTGCCGAAGACGAAAACCTCGACCAGGAGCAAATCCACAAAATTTATCTTGCCGGCCTTCTTCACGACATCGGCAAAATCGGCATAGATGAAAAATTGCTCTGCAAACTCGGACGCATCACAGCACGGGAGAGAAACAAACTGAGAATGCACCCATCAATCGGCGCAAACATACTCGGCGGCATCAAACAGATGCGAGACATTATCCCAGGCGTCCTTTGTCATCACGAACGCGTTGACGGCAAAGGATACCCCTCTGGTCTCAAGGGCGACCAGATACCCCTTATGGGTAAAATCGTCGGTCTCGCCGACAGCTTTGACGCTATGACCTCTGAGCGAGTCTATAAGGATGTAATGACCGTCGAAAAGGCCATGGCCGAAATCGAAAAACGGCTCGGCACCCAGTTCGACGAAAAAGTCGCTAATGCCTTTCTCAAAAGCGACGTTTATCACCTCTGGGACCTTATGGAAGAAGGCGCCGTCAAGACGTACGGAGCAGAGGACTTCTCCCAGTATGGCTCCGTCGCAGTCGGCACCCTTATTACTTAATCTTCCCCATCGTAAACCCGCGTGCTTATCCGGAAACGCCTCCTGACGCAAATCGCATCTTTATTACACTTTTTAGCCGGTTGCCTCTTGCAGACCGCCCAAAAACTGCTAAAATGCCGGTTTTACAACTTTTGGCTCTTTAAGACAGATTGTAATCATGACCCCGGCAGGCCAAACCGGGATTCGAAGAAAGGGTTTATTTGAAAAATGCTGGCAAAAACGAAAAAGAAAGATATTGTTCACAACTTCGAACGCCACCAGGGCGATACCGGTTCGCCTGACGTACAGATTGCTTTGCTGACCGAAAAAGTCAACGAGCTTACCGCGCATCTGCAGAGCCACCGCAAGGACCACTCGTCCCGCCGCGGTCTGCTCAAGATGGTTGCCACAAGGGCGTCGCTGCTCAAGTACGTCGGCAAAAAAGACCCGAAACGCTATCAGGACATCATCTCCCGGCTCGGCTTGCGGAAATAGGGCAAAACGCCTGCCATCGCCGCATGCCGTCTTTACGTGCTGCGCCCTGGCTTTTTATGAGGTAGCTTATGTTTAATCTTGTCAAAGTCGAAAGAGAAATCGCGGGCAGAACTTTATCCATTGAAACAGGTAAAATCGCCAGGCAGGCCGACGGCGCCGTTATCGTCCGCTATGGCGAAACAGTCGTCCTCGTCAGCGCGGTTGTCGCGCCGCCTCGCTCCGAAGATATTGATTTTTTCCCGCTATCAGTAGAATATCGTGAAAGACACAGCGCGGCCGGAAAATTTCCCGGCGGCTTCATCAAACGCGAAGGAAGACCTTCAACAAAGGAGACACTCACTTCAAGAATGATTGACAGGCCTCTGCGGCCTCTCTTCCCGGATGGTTATTTTAATGAAGTTCAGATTATCGCCTCAGTACTCAGCGCCGACAAGGAAAACGACCCTGATGTTCCGGCGATGATAGGGGCCAGTGCCGCCCTGACCATCAGCAAAATTCCCTTCAACGGTCCAACGGGTGCCTGCCGTGTCGGACGCGTTAATGGCGAGTTCGTTATCAATCCTACCCATGAGCAGATGGACCAGAGCGATTTGAATGTCCTGGTGGGCGGGCGAAAAGACGCAATCAATATGATTGAGGTTGCCGCCAAAGAATTGCCCGAGGCCGTTGTCGCCGAGGCCGTCAAATCAGGACACGAAACCGTAAAAATCGTCTGCGAACTCATCGATGAGCTTCAGCAGAAAGTCGGCGTCAAAAAGGAAACACCCGATATATTCGAAATCGACGAGAAACTCTGCTCTAAAATACGCTCAGAAATCGCCGATGAACTTCGGGGCCTCAAACTGATACCGGTTAAACAACAGCGAAGAGTTGCTGTCAGCGGGTTGTTTGACCGTCTCGTTGAGCAATACTGCAAACAGGAAGGCGAATCCGCCCAAAATTATGACCAGATAATGGTTAGCCGGATTTTCGATAAAATCGAAGGCGAAATTATCCGCGACCTTGTCCTCAAAGGCAAACGGCTCGACGGCCGGGGCTACGATGATGTTCGCCCTATTACCTGCGAAGTAGGCCTTTTGCCCCGCGTTCACGGCTCAGCCCTTTTCACCCGCGGTGAAACACAGGCCCTCGTCTGCATCACCTTGGGCACAATTCAAGATGCCCAGATTATCGACGGCCTCCAGGACGAATATGCCCAGAGTTTTGCCCTGCATTATAACTTCCCGCCGTTTTCCGTCGGCGAAGTCAAGCCGATGCGAGGCCCGGGCCGTCGCGAAATAGGCCACGGCGCCCTTGCCGAACGCGCACTCGAAATGGTCAGGCCTCCCGAAGAAGAATTCGCCTATACGATAAGAATCATTTCCGATATTACCGAATCAAACGGCTCAAGCTCAATGGCCTCGGTCTGCGGCGGGTCGCTTGCCCTGATGGATGCCGGCGTCCCGATTAAAAAGGCGGTTGCCGGCATTTCAATCGGTCTTGTTACCGCTGATAACGGCAAATATGTTTTGCTCACTGATATCATCGGCGACGAGGACCACCACGGCGATATGGATTTTAAAGTCGCCGGAACCACTGCGGGTGTTACCGCTGTCCAGCTCGATATTAAAGCCGACGGCCTCCCGCATAACATTATGGTCGAGGCGATGGAAAAGGCGAGACAAGCGCGTCTCAAAATACTCGATACTATGTCCAAGACAATCGATAAGCACAGGCCGGAGCTTAGCGTTTACGCGCCGAAACTCGTAACCGTGCAAATCGACCCCGAATTTATCGGCAAAATCATCGGCCCGGGCGGCAAAAACATCAAAGCCCTCCAGGAACAGACCGCAACCACCATTGAAATCGAGGATGACGGCACCGTATTCATTAGCTGCATAGGCGGTGACGGCCATCTTAAAGCCAAAGAAATGATTGAAGCGATGACCCAGGCCCCCAAGGTTGGCACCATTTATCCGCGGGCCACGGTCGTTTCCGTCAAGGATTTTGGCGCATTCGTCGAGTTCATACCGGGTGTCGAGGGGCTTTGCCACGTAAGCGAGTTAAGCGACAGCTACGTCAAGAACGTTGATTCCGTCTGCAAAGTCGGCGATATAATTTCCGTCAAACTTTTGCTTGTCGACGACCAGGGCAGGTTCAAACTTTCCCGCAAAGCGGCGATGGCGGAACTCGGCCTGTCCGACAAAAAAGACCAGAAAAAATAAACCTCATTGTGTTTGATACTTGTTCCCGCGGTGATGAGTATTGCTTTAAACGTCGGGTTTACGAATCGTGAAAAACGCACCTGACAAACCAATATCGCAGACAGCGGATTCTGCCGGCCCTACCGAGGCCGAAGAGCTGAGCCGGCTTCTTGGCGTGATTGCTCACGAAATCAAAAACCCCCTCTCCACAATCAAAGTCAACCTCCGCCTTGTCGATGAAGAAATCCAGGCAGGTGAATCCTCCGATATTGACCAGCGTCTGGCGCGGGCCCGCAGAAAATTAGCCGTAATCGACAAGGAAGCCACCCGCCTTGAACAAATCCTCGATGGCTTTCTTCGCTATACCGACAGAAATCAGCCGAACCTGTCTCCCATCGATGTTAACTCTGTCCTTGCTGATATGGTCGATTTTTACCTTCCGCAAGCAACGGCACATTCGATAATGATGCGTCAGGCCATCCACAAAGAGCCGCTTCTTTGCCAGGCCGACGCCGGCATGCTCAAACAGGCCATTCTTAATCTTTTCATCAATGCTCAGCAGGCCATTGGCGCCACGGGCGAGTTAATGGTGCGGACTGTTCGTGTTGGGAACTTGGCCCAAATCCAGATAAGCGACACAGGCAAAGGAATTCCCGCCGAGCGACTTACTCAAATCTTCGAACCCTATCAGTCCTCCCGACCGGATGGCACGGGGCTGGGGCTTGCTACTGTCAAAAAAATAATCGACGCCCACAATGGCGATATATCCGTCGTCAGCGAGCCGGGCAAAGGGACCTGCTTTACAATCTCGCTGCCTCTTGCTTCAACGGAGGCCAGGTAATGATTAAAGATGCTGTCGTCCTTGTTGTTGATGATGAGCGCGACCACGCCGACGGTATGGCCGAGGCCCTCCAGAAGTGCTGCGCCAAGGCAATACCGGTATACACCGGCCGGGACGCACTCGAAATCATCCGCGCCCAGGATATTGATGTGGTTGTTACCGATTTGAAACTCGGCGGCGATATCGACGGCCTCGAAATCCTCCAGGAAGCCAAAAAACTCGGCCAGACCGAAGTCATACTCATCACCGCATACGCAACCATCGATACCTGCAAAGACGCCATCCGGCACGGCGCATACGATTACTTAGTCAAACCTATCAATATCGACCAGCTTCGCTCCCTTGTCGAACAGGCAGCCCGGCAGGTGGTTCGTATGAAGCGCACCAACGCCCAGGGGCGAGCCGCCGACGAGGACTTCAGATTCGATGGCGTCAGAGGAAACAGCTCCCAGACGACCGGAATTTTCGAGGTCCTTCGCCGCGTCGCACCTACCAATATCTCCGTTCTTATCCAGGGCGAATCGGGCACAGGCAAAGAACTGCTCGCAAGGGCAATCCACGACAATTCAAATCGCTGGAACAAACGCTTCGTGCCCATAAATTGTGCCGGCTTTACCGAAACGCTTCTCGAAAGCGAACTTTTCGGTCATGTCAAAGGTTCGTTCACCGGCGCTGCGGGCGACCGCAAGGGGCTTTTTGAAATAGCCGACAAAGGAACTCTCTTCCTCGATGAAATCGGCGATATGCCGCTGAATATGCAGGCTAAATTGCTGCGGGTCATCGAGGATGGTGTCGTAATTCCGGTGGGCGGAAACAAGCCCGTCATTGTCGATGTTCGAATCATCAGCGCAACCAACCACGACCTGACTAATCTCGTCGAGGAGAAAAAATTCCGCCAGGACCTCTATTTCAGGATTAAGGGCGTCAGTGTTTCTGTTCCGCCTCTGCGCCAGCGACGCGAAGACATTCTGCTGCTCGCTGATTTCTTCCTCAAAGAAGCCGTCGGCGAAACCGGCTCGAAAGTCGCCGGCTTTACCGATGCCGCGGCGAATATTCTCGCTTCCTATGAATGGCCGGGCAATATCCGCCAGCTTCGAAACGTTATCAGGACTATGGTCGTTATGTCCGACCGCGACAAACTCGACGTACAGGATTTGCCTCCCGAAATCAATCGTGTTCGACAGCTCACGGGAAGTTCAAATTCACAGGCAAAATCTGCTTCTGAAATGCCGTTAAATGAAATCGAGAGACAGGCAATCATCGATATGCTTGCCAAGACGGGCAACAACCGCGAGAAGGCCGCAAAACTGCTCGGTATTGGCGAGCGCACCCTCTACCGCAAAATAAAAGAATACAACCTGTGATTATCCCTGATGATTTGTCCTTCAGTTGGGTTTTTTATCCGCCGATCTGGACTACGTGACCACCTATGAGCCAGAACCGGCCGGGTTTTTTGTCGAAGTAAACTAATTGCTCGTAGCCGCGGGCAGTGTAAACTCGGTCCGGCTCGCCTAACGCCCCTATAAGCTCATCTCTTGTTGTGCCGCTGGAATTCGTCCCTCTCCTCGTCACGTTTATTCGACTCGTGTCAACGGATGCCGAGTGTCTCGATGCGATAGCGGCAACAGGCGATACGGTCTGCGATTTTGAATTCGGATTCTCATTGGCCGGCCCGATGTTGCGATTCAGCAGCGTCTCCATCTCATTTTTTAATCCGGCTATCTGCGTGCCCGCGAGGTTCAACTGCTCTTTGAGCGACTGGTTTTCAACCTCCAGCCGGTCTCGCTGCGTTCCCGCCGCGCTTGTCTCCCGATACAACCACCCGATTATCGCGATAGCCGCAATCAAAAGTATCCCGGTCAACAGCGACACAAGCTGCCATTTTCTTTCTGCGAACGCGCCAGGCATGTTCGAAGGCAACGCTGCTTTGAAATTGGGCGTCTGATATTGCTGCTTATCCGTTTTTTCTTCCGCAAAAGCCGTGTTTTTGGTTTGATTTTCCATAATCTGTTCCTTTGAATGTATCCGCCCCGGCGGACAAGTTCGCGGTTCTATCAGCTTCTTCGGCCTTTTAGCGTGATTTTCTTTATTGTGAAAGTTTCCGCGGCGGTAACAGTTCTATTCTGCTTTTTTCGAGTATCCAGAATCGAGCATCGAGCAACTTCTAATTGGTTACCTTTGCGGCTGCATATTCAATCGCAGGAATAGCCGGCGAAATAAATCTCGTCGGGACTTCCGTCCTTGTATGCGATTATGTATATGCCCCATCCGCGATCAAGAATTTCCCATAATTCATCGCTTTGCTCAATCATTTCACGCGTGGGCTGCTCCGTTTGGAAGAGCCGGACGAGCTCATTTGGCGACAAAGGCGATACTGCGCCGAACTCAGGGTTTTTCGAAATATGGTCAAGGTCGAGGATGGAGCGGGTTCCGTCGGCGTCTGCATCTTTGAGGGCTTTACGAATCGATGCGTGTTGTGCTCCCGGGGCGGGTGAATCAGGGCCGATTGGAAATTCAAGGAATCGAATCACAGGATTATATCTGCCGGCTTTGAACTCGCGCTGGCGCAGCTCTTCGAGAGCCGCGTTAATATCCGGGTTATATTTTACGAAATAATAGTAAGGATGGGCGCCCATTTAACTTTCCTTTCCTAATATTCAGCAAATTTTAATTATTTACCTCCGCCAGCTCCGCGTTATCTGTCGTAAGATGCAGTCGTTTTTGCCGCCATTTGGGCATCTGTTCGGGGGTAACTCCTGCCCAGAGGCCTTTCTTCTGGCTGCGGGCGACGGATTCCAATTGTTTGTATTTATTGTATAAGCCATGTTTGAATCGCAGGTCCGCGTAGGCGTAACCTTCGCTTAACAAAATCTCATTCAGGAAAGTCCCATCCGACAGTTGAATGTACGCGAGAAGACGATGATATTTATCTCTGCTGTTTTTCTCTTTCTCCAGGTAAATAGTTACCTGTTTGCCGAGGGCTTTTTGGGTTGCGAAGTCCGATGCCTCTTTGCCGAAATACATCGGCCCTGTGCGCGGGTCTTTGGTTTCGGGGGTGTCGATTCCCCAAAGGCGGATTCGTGTGTGGTTGTAGCTGCGTCCGCCGTCGGCGGATAAATCGGGGATATCGATATCGAGGGTGTCGCCATCGACGACCTTGACGACGGCGAATTGCCTGCCGTGATATTTTGAGATGTCACCGGAATCCTGCGGCTGTATTGATTGCAGGGATTTGGTTACTGACCGGCTGATGCAACTGTGGTCGAGAAAAAATAATGTCGCTGCCGTCAGTGTAATAATGACGGCAGCGACATTACGCATACGTCTGCTCATCGCGTATTTCATTTCGTCGCTCGGGTCCCGTGACTCGGGACTCGAAAATAGCGGGTCACGAGCCGCGTAACCGCAACCGTTTGTCGTTTATTTATTTTTGACTCTTTTTTCGGCGGGCTTATCCAAATCGAAGGCGTCGCAAACGGCTATCAGGGCCTTTTCCGCCTGGTCTTTATCGACGACGCAGCTTATTCGGATTTCGCTTGTTGTAATCGAGTCGATATTGACCTTGGCTTTGGCTAATGCGCTGAACATCTTCTCGGCGATGCCGTAATGGCTTCTCATTCCGACGCCCACGGCCGAAACCTCGGCTATGTCCTCGCGGACGAAAACGCTGTCGTAATGGACTTCCTTTTTTATCGACTCGATGGCCTCCTTTGCCGGGCGAAGGTCCGCTGAGCCTATTGTAAACGCCAGATTGGCCTTGTCGGCGCTGACCTCGGTCTGCATTATATCGTTGACGACGACCTTTGCCTCAGCCAGCCGGTGAAATACCTTGGCCGCGTTGCCCGGCTTGTTATCTACTCCGACCAGGCTGATTTTAGCCATATCTTTTTGTATCGTCGCTCCCGAAACCGCTATTCCTTCCATTTGTGGCACCTCTCCAATAATGTAGGTTCCTTCAACGTCTTCGCTGCTGGACCTGACGTGGATTTTTACGTTGTATTTTTTGCCGAATTCGATGCTGCGGCTGTGCATAACGCCCGCGCCCAAACTGGCGAGCTCGAGCATTTCGTCGTAGCTGATTTCCTTCATTTTGACGGCTTTTGTGTAAATGCGGGGGTCGGTTGTGTATATGCCGTTGACGTCGGTGAAGATGTCACAGACCTCAGCGCCGACGGCTGCGGCGAGCGCGACCGCGGTGGTATCTGAACCGCCTCTGCCGAGGGTGGTGATGTTGTCGTTTTCGTCGATACCTTGGAAGCCGGCGACGATTACGATTTTGCCTTCTTTAAGCTCCTTGTGGATTCGCTTTGCGTCGATGCTCTTTATGCGGGCTTTCGTATGCGTGCTGTCGGTGAGCATGCCGACCTGAAAGCCGGTGAAGCTGATTGCTTTGTGGCCCATTGCGTCCAGCGCCATCGCGAATAGCGATACTGTCTGTTGTTCGCCTGTGCTGAGCAACTGGTCCATTTCGCGTTTTGGCGGGTTGGGGTTAAGCTCCATCGCGTCCGCAACGAGATGGTCCGTCTGGTGACCGCGCGCACTGGCGACGACGACGACCTGGTAACCTTTTTTGGTTGCGTCAATCGCTTTCTGTGCGGCCCGGCGGATTTTCTCGGCGTTCGCTACCGAGGTCCCGCCAAACTTTTGAACAAGTATAGGCATATTTGCTCCGTTTAATATTGGCGGGGTCCTTCGACCTCGCTCAGGACAGGTAAACCCCGCCCTACAAATAATTAACTTTTAAGGAAATACTCCATAAGTTCGTACCCTTTGTCAATACGCAAGCCGGATTTTGCGGCGTTTGATTCGGTAAAGGCGGCCTGAAAAACGCCCGAAACGTTGTCGCCCGCCATAGCGAACGGGACGGGGTCGCCGCAATGCGCGCCGGTTTTTACGGGCGTGGGGTGGTCGGGCAGTACCATAATGCGCCAGGAGGGGTATTTTTTTATCGCCTCGTAAATCGGGCCTACTATGTATTTGTCAATCTGCTCGATTGCCTTTTTCTTGGTTTCGGGATTGCCCGCGTGGCCCGCCTCATCGGGGGCTTCGACGTGAACAACGACGATATCGTACTTCTCAAGGGCCTTAATCGCGGCTGTGCCTTTGCCCTCGAAATTGGTATCGATGAAGCCGGTTGCGCCGGCGACTTCAATAAGGTCGAAGTCGATGAGTTTGGCGAGTCCCCTGAAGAGGTCAACGGCGGTAATGCCTGCGCCTTTGATGCCGAAACGTTTTTCGAAGCTTTCGAGTTTTGCTTTTTTGCCCTGTCCCCAGAGCCAGATTGAGCTGACCTGGTTTTCGCCTAAGTCCGCCCGCACCTTGTTGATGTCGTGGTTGCGGAAGAACTGCTGCGAGCGCATCATCAGGTCGATGAGTAATTCTGCGCCTTTGCCCCTTGGGAGGATTTTTTCGGCGGGGGTGCCTATATAATCATGGGGCGGGCAGGTCTTGACGTTGATGTCCATATCCTTGAGGACGAGCAGATGACGGTAACTTACGCCGGTGTAGAAGCGTATTTTATCGTTTGAGAGCTGCTCATTTAATTCTTCGATTAATTCAGTTCCTTCTTCGGTAGAGATATGGCCTGCGCTGTGGTCAGCCATTTTGCCGTCGGCTATAGTTACAAGGTTGCACCTGAAGACCCAGTCATCGGGCGATAGCTGGACGTTTCGCGCGACTGCCTCGATAGGCGCTCTGCCGGTGTAATATTGCTTCGGGTCGTAGCCCAATAGCGACATTTGCGCGACGTCCGAGCCGGGCTCCATACCTTCGGGAACGGTTCGGACGATGCCGAGCCGGCCGGTCTGGCCGATTCGGTCCATATTCGGCGTATAGGCCGCTTCAAGCGGGGTCTTGTTGCCGAACTGCTCTATCGGGTTATCCGCCGCCCCATCTGGTATTATTATCGCGTATTTAGTGCTCATATTTTAAACCATCATAACCACCCCCGGTAAAACCGGGGGCTAAATATTTATAAGTAAACACCGTAGTTTATGGGTTTTTGGCGGGAAAGTCAATACTGCGAAGCGGATAGCGTACCGGTTAACAGGGGGTCGTCTCTTTTGCTTTGCACCTGAATTAACCCGTGCTATACTGGGCGTATGACTATCAAGGATGAACGTCATTTTGCAAAATTAGTTGTGCCTGTTAAGAAGGTCAGTTTAAGGGATGGGTATTTTCACTGGCCCAAACGAGCGGTTTTGAGGACATACCGCGATAAAGATATTGCCGATTGTGAGGCATATCGTCTAATCATTTCCCGTGAAGGTATCGAAATCCGTGCTAGTACGGATGCGGGGGAGTATTACGCGGCACAGACGCTGCGCGAGCTGATTGCGATATACGGTGAAGTTTTGCCGTTTTGTAAAATAGATGATGAGCCGGATTTTCGCAGGCGGGGAGTATATCTGGATTGCTCAAGGGGGAAAGTACCCAAACTCAATACATTGAAGGAGTTGGCAGTATGGCTTTCTCGCTGGAAAATAAATGAGATACAGCTTTACGTTGAGAACGTATTCACTTTTAAGAAACATCCTGAAATAGGCAGAGGTTACAGCCCTTTTACGCCTGAGGAAATCCTTTCTTTGCAGGAGCATTGCAAAAAACACCATATCCGGCTTGTCGGTTCGCTTTCAAGTTTCGGGCATTTTGAAAAAATTCTGTCTTTGCCGCGATACAGGCACTTAGGCGAGAAGCTGGGATTCCGAGGTTTTGCGGGCGGGACAACTCTTTGCCCAATTGACCCCGGCTCTATCAAGCTCATCGCGGAGTTATACGGCGAATTTATGCCGCTTTTTGAAGCGGAGGATTTCAACGTTTGCTGTGACGAAACGTGGGAGCTTGGAAAGGGCCGCAGCGAGAAAAAAGCGAATCGCATCGGGGTCGGGCAGGTTTATCTCGATTTTCTCCTGAAGATTCACCGTCTTTGCGAAAAACACGGCAAGTGTATGAACGCCTGGGCGGACATAGTATTGAATCATCCGGAATTATTGGGCAAGCTGCCGCGCGATATGGTTTTGTTGAACTGGGAGTATGAGCAAGGCGGGAAGAACATAAAAAGAACGAAAGAAATCGCTGATTCCGGATTGCCGCTGATGGTTTGTCCGGGGACAAGCGGCTGGCTTACGCACGGGACTCGCCTGCCCAATTCGATGGGTAACGTGACTAACTTCGCCGATGCGGGACGAAAATATCACGCGGAGGGATTGCTCAATACGGACTGGGGTGATAATGGGCATCGTAATTTTCTTGGAGTCAGCTTACACAGTTTCGCACACGGGGCCGCCAATGCCTGGAATGGCAAAGCCGTTGATAACGACAGGTTCACAGAGAATTTCTGCCATCGCGCATTTGGGCAACAAAATAATCGTATGGCGGAAGCGATACGACTGCTGGGCAGCACCTATATTACCTGCGGGAAAACTGTGCCGAACAAGTCGCTGCTGTTTATGTCGTTTTTTGAGCCGATGCTGAGGGACAAGACAATCGAATTCAGCGCAATTGATTTGATAAGCGAGAAAGGTCTGCGAAAAATAGCGGCGGAATTGTCTGATGATAGTATTTGGCCCACGGATGTAAAACAGATGGGGGAATTTGAGCAATTAGCATTAAGGGAATTGAGGTTGGCCGCTCGAATGGATTGTCTGGCGAGCAGTAGGGCGTTAGCAGCCAAGCGTTTACGTTTAGGCAAAAACATCAACGGTTCGGAAATAAAAGATTTAAGAAGACAAATGCACGGCATCGCAGCAGATTTCAAAGGGCTTTGGCTGGCACGCAATAAAATTTCCCGACTGAATGATAATATGCGATTGTTTAATCGTGCTGAAGATGAACTGAAAAAGGGATTGTAATGGGGACAAAGATGCGCATCGCGGGATTAATGTCAGGGACGTCCGCTGACGGCGTTGATGTCGCGATTGTTGATATCGATAAAGACAAAGTGAGCGTGTTAGCGTTCGATACATTTGCTTATTCTGATGAGTTACGCCGCAATGTGCTTCGGCTTTGCGGGGCAGTGTCCGGCAGTTCGGCGGATATTTGTCATTTTAATTTTGTGATTGGCGAGGTCTTTGCGGAATCGGTTGTCAAGCTGTGTAAAAAAAGCGGTATCGGTCTTGATACGATTGATTTAATTGGCTCACACGGGCAGACGATTTATCACAATCCTAATGGCAGGCGTTTCGGCAAAAAAATTATTTGTTCGACTCTGCAAATAGGTGAGCCGTCGATAATCGCCCAGCGGACGGGAATCGTAACGGTCGCGGATTTCAGACCCCGAGATATGGCTGCCGGCGGGCAGGGTGCGCCGTTAGTGCCGTTTGCGGATTATTTTCTGTTTCGCGATAAGCATCGCAATCGGGCGGTTCAGAATATCGGGGGCATTGCTAATGTGACATATTTGCCGGCTGCCGGCGAGGTAAAAGATATAATCGCTTTCGATACAGGCCCGGGCAATATGATAATCGACGGTATTGTTTCGATTATCAGTAAGGGCAAACAAAAGTTTGACCGGGGAGGAAAAATCGCGGCACGAGGCACGGTTGATAAAACCATGCTCAAGGATATGCTGAAGAATCCGTTTTTTGGCAGGCATCCGCCGAAATCCACAGGCAGAGAGGAATTCGGCAGCCGGTATTGCGATGCGCTGTATAAAAGAATGAAAAAGAAATCGATGTCTTCTGAAAATATATTGGCTACTGTTACCGCGTTTACCGCAACCAGTATTGTTCAGGCGTATCGAAAGTTCTTGCCTCAGATTCCTGATGAAGTAATATTGTGCGGCGGCGGTGCGCATAACGAGACACTGGTCAAAATGCTGGAACAGGGTCTTGGTAAAAGCAGAATTTTGCTCAGCGACGATTATGGAATCGACTGCGACGCCAAAGAGGCGATTTCGTTTGCTATTCTTGCGTATGCGACAATAAAAGGTGCGGCAAATAATGTCCCCGGCGCGACGGGGGCGAAACAGCCGGTAATTTTAGGAAAGATAATACCCGCATAATGAAAAAACACAGACCATTGCCGACAACTGAGCATAGCAACAGGAGAAGTAGAAATATTGACCGGCTGTCAACGGCACAGATAGTCGGGCTTATAAATTCCGAAGATATGCTTGTTGTGCCCGCGGTAGGCAAAGAGTGCAAAAAAATTGCAGCCGCGGTTGATGTGATAGTGGAACATTTCAAAAAAGGCGGCCGGCTGTTTTATGTCGGCGCGGGGACAAGCGGACGGCTCGGTGTTCTCGACGCATCGGAATGCCCGCCTACTTTCGGCGTTAGTCCGAAGTTAGTGCAGGGGATAATCGCGGGGGGCAGACGCGCGCTGGTCAGGGCCGTCGAGGGAACCGAAGATAACGCCAATAATGGCGCCAGGGAAATAATTAGACGCGGTGTTTGCAACAAGGACGTGGTTGTTGGTATTGCCGCCTGCGGCCTGACGCCTTATGTGCGAGGCGCGTTGAGACAGGCGAGAAAGCTGAAGGCGGGCACGATTTTTATCACGTGCGCGCCGGAAAGCGTTAAGGGTATTCCTGCCCGGATTATTATTAATCCCGTTGTTGGCCCCGAGATTATTACCGGCTCAACCAGGATGAAGGCGGGCACCGCTACCAAGCTCGTGCTCAATATCCTTACGACGACAGCAATGATAAAAATGGGCAAAGTTTTCGGAAACCTGATGGTTGACCTGACTGCGACAAACAACAAACTGCGTGACAGGTCTGTGAGGATTGTTATGCAGATGACGGGACTTTCCCGAACGAAGGCCGCCAAACTGCTCGAAAGGGCACAGGGAAAAGTCAAAGCCGCGATAGTAATGCACTTCCGCAAAATGAATCTGCACCGGGCCGTTACCGTTCTCGACGAATGCGGGCAGTCGTTGAGGAAAGCCATTAAGGAAGGCAAATGAGTGACTTTCTTACAGCGCACCAGATATCGGGGACGCTTGGTCTGATTGATTTAATAGTGGTAGGCCTGGCGATTATTCTTCTTTTTGTTATTTCCTATATCTTCGGACGCGAAGAAAAAGATACGAAAGATTTTTTTGTCGGCGGGCGAAAGGTTCCTTCAATTGTGGCCTGCTTGTCTTTTGTCGCGACCGAAGTCAGCGCGCTGACTATTATCGGCGTGCCGGCGACCGCCTATAGCGAGAACTGGCAGTACCTGCAGTTTTTTGTCGGCTCGGCGACAGCGAGGGTTATGGTTGCGTTTCTGTTTATCCCTGTGTTTTATAAATATGACTGCACGAGTATCTACGAATTTCTCAGGCATCGTTTCGGCCCCCAGACGCAATATGCCGGCTCGATTTTCTTTTTTATTACGCGTCTGGTAGCATCCGGCGTCAGATTATATGCGGCGTGCCTCGGGGTGGGGATAATTCTTGGCTGGTCTTTGGCGCAGACGCTTTTGGTATTTACAATTGTAAGTATCATCTTCATTACATTCGGTGGTATAAAAGCGGTGGTGTGGGCCGGTGCTTATCAGACGACGATTTTCTTTCTGGCCGGGGGCGTGCTATTTGTTTTTATTCTGCTCAAAATTCAGGGCGGGTTATCGATCGCCTGGCAAATTGCCGGTGAGGCCGGTCGGTTAAGTGTCTTTAAATTTGATTTCGACCTCAACAATCCAACGACTTTCTGGGCGGGAACAGCCAACGCATTTTTCATAGGCCTGGCGGTATTCGGGACCGACCAGGAACTGATGCAGCGATTACTTACCGTCAAAACTCGCAAGGCAAGCCAGAAAACAATTATTTCAACCATATTGGTAGGGCTGCCTGTTCTGTGCATATATCTGGGAATAGGCACTTTGCTTTATGTCTTCTACCAGCAGAACCCGGGCGTTGCTCATCCAGAAAAAGCCAAAGAGGTCTTTTCTCATTTCGTGGCAAATTCTCTCCCGGTCGGATTAAAAGGATTGATGCTTTCGGCAATCATATTGGCCAGCATCGATTCGCCGTTGAGTTCGCTTTCCTCTTCCTTTGTAACGGATATCTATCGGCCCCTCATTAAAAAATCCGCGACTGAAAAACATTACCTCCTTGTTTCACGAATAGGGATAGTGGCGTTTGGCGTTATACTTGCGATTATCGCTCTTGCCTGCGAACCGGTGGAGAATATTCTCTGGTTTGCTTTCGAGATAATTTCCGTAACTGGCGGCGCTACGCTTGGCGTTTTTCTGCTTGGCGTATTAACAAAACGCAAGTCCAACTATGGCAATATCGCTGCGATGATTATCAGCACGGTCGGTATGGCGGCCCTTTTATTGCTGTCTCATTGCGGATACGTTGCGCTGGCCTGGAGCTGGCTGATAGTAATCGGCACGGTAACGACGTTTGTCCTGGGATATTTGTTCGGTTTTGTTGAGCGGGCATAGTTGATTGTGAGCGCCGGTTGATTTTTGCTTATTCATCAATTAGAATGCCTGCTCAAAATTAACGACAAATATGTTTTTGTGAACTAACGAGCATAATATTTTTGGAAGGCGTAGGCAGAAAAATGGCAAAACACAATAAAGATTGTCCCAACAAAGCAAAGTATCTTTCAGGCAAAAGGGTCCTCCCTGAGCCGATTTCGAAATCGACGGACATAGCGAAACTGATAGACAATATGGATGCTTACAACGGCGGAAGATTAAGGGCCGCCTGCCAGCTGCTGAAAGAAAAATACTCTCAGGCGGATGTTACCATAGGTATGAGCTTGGCTGGCGCATTAACGCCTGCCGGGCTTGGGCCGTCGGCAATAATTCCCCTGATGAACCATGGCTTTGTTGACTGGCTTACCGCCACTGGCGCGAATATGTATCACGACATACATTATGCGTTCAATCTGCCTATGTTCCGCGGCAGCCATAGCGTTGACGACGTCGATTTAAGAGACAAGGGCGTAACGCGGATTTACGACATCCTGTTTGATTACGAAGACGTCCTGATGGAAACCGACAGACGCCTGCGAGAAATGCTTGTTCGACCCGAATTTCAAAAGGAAATGGGGACACGCGAATTTTATCATCACTTAGGCAAACTGCTCAGCGAACTCGAAGAAAAGCACAAACTCGGCCAGGTAAGTGTTCTCGCGGCGGCTTACAGAAACGGAATACCCGTCTTCACGTCGTCGCCGGGCGATTCGACAATCGGTATGAATATCGCTGGCCTCGAACTTCTGGCGGAGGCGTCGGGTTTGCAGGACGCGTTCAAGCTGAAAATAAATCCGAGCATCGACGTTAACGACTCGACGGCGATAATACTGAATGCCAAAAAATATGAAAACGGCAAGACGGGCGTCATCCTGATTGGCGGCGGGAGTCCCAAGAATTTTGTGCTCCAGACCGAGCCGCAGATTCAGGAGGTCCTGATGATTCCGGAAGCGGGCCAGGATTATGATATCAACGTAACAGACGCCAGGCCCGATACGGGCGGTTTGTCAGGCGCACCGCCAAGCGAGGCGGCGAGCTGGGGTAAAATTGACCCGACAAAACTCGATGAAGCCGTAACCGCTTATCTCGACGTTACGGTTGCATTGCCTATTATGGTCGCTTATGTTATTCAGACCACGAGACCCAAAAAACTGAAAAAATTATATTACCGTGGCGAAGAGTTGCATAAAAAGCTGATAAAGTCCTATCTTGAAAACAATAAAGAGGTTGAAAAACTCAGGAAGCTAATCAGAAAGTTAATGGCCTGACAAAAACGGGATTGATATGAAAAAAGAGCTTCTCAAATTGGCCCAAAAGCACGGGACTCCTTTATTTATAGTTGACCACGACGTGATAAGGAAGAATTATCGCACTTTCAAAAAGCATCTGCCGAGGGTACAGTGCTATTACGCGGTAAAGGCCAATTCGCAACAGCAGATAATCAAGACGCTGTTCAATGAAGGCGCCAGCTTCGATGTCGCATCCTACAATGAGTTTATGCAGGTTTACAAGTACATCAGGCATTTCGAGGAGAAGGACAAAGATTTTTATATCTGGGACAAGATAATTTTCTCCAACACGATAAAAGACAGGCAAACCCTGAGGGACATAAAACGATACCGGCCTCTTGTTACCTTTGACAGCGTGGATGAGCTAAAGAAGATACGGGAAAATTGTGAAACAGCGGGCTTGGTTTTGCGATTGAAGGTCCCCGATACCGGCTCGCAGGTGGAGATGAGCTCGAAATTCGGTGCCGAGCCTGGAGACGCTTATAACCTCATAAAACAGGCGTTTGATTTAGGTTTGGTGGTCGAGGGATTGAGTTTTCACGTCGGCAGCCAGTGCACAAATTTCGATAATTATACGGCCGCGCTGACAATAACGTCCCAGATTTTCAATCATTCGCGTCAAAAAGGGTACAATCTTAAAATCGTCGATATCGGCGGCGGGTTTCCTGTACCTTACGATTCGCATGTCCCCAAGTTTCAAAAACTCGCGGCAGTAATAAATTCCGAATGCGAACGCCTGTTCCCCCATGACATCGAGATTATAGCCGAACCGGGAAGATTTATGGTGGCCACTGCAGCCGGATTGATTTCGGAAATAATCGGCAAAGCCAGAAGAGACGGCAAAATCTTCTACCACATAAACGACGGCGTATATCATACATTCTCAGGTGTTGTTTATGACCACTGGATTCCAAATTTCCGCGCATTCAGGCAGGGCAAAAAAGAGGTCTGTGCCGTTGTCGGGCCGACCTGCGATAGTTTCGATAAGATTTCCGTTTCGGAACAACTTCCGGGCAATCTGGAAATAGGCGATTATCTTTACACGGAGAATATAGGAGCGTACAGCACCGCTTCCTCGACGAAATTCAACGGTTTTGACGGCGCCAAAATTCTGCACCTCAATAATTAGATTCCCTTGGCCATTTGCCTCCCCTTTCACTGCATCCCCAAGGCCAATCTTATGGGACTTTAGTCGCGAGCAGGGGCATATACGGCAATCTGCTGATACCCTCGGTTCTTTGTCTTTAAGTCGCCTGTGGGTGGCGTCGATAAACAATTCTGATTGGGAGAAATTCTGTCAGGATGAAGGGCTATTATGGAAGAACAAGACCCTATAATTTCGCTGATTATCAAAGAGAACATTCTCGATGAGGCCACTTTGCAGGCGGCGATTGCGCAGCAGCGGCAAACCGGACAAAGTTTGATAAGTGTGCTGAAGAAGGGCAATCTTGTCAATGAGGAACAGCTCACAAGGATTATCGCCGTTACCAACAACATCGAGTTTATAAATCTTTCGCCGGATATCATAGACACGATGACGGCCCATTTGCTTTCATACGAAATGGTGAGCCGTAACAATGTCATTCCAATCAAAAAGGAAGGCAAACGGCTGCTTGTCGCGATGAGTTCTCCGTTGAATCTCTCGGTTCGTGACCAGATAGAGATGAAGACGGGCTA
>JBEKZW010000070.1:0-5502 GCA_049509475.1 Sedimentisphaerales bacterium
GCTTCTCTTATTGGTTATGCGTTTTACCTTTGGCTTTTTATGTAGCGTACTTCCGGAAAACAAGGTGCTTTTATCTGGTTATGTGTGCGTGCGTAACGCGGACCAAAAGGACACCAAAAACAGCCGGTAAAAACCGACAAAACATCGGTATTGTACATCTCAACGTTGGGCCTGCAGAACCCGGATAAAATGATTACGGATACGAGAACTAGACAGGAGGTTTCGGCACTACAATCGTTTGTTCATTAGGTAAACTCTCTTTGTTGACGCTGAAGCTCGGGCCATCGATTCTCTCAACGTTCTTTTTTCCCCTCAAAAACTCATCGAGGGGGACAGGCATCGCCTTTGGTAACCACGGCGATGCCTCTGAGAGCCCTGCGTTGTAATGCATCGGCATGATGATTTTCGGATCTAATTTGGCGATGACCGACCACGCTACATCAGGCCCTATGGTGGCCCCTCCCGCAACTGGTGTGAACAACACATCTGGCGTGCCTATCTCCTTCGCCTGCTCTGCGGTCAGGTCGTGGCCTAGGTCCCCTAGGTGGCACAGCGTGAGGCCGTCAAGCTGTGTAATATAGACGCTGTTCTCCCCTCTTTGGCTGCCGCCTGCGGCGTCGTGCAGGGTTGCCACGCCCTTCACGAGAATGTCTTCGACCTCCATTGCGCCCACAAATCCTTCTAGGACAACTCCACCTTCCTTGAGCACTGGTCGTATGTTGTTGTGGTCCCTGTGGCTGTGGCTGCACAGGACGATGTCAGCGTTTGCCTGTGGCTCAGGTATGCCGATTCCTCCGAAGGGGTCAAACACGATTGTAGCATTTTGCCCCCTCACCTCAAAGCACGCGTGCCCATGCCAGATAATATCCACCACAATTCCTACCTCCTTTCTAAATGCTTCTAGACATACAAACTGGATAGTGCCATTATTAATTTTCCTAAACCTCTGCCATGAATAACTCTTGCGGTGGAAAATAAAAAAGGAACGGTTAGAACCCCTCGAGATTTATTTACCTATTCCTTTTTTAGTATCGGTATCTAACCGTCCCCTTATATGCAAAAAGTGAGCAGTGCGCTTATTTTATCGGTAAGCTCAAGTGTTTTCTTTCAGTCCCCGTGCAAATATCCGTGCTTCCTCTAGGTCTTTCTCATTTGGTCTTCCCTTATTAATCCCCCCTGTAAGTTTTAAAGGCCCCCACGTATTCCATGCCTTACAGGAGAAATTACCTACAATAGAGAATCCTCGCTTCTCCAGTAGTTCTTTGATAGCAACTTGCCGCTCTACTTTCCCGTCACCACTGGTAGTGAAGATAAAAGCCTGTTTTCCTGAGACAGGAAGGAGTGCCTCTGCAAACTGGAGGAGGGTCGTATGAACCTTCCCCCAATAAATCCCTGATCCGAATCCGATCAGGTCATACGCCGTGAGTGTTTCGGGTTGTGCCTGACCGATAGGGACAAGGTCCGCCCCCAGCTCTTCTGCCATCACTTTTGCTACTTTTTCCGTGTTCTTGTGGTGAACTGAAGCATAGACAATTAACGTTTTCACAGTGAATGTCCTTGATGATGCTTATTGTTAATATTCTCTGTTGCGTTTCTAATTTGGGCGGTTGCAGGTCGTAGAACTCTTCTTTTTTAATCTGGCCCTACGGCGCAACTAAACGACAACGCTTAAGCTATCACGCCGCCGTTTTGATTGGTGGTATAGAGATGAACCAAAAACTCCTGGCATTGTTTTTAATTATCGGGATAGCCGCATCGGCATTGGCCGCCGCTGGTCTTCCAACAACGGCCACGGTGGCGGCAGCCACGGCAACGCAGAGTTTTTGGGGTCAGGGTTTGACGTGGTGAGCTAGAACATAACCAATCCGACGGTTGTCACTATGAGCGAACAAGAGTATTGTAGAAACTGTGGAGCGGCTAATCCGACTGGGGCCACGTTGTGTGCAAACTGCGGTACGACGTTAAATCCCAAGCGACCGTGGTTCGGACCCAAGCGGGTCGGCTACGGGATCAGTCCCAAGACCTGGCAGGGGTGGCTCATCGTCGCCGTCTTCGTCGCCGTCGTGGCCGGGATCGCCCTCTGGCTCGGCCGCTGACGGTCCGCAGCGAGGAGATTGATAGTTTGTTCGGCGCGAGCTAAACGCGAGTTAAGATGAACGCCGCTTGACAAATAGCGCATCTAGAAATGGCATCAGACAACTCTCCTTATTCCTCAAAAAACCAGAAACAAGCCGCCGTAAAGTGGCTAAAAAAGCACATAGTGGGGGTTTGCATAGTTGTTGAAGCAGCACTCATCTTTTTGTTGTTCGACCCCGTTTTGCGGGTAAACCCCGCTTCTACGTGGTGGGGCATTTTTGTGCTTCTTACTGGTTGGGCAATAGTGCTTGTTTTTGTTATCGGGGTCTATATGCTTCTTCAAAAAAGGAATCAATGTGCTCAATGACTACGAATTACATATGAGGTGCGACGTTTGACCGCTTTTTTGTCGCGTCGAGGCTATGTGCTTCAGCGCAAAAACAGGAAGGGCAACAATCACAAGAAGTTTTACCGTTTTCACTTTGCACTCACGGAACTCCAGAAATATCTCTCGGTGAGATCTCCCACTACGAGCCATTTTCGGAAATGGGAACCTAGAAAACTGGAAAATATTATTCTGCCGCTACGTTGAATTTGGGGCCCAAACAGTGACCTACCTCATCAACTGCTGGGATCGGAAGGGTGGGACGTTTATTTGGAGATAAGAAGGTGCGTATTGCGCCATCCTTTAATTCAGGCTCGCTTTCGCGCACACTCCCGAATGTGCGCAAAGTTTTATGAAGTCTAATAGGCACATAGAACGCGCTATGAGAGAGACAGACGTTTGCTGCATTCATTAAGCATCTTTGAGAGCAGATTGCACGTCGGCGTCGCATTAAAGAATATGCGAGGGCTATGGTTTCTTTCAACGACGTCGTATCGGGTATTCTGCACGTCCCATCTGAATGACGTGAGTTTTGCATCAGTTCCTTATTACCGGAAAAATACTGTTTGTAAACCTTCTGAAAGATTTTATACTTTCCACCGCAAGCGATGCTATAAATATCTCCCTTCAGTATCTCTCTTCTATCAAGTAACTTGAATTTCGGTTCTAATGGATTGTGGCTGCTATTTGTTCGGCCGATAAGCACTACTTATCCGAGAGATAAAAAATGGATATAGAAACACCGAAGCCGATAACGGGCGCTATGAGCGCAGACGAGTTTCGCGGTAAGAGGGTAAAAGCGGCCAGCCGTGTTGTTGGTGACGATTCATACGTCCCGATTTGCAACCGCTGCGCTCACTATATCCGCGATAGACACGTAAAGACGGCGACGTGCGAAGCATTCCCCGGGGGTATCCCAAAGGCGATATTAACCGGAAAAGTCGACCATCATAAGCCGTATAAAGGTGATCGCGGGTTTCAGTTTAAGGAGATAGAAAAGATATGAAGTCCGAGGATATTAAACGCGAGCGCAGAACGCAGTATAATCCCAATCCATCGCCAGAGTATATCGAGGCGGTTCAAACGCTCGAAGAATTAGACGATTTAGAAAACGTATATGCCGAAGTTATGAGCGTAAAACGGAACCCGGGCGGTAAATTCCCGAACGGCGCTCAACTAGGTAAACTACTCCATAAGCGCCGCGTGCGTGTACCGGGACGCGAAGAAGAAGTAGACGCGGACGACGTGGGCAATATTCTCGGCATATTCGACCACTCGACCACTCATAAGCATTCTGACGGCGAGTATGTGATAACAACGGAACCATACGGCGCGTCGTTTAAGGATTTATGCGAGATTATTGACTTTTGCCGATATAATAAATTGCGTGTAGATATTGATGCGGATTCAGCATGGCATCCTGGAGTAACCATACGAGCTACAATCAGGCGTGATGACGCGCAACAACGCTAGACGTGCAGAGGTAACGGAGGCCCTCGGACAGACACCGACGACGGTTAACGACATGATCTACCATTACAGCCGCGACCTCGGCAGCGGCACACGAGTTTATCAAGTATAACCAAATCCCATAAACATAAGCCAAAATCTCGCCTAAATGCACCAGCGCCCCAGCTCCACCCACATTATAAGGTGACCTCTTTTTTCTGTCTGCTGCTCTCTACGGGCGCAACGTCGGCATGACAATATGGCTAATGATGGGCGAATCATAGTACGTGTAAAATCGGCCCTGCCTACGTAACCGATACGGCCGCCTTCGGCGAGAAGCACAAAAGAGCACGTAAAACCCCAATCATCGCCTTGAAACGCTTAGGTTTGACGTAGTACGTACGTGCCGCTCTTACTACGGGTTTGGCTTCGTGCTAGCGGCGCTTTAAGAAAAAGCTGGTTGTCCATCACCCCGAAAGAAGAACCCGCTACGCACAACGAGGCACCTGTTAAGCGGCTGTGGCGAGGGCAGTGGAAACAAGAAGGGCGATCAAACCGACGCCAGATCGAGCGTTCTTAGCCATTTTTTTGCCATTTCGACATCGCTGCGTCGTTTTAGCGATATCGTTTGACCGAAGCCTTTTTATGCCCCTCTGACGCGTCTTACGTAAGGAACGTTTTACCGAGGCAAACCCATGCGCGCATATAACATCGTCCCAGTTTCTGTAGCAGTTCTTCTCATTACCGTGGTATTTGCAGGTGTCGTCACCGTGGGCGCAGTTCCCACCCCAGTCGCAGCCACCGCATCCTCCACCCGACAGTCAACCCACCTCTCTCTCTCGGCCAGCACGCTCACCCCCACTGTCAATCAAAAGGTCACCTTCACCGCCACCCTCAAGAGCGGCTCAAAGGCCCTGTCGTCGAAGTCTGTCAAGATCTACCACTACATTGGTAGCAAACGCATCAGCGACACCACCAAGACCACCAGCGCGAGCGGTAAGATCACCCTCACCGGAAGCTTTGGCTCCGCCGGCAGGCGCACCTACTACGCCACCTTCGCCGGCGACAGCTCCTACAAGTCCTCTACCAGTAGCGCCGTCATAGTCACCGTCAAGGCCAAGACCACCGTCAAGGCCAAGACCACCGTCAAGGCCCAGACCACGGCCACTCAGACAAACACGCCAGCGCCAACTATCTATTACGTCCCCCAGGCAGGATCAACGTGGGTCAACCAGGGGACGGCAGGCGCCAGCTATAACGCGTACGTCAGCAATCCTGGCTCATTTCAGACCCAGTCAAACGGCTACCCGTACTGGGGTGACGACACGACCAGTGATTTTATCGGCATCCCAGCGGGCACCGCAACCAACAACCAGAACGTCGTTTCGTGGGAGATAGGATTTCATTTCGCAGGACCGGTACCAGGCGAGCGCTTCCAGAAAATTTGGGACAAAGCGTATGGCGGATTCATGCTTGAAATTGACACCAACTACGGCGCTAACCATTGTGAGCTTACCCTGTACCGCGCCACGACCGGCGGCAGCGGCGCGCGGTGGTACATACCCACTACTACTCCACTCCGCGCAGGCCAC
>JBEKZW010000071.1:0-5474 GCA_049509475.1 Sedimentisphaerales bacterium
ATCACCAAAGGGGCGCTTGATTTGGCGATAAGAATGGCTGCCCCCGGAGTTCGCTGGAGCAAAATAGCGGGCGAAATGCAGAAGATGGCTGAATCGGCGGGTTTTTCGGTTGTGACCGAGTTTGTCGGACACGGAATCGGAACCCAGATGCACGAAGAGCCGAGAGTGCCTAATTTCGTCAACGATGAGCTTTTGGCGAATGACATTGTCCTGGCAGAAGGAATGATTTTGGCGGTTGAGCCGATGATTAACAGCGGCATCAGCAGCGTTCGGACGCTTAAAGACGGCTGGACGGTTGTAACTGCTGACGGAAAGTGTTCGGCTCACTTTGAACATACTATAGCGATAACCGGTCGCGGATGTGAAGTGTTGACGTTAAAGCAGGTATGACCAAAAAGGATGCAATAAGGTTGCAGGCAGAAGTGCTCGAAGCGCTGCCGAATGCGATGTTCAAGGCCAAACTTGAGAACGGGCATCAGATTCTGGCGCACGTTTCCGGCAAGATGCGGATGCATTTTATCCGGATACTGCCGGGCGACACCGTTACGGTTGAAATGTCGCCCTATGACCTGAACAGGGGCCGGATTATTTTGCGAAATTAGACGATTGGTTGTTTAGCGTTTGTTTTACAAGGCGGATTTAGGCAATGAAAGTAAGAAGCTCAGTAAGGCGTATTTGTGAGAATTGCAGGATTGTGCGTCGCAAAGGTGTTGTGCGTGTGATTTGCAGCAACTCCCGTCATAAGCAGAGGCAGGGGTAGTTTTGCGGTCACGGCCTGAAGGCAATTTATAAGGAGCAGTTATGCCGCGTGTTGTTGGTATTGATATTCCGAATCAGAAGGCAATGTGGATTGCGCTGACCTATGTTTACGGCATAGGCAGGCATACCTCTGTGGAAATTCTTAAAGAGGCGAAAGTTGACATAAATACCAAGGCAGGCAAGCTGACCGAAGACGAACTGAGTCGTATCACGCAGATTATCGAGCGCAGTTATGTCGTCGGTGGTCAGCTTCGCAGGCAGATAACTCAGAATATCGCCCGTTTGCGTGACATCGCCTGTTACAGGGGCGTTCGTCACAGAAAAGGGCTGCCTGTTCACGGCCAGCGGACGCGGACCAATGCCAGGACGCGAAAGGGGCCGAGGAAGACGGTTGCCGGGAAGAAGGGCGTGAAGGAAATACGAGGATAGTTTTTTGTTTTCATAATTTGGTCCGCGGAGTTTTTTGAACAATGGCGAATGTTACGAAACATAAAGTCAGGAAGAACATAGCAAAGGCGGTCGTTCACATAAAGGCGTCTTTCAATAATACGCTGATTACGGTGACGGATGTGGAAGGCGGCGCTATTTGCACCAGTTCGGCCGGTTGTGTCGGCTTCAAAGGCGCGCGTAAGAGTACGCCCTTTGCGGCCCAGCAGGCGGCACAGCGTGCTGCCGGCACGGCTATGCGCAACGGCGTCCGTGAGGTCGAGGTGAAAGTAAAAGGCCCCGGCCCGGGACGGGAATCCGCGGTTGCCGCGTTACAGCAGGCGGGATTGCGAATATCATCAATTGAAGACGTAACGCCGCTGCCGCATAATGGGTGCCGGCCTCGCAAACGCAGGCGAATATGATTTTGTGTTTGGCTGTTGGTGATTAAAAACAGTGGTTTGTATTAGAGAATATTAGGAGCTTGACTGGAACAAATGGGACGTTACCTTGATTCATCTTGTAAGCATTGTCGTCGCGAGGGCATCAAGCTGATGCTGAAGGGCGGCAGGTGCGAGACGGCGAAATGCCCTGTGGAAAAAAAGCAGAAGAACCTTGCGCCCGGTATGCACGGCTGGCGACGGGGGCGGATGAGTGAATACGGCGTTCGGCTTCGCGAAAAGCAGAAAGTAAAGCGATACTACGGCGTTTGGGAACGTCAGTTTATGCGGTATTTTCACCAGGCCGAGCGGCTGACGGGCAATACAGGCCAGACGCTGCTGCAGCTTTTGGAAAGACGACTGGACAACGTGATATACAAGTTGAATTTTGCGCCGTCGCGGAAAGCCGCCAGGCAGTTGATTACTCATGGGCACATACATGTCAAGGGACACAAGGTTGATTTGCCGGATTACAGCGTCGATGTAGGCGACAAGATTACGGTAAAAGGTTCGGAAAAGAGTGTTAAAGGAATCAAGCAGCAATTGGCGTTGAACCCGAATTTCACGGCACAGAGCTGGCTGCAGCTCGACCGTGATAAGCCGGAGGCGACGATAGTTGCGGTCCCGTCAAGGGATGATGTGCAGATTCCTGTTGAGGAACAGTTGGTTGTTGAATTCTGTTCGAGATAGTTTTGAATTGGCTGATTTTGAGGAGGCCAGTATGCGAATTACATGGCGTGGTCTGGAGTTGCCGACTCGTGTCGAGCGCGACAGTAAGATAGCGAGCGACAGGTATGGGAAGTTTTATATTGAGCCGTTCGAACGGGGTTTGGGCACGACCATCGGCAACAGCTTGAGACGGGTCTTACTCAGCTCGCTTGAAGGCAGCGCGGTGACCTCCATCAAGATAGCGGGCGTTAATCACGAGTTTACCTCGATAAAGGGCGTGATGGAGGACGTGACGGACATTGTTCTGAACGTCAAGAATCTGACTGTCCGGCTTCAAACGGACGGGCCGAAGCTGATGAAAATTGCCGCTAATAAGGCAGGCACAATAACTGCGGCTGATATTGTTGCCGACCCCGCGATAGAAATCGTGGACAAAGACAAGACAATAGCCACTTTGACCGAAGACGTGAAGTTTGAGATGGAAATGGTAGTTGAAAGCGGTCGGGGCTATATACCTGCTGCGGATCGGATTGCCGTGGCTGACAGATATGAGCAGGAAATCGGCAGGATAATGATTGATGCCGTGTATTCACCTGTTACCAGGGTTAGATATATTACTGAGGATACGCGAGTCGGACAAAAGACGAATTATGACCGGCTGATACTTGAGGTATGGACCAACGGCGCGATTACGCCGGATATGGCGATGGTCGAGGCGGCCAAGATTCTGCGCAAGCACATCAATCCGTTTGTGCAGTATAGCGAAATGGGAACCGAAACGGTATCGGGTGAAGTGACGGTTGACCAGCCGCAGCCCAAAGTTGGCGAAGAAATGCAGACCAAGCTGAATATGCCCATCCAGGAGCTTGAGCTTTCGGTTCGGGCAAACAATTGTCTCGAATCGGCCAAGATTGAGACCGTCAGGCAGCTTGTCAAATTGACAGAGGCGGAATTGCTTGAGATTCGCAGCTTCGGCAAGACCAGCCTGCGAGAGGTCAAAAGAAAACTCGTGGATATCGGCTTGTCGCTTGGAATGACGGGAATAGAATGATTTTGATTTGCCCCGCGTTTTGACGGCGGGGCGGTAATTTATCCGCCAGGCGGAAAGGGGTTTTTAAGTTTATGCGTCACAGAGTCGCAGGCAGACAATTAAGTCGAACAAGCTCGCATCGCATAGCGTTGCGCCGCAATCTGGTGGTAGCGCTTTTTGAGCATGAAACGATTTCGACGACTACCCGCAAGGCCAAGGAAGTAAAAGGTTTTGCCGAGAAGCTGATTACGCTGGCCAAGAAAGGAACATTGGCGGCAAGGCGGCAGGCAATTTCGCAGCTGGGCGACCGTAACATATTCAAGGATGAAGAAGGCCAGCAGGTCCGCAAGGGCACGATTATCGGCAAATTGTTCAGTGAGATTGGCCCGCGGTATCTGGATAGAAAAGGCGGATATACGCGGATTATTCACCTGGCCAAAAGACGGCTGGGGGATAACGGCGAGCTGGTTTTGCTTCAGTTAGTCGGCTCTGAGCACGTTGAGAAAAAACATAAGGGCGAAAAAGGCGAACATTCCAAGGCCGGCAAAAAGGCCAAAACCGCCGCAGCCGGCGCACAGCAGTAAACCGTTGTTGATTATTTGGTGAGGGAGTCAGACAATGGGCGTTGGGGATTGTATTTTCTGTAAGATAGTATCCGGCCAGATACCGTCGACCAAAATCTACGAAGACGAGGTTATCGTCGCATTTCTTGATATAGGCCCCGTTAGTGATGGCCATACGCTTGTGATGCCTCGTCAGCATTTTGAAAAGGCGCATACTTGCCCCCCTGAGCTGCTGGGGCAAATCTGGACTCGCTTGGGGAAAATTGCCGGTGCGGTTGCCTCGGCAACCGGTGCCGACGGGTACAATGTGCTTTGCAATAACGGCAGGGCAGCAGGACAAATTGTTGACCATTTGCATTTTCATATTGTACCGCGTAAGACGGGCGACGGGGTTTTTGCGAAGTGGCCTTCGTATAAGTACAGGCCCGGACAGTTGGAGATAATTGCTGAAAAGATTAGAAAGCTTCTGTGACCGGTTTTCTTCTTGCTGAAAAGACAGTTTGGTGATATGTTTGATTTATAAATGACCGCGGGGTAGAGCAGTCTGGTAGCTCGTCGGGCCCATAACCCGGAGGTCGGAGGTTCGAATCCTCCCCCCGCTAGTGCTTTACAGAGATAACTTCCTGGTCAATAGGGGGCTATAGCGGCAATGGCTATACAGGCGGGAGTCGAAACGAATGACCAGCGCAGTATCCGTGTATTCGTGTCTTCTACGTTTCGCGATATGCAGGCGGAGCGGGATTATCTGGTCAAGACTATCTTTCCACAGCTTCGAAAGCTGTGCGAATCACGTGCGGTCACCTGGACCTGTATGTCGTCAGCCACAATGAGACAGTAAAGAGGTCTATTTTGGTTAACGGTTTTGGCTCACGGTTTCGATTACCTTTGACTTAAACTCTTTTCTGTTTTCAATGGTTTTTGCTTTTAGATTTGCCCTGCGTTTTAGTATTTCATCCCTTCTGCCGAATTAAACATCATCCGGTGTCACATTGCCCAAGGCCTCATGATACCGCGTATTATTTGTCAGGAAAAGGAGCTTTATAAACAGTTGTTCTTGTTAAGATAGTTGACATACGATGTTTCTTTCCTATTTTTTTGCCGATTTTTCTTGACTTATGTGTGGTAAGACCATAAAATCCACTTCTTCAGGGATATGTGTGTATTTTAGTTTAAATGCACCAAATTCTGCAGAGGAACTTAATAGACTTGATTTTTGCGTAGCAAGGTTGTTATTTTTGGTAGAGGAGACCGATGAAAAGCAATCAACCTCTTGCCGTGATAGCTACTATCTTACTTTCTCCAACGGTTTCCCAACTTCAATCTAATTTGCTGTATGTCCTCTGTGTCAAATACGCAGCTTAAGAAGGGGGGTTAAATGAAAAGGTTATGGTTGGTTAGTCTCTTGGTGCTGATTACCGTAGCATCTGCAGTTAACGCGGAGGATGGCATTATCATCAATAACGTTTCAGACTCACCCGATGGTTTCAGCCCCAACGGTGACGGGAGTTATGATGTATCTACGATAAATTACCTTATTACCACGCCTGGTTCTGTTACGGTAAAGGTCTATGATGACAGCAACAACCT
>JBEKZW010000072.1:0-5141 GCA_049509475.1 Sedimentisphaerales bacterium
CTTGTTAACAAGTCAGTAAAGAAACAGAAGTTCAAGGTAAGGCAGTACACTCGTTGTAAGATTTGCGGCAGGGCCAGAGCTGTTTATCAAAAGTTTAAGATTTGCCGGCTTTGCTTCAGAAAGCTTGCCCACGAAGGCAAGATACCCGGAGTCAAGAAGGCGAGCTGGTAAAAGCCGGATGAGCCGGCAGGAGTATAAGAGAACCGAATATGAGCTTGAATGACCCAATAGCGGATATGTTGACAAGAGTTCGCAATGCTGCCCGGATAATGAGCAAGCAGGTGAACATCAGGGCCTCGCAGGTCTGCGTGGCGATTGCGGCCGTACTGAAGACGGAAGGTTATATAGAGGACTTTGATAAAATCGAGGACGGCGCGCAGGGGATATTGCGGATTACGCTGAAATATGACCAGACGGGCCGTTCGGCTATTGAGGAAATCAAGAGAATAAGCAAGCTCGGCAGGCGGGTTTATTCGTCGGTTGACGATTTGCCCTGCGTTATGAACGGGATGGGCATAGCCATAATCTCGACAAGTAAAGGACTGATGAGTGACAAGGGTTGCCGGCAAGCTAAAATTGGCGGCGAGATAATCTGTACGGTGCGTTAATGAGTCGAATAGGCAAAAAACCAGTTAGTGTTCCTTCCGGTGTGAAGCTCGAGCAGAAAAGCGGGCAGGTAAAGATATCAGGGCCGCTGGGCAGTATCGAAGTAACCTGCCGTCCGCAGATAGAAGTTCGGCTCGACAGCGCCACCGGCAGCATAGTGGTTGATAACAAGAACCCGCAGGTTCGGGAGGACAAGCAGCTGCACGGAACAATGCGGGCGCTGATTGCGAATATGGTTGAGGGAGTCAGCAAGGGGTTCGAAAAGAAGCTCGAGGTGTACGGGACTGGCTATACCGTAAAGGAACAGGGCGGCAAGATAGTTCTGCAGGTGGGTTTTGCCAATCCGATAGAGATGGAAATACCAAAGGGTGTTAAGGTGAAAATAGACGTGGCGGCTACCAGAGGCGATGATACACCAGCAAAGTTCAGTATGACGTCGGTGGATAAATGCGTGCTGGGTCGATTTGCCGCGGACGTGCGAAAGATAAAACCGCCCGAACCCTATAAGGGCAAGGGGATTCGTTTCTCAGGCGAAGTTGTGAAACGCAAGGTCGGCAAGACGTTTACTTCAGGCACAGCATAATCGAGGATTGATAGATAAGTAATGAGAAGAAAAGGCATACAAAGAGCCGCATTGAGACGTAAGTTTCACGTGCGCAAAAAATTGAATGGAACGCCTGAGCGGCCGAGATTGTCGGTGTTCCGCTCAAGCAGGCACATATACGCCCAGGTGATAGACGACATGGCGGGATTGACCCTTGCTTCCGCCAGTACCAAGTCGAAGACGCTGCGTGATAAAATTGCCAAGACAGGCAACAAAAAGGCGGCGGAGCTGATTGGTGAAGCGATTGCCAAGCAGGCGATGGGTGTGGGCATCAAGTGCGTGTGTTTTGACAGGGGACCGTACAAATATCACGGCAGAGTAAAGAGCCTGGCGGATGCGGCCAGAAAAGCAGGACTGGTATTTTAATGGCAATAGTAACACGGTAAGTTTGGAGAAAAAAATTGGCAGCAGAACCATTTAGACAAGGTGAGCGGGAAGAGTCACCGTTGGAAGATACGGTTGTTAAGGTGTACCGCTGCGCCAAGGTGGTAAAAGGCGGCCGCAGATTCAGTTTTGGGGCTTTGGTGGTTGTGGGCGACCGTGCAGGGACAGTCGGCATTGGTTACGCCAAGGCCAACGAAGTTCCGCAGGCGGTTGAAAAAGGCGTAAAAGAAGCAAAGAAGGACCTGCGAAAGGTTCCGCTTTTGGGTCGTACGCTTCCTCATCAGGTTATGGGGAAGTTCGGCTCGACGCGGATAACGCTGGTGCCGGCAAGCCCTGGAACGGGTGTTATCGCCGGCTTGAGCGCGCGTGCGGTGCTGGAATACGCAGGAGTACAGGATGTGCTTACCAAGGTGTATGGCAGCACATCAGCCAAGAATGTTCTGAAGGCCACAATGGACGGCTTGATGAAGCTTCGAACCAAAGAAGTGATTGAAAGGCTTCGAGGCGTTGAAGTGCAGCAGGTAAAAAGGTGGTGATGATAGATGTACGAGTGGCAAATAACATCTGTTGCGGGTAAACATAAGGCGCGCAAACGTCTGGGCAGAGGTTCTGGCAGCGGTCACGGCAAGACGTGCGGCCGGGGGCACAAAGGCAGCTTGAGCAGGTCTGGCGCGAGGCGGTCCGGAGAGCATGAAGGCGGACAAATACCGATGTTCAGGCGGATGCCCAAACGCGGCTTCAGTAACTTCGATTTTGCCCAGCGGTACGAGGTTGTAAATGTCTCGCAGTTGGAGAGATTCGAAGACGGCAGCGTTGTTAGCTTGCAGCAGTTTTCGGATGTCGGCCTGATTGACCGCGGCACAAGCAAAGTAAAAATTCTCGGAGGCGGAGCGTTAACGAAACGTCTGCAGGTGACGGCGCACAAATTCAGCAAGGCCGCCGAGCAGAAAATTACCGATTGCGGAGGAACGGTGCAGCTTTTGTAGCGCATCGTTCATAATTTTAGGGATTATTGTCGACCAGTAATGCGAAGATGCTTAAAACGGTAGTCAACATATTTAAGATAGCTGACTTGCGGAACAAAGTGCTGTTCACGCTGGGGATGCTTGTTATTTATCGCGTCGGTTTTCATATCCCTATACCGGGATTTGATATTAATGCGATACTGGATGCGGCAGGCGCCCGCGACACGGAAAGCCCATTCGGGCGGGCCGCTGAGATGATGCAGATATTCACGGGCGGCAACCTTGATAACAGCAGTTTGTTTGGGCTGGGCATTATGCCCTATATCACGGCGTCAATTATTTTGATGCTGGTGCAGGAAGTGGTCCCGGCTTTGAAAAAGCTGCGTCAGGAGGGGCAGACCGGCTACAAGAAGATACAGGAATACACGCGGTACCTGACTGTGCCGATTTGCGTTCTTCAATCGTTGATGTATATGCGGCTGCTGGGCGGCTACACCTATGCGGGAATGCACATGCAGGCGGCGGTTATGGGCATAGTCGGTATGACCGCAGGAACTATATTCCTGATGTGGCTTGGCGAGCAGATTGATGAATACGGCATAGGCAATGGCATCAGTTTGATAATTATGGCAGGTATTATTGCCCGTATGCCGTGGGCATTGCGCAAGCTGATGCTGTCGGTATCCTTTAATGTCGCACCTCCTCCAGGCAGTATCGGTCCGACGAAGATTCTGATTCTCATATGTGCGTTTGTTTTTGTTGTTGCAGGCGCTATTTTGATAACGCAGGGCCAAAGACGTATACCCGTTCAGCAGGCAAAGATGATGCGTGGTCACCGGATGTACGGCGGCCAGAGGCATTACCTGCCTTTGCGGGTCAATCACGGCGGCGTGATGCCGATAATTTTCGCCTCGGCGTTTATGTCCTTTTTGCCGGTGATTGTGGTTCAACTGGCACGGATAGAGGCGATTGGGCGTTCAACGATATTCGTAACTATCCAGAACTCTTTGGCCCCGCACGCGTTCACCTATAACGTTATCTATATGATTTTGATATTCCTTTTCGCGTACTTCTGGGTTTCAGTTCAGTTCCAGCCCAAAGACCTTGCCAAAAATCTTCGCGATGCGGGCAGCTTTATCCCCGGATTACGTCCTGGTCGCAGAACCGCAGAATATCTTGAGACGGTGATGACGAGAGTGACTTATTACGGCGGGGCATTTGTGGCCGTAATCGCGGTGGTACCCTCGGTGGTGATGGGACTGTTGGGCGTTGACTGGCGAGTAGCTACGTTTTTGGGCGGGACGGGGCTTTTGATTGTCGTCAGTGTTTCGCTGGACCTCGTTCAGAGGATAGAAGCCAGCCTGCTTATGCACAGCTATGAGGGATTCAGCGAGACCGGCAGGATAAAGGGAGCGTATTCATGAGAATTGTGCTGCTTGGCGCTCCCGGTGCTGGCAAGGGCACACAGTGCAAGTATATAGTGGAAAAGTATGGTTTGCTGCATCTGTCGAGCGGCGACATTCTTAGACGTCACAGGGCGCAGGGAACGGCGCTGGGTAAAAAGGCCCAGAAGTTTATGGATTCCGGGGCGCTTGTGCCTGATGATGTTATTATAGGTATGATGATTGATGAAATCGCCAGGGCGCCCGCAGGTGGTTACGTGTTGGATGGTTTCCCCCGCACGGTGAAGCAGGCGGCGGACCTTGACAAGGCGCTTGAGAGTAAGAAGCAAAAGATAGACGCGGTTATAAATCTGCGGGCGGATGAAAAGGTTATTGTCCGAAGAATAACCGGCAGACGGATTTGCCCGAAATGCGCCGCGGTTTATCACGTTGAAAATTTAAAACCCCGTGTTGAGGGGAAATGCGACAAGGATGGTAGTTCGCTTTTACAGCGGCCGGATGATACGGCTGAGGTTGTGATAACCCGGCTGAAGAATTATAACGAGCAGACGGCGCCATTGGTTGATTATTATAAGCGAAAAAATACTGTCTATGACATCGATGCCAACGAAGAAGCGGAAGACGTAAGAGACCTGATGTTCAGCAAGCTGGCCTCTTTGGCTTGATGTGTGTGGTTTTTTAGATGGCTATAACGCTTCGCAGCAGACGTGAAATTGAATTAATGCGTAATGCAGGCGCCGTTGTAGCGGGTGTTCTTTCAAAATTGCAAGAGATTGCCAGGCCCGGGGTGAGCACGGCTCGTCTGGATGAGGTGGCGGCAAAACTGACGTCCGAGGCGGGAGCGCAGCCCCTGTTTAAGGGGGTTCGCAGTCCTTATGCGAGGATGCCGTTTCCCGGCGTGATTTGTACGTCGATTAACGAGCAGGTGGTTCACGGGATACCGTCGAACCAGGTAACGCTCAAGCCGGGCGACATCCTGAGTATCGACTTCGGCGTGCGGCTTCAAGGGTATTGCGGCGACGCGGCTGTTACGGTTGCCGTCGGCGAGATATCCGCGGATAACCGCCGGTTGATGGATATCACCAAAGGGGCGCTTGATTTGGCGATAAGAATGGCTGCCCCCGGAGTTCGCTGGAGCAAAATAGCGGGCGAAATGCAGAAGATGGCTGAATCGGCGGG
>JBEKZW010000073.1:0-4722 GCA_049509475.1 Sedimentisphaerales bacterium
GCCAACTGCTCGGCCCGTTTTCTCTGCTGTTCGGTGATAATCACAAGTTCGCTTTTGGCTCCTGCCGCCTTAACAACCATCAGGTCCCGCATATAATCGACGAGGGCATCAGCAATCTGGACTTCGGTAAGGCCTGCGTTGGTCAGCTCTCCTGCCGCGGCGAGGGTGCCTGCCGCATCAGAGTCGCCTATCGAGGCGACAAGACCACAGACTTTTTCGCTGTTGGGGCAGCCGAGGTATTCCTCAAGCAGTGAGGCGGTAAGCGGCTGAACGCCCGTGCTGATGAGACGGTCAAGCAAACTAAGGGCGTCACGCATCGAGCCATTGGCAAGCTTGGCAAGGGCGAGGATAAGGTCTTCCTCGTATTTTATCTTCTCCTGGTCGAGGACGGATTTGAGCTGCTTACTGATAAAGGCAGGCGATATGTTCCTGAAATCAAACCGCTGGCAACGGGATTGAATCGTCGCCAATACTTTTTGCGGCTCGGTTGTGGCAAAGATGAATTTGACGTGGCTGGGCGGCTCTTCGAGGAGCTTTAGAAGCGCGTTGAACGCCTCAATGGTAAGCATGTGGACTTCGTCGATTATATAAATTTTGAAGCGCGCTCTTGCAGGCACGTAAACCGCGTTTTCAATAAGGTCTCGTATGTCATCTATCTTGCGATTCGATGCGCCGTCAATTTCTATAACGTCAATATCATCGCCGAGATTTACGGCGAGGCAACTATCGCACTTGCAGCAGGGTTCAGCCGTTGGTCCGTCGGCTTTGAGGCAATTCAGGGATTTCGCGAGGATTCGCGCCATTGTGGTTTTGCCGACGCCTCGTGTTCCGGTGAAAAGGTAGGCGTGGGCGACGTGATTGGTTTTTATGGCGTTTTTGAGTGTCTGCGCAATCGGCTCCTGGCCGACGACGTCGTCGAAGGTCTGCGAACGGTATTTGCGTGCGAGAACCGTATAAGCCATAAGCAAAAAAGATCGGCCGGGTTTGCCACGGCACGGCCAAACACCGCGTATGGCTGCTCGGTTCCCCGCCTGACCAGGTTAACGGGTCGGTCTGCATGGGACCCGGCCGGTAAAAAAGACTAATTTCAATTTACTATTCAGCCGCCTGCAGTATAGCAGGTAATCCAAAAAATTCCATAATTTTCACTTGAACAATTTGTGCCGAAAAGCTAATAGGATATTATGAGTTGGAACAATAAAACCGGATATGGGAGACAGGTATGAAGGTAAGAATAGAGGACACCTGCACGGCCTGCGGGCTGTGCTGCGACACCTGCCCGGAAGTTTTTGAAATGGGGGCTGATATAGCACAGGTAAAGGCTGAAGATGTACCGGCGGAACACGAAGAGGCAGTGCAGCAGGCGGCAGATGAATGCCCCGTAGAGGCGATAGTCGTCGAATAAATTATTCCGACAGCTCTCTGCTTCTGTTTCGGGCCGCGGTCAGGGCGTCGGTAATCAATTGGGGGAAGTTCTTTGCCGCAAAGACCTTAAGGGCCGCCTCGGTGGTTCCGCCGGGGCTTGTTACCTTTCGGCGAAGCTCGCCTGGGCTTTCGCTGAATTTGTCCCGTTCCACCGCGTGCAGAGCCGCCCCTTTGGCAGTCTGCAGCACGAGGATTTTAGCGATTTCCGGAGGCAACCCCATCTCGTAGGCAGTCCGAATCATTTCTTCCATCATGAGAAAGAAATAGGCGGGGCCAGAGCCGCTGACCGCCGTTACGGCGTCAATCAAATCCTCGTTATCGACAATGACGGCCTTGCCGACGGATAAGAATATCTTCATTGCCCTATCCATCATAGGCCTTGCCCTGTTGTTGGCGAACATCGCACTTGCCCCTTCGCCAATCAGGGCCGGAGTATTGGGCATAACGCGGATTATGGGCTTATCGATGAGGGCCGTGGCAATTTCGGCAATCTTTACGCCCGCCGCTATGGAAATAGTAAGCGTGCTGTGCTTTACGGTTGATTCTATCGCCATTAATACATTGGCCATATTCTGGGGTTTGACGCTGAGTATCAGGACATCGACCTGGCCCGCGAGCGCGGTGCTGTTGGACATCGCCTGAACGTGGTATTGCCTCGTCATATACTCCAGCCGGTCGGACCGGATATCGTTGATAAAAATATACTTCGGTTTGCATATATTGGCGCTGATTATGCCCTTAATCAGGGCCTCCGCCATATTGCCCGCGCCGATAAAACCTATTGTGTCCATAATTCCCCCTTGCTGCAACCAAGGCTCGAATTATAATCTCTCATATATTTTCAAACGCATAATATAAACATGTTTGCGGAGAAAAACAATGCAAAAGCAGGTAAGTTTTGAGAAAGCCGTCAAAACCAAATATCCGGAGCAGGTCGTTATTGTGACAGCCAAAGATAAAGCCGGCAAGGCCAACCCTGTCACTTTGGGCTGGACGATGATTGCCTCGTATGAGCCGCCGATGATGGCTATTGGCGTCTATAAGGGCCATTACAGCGTCAAGTGTATCCGCCATTCGAAGTGCTTTACGATTACGTACCCGTCAGCCGATATGGCCAAAGCGGCCCTGTTCTTCGGCTCGCACTCCGGCCGGGATACCGATAAACTAAAAGAATTCAAATGCAAGACCGCCTCCGCCAGAAAAGTTGATTCAATTTTATTGACCGACGCCGTAGCCAATTTCGAATGTCGTTTGGTAAAACAGATTGCCACGGGTGACCACATCACCTTTTTCGGCCAGATTGTCTGCTCGCATATAAATAAAAAACCAAAAAAACGCTTGTATTCCCTGGGAACAGGCCACAAATTGGGCTCTGTAAAATAGGCGTCAAATACCTATGCTTGAAAAGGGACTTGTGCAGATATATACGGGTGACGGCAAGGGCAAGACGACGGCTGCCCTGGGACTTGCTTTGCGCGCGGCAGGCCAAGGCAACAAAATCCTCATTTATCAATTCCTTAAACCCCCCTGCTTAAATACCGGCGAACGCGCAGCGTTATCATTACTGCCCGCCATAAGAGTCGAGTCATTAGACATCCAATGGGATATGGCAAAATCGCCAAAAGACCCCAAGGCACTATCATCAGCCAAGGCAGCTATTAAAAAGTCATTTGAAAGACTTGCAAAAGCCGGGGCTAACCGTGAATTCGATATCCTGATACTCGACGAGATTGTTTATTGCATCGCCAAAGGCCTGACCAGTATTGAGGAACTGAAAAAGGCCATCGAGAGAAGAGACCCGCACGTTGAGATTATCCTGACCGGCCGCGGAGCAACGCCTGAATTGATTGCCCTGGCTGATTTGATTACCGAAATGAAAAACATCAAGCACCCATTCGATAAGGGCACAGCCGCAAGAAAAGGAATTGAGTTTTAACGATATTTGACGTTGACTTATCGGCATTGGCGGGGGAAAATAACTGCACAGGGATTCAATGCCGGTGCAGTAATTATTTTAGGAGGACATAAATTATGACGGCTAAAACACACTCAATCGCAGCAACAGCAATATTGGCTTTATCAGCGGTATTGATGCCCTGCCTTGAAACGATTAAGGGGGCAGACCAGCCGGAGGAAAGCAAATTTCAGGAACGGATTAACTCGATGCAGCAGTTGAGCAAATTAGGCAGTGCGATTATTATTTACGCCGATACCCACGAAGGAAGATACCCGAAAAAACTCGACGAATTAGAGTCATACAGCAGCCTTGACGCGGAGTGGCTTATAAGAAATGTGTGCTATATCGGGGCAAATATGACCAAAGATACACCGCAGAACAAGCCGCTTGCGTTCGACAAAACAATGCGGTCAAAAGGCGGCGGGACGGCTGTTTTATATAATGATAAGCATGTTGAATTCGTGAAGCCTGACATGTTCGTTAAACTGGAAATACCGCAGGCATACCAGGAGCCGAAAGGCGAAAAACAAGACGCAAACGCGGGCCCGATTGTTGTGAAGGTTGTTGGGCCGAACGGAGAAGCATTAGGGGACGTGGGAATATATCAACGTTATTCGCTAAACGACGGACAGCAACAGGGAATAGAATATATCTGCGACGCAAACGGGCTGGTCAGTTTGCCTGAAGCAAAAATATTCGAATATGACTGGCAACGAAAAGAAGGCGTCGTGCTGTATGGTCTTTATAAGAATAAACTCGCAGGTTTTCTGGACGTCGGCACCATCGACCTCGGGAAAAAACTCGAGATGAAACTGACGCCTGCCTGCCGATTTTACGGTAAAATCAAAAGCACTGATTTGAAGAATCTGGGACAGGATGAAAATGGCACGGTTGCCGAGATTAGACGAAACAACTGTGGTTTAAACGTTTTCAACAAAAATGGAGAATTTGAGTTTTTCCTGCCTGATGGCAAATATATGCTGTGGGTTAACGGCAGAAGGACATATCCCAAATATGAGGATTTCAATGTTGCGGCAGAGCAAAAAGAGATTGAAAAGAATTTCGACCTGCAGGCAGACCGCATCGCGCATCTGACTGGAAAAGAAGCCCCCGAGCTTCAAAAAATCAAGGGATGGATAAACAGCAAGCCGCTTACGCTGGCCGAGCTTCGGGGCAAGGTGGTTGTGCTGGATTTCTGGGGGACATGGTGCGGTCCGTGCGTGTTCGAGATGCCGAAGCTGATTGACCTTCACGAAAAATACCACGACAAGGGGCTTGTTATCATCGGAATCCATAATGACGTTATGAATTCCGTAAAAGACCTTGAAAAAGAGATTAAT
>JBEKZW010000074.1:0-4745 GCA_049509475.1 Sedimentisphaerales bacterium
TATCCAGCTTGGCGGAAGATTGTCGAAGAGCCAGTATCAATACACGCTGCAAAGCTATAACCTCGATGAGCTATACAAATACGCCGGGATAATGGAGCAGAAGATAAGACAAATGCCCGACATACTTGACGTAACCAGCGACTTGCAGATAAAAAATCCGCAGGTTAATGTTGATATAGACAGGGATAAGGCATCGAGTTTGGGCGTAACGGCACAGCAAATCGAGGATGCCCTATATTCCGCCTACGGCACACGCCAGATATCAACAATACTGACATCGACCAACGAGTACGAGGTCATACTGGAACTTGAACCGAAATACCAGCTTGACCCCGCATCGCTGGGTATGCTTTATGTAAGGTCGAACAGCGGACAGCTTGTCCCGTTGAAATCAGTGGCCAACCTGAGTAACTCCGTCGGGCCGATGAGCGTAAATCACCAGGGGCAATTACCTGCCGTAACAATTTCATTCAATCTTCCGCCGAACTTCCCTCTCGGAAACGCGGTCGATGCAATAAACCGCCTGGCAAAAGATACCCTGCCTGATACGATGACGGCAAGCTTCCAGGGAACGGCGCAGGCGTTCGCGTCGTCGATGCGCGGTCTGGGGCTTCTGCTGGCACTTGCCATACTGGTGATTTATCTTGTCCTTGGGATTTTGTATGAGAGTTTCATTCACCCGCTGACGATATTGTCGGCCCTTCCGTTCGCGGGCTTCGGGGCGCTGCTTACGCTGATTATTTTCGGCGAAGACCTTTCGATATACGCGTTCGTGGGCATAATTATGCTCGTGGGTCTGGTGAAAAAGAACGGCATTATGATGATAGATTTTGCCATTATCGGGTTCGGCGCAGGCGCCGAATCGCGAAGACCGCTTGGTCTGGCCGTAGTCGGCGGGCTGTTGTTCTCGCAAAGTATTACGCTTTATGTCACGCCGGTATTTTATCTTTATATGGAATCACTGCAGAAAAAAACCGCCAGGTGGTTCAAATCCTCACAGGAACAACCCGTCTCGGCGCAGACAACACAAAAGTAACAGAAAAACAAACAGCCCGAAACTCAATAATCCATCCGCTGAAATTACAGGGCTCCTTTTCGCCGGAGCACGTCCTGAATTTGCTCTGCAAGACGGTCTCGCTCTATTGATAAAGCAAGCTGGTCGGCCGCCATCTCCAGTATTTGCCTCTGGTCCGGCGCGTTAAACCTGCCTGGCTCACCGGACTTTAAACCCAAAACGCCAACAGCACCCCGCGGGCTGGTCATAGGCATATAAATGGCTCTTGAATCCGGCAGCGTATCAGTTCCCGCGCCTGCTATCTGATTATGCTCATATACCCACTGGGCGACGGCAATTTCCTTTTCCATACCGGCGAAACTGCTGGGACGGCTGACTGCCGCTTTAAGCCGGCCCGATTCATCGGGCAGAAATATCACCACTTCGCTGGTTAAGCTCTCCGATAATAACTCCTGGGCGACGGCCACGAGCTGACGGGCGCCCGTGGTAGCGGCCAGCTTTCTGCTTAAACGATACAGGGCCTCGGTGCGCCACTGCCGCTGACGCAGCGTCTCCACCTGCCTGCGAACCCGAAACGCCAGCGTGCTAATCAGAATCGCAATGGTCAGCATAACGGCGAAGGTGATGAAATACTCGGTATCGGTAACATTAAAACTATAATAGGGCGGAACGAGGAAGAAATCGAACGCCAGCACGCCGGCAACTGAAGCCAGAATACCAGGACCGAGTCCGTATCTTGCGGTCGCGAACACTACGCCCAGAATAAACACCATTGCCTGGTTTGTTTCGCTAAGACCCGCCCTGCTTATCAGCTCGGCAATAGCAGTGCTGATTGCAGTAATCACGATTGTCTTGACGTAAGACAGATAATTGATTTTGTGCCGGCCGACAGAATGCTGGACCTTACTTTCGTCAGCGGGGTCTTTTTGACCTCTAATCACATATACATCTATGTCGCCGCTATGACGCAACACTTTACTTACAATGGAGCTGCCCGTTAATTCACGCCAGCGAGGTTCGCCGGTCTTGCCGATGATGATTTTCGTCACGCTTTTAGACTGAGCATACTTTACAATTTCCTCAGCCATATCTTCCCCGCCGAGTGTAACGGTTTCTGCCCCCAACTGCTCAGCCAAATTAAGGTTTCGAGTAAGTTTCTGGCGAGCGGCATCACCCATAAAACGACCTGTATCCACATAGGCCGCTATCCAAGGCGCTCGCAGCGCCATTGCCATCCGTCTGGTAACCCGAATTAATCTCGCCGAGGTCGGACTGGGACCGATACAAACAAGCAATCGCTCCCTAGTCGCCCCTGTCCGGGCGTCTCCGGTTGTCTGGGTTTGCGCACTCAAATGGTCGGCGGTGCGTCGCATAGCCAGCTCGCGCAGAGCAGTAAGGTTAGGCAGCTTGAAGAACTTCAGCATAGCCCGCTCGGCATCAGCCGGGAAATATACCTTGCCCTCTTCGAACCGCTGCAGCAAATCTTCCGGCGGCAGGTCCACCAGCTCAACCTCATCGGCCTTGTCAAACACAGTATCAGGGATTGTTTCACGGACCGCGATACCGGAAATCTTCGCCACAATATCGTTCAAACTCTCTAAATGCTGAACATTCAGCGTGGTATAGACGCTCATGCCGGCATCCAATAATTCTTCCACGTCCTGCCATCGCTTCGTATGTCGCAGGCCGGGGGCGTTGGTATGGGCAAGCTCATCGACAATTATCGCCGCCGGCTTGCGAGCCAGCGCAGCGTCCAGGTCGAACTCCTTCAGCTTTATGCCTTTGTATTCCAACTCTTTGAGCGGGAGAATTTCCATCCCCAGCATAAGCATCTCGGTCTCAGGCCTCGCGTGCGGCTGAACATACCCGACAACAATATCCACACCGGCGCCCGCCTGCTCTCTCGCAGCTTCCAGCATCGCATATGTCTTGCCGACGCCCGCCGCGTAGCCGAAAAATATCTTCAGCTTACCGCCGGCCTTCGCCTTTTCCTCTTCGCGGATTTGTTCGAGCAGCTCATCAGGATTTGGTCGCTGGTTATCCATTCGTTATTAGTATTTCATCACGTCTGCCGAAGTAAACATCATCCGGCGTAACATTGCCCGGGGCCTCATGATACCGCCAGGAGTTATACCCTGCAACAAAACGCGCTATTTCTTTAACTCCTTATTTTACAGTGAATCTTTTTCGGGGTTGTCGAGGCCGAGTTTCTTTTCGAGGAGTTTGATGGACTGCAAAATGATATAGGTCTCGTCGTTTGTTTTTATGTCGGAAGCGATGCCGGCTTTTCTTAATAGTTCGGTTATTCTCTTTGATAAATAAGAGACAGCATTAGAGACATAAAAAGGGAAATACCAGAAATAGCCAAAGGCCAAAATAATGCATAACGCAGCTGTTACGGACATATAGGTTTTTACATTAGCGGACTGTTGTTTTGTTATCAGATTTTTTCGGACAACAGCTTCCATGTTAAGGTCATTGATGCTGAGGATGGATTGTTTAAGTTTTTCATAACAAGGCAAGACTTCGTTAAAATACATTGAGGTAGTGCCTAAACCGTTTTTAATCTTATCGCAGAGGTTCATATAAACAGCATAATCGCGATTGAGCGTGTCTACGTAATCTTTTTCGTGAATCTCTGTTATGTTGTTATTTTCGGCTTTGAGGTTTTTTTCAAAATCGGTTCTGCCGGTTTCGAAAAGATGGGAATAATAATCGGATAACTTTTTGCTGTCGCTGGGATTGAAGATAGTGCTACTGATGGAAGTCCTGGTGTCGTCGAGCGAGGAGAGCATGTTTTTTGAATAGACAATAGAATCATAATTGTTTTTGAGAACGCTGTCGGCCTCTTCGGACAGTTTGCCAACGTAATAAGAGCAGAAAAATGCGAGGGCAAAAATGATAGCGAACAGAAACCCCAAACCAATTGAAAGTTTTGTTTTAAGTACCATAACGCCTCCAAAATTTAATTAAATCAAAATATAACCCGGCATTCCCCATGTTAAACGCAATACTTCTATATGCTAAATCCGGGTACATACTATTTGTTCCGAAGGTTATCCAAAGCAAGATTAAGCTCCAAAACATTGACCCGCGGCTCGCCAAGAATGCCGAGCTGCCTGCTTTTGGTTGATTTTACTACAAGCTCCCTTACTTTAGTTTCGTCAAGGTTTCGCGCCTTTGCGACACGGGAAACCTGATATTCCGCCGCCGCGGGACTTATATCTGGGTCGAGACCGCTAGCGGAAGCGGTCACCAAGTCAACCGGAACCAATGGCTTGCTCGCGACGTCCGCGGCCTTCAATTGCGTAATCCGAGCCTTGACGTTTTCGGTCAAAGCCGGATTAAGCGGCCCCAGGTTCGAGCCGGAAGAATTAGCAGCGTTATAGCCAATCGGCGACGTCGCGGAGGGTCTCGCCCAGAAATACTTAGGGCTGCTGAATGATTGCCCGATAAGTGAAGACCCGACGGTTTTGCCGTTGTTGATAAGCAAGCTGCCGTTGGCCTGACGCGGAAATACTAATTGAGCAACGCCGGTTACAATCAACGGGTAAATGACGCCCGTAATCACAGTGAATACCACTATACAGGCAACCGATTGTCGCAGGATACGAATCATATTCTCACCTTCATCATTTAATCACACCAAGTGCAAAACTACCAGCAGCATATCAATCAATTTAATTCCGATAAACGGCACAATCAGTCCGCCGACGCCGTAAATGAGCAG
>JBEKZW010000075.1:0-3778 GCA_049509475.1 Sedimentisphaerales bacterium
TCCTGCTGAGTGTCGGTCGGGCTTACAGGGAAATAGCCGCCTTTATACGACGGTTTGTATCCGAGGTTGGGTTCTTCGAAACGGGCAGTGTTCCAGTTACCTTCCACCGAATCGATTGAGTACATACCGGTATGCTGGTTCTGCTCATATCGAACTTCGTCGAAGATAAAGAATTCCGGCTCAGGGCCGTAATATGCGGTATCTGCCAACCCGGTTTTTTTCGCGAATTCAGCCGCTTTTTTGGCAATATTTCGCGGGTCGCGGTTATATTCTTCGCGTGTGATGGGGTCGATGATGTCCGTAAGGATGCTCACCGTCGGCTTTGCGAAAAACGAGTCCATCACAACCGTGCTCAGGTCCGGAACCGCCATCATATCCGACTGGTGAATCGGCTTCCAGCCGCGGATTGATGAGCCGTCGAAGCCAAGACCTTCCTCGAATGCCTTTTCGTCGAGGAACTCGATGGGGAAGGTGCAGTGCTGCCATGTGCCGAGAAGGTCAACGAACTTCAAGTCCGCCATCCCGGCATTGTTCTTTTTTGCGAAATCAAAAAATTCTTTCGGAGTCATTTGTCCACCTCTCTAATAAAATTGGGTTGCTGATATTTTTCTCCGCTACGAGCGGATTATTTTTTATCCTATTGCCAAATTCCCTTTTTCACCCGTCCTGATACGAATACATTCAGGCAGGTCAATTATGAATATTTTTCCGTCGCCGATTTGACCTGTTCTTGCGCCGTCAATTACCGCTTTTACCGTCGGCTCGACAAACGCCTCGTTTACTGCTATCTCTAACTTTACCTTTCTCAACAAACTGCCCTGTTCTTTATGGCCTCGATAGACCTCTGCTACGCCTTTTTGTCTGCCTCGGCCAACAACATTCGACACCGTCACAAGGTGAATTTCCTTTTCCTCTAATTTTTTGAGTACTTCGTCCAGTCGGTCCGGCTGAATCACAGCGATTATGTACTTCATTTGCTCTGTCCTCTTTCACTCCCGTTCCCGTAAGGGATGCCCAACGGTAAAGGGATGGCCAAGCCATCAGTCAATAATTGTGTATGCTGCCTCTCGATGTTGCGTCAGGTCCAAACCTACCCGCTCTTCATGTTCACTTACCCGCAGTTTAATTACCACGTCCACAAACTTAAGAAGCACATAACCCATTACAAACGAGTAAATCATCGTGAACAGCACTGCCTTCGCCTGAATCCACAATTGTAATGGATTACCGTAAAATAAACCATCGGCTCCGTCAGGATTAATTGCTTTTGTCGCCCACAAACCCGTCGCCAGAACTCCCCAGATGCCGCCGATTCCGTGAACCCCGAAAGCGTCCAATGAATCATCGTAACCGAGTTTGGTTTTAAGACAAGTTACTACCAGCCACGGAAATATCCCGGCTCCCATACCGATACAGATTGCTCCGATGGGCGTAACATATCCGGAAGCCGGCGTTACAGCCGCAAGACCCGCCACCGCGCCGGTTATCATTCCCAAAGTCGTAGGTTTCTTATATTTAAGCCAGTCAAGCACGGACCACGTTACGCCGGCTACTGCGCCTGCGATATGCGTAACAGCAAACGCGTTGCCCGCAAGTCCTGATGCCTTCAGGGCACTGCCTGCGTTAAAGCCGAACCAGCCGAACCAAAGCAAACCTGCGCCCAGTGCCGCAAACGGCAAATTGTGCGGAGGCGAGATACCATTCGGATACCCCTGACGTTTCCCTAAAACCAGCGCTGCTGCCAGGGCCGTCATACCCGCGTTGATGTGAACCACGGCGCCGCCGGCAAAGTCCAGCGCACCCATATTTTTAAGGAAACCGCCGTCGCCCCAGAGCCAGTGCGTAATCGGGTCATACACAATTGTCGCCCAGAGCAGAATGAAAATCACAAACGCCGAAAATTTCATCCGCTCCGCGAATGCCCCGATGATTAACGCGGGTGTTATCACCGCGAACATCATCTGGAACATCATAAAAACCTCGTGAGGAATTGTTGGTGCATAAGCGGCGTTTGGCTTCATACCGACGCCGTTAAGAAACGTCCAGTCCAGCCCGCCGATTATGCCATGTATGTCAGGCCCGAACGACAAACTGTATCCGCACACAACCCACTGGATGCTGATTATGCACAGGGCCATGAAGCACTGCATCAGGACGGAGAGCATATTCTTACGTCGAACCAGCCCGCCGTAGAAAAACGCCAGGCCCGGCGTCATAAGCATAACAAGTGCCGCGCTTATCAATACCCACGCCGTATCACCTGTGTCGATTGTCGAATTTTGACTTGTCAAAGAACCAGCGTTAACTAATTGCTGTGTTTCACAAATCCCTGTTCCGGCGGTCAATAAAACGACCGCCGCTATAGCCAGAGTTATTCTCATTTCTCTGTGCCCTCGGCTGTTTATTGAAACGAACTTTTTTCGTGTTTACATAAAACGGCTGTACTGCATAAGCTTTGCAAACCTTATGCCAGGATGCCTGATTTATGGCCGTTTTAATATAATGCTTTGTCTATGCTGTAGTTACGTTCAATAAACCCTCAGAGCAAGTAGAGAAATAATCTACATTATCGTATATCTTTCAAAAAATTTTTACGTTTTTGTTGTTTTTTGTGTTAAAATGGGGGCTCTGCCAGCCGTGGCACAGAGCCCGCCCTGACTTAGGGCTTATGTAAAGCCCCGTCATTTCATTCAAGCTCAGTTACCCGATGGCTTCATTGCCTTTTTCGCCCGTTCTGATACGGATACATTCGGGCAGGTCGAGCACAAATATCTTGCCATCGCCGATTTGACCCGTTCTTGCGCCATCAATGACTGCTTTAATGGCTGGCTCAACAAATGCCTCGTTTACCGCTATCTCAAGCTGAACCTTTCTCAGCAAGCTGCCCTGTTCCTTGTGGCCTCGATAAACCTCGGCTATACCTTTTTGCCTGCCCCGACCTACAACGTTCGATACCGTAACCAGGTGAATCTCTTTTTCCGTTAGCCGTTTGAGCACTTCATCTAAACGGTCCGGCTGAATTACTGCGATTATGTATTTCATTGGTTTATTCCTTTCTCGTTTAGTCAATAATGGTATATGCGGCTTCGCGGTGTTGCGTCAGGTCCAGACCTACACGTTCCTCATGCTCACTGACGCGTAATTTCATTACTATATCCACAGCTTTAAGCAGCACTATTCCAACAACAAAAGAATAAACTGCTGTAACAAGCACGGCTTTGACTTGTATCAGGAATTGAGCGGGGTTGCCGTAGAGCAGCCCGTCGGCACCGGCGGGATTTACCGTTTTTGTGGCAAAGATACCGGTTGCTATTGCTCCCCACATACCGCCAACGCCGTGGACGCCGAAGGCATCGAGCGAGTCGTCATAGCCAAGCAGGTTTTTGAAATACGTCACGGCAAACCAGGGAATAACACCAGCGCCTATACCAATCCATATTGCGCCCATTGGATTGACGAATCCGGAAGCGGGAGTTATTGCTACCAGGCCTGCCACTGCACCGGTAATCAGACCGAGCGTCGTGGGTTTTTTGTGTTTAAGCCAGTCAAGAATCGCCCATGACACACCTGCTGCCGCAGTGGCAACATGGGTCGCGGTAAATGCGCTGCAAGCCAAACCGCCCGCACACAATGCGCTGCCGGCATTGAAGCCGAACCAGCCAAACCACAGTAATGCTGCTCCCAGCACTGCAAACGGCAGGTTATGAGGCGGAGATATACCATTTGGATATCCCTGCCTGCGCCCAAGCATCAACGCAGCAGCCAGAGCCGTCATACC
>JBEKZW010000076.1:0-3325 GCA_049509475.1 Sedimentisphaerales bacterium
TATCTCAGGCGTTACCGTCGCCGAGAACAGCATCGTCTGGCGATTCGTGGGGACCGCCGAGATGATTCTCCGCACGTCCTTGATGAAACCCATATCGAACATCCGGTCCGCCTCATCCAGAACCAGCACCTCGATGTGCTTGAGTTCGATGGTCCGCCGGTTCATATGGTCAAGCAGCCGGCCAGGCGTCGCAACAACAATATCAACGCCCTGGCGTAGCGCGCTGAACTGCCCGTTTATACTCACCCCGCCATAGACGGCCAATGTCCGCAAATGCAGGAATCGCCCATAGTCGCGTATGGCCTTTTCGATTTGCACCGCCAACTCCCGCGTCGGCGTCAAAATCAGCGCGCGAACAACCTTCCTTTTGCCCGCCTGCTCGTGGCTTAGCCGGTTCAAAATCGGCAGCACAAACGCCGCCGTTTTGCCCGTGCCCGTCTGGGCGCAGCCGATAATGTCCTTGCCCGCTATCGCAGCAGGAATCGCCTGCGACTGAATTTCGGTTGGGGCCGTGAACCCCGTGGCCAGAATACCCTTCACTAACGGGTCGGCCAGTCCAAATGTCTTAAACATCTCTTAATCCTAAAAAAATATTGTCTTGTATCGTCTTAAGGGCAATCTCTTAACAAAAAGATTCCCTAATTCGCCTTTGGCTCGCTCGAAATGACACTCTTTGATATGCGCCACAACAAGTTTGGATTGAGTCATACTTCCAACAGCATATCACACTTACTATAAAAGCGAAAGAACTATATTGCGAGCGGCAAACTTGTGGAATGGTGACGGCGTTGCGGTGTAATGTCCGGTTTTAGCAGGGGCCGCTTGCGCTGATGTGGGCGGCCAGAAGGATGTGCCTGAGCCGGTCAATATTGAGCTGATTCAGATAATCTTCGGTGAAGTCCAGTTTGAAACGACCGTGGAAGTTCTTGATGCGTCTTTTAAGCTCGTCCCTGCTAAGTGCCGCGATTGAGGTTGCAGTCTGTTCAAAAAATTCTTTCGAAGCCATAGTACCACCTCTCATCTCTACGACGCATTTGCAAAACCGGGCCAACAATTCCGCCTTAAGCGGACAGGTTTCGTATCGACTTGTCGGCAGGGGCACTTTCGTGGGAATTGACTCTTCACGCTGAAAGCGTTGAAATCCGCCTGCGATTGTGAAAAAAAATAGTATGCGATTTGAGTATGGTCTGATAAGTTTCTAATATGAAGACCGAAGAACTGGATTATTACCTGCCGGAAGAGCTGATTGCACAGCAGCCGCCGAAAAACCGCAGCCAGTCCCGCCTGCTGGTTTTGAATCGGCAAAACGGGTCATTAACCGACACGAGGTTTGACAAAATCGGGGAATTTCTGCGTAACGGCGACTGCCTTGTCTTAAACGATACGAAGGTACTGGCTGCACGTTTCTTCGCGAAACGTAAGACGGGGGGCTCGCTCGAAGGACTGTTTTTGAATCAACAGGATAAAGGCCTCTGGGAGGTAATGCTCAAAGGCCTCGGCAAAATCAAACTGAGGGAATGCATCCGGCTCAAGGATATCTATGGCGATGATTTTTGCCTCGCGGAAGTAATTGAGAAAAAAAACGACGGCAAGTGCCTGTTGAAAATCGAAGCCGAATCGCCGGCTGAAAAAACACTTCAAAAAATCGGGTTTCCCCCCCTGCCTCCATATATCAGGCGCGACACTGATTTGCGCCAGGCCGCCAGAGACAAGAAAAGATACCAGACGGTTTACGCCCGCAACCCGGGGGCGGTGGCCGCACCGACGGCCGGGCTGCATTTCACAAAAAAGCTGATCGAGACGCTCAAAACTCGGGGCGTCGAATTCGCATACGTCACGCTGGCCGTGGGCGAGGGGACATTCAAGCCGGTAACCGCCGAAACGCTCGAAGAACATCAGATACACCAGGAAAGATTCAGTATCGACGAAAGAAACGCAGGCGTAATAAATAAAACCAGGAGAAAAGGAGGCAGGATAATCGCCGTCGGAACAACCTCGGTCCGCGTTTTGGAAACCGCGACCAAACAGGGCCAATTGTCTGCGATGACAGATTCAACGCGATTGTTTATCAAACCGGGATACAAATTCAGAATGGTTGACGGTATGGTAACAAATTTTCACCTTCCCAAATCGACGCTGCTCGCCCTTGTCGGCGCTTTCGCCGGGCTTGATACGATACTCGCCGCCTACCAATACGCCATCGAGAATCGCTATCGCTTTTATTCCTACGGCGACGCGATGCTAATAATTTGACATTCGACGACGACGGAGTTATATATTGCGGGCAAAAGAATATCGAATAATGGATTATCGTACAAGCAGGAGTTTGAAAATGAACAAGAGAACTCTGATTGGCGTGGTTTTGACGGCAGTTGCGGTTTATGTGAGCAGTTGCTGTGAAATGAAATGCTGTGTGAATAAAAATAAGGAGACAGGAAAAATGAGCGTTAAAGTACAACCTTTTGGCAAAACTCAGGACGGGCAGCAGGTGGATATCGTAACCTTGACGAACGGCAAAGGCCTTGCGGCCAAGATAATGACTTACGGCGGAATCATAGTTGCTTTTGAATCGCCGGACAGAAACGGAAAGCCGGGAGATATTGTCCTGGGATTCGATAATCTGGACGGATACCTCAAAGGAAGCCCGTATTTCGGCGCGATAATCGGACGCTATGGCAACCGTATCGGAGGGGCAAGGTTTACACTCGACGGCAAGGAATACAAGCTTACGAAAAATGAGGGAGAGAACATTTTGCACGGCGGCAGAGGATTTGACAAAGTTGTCTGGAAAATTGACAAGGCCGAGGCAAAGGGCGATAAAGCCCAACTTAAACTCAGCTATACCAGCAAAGACGGCGAGGAAGGTTTCCCCGGAAATCTCAAGTGCCTCGTTACTTACACGCTTACCGCGGATAATAAACTGGAAATGAAATATGAAGCGACAACAGATAAACCCACGGTCGTGAACATGACGAACCACGCGTATTGGAACCTCGCTGGCGCAGGCAGCGGCGACGTCCTCGGCCACGAGCTGATGATAAACGCGGATAAGTACACGCCGGTTGATAAAGGCCTGATACCAACCGGAGAACTGAAGGAAGTTAAGGGTACTCCGCTGGATTTCACAAAGCAGATGACGATTGGTTCCAGAATAAAGCAAATCGATATCGGCGGTTACGACCACAACTACGCCCTCAATGGCAAAGCCGGAAAAATGAAACTCGCTGCAAAAGTTTACGAGCCGACGAGCGGGCGTGTAATGGAGATACAAACAACCGAGCCGGGAATACAATTCTACAGCAGTATCGGGCTTGATGGTTCGCTT
>JBEKZW010000077.1:0-3270 GCA_049509475.1 Sedimentisphaerales bacterium
GCTGAGGAAAATATGAGTAGTATTGCAAAAGAAAAAAAAATGTTTGATTGGGCAATCGTCCGGCCTGCTATCCTGGATTCGTTCTGCAAGCTCAGTCCACGCAGACAATTCCGCAATCCCGTGATGTTCGTGGTGCTCATCGGCAGTGTCCTGACAAGCTTGCTGTTTGTTCAGGCCATCATCGGAAAAGGTGAGGCAGGGCCGTGGTTTATTTTGGGTATTTCGTTTTGGTTATGGTTTACGGTGTTGTTTGCCAATTTCGCCGAGGCAATGGCAGAAGGACACGGCAGGGCACAGGCAGATAGTTTAAGAAAAGCCCGCAAGGACCTGGTTGCCAAAAAGCTCGCTAATCCCCGGCGTGACTCTTCTTTCGAGATGGTTTTGGCGTCGCTGCTGGAGATTGGCGATGTGGTTCTCGTTGAAGCGGGCGATTTTATTCCAATCGACGGAGAGGTTATAGAAGGTGTGGCCTCGGTGGATGAAAGCGCAGTCACCGGAGAAAGCGCTCCGGTAATCCGTGAAAGCGGCGGGGACAGGTCGGCAGTCACAGGGGGAACACGCATTATTTCGGACTGGTTGGTCATCCGTGTTACCGCGGAATCTGGCAATACATTTTTAGACCGTATGATAGCGATGGTAGAAGGGGCCAAGCGCCAAAAGACACCCAATGAAATTGCCCTTACAATTCTGTTAGCGGCGCTGACCATCGTTTTCTTAGTGGTTACGGCGACTTTGCTTCCTTATTCATATTACAGCGTTCTGCAGGCGCATCAGGGCAAGGTTGTAACTATTACCGTGCTGGTGGCGTTGCTGGTTTGCCTTGCCCCGACGACAATAGGGGCATTGCTTTCCGCTATTGGAATCGCCGGTATGAGCCGGCTAAGCCAGGCCAACGTTGTGGCTATGTCTGGCCGGGCGGTAGAGGCGGCAGGCGACGTGGATGTGCTGCTGTTAGACAAAACCGGAACTATCACGTTAGGCAATCGCCAGGCAACAGAATTTATCGTCGCGGATGGCGTGTCGATTGAGGATTTGGCCGACGCCGCCCAGCTCGCCTCTTTGGCGGATGAAACCCCTGAGGGCAGAAGTATTGTCGTGCTCGCAAAGCAGCAATACAACCTGCGGGGAAGGGACATTGAAAAATTAGGCGCCAAATTTATTCCTTTTTCCGCCCAGACGCGAATGAGCGGAGTGGACCTCGACGGCAGGCAGATTCGCAAGGGTGCGGTGGACGCGATTGAGCAATTTATCAAAAGCAGGGGCGGAGCGATTCCGGACAAAGTCCGGCTGGCCGGCCAGAATGTTGCTAAAAATGGAGGCACGCCTTTGGTTGTGGCTGACGGCGCCAAGGCGTTAGGAGTAATTCATCTCAAAGACATTGTCAAAGGCGGCATCAAAGAACGGTTCGGCGATTTGCGCAGAATGGGTATCAAGACGGTGATGATTACCGGTGATAACCCGATGACCGCGGCCGCGATTGCCGCTGAGGCGGGCGTGGACGATTTTCTTGCGGAGGCCACGCCGGAGGCAAAGCTCGAGCTGATTCGAAGGTATCAGGTCCAGGGACATTTAGTGGCGATGACGGGCGACGGAACCAACGATGCGCCGGCGCTGGCCCAGGCGGACGTGGCGGTCGCGATGAATACAGGCACGCAGGCGGCCAAAGAGGCGGGCAATATGGTTGACCTGGATTCCAACCCGACCAAGCTGCTCGATATCGTTCAAATAGGCAAGCAAACGCTGATGACTCGCGGGGCGCTGACGACTTTCTCAATCGCCAACGACGTGGCCAAGTATTTTGCAATCATACCGGCGGCGTTTGCCCTGACCTACCCGTCGCTTAATACGCTGAACGTGATGGGGCTTGCAACGCCTGATAGCGCGATTTTGTCTGCCGTGATTTTTAACGCGATTATTATCGTCTTCCTGATTCCGCTTGCGCTGAAGGGGGTTAAGTATCGCCCGATGCCTGCGACGCAGTTGCTGAGAAAGAACCTGCTCATTTACGGCGTCGGCGGACTGATTGTGCCGTTTATCGGAATTAAATTGATTGATATGCTGCTGGTAGTTTTGCATTTAGTGTGATTAAATAATGAAGGTGAGAATATGATTCGTATCCTGCGACAAGCGGTTGCCTGTATTGTTGTATTCACTGTGATTACGGGCGTCATTTACCCGTTGATTGTAACCGGTTTTGCTCAATTAGTATTCCCGCGTCAGGCCAACGGCAGCTTGCTTATCGACAACGGTAAAGCCGTCGGGTCTTCGCTTATCGGGCAATCATTCAGCAGTCCGAAGTATTTCTGGGCCAGACCCTCCGCGACGTCGCCAATGCCTTATAACGCCGCCAATTCTTCCGGCTCGAACTTGGGGCCGCTTAATCCGGCTTTGACCGAAAACGTCAAGGCCAGGATTACGCAATTAAAAGCTGCGGATGCTGCGAGCAAGCCAATAGTGCCGGTTGATTTGGTAACGGCTTCAGGCAGCGGTCTCGACCCCGACATAAGCCCCGCGTCGGCGGAATACCAGGTCGCCCGCGTCGCAAAGGCGCGAAACCTTGATGAAACCAAAGTCATGGAGCTTGTAGTTAAATTAACCAAAAGCAGACAACTTGGCATTCTTGGCGAGCCGCGGGTCAACGTGCTGGAGCTTAATCTTGCTTTGGACAACCTTCAGAATAAATAGGCAGATAACGAATGGATAACCAGCGACCCAATCCTGATGAGCTGCTCGAAAGATTGTAACGGAGAATTATGTACCCGGAGTTCACATATAAAAGTATCGCATTTAACATGGGAAATACCAGGTTATATCTTAACTTAATTAAATCTTGGAGGCGTTATGGTACTTAAAACAAAGCTTTCTATTGGTTTGGGGTTTCTGTTCGCCGTCATTTTTGCCCTCGCATTTTTCTGCTCTTATTACGTTGGCAAACTGTCCGAAGAAGCTGACAGCATTCTCAAAAACAATTATGATTCCATTGTCTATTCAAAAAATATGCTCTTTGCACTCGACGACACCAGAACTTCCATCAGCAGCACTATATTCAATCCCGGCGACAGCAAAAAATTATCCGATTATTATTCCCATCTTTTCGAAACAGGCAGAATCGATTTTGAAAAAAACCTCAAAGCCGAAAATAACAACATAACGGAGATTCACGAAGAAGATTACGTTAACACGCTCAATCGCGATTATGCTGTTTATATGAACCTCTGCGATAAGATTAAAAACGGTTTAGGCACTACCTCAATGTATTTTAACGAAGTC
>JBEKZW010000078.1:0-3049 GCA_049509475.1 Sedimentisphaerales bacterium
GAATTGCGTCTCGATTCCAATCGTAAACACGTTTACACTCCCAAAAAACCAATCCTTGATTAGCAGGCAGCATCCTTGCCTCGACAGCCGCCTTTAACTATGTTTCGCCTATTTGCCTACTGTTTCTTGAATCGTTCTCGCAATCGGCGATATACATTCTCAGGCACCAAATTCGAGATATCGCCCCCAAGCGACGCCACCTGACGAACCAGCGTCGAGCTTATAAACCCGTATTGCTCCGTCGTCATCACAAATATCGTCTCTATCCCCGTAACCGACCGGTTGGTCATCGCAAGCTCGAATTCATAATTCACGTCCGTCAAACTGCGTAATCCGCGAAGTATGACGCTGGCCTTTTTCTGCCGGGCGTATTCCACCGTCAGCCCGTCGAAACCCTCAACCGATACCCCGGGCATGTTCTTTACAAGCTCCGCTATCATTTCAACCCGCTGTTCGGGGCTGAAAAGCTGGTCTTTAAGCGGACTTCTGCCAACCGCCACTATCAGCTCGTCGAAAAGCTTTATGCCCCGGTTTATTACGTCTAAGTGCCCGTTTGTAATCGGGTCAAAAGACCCCGGAAAAATCGCACGCACAAATTTACCGCTCATAATTCTTATCCTAAATCAAATCCGATATTATACCCCCCTGCTCCGGCAGGTCAAATCTTCTCCCGCAGGCAAAATCCCATATTGAACCCTGTCTGTTAATATGGTATTTATGGAGTTGGCTAATGCACAAACGTAAATCGCTCGTCTTCCGTTTTTTTCACGCCGGCAACCACCTCAAGCCCCTGTTCTCCACGCGAAATTTCTATTGCATCGGCTATCGGTTTTAGATAACCTGCTGGCTTTCTATTGAGCTGGGGTTTTGATGAATCAGGCCACGGCAAGGCGGTAAAAACCTTTAACATAAAGACAAGAATTTAACTGGCCGCAAAAAGACACAAAAAAGTGCATAAGTGCACAAGGTGAAAGTGCACAAGTTGCTTGTGTTCTTGCGTCTTGCGCTCTTGCGTGTGGCTTTCCCGGCGTCGCCAACACCTCCCTGTAGGAGATGACCTATGTTCAAAATTAGCGGAATTGACCTCGCCATCATTATCGTCTATTTCGTCACCGTGATTCTGGCGGGCCTGTGGGTTTCAAGGCGAGGAGCAAAGAACCTCGAATCCTATTTCCTCGGCGGTAAATCCCTGCCGTGGTATATCCTCGGCATTTCCGATGCCTCTGGAATGTTCGACATAAGCGGCACGATGGTGCTCGTTACCTGGCTGTTTATGTATGGTCTCAAGAGTATCTGGCTGCCCTGGGTATGGCCGACGTTCAATCAAATCTTCCTGATGATGTTTCTCAGCGGCTGGCTGCGACGGTCCAATGTTTTGACCGGCGCTGAATGGATTAGGACGCGGTTCGGCAATGATAAAGGAGCAAATCTCGCTCACATCAGCGTGGTGGCCTTCGCGCTGGTAGCCGTCGTGGGTATGCTGGCTTACGCCTTCAAGGGCATCGGTAAATTTGCCGTAGTGATGCTGCCCTGGCGTTTTACGAATGTCACCGAGGGTATTTTTTCCGACGCTAACATCTATGCACTGATACTAATGGGGCTGACGTCGCTCTACACAATCAAGGGTGGAATAATAAGCGTGGTCATCACCGAGGTTATGCAGTTTACCATTCTGACTGTTACCGCCCTTGTCATCGGAGGAATCGCTATCTATTCGGTCAGTCCGGCCGAGATACAGAATTTGATACCGGCGGGCTGGACAAGCCCGTTCTTCGGGTACAAGTTAGGCCTGGACTGGACGGGCGTCTTTGACAAGGTAAACCTGGCCATACAGGCCGAAGGCAATGAGCTGTTCGGCATCATTTTCGGCCTGATGTTGTGCAAGGGCGTCCTGGCGAGTTTGGCAGGCCCCATGCCTAACTATGATATGCAGAGAATCCTAGCTACACGTAACTCTCGCGAGGCCTGTATGATGAATGGCTGGGTGACAACAGTCCTGATGTTCCCGCGCTATATGATGGTCGCCGGCCTGACAGTCATGGCGTTAAAGTTTTGCACGCCACAGCTCAAAGCAATGGCTAAGCCGGACTTGGAGGGAATTCTGCCGGTTGTCCTGTTCAACTATATGCCGCATGGCGTAGTCGGGTTCCTGCTTGCGGGTCTGCTGGCGGCTTTTATGTCCAATTTCGCCGCCACCGTCAACGCTGCCCCGGCGTATATAGTCAACGACATATATAAACGATACATCAATCCCAATGCACCAGCACGAACAGAGGTGCTGATGAGCCGCATCTCGTCGCTGGTGGTCCTCGGTCTGGGTCTTGCTTTGGGCATGCTGACCAAAAACATCTTCAGTATTATGTGGTGGATTGTGGGCGCCCTCAACGGCGCTTATGTCATTGCCAATGTCCTCAAGTGGGTCTGGTGGCGATTCAACGGCTACGGCTATTTCTGGGGTATGATAACGGGCATCCTCAGCGCAATGTTTGTGCCTGAGCTGATGAAACTCGCACTCGGCCGTGACATCAATGCCCTTTACACATTCCCCATCATCTTTGCAGTTTCGGCTGTGGGTTGCTTTGTGGGCACCTTCCTGACTACGGCCGAAGACGATACCATCCTCAAAAAATTCTACAAGACCGTTAACCCCTGGGGCTTCTGGGGACCCATTCGGGAAAAGGCCGTGCAGGAAGACCCAAGCTTCAAGCCAAATCGAAACTTCAGCAGGGATATGACCAATGTTGTGGTAGGCATTATCTGGCAGTTGTGCCTTGTCTCGCTGCCCATCTTCATCGTCCTCCGCGACTGGCCGTGGGTTACCAAGATTGCCGTCGTCCTCGCGGCAACCTGTGTATTCCTGAAATTCAACTGGTATAACAAACTTGAAAAGATATAAAAACCAACAGAAAGAAAAGATATGAATAAGAAGACCTTCGACGCGAGCGACGAGGCAGATTTTACCGTCAAATTCGATAGCGCCGGGATTGAACGCGCAGTTCATCCCCAGCCGTTCCATTAAGTTGGGGTTGCTTTTGTAATCGAGGTCATA
>JBEKZW010000079.1:0-3362 GCA_049509475.1 Sedimentisphaerales bacterium
GGAACAGGCGTGGACAGGTCAAGGGTTTACTCTTGGCACCGCAACCCCAGTTGTTAGTTGCCCGGCTGGTGTTATTCTCAGCCAGAGCACCGGTTGCCATGCTCAGGGCTATGCTGTCAACTACTCGTATAGCGTTGCGCCGACTTCGCCGAACATTGTCAATAAGACGATGTCCGATGCCAATGCGACGCTTGCTGCTCTTGGTATAACTGTTGGCACAATCACGTATGAGCCCAATGGCTTAAAGACAGCTCTCACGGTGGACAGACAGAGCCCGCCTGCTGGGACTGCAACATGCGGTCCTGTGAACTATGTCGTAGATACTAATTGCCTGTATGCTACTCGTGTATTCTCGTTGTATGGCACTGTCACCTTCACGGTAACGACGGCACAGGTCACTTTGTGGAACACCCTTGGCAGGCCCAACTGTTGGTGCTGCGTTGCCCAGAAGAGAGGCAATGGTGTCTATGCACCAAGCTCAACTGCCTCTAAGACAGATGCTCTTGACTTTGCGGCTGTTAAAAACGCAGCCAACTGGAGTAAGAATGATACTGCTGCCGCCAATGTCTGTCTCGATTTCAACCTCTCAGGCAAGATTGATGCTCTTGATTTGGCGATAGTTAAGAATGCCAACAACTGGAGTAAAGTTACCGGGCCGGGGCCTCTGTGCCAGTAACAGTTGTTGTTTGAATTAGTTTTGTGTTTGAAAAAGTGAATAAATACTTTATGAATATAGTTGCTTCGAGAATTTTCCATTGGAGGAGCATTTTTCGAGGCACAAACAAAGATGCTTTTTGAAAGGAGCAGATGATGAAAAAGTTGCTAGTTTTAGCATTAGTTCTGTCGATGGCCACAATGGCCAACGCGGCTTTGGTTCTGTCGATTGATGGGCCGACCGAACTCGCGACAGGCGCGGTAGGCGTATACACCGTTAGTTACGCCGGCGGTACGATACTTGGTTCCGATGTTGATATTATCAGTGATATAGGCGCACAGCCGTTCAATATTGGCAATGGCGTGATTATCACGACCAACAGAGATTCCAGTATCGACGTTGTAGGTATCAACTCGTTAAGCGGTAACTACGAAGTTGGTATTTTGAATGACGTAGCAGCCACTAATTTGGGTTCACCGCTGTTTTCGTTCGAGTTTACAGCCCCGTTGACTGTTCCGGTTGGCGGCTATGCACATATCTCGCTGCTTGATAACGGACAACTTGACCTCACTTGGACCCAGGTTGTGTCCCCGGATCTCGGAGATATGCCGTCAGTAGCAGTTCACATTACACCTGAGCCGATTACAATGACACTGCTCGGTCTTGGTGGATTGTTCCTTCGTCGTCGCAAATAGTCGATAACGACAGAACAAGTTTTAGCTTTACAGAGAGGCAAGCCGGTTCGGCTTGCCTCTTTTTTTTGTTTTATTAGACGCAGTAGTTTTTAGACGCAGATTACGCAGATGGTCGCGGCGACCACGCAGATGTTTAATAACTTTCACTTTTCAGCGGTATCAGCGCAATCAGCGTCAAAATAAAATAATCATCGTAATCAGCGTCAAAAAACACAATTTTTTATTGGACAATGGCGTTTATAATCTGGCATAATTCTCCCTGAAAAAGGTGCTTCCGTAAATTTCGCCGGTTCGAGGAGAGGCGTCTTTCCCGGTTGGCCGGCTCTGCTGGAAGGTCGAATAAAATCGAAAGGAGAACAATATGAAAAAATTATTGGTAGTTTTAATGGTCCTGTCGATGGCCGCAATAGCCAACGCGGCGGTGGTAATCAATGTGAATATGGGCGACCAAACGGAACTGGCAGCCGGCAATACAGCGACAATCAGCATCGTCGCGACTGAGGAACAAAGCCCATCGAACCTGTATTTGTTCGTTACAGATGGCAGTTTTGGAACGGTATCGGGCGGCGTTGTATTCGGCTCCACTGCCGGCGAGATGGCACTCCATTATGAGGGTGCAGGCGACCAGTATGTCAATACCGTCCATCAATATGGCTGGCTGGATGCGACCCAGACGTATTACATCAGCTTAATAGCTAACACAAATTCGTCGGTTGTGAACGGCACAGTGGTTGACAGCGTTACATATCGCGCCGAAATCGCCGGCGACTCGACCATTATACTTGGCAGCATCGTTGGTGATGGCCAGGACGAGGGCGGCTATCTGATGGCAGTATGGGACACCGTGGTCATTCACCAGATTCCCGAGCCGATGACAATGGCGCTGCTCGGCCTTGGCGGCCTGCTCCTGCGTCGTCGCAAATGAGCAAATAAGAGTAAAATACGGGTTTTAGACGACCCTAAGGGAAATCACGCAGTTTGCCCGTTTTTTATTGGACTTTGGGGTTTTGATGTGGTATAATCCGAATTGCATAAAAGGCGGTGTTCTATTATGCCGATAGCTAAAGGTTAATGGATTCTCTGCCTGCCCTGCGGGGCTTATCTAAGCGGGATGGCTGAAAATGAAACAAATTAACTCTATGACCTTAATTTGGAGGATTTGATTATGAAGAAGATTTTATTAGTTATTGCAATGCTGATTATCGCTGCGCCTGTTCTGGCGACGGTAAGCGTTACAGGTTGCTGAGATCAGGTACAATTGCTCGGCAGCTGAAAAGGTGCGGGCGTTTGCGCTTGATATAACGGTCGATAACGGCCTGGTTATCAGCAATATCCGTGATTTTAACAGCGGCGAGAGCAAAAAGCCGGGCGGCGGCTATGGTATATTCCCCGCCAAGTTCGCGGACTATATCAATGCCAATCCACCCGGTCCCAACTGGGCCGACATACGTTACACCCCGGTTGCTCGGACGACTGACCCGAACACCAAATCAGGCCTGGGCACCGGCGCAATCACAGTTGAACTGGGTACATTATACGTCGATCCCAATTCACCGGGCACTTCGGGCCTGTTGTTCCGGCTCGACGTCAACGGTAACGGCGCAGCCGACGGCAACCTGTCGATTGCTTTGAACGGCGTACGCGGCGGCATAGTTCTTGAGGACGCTAACCTTGCCCCGTCGCCGGTTTTAACGGGAACCAAGATGGCGTCCCTGATAACGTTACCGCCGCCCTGCATCAACATCCCGGCGATTTTGGGTGACAACATGACGGATGCGAATTCGGCCATACGTGCTGCCCTTCTTACTGGCACGATAGCGATAACTTACGAATGTAACGGCACCTATGGTACTGGTATCGTTTGCAGGCAGGACACCGGCTGCGTAGCCGCGAGTACGACTATTAACTATGTGGTATCTACAGGCCCCTGCTGTACAACCATCCTGAACGAGGTTGGCGTACTAAAGGCGACCGCGGAAGCAGCGTGGACAGGTCAAGGGTTTACTCTTGGC
>JBEKZW010000008.1:0-70065 GCA_049509475.1 Sedimentisphaerales bacterium
TGCCGTCGCCGACAAAAGCCACTATTTTATCCTGCTTACCCTGTTTCGTTTCGCCAAGAGCAAGCCCGATGGCCGTGCCTATCGATGTGCCTGCGTGGCCCACCGCAAACTGGTCGTAAGGACTTTCCTCAGGATTTGGAAATCCGCTGACCCCGCCGGCTCGACGAAGATTTTTGAACTCCTCTTTCCTGCCCGTTATTATCTTATGCGCATAACACTGATGCCCGACGTCCCAGACCAGTTTGTCCCGCTCAAAATCGAACACATAATGCAGCGCAATCGTTATATCAACCACCCCCAAGCTGCTCGCCAGATGCCCCCCTGTCCTGCCTACTGTCTCGATTATGAATTGGCGTATCTCGTCGGCTAATTGCTGCAACTGGGCCACTGAAAGCCCCTTCAAATCCCCAACCCCATTTATCCCCGCAAGCAGCGGATAACCCTGCCAATCAACATCTGCCCCGCTGACTCCCTTAATCTCCGCCGGAAGGCCTGCGCCGACTGGGCGTATCGCCTCTACCCGTCTCTTAACGCCTGATTCCTGATGCTGTTCTTCCGAACTCAAATTCTGCACTCTGTCTCAACCTTTCCGTCTGCGGCTCCCCCCACTGCCTCGCTTTTGCGAAGCAAAATGACGTGGGCCGGAGAACCCGCACAAATGTTTAATTATACACCCTCGAACTCCCTATTTCAACTAAACCATTGGCCTGTCCTGCCCGCCCTGCGTAGCCTTGGCGAAGCAGGGAGCCCGCCGAAGGGCCTGCCCTGAAATGGCTTGCCTAATCCTAAGGTGGATTAACGGGGGTGCTATTAAAGATTCTGGCGGAATTAAGCCTATACATTTAGCTTTTTCACGTATCAGGCTGCTGTAACGCGATTAAAGTCAACACCCTGGATAACTTAATGCGAATGGATTTCCCCTGCGGCTTTTTGCGGGCGGTCAGGCCAGCCAAGAACATCGAACAAAAAATAACTCGACCGTTTTATCATCTCAACCGGCGTACAAGGCGTCATTTCGAGCGAACCGATAATATCGTTATTATATTTCTTCAGCGATTTCAGCAGATAATCAAAGTCATTATGATTCGCCCCGCCTGCACAGCCGAGAGGCCTGTGGTCGTCGAAACTGCCATTGTGGTCGCTAAGATGCAAATGAGCTGTCCTTTTCGCAAGCGTATCGACATACTCATTGAAACTATGTTTAGTATCGCACCTGGCGTAACCGGTGTCTAAGCAATACCATATCGACTCGAACCGCCCGCCGATATCCTTGAGCATATCCAGCGGTCCTGTCTCTATGCAAAGTTTGACTCCTTCGTCTTCCGCCATTTTGACGACCTCGCCGATAAACTCTCCCTCGTCGGCGTTTTTGCCCTGCATTCGCAAACTCTGCAAATCGGCAATGATATTGGCTTTGAGCAATCTCGCGCAGCCGATTTGCTCCGCCCACTGCTCAATACTCGGATTATCATTACGGGAACGCATAGAGACGAGCATACCCTCGGTCGCTGCCGCAAGCCGAGGCCAGTCACGCTTGTCGTACCGGCACTCGTCCAGCCCGCCTATATTGGGCCCAAGTTCCACGCCCAAACCGAGCGTCCGCAACAGGTCACATTCCTGCTCCAGAGACAATCGGCTCTGCTTACCCCAGAATGCCATTGTTGAAACAACGTATCTGATTTTCATCCAGGCACCTCTGTATATTAAGTTCCTGCCCCTATATAAGCGTGGGTATTACATTTATCGCTTTAAAATCGACCAATCTTCAGCTATTTCGCAAAACTGTGTCTTGGTCTGATAATATCAAAATGCTAATAAACCCCGCAAACCCTCATTTATCACCCTGAAAAGCCCTTCAAAGCCAAACTACTAAGGCAAAATAGCGACTCACAACCCTTAAACTTGTCTAAAAATCCTATTGATTTATACGCCGAGTACGTTAGAATAGTGCTCTTGATTGTTCTGGAGTAAATTATGAAGAAAGACATACATCCTAAGTACGACAAGGTCGTGGTTCACTGCGGTTGCGGAAATACCTTTGAAACCCGCAGCACCGCAGGTGAAATCCACGCGGAAATCTGCTCCGCCTGCCATCCCTTTTACACGGGCAAACAAAAGTACGTTGACACCGCCGGCCGAGTCGAACGTTTCCAGAAAAAGTACGGCACCGACTACTTCAAAAAGACGAAAAAGTAGTTACTCACGCCGAATCACTATCAGGGCTCCTTTTTTGGTCGTTTGGGCAAGAATGGAGCTCTGATTGTTTATTGCCTTTCCAAAAGTAAATTACCGGGACAAAAATATGCCTGAAGCAAATACTCCTTTAATTACGAAACTGACCGAGATTGAAGCCCGCTTCGACGAATTGCAGAAGCAGATGGAAAACCCTGACATCGCGTGCGATTCCACCAAGCTGATTGTGCTCGCAAAGGAACAGGGCAAAATCAAAGGCCTGGTTGCAAAATTCCGCGACTATAAGAAAGCCGCCGAGGGAACAGAGCACGCCGAGCAGCTTATAAACAACCCTTCAACCGATGCAGAGCTTAAGAAAATGGCAAAAGAGGAGCTTCAGCAGCTCAACGCCAAAAAGACAACGCTTCTGGCAGAGCTACAGGACAAGCTGCTCACCGCTGACGATGCTTCTATCGGCTCGGTCATAATGGAAATCCGCGCGGGCACGGGCGGCGAAGAGGCGGCCCTGTTCGCACGCGACCTTTACACTATGTACACAAAATACGCGACCGACCGCGGCTGGAAAGTCGAAGACCTCGATTTCAGCACCACAGACAGGGGTGGGTTCCGCGAAGTTATTTTCGGCATCAAAGGCGAAGGGGTGTGGACGGAACTCGGTTATGAGGGCGGAGGCCATCGAGTCCAAAGAGTGCCGGAAACTGAGGCACAGGGCAGAATTCACACGTCCGCGGCAACAGTCGCAGTTTTGCCGGAGCCGGAAGAGGTCGATATCCAGATAAATCCGGACGACGTTGTTGAGCAGGTATGCAGGTCAAGCGGACCGGGTGGACAAAAAGTCAACAAAACAAGCAGCGCAATACGCCTCGAACATATTCCGACGGGAATCACCGTTCGGATGCAGGAGGAAAAAAGCCAGCACAAAAACCGCGCCAAGGCCTGGCGTATCCTGCGAGGCCGGCTTTATGAATTTTACGAGAGCAAGAGAGTAGCCGAGCGCGAAGCGAAACGTAAAATAATGATTGGCTCGGGCGACCGCAGCGAGAAAATCAGAACCTACAATTTCCCGCAAAATCGCGTCACCGACCACAGGATAAATCTGTCTCTTTACACCTTAGACAAAATAATAGCCGGCGAAGCAGGCGAATTGTTCAAATCGCTTAAAGAACACGATATTCAGGAACGGCTCAAAAACCTCTAACAGACTCATGACACCAGACCCCGGACATAAGTCCTAAAAATACACATCCAGAAAACCAAAAAGGAGAGAACCAATGGCAAGAAATTTTAAAAATATCAAAGCATGGCAATTTTCTGACGACCTTACCGTAGAAATATATTCTGTCACAAAAACATTTCCAAAAGAGGAGCTTTACGGAATTACCTCGCAATTACGAAGAGCTGCTGTTTCCGTCCCCACTAATATCGCAGAAGGCGCAAACAGAGAACATCAAAAAGAATATTTCCATTTTTTAAATATTGCCTTCGGTTCTGTCGCCGAAGTAGAATATTTGTTACATCTTGCCAACCGGCTTGGATATTTGCAGAACAGTGTTTATAAAAAAATGGAAGAACTACAAACCACCGTAGCCAAAACGTTGTATGGGCTTATCGTCGCAGTCAAAAAAGATGCTTAAGACTGGTGTCTTGGGTCTGGAGTCTAATGTCTTATGTTAATTGTCGTAACAGGATTGGTCGGGCTTGACAAAAAAAACTACCTTGAAAAGGTATGCGAATATGCCGGTCTGCACGGCAAAGAATTAACGCTGTGCAATATAGGCGACATGATGTATGCCGAGGCGCCTGACATCACGCCGGGTAAAATTTTGGACATACCATTAAAGCGGCTGCACTCGCTCCGCCGAAGCGTTTTCAAGGACGTCGTCGCAAAGGCGAAAAAAGTCCCCAACCTTATCATCAACACACACGCCACCTTCCGCTGGCGACACGGACTGTTCCCGGCCGTCGATTTTGACCAGATGCGCCAGCTCGACGCGAGTATGTACATTTGTCTGATTGACGGCGTCGCCGCCCTGCACGGCCGGTTGCTCAGCGAGCACGCAAGCGACCACACGCTCAAAGACCTTATCGTTTGGCGGGAAGAGGAAATCATCGGCACCGAAATGCTCTGCAAGGGTATTAACGAACAGACGCCTTTTTACTGCCTTGCCCGAGGCGGGACCGAAGCGACAATAGAGGCGTTTTACCGGCTGCTTTTCGAGCCGAAAATCAAACGTGTATATCTCAGCTATCCGATGACCGCCGTTGCCGACCTCGAAGACGTCAAAAAAGAAATCAGCGAGTTCAGGCAGACAATGAAAAAATATTTTACCTGCTTCGACCCCAGCGACCTTGAAGAAGCATTTCTGCCCCGTATGGCCCTGGAGGCCGCCGAGAACGGCAAAGATTCCCTCGAAATCCAGGCGGGCGGCAAAACCGTCCGGCTGAACCTCGACCAGATTCGCCAAATCGAACGCGACATATACAGCCAGACCTACGCGCGCGATTTTCTGCTCATCGACCAATCCGAAATGATTATCAGTTTCATCCCCACCCTGCCCGATGGTCGTGCGGCCATCTCCAGCGGCGTTGAACGCGAATTGCAGCACGCCCACGAAGCCGCAAAAGATGTTTACGTTATCTGGCCCGCGAAACAATCGCCTTCGGTGTTCGTAACACAAACCGCAACAAAGCTTTTTGACAACACCAAAAACGCTCTGGAATTTTTTAATAAGAGAAAACTAATCCGGCCCTGATACACGCAATGAATTCAGAAAACGCATTAATGTCGTCGCTCGCATTAACGAATCTCATCGGTGGCCTGGTTTTAGGCGGTTTTCTTGCTATCGGGTTCTCACGTCTGACTCAAAAACAAAATCGCTTCTTTAAATATCTCGTGTTGTCGCTTGGTCTTTATTTTCTTGAGTGCGTAGCGTTCACCTGGTCAATGGGTACGCAAATACTCTCAATCATCCTGTCAATCGAGTGGGGAATCCTGTTTGGCTTGTGGCTAAAAGGCCTTGCTCCGCAAAAGCTAATTATCAGACAGATGTTTTTCGTCTCGCTTTACGGCTGCCTGCCGGCGGTCTCTTTCGCCGCTATACTGCTTATTGTCTGGGTAATTTCAGGCAACGGACTTTTGAACATCGAGCAGGCATATAATTTCGGCATACCCGATTTCGTCCCTTGGCCGCTTAATACAATCCTCGGCTTTTGCGCTGCCCTTGCAGCAGGAACAATTATACTCAAGACATTCATAACAACAGGTATCGTTGCCTTAATTGTTCGTGACAAAGAAAGCCATGATGCAGGACAGCCAAAATGACTATCACCACACTCCCGACAACCAAAAAGCAAACCATCTGTCGATTACACAACAAAACCAGTCCTGCTGAAATCAATCTCGATTCGCTTAGTGAAGTTTTCTCTGCCCTGCCGGGCGTATCAATCCTCGGCGGCAATTCCTCAAAAGAAACTGCCGATGGGTTTTCGTACTGGATGGCGATGCCTAAAGAGGTCTTTGAATTTCGCGCAGGCGAAACAAAACCGCTTGAAAAACTGCAACAGGTTCTCAATAAATACAAACCCGCAAAGCCCCCCCTGCCCAATGGGATGTTCACAGGCGGCTGGGTCGGATTCTTCGGCTACGAACTCGGCGAATATATCGAAACCATTCCTGAAAAAAATACCGATGACCTGCGAGCGCCCCTGATTCGCCTCCTGTTTTATGACCGCCTGATTGCTTACGACCACATCAAAAAATCCTTTCAACTGATTACTCTCCAACTCGATAACGATACCGAAACGCCACAACAAAAATTATCTTTCCTCGAAACCCTTCTCGATAAGGCCCGCAATGTGCGAGTGCCGACACCGAAACCGGCCGATATTGAAAACATCGACTTCGCGCGGATTCAGTCAAATATGACTAAGGATTACTACCTGAAGGCCTTCGAGAAAATAAAACGCCACATATTCGACGGCGATGTATATCAGATAAACTTCTCTCAGCGGTTTCGTTGCGAATTTCTCGCCCGGCCAATCGACCTCTTCCACTGGCAGAACCGCTATAACCCGAGCCCCTACTCCGCCTATATCGACGCGGGCGATTTTCAAATCATAAGCGCATCGCCCGAAATGTTCATCACCGTAAAAGACAGCGTAATAAGCACCAAACCCATCAAAGGAACACGTAAACGCATAGAAGAAACCTCTCCCCAGACAAAGCAAATCAACGCCGAGAACCTTCAGCAACTTATCGATAGCGCAAAGGAAAAAGCCGAGTTGAATATGATTATCGACCTTGAGCGAAACGACCTCGCCCGTATTTGCGTCCCCGGCACAAGAAAAGTTATTCAGCCGAGGACTATTGAAACGCACCCTACCGTTTTTCACGCAGTAGCAACCATCGCCGGCAAACTCCGGGACGATGTAAATTTCTGCGATATTCTAAAAGCAGTCTTCCCCGGCGGGTCAATCACAGGTGCACCCAAAATCCGCTCGATGCAAATCATAAACGAAACCGAGCTAGCCGCCAGAGGCGTTTACACAGGCAGCATCGGCTATCTCGGCCTCGAAGGCAGTGTTTGCTTGAATATCGCCATTCGCACGATTATCATTAAAAACAAATCGGCTTACGTCCAGACGGGCGGCGGCATCGTCGCCGACTCCGACCCATTGGCCGAATGGAACGAAACCTTGATAAAAGCAAGGGCGCTATTTGCTGGAATCGCAGCAGTGAATCATCGATGACAGATAAAATTTTTCTTAACGACAAACTTGTTAATATCGAAGATGGCCAAATATCCGTCGGCGATAGTGGTTTTTTGTATGGGGCCGGATTGTTTGAAACAATGCGGGCATATAACGGCATCGCTTTTCGGCTTGATGACCACTTAGACCGATTATTAACAAGCGCAAAGACCCTGTTCATTGAACATTCTTATAACAGAGAATACCTCACAGAAGCCGTCAACAAAGTCCTCGAAGCCAATAATCTTACAGATGCCAAGATTCGACTGACGCTTTCAGCGGGGGCATTTTCTCAGGCACAGACAAAACCAAATCCAACATTGCTGATAACCGCAACAAAACTACAGCCATACCTTGCTGAATATTACAAAAAAGGCGTGCTTGTTGTGCTGTGCCCGACAAGACAAAACATCACGGACCCGGCCTGCGGGCACAAAACAACGAGTTATTTGCCCCGTATGCTCTCGCTAAAACAGGCCCACGAAAAAAAAGCCGCGGAAGCCCTTTGGTTCACAATCGATGGCCGACTGGCCGAGGGCTGTATCAGCAATGTCTTTCTGGTAAAGGATTCCAAATTATTCACGCCGACGACCAATACGCCCGTCCTGCCTGGCATCGCCAGAAAAACCGTTTGCGAACTGGCAAACGCAAGTAAAATTGAATTAATCGAAAAAGACCTTACAATCGACGACCTGCTCGGCGCAGATGAAGTATTTATCACAAACGTTATTATGCAGGTTATGCCTGTCGTCGGAATCGAAAAGCACACCGTCGGCAAAGGTAAACCCGGGGCTATAACAAAAAAGATACAGGAACATTACGACGAGTTCATGAAAAATAATTGCGGGAATAAAAAATGAAGGTCAAAGATATCACAACACAAATCGACAAAATCGTTCCGCTTGGTCTGGCGCAAAGCTGGGACAACGTCGGCCTGCTTCTCGGAAGCGCGGATAAAAACGTAAAACGCGTCCTGCTCACAATCGATATCACCGCAGACGTTCTCGCTGAGGCAAAACGGCTCAAAACCGACCTTATCGTCGCTTATCACCCCATCATCTGGGACGGCCTGAAAAAAATAAACACGCAAGGCCCGACAAGCGTCGTTTACGAGCTGATTCGCGCGAGTATCCCCGTGTTCTGCATCCATACCGCGCTTGACGCCGTCGAAGGAGGTGTAAATGACGGGCTTGCGGAAATAATCGGAATACAAAACGGGCACCCCCTCGGCGATTACGTCTCCGCACCGGCGGGCAACAACTACAAACTCGCCGTCTTTGTCCCCGTCAAATCCGCTACTAAAGTCGCCAATGCCGTTTTCGCAGCGGGCGCAGGTCACATCGGCAATTACACCCATTGCAGTTTTTCATCACAGGGACAGGGAAGCTTTCTCCCTCTCGAAGGAGCACACCCCGCAATAGGTAAAAGAGGCGTTCTTGAAAAAGTCCCCGAATTAAAATTCGAGGTGATTGTCCCCGCGGAAAAACTCGCAGGCGTCGTAACCGCAATGCTCAAAGCTCACCCTTACGAAGTGCCAGCTTATGACATTTATAAGCTTGTCGATGAGCAGGCAAAATTCGGCTTAGGCAGAATGGGCAAACTCGCAAAGCCGACGCCGCTGTCTGAAATCATTAAAAAACTCAAAAAGCACACCAGCGCAAAGGCCGTGGGCATCGTCGGCCCCGAAAAACGCACCGTCAAGACCGCCGCCGTATGTGCCGGCTCCTGCGGCAAACTCATAAATCTCGTTATATCAGAAAATACCGACCTTTACGTTACAGGCGAGCTAAAACACCACCAGGCCCTTGCGGCCCAAGAAGCGGGGCTTACCTGCCTGTGCCTCTCGCATACGGTTTCTGAACGATTTATCCTCAAAAAGTTAGCCAAACAGTTGCAAAAGCCGCTCAAAAGCGTCACAATAAAGGTAAGTACTAAGGATGCAGACCCATTTAGATGGACGAAACTATGACAGAAGAAAATTTGGACGCATCGACAGGCGATCCGGCATCAGAAACCGGCACTGGCGATGAGCAAAACGATATAATCGAACAAACGAACACCTCGGAATCACCAACTGAACCAGCCGATGAACAGTCGGCACAGGAGCAGTCCGAAACCATCAATGAGCAACCGCAGCCGACGGACCTGCCGCCGGGATTTGAGCCGACGGTTGAGTCGGTTGTGGAAGCGGTGCTTTTCGCAAGTGATGAGCCGCTTACGCCCGCCCGGCTTTCCGAGATTGTCGGCACAAACGTCCGCCAACTCCGCAAGCATATCGACGACCTCAACGAAAAATACAAGACTGGCAACAACGCATTTAGAATCGAGCAAATCGCGGGCGGTTACCAGATGCTGACGCTCAGCGAATATAACCACTGGCTCAAAAAACTTGTCCGCGCACGCGACGACGGCAAGCTCAGCCAGCCAGCGTTAGAAACACTGGCAATCATCGCCTACAAACAGCCCATCATCCGCGCCGATATCGAAGCGATAAGGGGTGTAGCAGCGGGCGAGATGATTCGCAACCTGATGTATAAAGGGCTGGTAAAAATCACGGGCAGGGCCGAGATTGTGGGCAGACCAATGCTTTACGGCACAACCAAAAAATTCCTCGAGGTCTTCGGCCTCAACACCATCAAAGACCTTCCCAAAGCTGAAGAGCTTAAAAAACCTGAGTAAGTAAACATCCTGTGCAAAATAGTTGTTCTGCCTCCGGATATAACCGCAGTCCGGATATTTACTTAGACCTGAAAAAATCCCGGACAACCACAACCCCCAAATAGCGGGCAATCCTCAAAAAACAGGAAAAAGCGGAACAATCCGGGCCGCCGACTGTCTAATAACGTAGAGAATCTATGATTAAGACATTGCGCATAACGAGTATCATAGCGGCGATAGCGGCTGTGGTCCTGCTTATTTTGCCGGCGGTTTACGGCGTGCGCAGCGACCCTAAAATTGAAGAGTTTATCAAATCGCCCGGCGTAGTTGACAAGTTCACGGCCGCAAAGGGGCAGAACCCCGCCCCAAAAAACGCCGAAACATCCCCCCTTATAAAACAGGCGGCTGGCTATGGCCAAATCCTCAATCCGCCCCCGCCCCCGCCGCCTAAAACCCCACCAGTCGGCACCCCGCAGGGCCCCGCTACGCCGGCCCCGCCTGTTGTCGCGGTAAAATTTGATATTGTGGCAACCAGCTATTATGCTTCGCACCCCGAACAATCGTTCGTCCTTATAGACGAGCCGGGAAAAGGCCTTCACTGGGTCAAGCAGGGTTCTGCCGTCGGCCATTTGACCATCGATAAGGTAAAAGATGGCGCCATCGTTGTGCGGGATGGCCAAAGAACATCTGAAATGGCCGTCAAGGTTCAGGAGCCATACAAGAAACTGCTCAAAAACCCCTCGTCCTCAACCAGCCCATCCTCCTCGTCGGCTCCACCAGCCGGTCCCGCCGCACAAGTTCCGACAGGCCGTCCGGGACCTGAAAGCCCGATTCAGCCTTCGTCCGTTACGACGGACAAATCGGTTACTTCAACTCCTGCCAGAACGAGCATCCCCACCGTGCCCGGCAGGATAAACCCAAGGGCCAGGATAATGCCCCCGGCCTCCGAAAGAATCACATCCGCGGCTCAACCCGCCCCGACAACTGGCCAACTCACACCGACGGAACCCGTGCAAACCCCGCCCGCTTCACAAATTACACAGCCCTCAACTGCGGCCAACCCGCCTGTCCAGCCCGACCAGCCTGCTCAACCCGCCGCCCCGCCGGTCGTTGAACCTTTAACGTTTGAAAAAGAAACAGAGGCAAGAATACAGAAGCTCACTGAAGGGCCTGGTCCATCAAAGATTGCCGGCGATGAGATGGCCAAGCTTAAGAAGCTTACCGAGGAGTTTGTATCGCCAAAGCTTACCGCCGATGAGGCAGAGGCAAAGTTGGACGAGCTTAATGCATTGTTCAGCCAACTTGAAAAGCGTAAGGGCGTAGAGCAATCGGCCACGCCACAATCTCAATCCTCGTCCCCTTCCGCATCTGCTGCCGCCGATGCCAATAAATAATCCGCCTCAAAATCGACATCGCCTCCGGGCCCGCGGGCAAAATCTACTTCTTCTCTTCACCTTTAACTTTCGCCAGTTCCGCTTTCAGCCGTTCAACCTCATCCTTAAGTTCCGAATTCCAGTCGTTCAGCGCTGAAATGGATTCCTTGCACTGCTTATCCGCTTCTTCTTGTAGTTTCTCATCCCTGGTCTGCGCACACTCGCCAAGTTGTTTCCTGGTCATCTGGATAACACCATCTCGTTGTTTCATTTCGGTTTGGCACTGATTGACGAGTTCCTTTATCTCATCATCTCGCTTATTTATTTCAATTTGGAGTTGCGTTTTGAGATTCTTTATCTCATCATCCCGTTTTTTAGCTTCAGTTTTGAGATTTTTTATCTCATCGTCCCGTTTTTCCGTTTCTGTTTGCATCTGAGAGTTGAGACTTTTTATCTCATCGTCCCGTTTTTTCGTTTCTGTTTGCATCTGAGAGTTGAGACTTTTTATCTCATCGTCCCGTTTTTTCGTTTCTTGCTGAAGCTGCGCTTTCAGGTCTTTGTTTTCCATCGCTATCAGCCGGCCCATTTTGTCGCCTGATGATACCTGCTTTTTCTGGCAGCCCCCTGTCCAAACGACTGCCATACAAACTACCAAAATCGCCACAAATGCTCTTGTCATATCTATCACTCCTTGCGTTATCAGGACGCCAAACAGATGCTGCGCACGACCGGCGTTCCTAATGTTTTTCGTTCGAATCCGCAACCGCCGCCTGCGGCTGCACCTTTTTGAAAATAACCGTTTCAGGGCTTATATCGTTGGGGTCCTGCGGTTGATCAGAAAAGTTAAATATTTCAATACGCTCGGCGGTCCAGGTATTGCCGTCCTCGGAAACCGGGCCGTTGAAATAATCAGTGCTGTTGGCATCTACAACGAATTCTTGATCATACATAAGATGAATATCCTTCAATTCCGCAGTCATTGAAAGCATCCTTGTTGAGGGTTTATAATTGACATAAAAATTACCGGCAGTAATATGGCTTGGGCCTCCGGGCATGTTAAAATCTGTCGTTTGATTCTCCTTCAAAATTTCATTCCAGATATCAACGTACCGGCTAATCCGGCCTTCAGGAGTAAAGTCAGCTTGCCAATAACCGCCTATCTCTCCGTTTAAGCCAGTCCACCTGCCGGCGAGAAATTCCGGGAAAGTGTTGGTATCAGCGATTTTGTCATTGCCTTTTGGGGCCTGATGCGTGCCCTCGCAACCATTTAGGACCGCTAACAGGGCCGATAAACAAACTATTACAAACCATCTCTCTTTCATATAACGCCGCTCCAGACAAATTAATAAACCACCTGTATTATAACTGCGAACAGAGTAATCAGCAAACAAAAAAAAGAGGCAAGCCCGGGTGATTCCCATCTTAGCCGGCGGAATTCTTGAAACCTGCAAAATACTATGGTAGCATACTTTCTTATGGAACAAACAAACAATAAACGCAATATCCTTGTGATTTGCCTGCTGCTTGGAATAATCACCTTTATCGCCTTTGAGCAGGTCCTCCATAATGGTTTTATCGACTATGATGACGGTCCTTACGTAACCGAAAACCAGAACATCCAAGCTGGCCTGACTCTTCAAAATATCAAATGGGCTTTTACAGAGCCACATTATTTTATGTGGCACCCCATGACTACGTTGAGCTATATCCTAGAATATACCTTCTTTGGGCTCAATCCTTTCTGGTATCATTTAACAAATTTGCTTTTGCACACAGCGAATGCAATATTGCTCTTTGGAGTTTTGAAGAGAATGACCGGCTCTCTGTGGCCCAGTGCATTTGTGGCCGCTGTTTTCGCTTTACACCCTTTACAAGTAGAGTCAGTCGCCTGGATAGCTGAGAGAAAAAGTGTTTTAAGCGGTTTCTTCTGTCTGCTGACAATAGCTGCTTATGTTCGATATGTCAGATGTCCGCGTGTTGCAAATTACTTACTGATGGTTCTGACGTTCATTTTGGCTTTAATGTCAAAGCCAACAGCAATCACTTTGCCTTTTGCGTTGCTTTTGTTGGACTATTGGCCCCTTAATCGAATTGAAAAAATATCGTTCACTGAACCATCTTCACAACAAACTATTTCCCGTTTAATTTGCGAAAAGATTCCTCTTTTTATTCTTTCCGGCCTTTGTAGCATTATAACCTTTCTCGCACAACGAGGTGGTGAATCGGTAATGGCGCTTGCTGAATTTCCCCTTCGCCTTCGCCTGGCCAACGCGGTTTTTTCCTACGTCAGATATCTCGGCAAAATGTTTTGGCCTAAAGATCTGGCCGTGCTTTACCCGATACATACCGAGCAGCTCACCCACGGGACCGTATTAATCAGTTTGGTATTCCTTTTAGTCATCTCGTTCATTGTGGTTCGTCTCGCCCCGGCCCGCAGGTATTTGCCTGTCGGCTGGTTCTGGTTTCTGGGCACGCTCGTTCCGGTCATCGGTATAGTTCAGTCAGGAGGACAAGCCTTCGCTAACCGTTATGCCTATATCTCTTTTATCGGAATATTTATTATTGTCGCGTGGGAGACAACCGAGCTTCTAAACGGCTGGAAATATCGAAGGACATCACTGGCAGTCGCCGCCTCGGCAATTTGTTTCGTTTTGCTGATTGATACCAGAACACAGGTAAGTTACTGGCAAAACAGCATCACTCTGTTTGAACATACGCTGTCGGTTACTAAAAACAATGCGATTATAAATTATGACCTCGGCCGTGTGTACCATTTACAAAACAATCCTGATAAGGCAATGCAAAATTACATCGAAGCCATAAGGATAAATCCCAAAGACGTCGAATCGCACAACAATCTCGGTATGCTTTTGCGCAGCCGGAACAAACCGGATGAGGCAATTGACCATTTTAATAAAGCCATTGAGAGTAACCCCCGCTTTGCCGCTGCTTACTCCAACCTCGGCCGGACCCTCCTGATGCAGGGCAAATTAGATGAAGCAATAACAAACCTCAATACGAGCTTGAAGCTTGAGCCGAACAGGCCCGACAGATGGAACATCCTCGCCGGTGCCTGCATTCAGGCCGGCAAAAATCAGGAGGCCGTCGAAGCGGCGATGCACGCCTGTGAAATAACTAATAACAGCGAACCCCATTTCCTCGACACGCTGGCCTCTGCTTATGCGGCCCGGGGAAATTTAGCGGAAGCAGTAAAAACCGCCGAAGCTGCACAAATATTGGCCCAAACCTCCGGCGACAAAGAATTGGTCGAGAATATACAGGCTCATATTCAGCTTTATAAAAAAGGCCGGATCTTCCCGGAAGAATAAAAAAGACATACTTCATTATAAACGGAGTTGTCAAATAAAATGCCGGCTTTACGGCTTGTTGGAATCGGAGAAAGATTTCTGGGCGGGGTCAATGTAGGATTTGCCCTGCGTGTAAAAACCAAGGTGTTCCTGGATGGCGCTTTTAAGCTGGGGCTGATTGACATCTTCGGCAAGATTGATGGCTTTCGTTGCGGTCTCGACCGCATCAGCGAACCTGCCCTTTGACGCGTAGGCCGCCGCGAGCGTGTCAAGGGCGGTTGGGTCTTTGAATTTAACTGCGTTGCAGGCCTCCTGCGCAAGACCAATCGCCTCGGAGGGGTTTCGGATATTCGGGTCGGGGCTTGTCGCGAGTATCCAGGCCAGATTGTTCTTTGTGTCTATATTGTTCGGGTCTATCTCAAGAAAGCGTTTCATATGGACAACCGCTTTTTTGAATTGCCCGCCGGCTAAAAGCGCCACTTCGAGGGCTTTGTGAGCGCTAACCAGATTAGGGTCAATGTTGAGAGCTGCTTCGGCAATATCCCCGGCATCGGAAAATCTGCCGGCAGATGAGTAAACAACCGCAAGGGTTTTCAAATAAATCGCGTCGTGATTGTCTGTAAGTTCACATGCACGGCGGGCAAGGCGAATCCCTTCATTCAAATCACGACCTTTGATTTCAGGGTGGTTCGCGATGAGTAAGGCAAGACTATTCAGAGAGGCGGCCGAGTCAGGCCGCATCTTGATAGTCCCGCGTAACTGTTCAACAGCATCATTAATCCTGCCGCTTAAAATCAGGGCATTCGCAAGGTCATTGCGGGGCTTGATTTCATCAGGTTGAAGCTGCACGGCACGAGATAAATTCTTAATCGCCTCATCGTAATTGCCCTCGGTCTGCATAGCAAGGCCAAGATTGCTGTATGCCCCGGCCAAATCCGGCTTGAGCTTGATTGCCGTATACAAATATTCGATTGCCTGTCTGTTATTGTTCTGCTTTCGCATTATAAAACCCATACTATTGTATGGATTGGCAAAATCAGGCTTGATTTTGATCGCCTGACGGAGATATTCTTTTGCCTCTTCGAAATTGCCATTATTAGCTAGCACACCGCCCAGATTATCCAATATCTTCCAGTCATGCGGAGTTATTTTGAGCGCCTTCTTATATTGTTCAATCGCAAGAGCGATTTCTCCATGGTCATAAAAATTTTTCCCAAGGCAGCTGTACGCAATAAAGTTATTTTGTGTTACTTCAATCGAATGGGTAAAAAGAATGTAACTGTTCTTCCAGTAACCTGTCTGCTTGAAAGCGACTATCCCTAAAGCCGTAAGCACAACCGCGGCTGCTATACTAAGACCTATTTTACGATAACGCCATTTCGAAAGTAACTCCGGCAAACCCCAGGCAATCACAATAAACAACCCTATATAGGGGATATAGGTATATCGGTCCGCGTAGCCCTGGGCGCCGCTCTGCACAATGCCTATGACAGGGATGAGGGTTACAGCAAACCAGAACCAGCCCACCGGCAAATATCTTTGTTTTCGTCCAAAACGAACCACGAAAATGGTTATAACAAGCACTAACAAAACGCATAGCGCAATCCGCCAGATTGGGACACTGACAATGTCAAGAGGATAGAATGCCGACAGGTTGTGCGGCCAGAACATTTTGCCAATGTATCTGGCATACGACAAAAAGGAATTGGCAATTCTATATATCAAAGGCAATTTGCTGATACCCGACACCGACCCGCTGCCTCGCTGGGCAAGGAATGTTATCACACTCCAGATGACGGCGAGCGCAAAGAAAGGAACTTTTTCGGCTATTAACCGTAATACCGATAACTTTTGAGATGAGTCCTCTGCCCTCTGTCTTCTGTCTTCCGTCCTCTGTCTTCTGATTCGTTCAAGCGGCCAATAGTCGAGCAGCAACAGAACAAACGGGAGCATAATGAGCATCGGCTTGGCCAAAAGGCCGAATACGAACAGCAGAATTGTCAGCAGATAGCGAAACAATCCTCCGCTCCTGACATAGCCGGCATAAGCGGCTACAGTAAGCATAAAGAAGAAAGTGCTCAGCACGTCCTTGCGTTCGATAACCCACGCCACTGATTCAACGTGCATCGGATGGAGAGCAAAGGCGGCGGCGACAAACGCGCTTCGCCATAGCGAACCAGTCATCTTTTTAAGAATCGCAAAAAGCAGCAAGGTATTTGCAATGTGCCAAAGGAGATTTACAAGATGCATCCGGCCGGGGTCCAGACCGAAAAGCTGGCTATCGAGCATAAGGGAAAGCCACGTCAGCGGAAGCCAGTTTCCGATGTTCGGAGTGGTAAAAGCCCAGATAATGTCATCGCGATTGAGGCCGTGCGAAAAGTGCGGGTTTTCGGTTATGTAGGCATAATCGTCGTAATTGGTAAATTCAAAATTCCGCACCTGCCAGAAGACGCCAAAGCAAGCCCCAGCAAGGACTATGCAAATAAGAACGGACTGGTATTTCTTCAGTATTTTCTGCATTTATACAAACAGAGTCGTCTTTTTAGCCACTGATTTCACTTAATTTTTTGCCACAGATTACACAGATTTCACTGTTTTATTTTTATCTGTGTTCATTTGTGTAATCTGTGGCTGATTACAAAACCATTCGCTTTACAAAGACAGACGGGCCAAAGTTGATTATAAGACCCACCTCCAGCCCCGTCGCTTTAAGATAATTCAGCAATTGCGCCTCAAAAACAGGGTTATATTTGTCCGCCGATTTTATCTCTACTACTACTTTGTTATCGACAACAATATCCGCAAAGTATTCACCAACAATCTGATTATCATATTTGACTTCTATACGCTTTTCCTGTTCAGCCAAAAGGCCTTTTTTTCTTAACTCTATGACAAGCGAATTATGATATACCTTTTCCAAAAAGCCGCAACCAAGCTTATTATGAACAGTATGTGCCGCGTTAATTATTTGCCCTGTTATCTCCTCATGCTTATATATACCCATAACAAAATTATAGCCACATATTTCACTGATTGCACCGATGTTTTTTAATAAAATCTGTGTTCATCTGTGTAATCTGTGGCTAATAAAAAAAGAGGCAAGCCAAACTGGCTTGCCTCTCTGTAAAGCTAAAACGTGTTCAGTCGTTATCGCTCTAATGGTGAGCTAAAGTCGAACCATTATTTGCGACGACGAAGTAACAAACCACCAAGACCAAGCAGACACATTGTCATCGGCTCAGGTGTAATCGTAACAGCCATGCTGGGCATATCGGCGGTGCCAAGACTATTGGCAGCATTGTCAAAGAAATCACTATTCTCGAGAAGCGATATGTTCACTATTCCGACAACACTCCCGGCTGTAAAGCTGAACGTAGCCAAGGGTGAGCCCATATCTGTACCCCCAGTCAGGGTGAAATTCTCGGCAGAAATCTCGTAATTGGAGGTAGTAGTGTTTATGCCTACAATATCACCTCCAGTGTCTCTGTTAGACGCAGGCGTAAGAATCGCGCCACCGCTAATACCGAACGGCTGTGCGCCTTGATCGCTGACGATATCAAGATCGTAGCCACCGAAATTAGTAACACCCGCATATCCAATGGTGTATGTCCCTACCGCGTTTTTCTCGAGTGTAGTCGGCCCTGAAAGCGATATCGACAAGGTTGCGTTAGCCGCTGCGGCCATCGACAGAACTAATGCTAAAACTAGCAACTTTTTCATCATCTGCTCCTTTCAATAAACTTTGTTTATGCCTCGAAACACTCTCCTCCATTGGAAAATTATCGAGGCAACTATATTCATAAAGTATTCACTTTTTCAAACACAATACTTTGCTCAAACAACTGTTACTGGCACGGAGGTCCTGACCCAGTCGCTTTACCATAGTTGTTGGTATTCTTGCATATAGCCAGGTCCGTAATATCAATCTTGTTTGACAGGTTGAAATCGAGACAGGCATTGCTGGTAGTATCACCCTTGCCATAGTTGTTGGTGTTCTTAACCGCAGCCAAATCGCTGATATCCGTCTTTCCGGCGCTTCCGCCTGTATAGATACCATTGCCTCTCTTTTGACTGGCACAGCACCAGCAATTCGGCCGGCCAAGATTGTTCCAATAACCAACCATCGCCGAAGTTACCGTGAAGGTGTTAGTGCCATACGTTGAGAATACACGACCGACATACAGGCAATTCGTATCAACGACATAGCTCACAGCGCTGCATGTTACAGTCCCGGCAGGCGGGCTCTGTCTGTCAACCGTGAGGGCTGTCTTTAAACCGTTGGGCTCATACGTGATGGTGCCAACAGTTAAGCCGGCAGCGATAATCGTCGCATTAGCATCGGACATTGTCTTACCGACAATGTTCGGCTCATTCGCCTGAGTACCATAATGGTAATTGACCGTGTGAGGCAGAGCTATGCAGCCGGTGCTGTCCTGGCTGGTAATATTATTCACCTGGGCGCAATTAACATCTGCGGTTCTGGTGCCAATAGTGAAACCTTGGCCTGCCCACGCTGCTGTCGCGGTCGCCTCTGCAGTACCAACCTCGTTAAAGATGGTAACACAGCATGAGCCCGTAGAAATTACATAGTCCACGGTAGTGCCACAGGTAGCTGGGCTGTTAGCAGCCGGGTTCGTGCTGATTACATTACCGGAAGCTATGCTGTTGCTGCACGTCGTTGTTCTGTTGCCGAGAGCAAATCCAGCGTTAATGATGTCCGCTGTCGCGGCCGCCTCTGCCTCGTTCACAACGTTCGGAACAGTGCATGCGAAATTAACATTGTTACCTTCATAATTTGCTGTTATTCCACTACCGTTGGCATCAACCACGCCGCCACGCAGCGTATCCGCACCTACGGTAATGTGGAATATACCAGTTGCTCCACAGTTGTTGACATCGAATGTGAACAAGGTGGCCGACCAGGCGGGCTTGTTGGCGTCGCTGGCGTACAAAGTGCCCATTTCAATAATCATCTTGGGATAGCCCATACCTGTGTTGGCTGAGTCAGGCTCGTTCGAGGTCGTCGGGTTGTAAGTCGAGAGGGCATAGCACGGGTCGGGGTTGGTGGCATCAACAAAGTCCCGGAATCTGGCCGGGAATATCCCGTAGCCCCGACTTGCGGCAGTGGATTCACCCGTCTTGAAGTTCCGAATTCCTTGGAAATTCGGTTTGCCATTGGTGTTATCAATGTTAATATCAAGAGCAAACGCCCTTACATTGACATCGGTAACATAGGAAACAGTAACGGGCTGAACCACATTGCCGTCGGGCGGAGTCGCAGGGTGCTGGTCCGCCGGGTTCACGTTAACTGTGATTGTGGTGGTTGCCATTACCGGTGTTACCAATAACAGCATCGCAACAATCAATAAAGCTTTCCTCATAAATTACCTTCCTTTCTTTTCTTCCCTGCAAAGCCACACGCCCTGCAGTGTTCTGGTTTCACCCGCTGAATAAAAACTTCGCATAACTACGCCCGCTCATTAATTTCAATTTCAATCTGACAATTTACTTTATCTGAGCTTAGCGATTCGGCCAGCAGGAACAGCCGAAAAAAGGAAAAAACACTACTCAATCACTCCTCCACTGTTCTCCTTTCTGCCATAAAAGGCGTAATCGTGCGAATTCAACTACTATGCACAAGGTTACTATTGGTGAAAGTCAAGTGTATAGTAACACAGTAAACCACCTCCAGTCAAGTGTTTTTTCTGTTAAAACAGCAAAAATCTTTGGTTAAACGCCCGATAAACACGAAACACCCTATAAAAACCCCTTTAGCAACGCTAACCTCTGTTTTGACAAGAACTTAGGCAATTGGCAATATAGGAAAAACCGGCTATATGGGCACATTTTTTTGAGGGGGGTTTCAGTACTGGCAGGTTAATTTTGGCAAATTCGCATATTTTTAGGAATCCACCTCTTGCCCCACCATCTGCCCTTTGTCTTCTAACTTCTCCCTTCTGCCTTCTAACTCTTTTCCTTTTTTACTTTTTACTTTGCTTGTTCCCGAGAAGTTACTCCCTTTGGTCTCGCAGCAGGGAATCCAGTTTTACTTTTCAGATTTGTTTGTTATCCTTCTGCCATGCTTGGTTTACTCAAAGGCCGACTGGTTACTGTAAGAATTGTGCTTCTGACAGTAACATTATCGCTTGCCCTCATAGGTATCGCGACTATTTACGCCGTCGGGCATCCGGCGCAGGCCCAGGCAGCCGACCAGTCCGCCCGGCAACAGGCGGATGAATCCCGGGAGCTTTCGAGTTTGTGGAAAAAACAGGTTACCTTCGCGGGTCTCGGCATTGGAGCGTTAATCCTCGTCAATCTTGTCAACTGCCGTCGGCTCGGTGAGGCCGGCTACTGGATATACGCCGCGGTCCTGCTGCTGCTTGTGGTCCTGCTTATTTCAAGGTTCGTCGTGAACTTGCCCTTCGCCCCGGAAACCAAAGGCGCTTACAGGTGGATAAAAATATCCATCGCCGGTTTCGACCTGCCCAGCATCCAGCCATCGGAAATCTGCAAACCCGCGTATATCATTGCCCTGGCCTGGTATCTGCGATACCGAAGCAATTACCGAAAGTTCCGCGCCCTAATCGGGCCTTTCATTCTCACGCTTTTGCCGATGACGCTGATTCTGCTTGAGCCGGACCTCGGGACGGTGCTTCTTATGCTGCCGGTATTTCTAACTATGCTGTTTATCGCGGGGGCAAAGGTAAAGCACCTTGCGCTTGTTTTGTTTATCGCCCTTCTTATAAGCCCGTTTATGTGGCTCAAGATGCAGCCCTATCAGCGGCTGCGCATAAGCAGCGTCCTGCTGCAAAGCGAATGGCTCCGCGAAAAGGCCGAGCAGCACCCCTCGCTCGGCAGGCTGCTTGTGGGAGGCAGCTTCTCATCCAAAAAATGGAAGGAAAACTGGGGCTATCACCTCATCCGGTCAAAATACGCTATCGCCTCAGGCGGGGCGACCGGCTACGGTTTTCGTCACGGCCCGTTCGTCACATACAATTTCCTGCCCGAAAGACACAACGATTTTGTGTTCTCAATAATCGCGCATCAGTGGGGTTTTATCGGGTGCGTCGTGATTCTTTTGCTTTATGTGATATTGATTGTGTGCGGTCTGGAAATCGCCGGCGAGACCACAGACCCGTTTGGCAGGCTGCTGGCCGCTGGGATAGTATCGATGTTCGCAATTCAGGTCATCGTAAATGTAGCGATGACCCTCGGTCTTACCCCTATAACGGGGATTACGCTGCCTTTTATCAGCTACGGCGGGTCGAGTTTGGCGGTCAGTATGCTCTGCGTCGGGCTTCTCAATAACGTCGGCCGCTGGCGACCCTTCTCAGTTGCACCAAGACGATAGTGATTCTCTTACGATGTTTTCTCTTCGGTTAATAATCTTCCGCGAAGCTCGGCGATTTCCGGAGAACCAAGCAGCCAAGCCACACCCGCAAAAACAACCGCCCCTGCCGGCACACAGGTGACAACAACAATCCAGTCGGGTGTACCCTTCATACACAATAACAGCAGATAAATGACCGCCGACATAACAGCCGTCGCGATGAAGCCGCGAATGACGCTCGCAAGGACCTTCCTGCCCCCGAATAATCCGAGGCGTTTACGCAGCAGGTAACCAAGAACAACAGCGTTAATCGCGAAAGTGATAGTGGTAGATAATCCGAATGCGCCCGCCCCAAGCCAGGGTATCCAGACCATCGTTACCAGCATCAGCAGGTTGACCGCCACAAGGGCGCAGGAAACTCTCAATGGAGTTGTCGTATCTTTGAACGAATAAAACGCGCGGGTGAGAATCTGATAACCGCAATATGCCCACATACCAATAACATACATCTGCAAAACGAACGCCGCCTGCGCCGCGTCGGCGGGGCTGAAATTTCGGCGGGCATATATGACTTTCACAATCGGCTCAGCCAAAATATACAGGCCCGCCCCCGTCGCTATTCCCTCCATCAGCGCAAGTCGCAACGCCCGGTTGATGCTGTCACGAAGATTTACAATATCGTTGCGGGCGGCGTAGCGGGTCAGCAGCGGAAAAACAGCCACCCCCAGTGAAATCGCCAATACCCCCATCGGAAACTGATATAACGCGCGAGCAGCATTGACGCGAGTAATAACACCCGGCGTCAGCGGCTTGTGCAGTACCCAGCCGAATATGCTGATATTCGGCGCCAGGTCCGTAGCGGTAAGGTTCCAGGAAATTATCGTCTGGAGGAGTTCCGAAATCTGCAGAAAACCCAGCCCCAGAACTATCGGCATAAGCAGCTTTAATATTTGTTTGATGCCCGGCTCCACCGGCGTCAGGCGCACGTGAATCGAAAAGCCGCTCTTTTGCAGCAGCCACAAAACCGCGATAAGCTGGATAAATCCCGCTGCTATCACGCTGAAGGCGACAATTACAAGCTGACCCGGCAGATTACCCTTAAGTATCGGAGCAATCCACCACGCAGCTATGATTCCGACTATATTAAATATGATTGGTGCGGCAGCGGGAAAGGCAAAGTGCCCGCGACAATTTAGCGCAGCCGACCCAAGAGCAAGCAGGCACACCGTTACCATATAAGGGAACATAATCGTCGCCAGCATCATCAGGAATTGCCTGTCGGCAGGCCCCGGTAGCAATGCGACAACGACAAAAACAATCTCCACCACAAGCATAATGGCCGTCAGAAATACCGCCAAAAGCCCCATCGCATTGGCAAGAAGCTTTGAGGCCTTTTCAAAACCGTCTTTTTCGGCGGTATCAGTAAAGACAGGCACAAATGCCGACGACAACGCCCCCTCCCCGAACAGCCGGCGAAAAAGATTCGGTATCTGAAACGCCAGACCATATGCGTCCGTAGAGCGGTTCGCGCCCAGAGACGTTATGCCCATATCGCGGAAAAGACCAAAAACGCGGGAAATCAGTGTTATGCCAGCCACCACTTTGGCGGCATTGAAAAAATGCTCCCGTTCGTGGTGAGCATGTCGAAGCCGTTCGCGGTTACTTTGTTGTGTCCGCTCCGGGGGTTCCTGGCGGGTTTTGTCGTTCATAGGGACAAAATACTCCAAACCATTAACTGCTTCCAAAAGGTCCTCAACTCAACATCGGCAAACTGCCCTATCAAAGCCCCATAAATAATTGAATAATAACTTTAAGAACCGCACCTGCCCGCGCCAAAAACGTATACGCCGCATGGGCTGGTAGTATAACGGTGAAAAAGCCGATTCTATAGGTTAGGCATAACACCTAAAGCGATACGCTTAATTACCCGAAGTACTTGTTAAATCAGTGATAATGTTTACTGTGGGCTATAGATGCGAACGCTTGTCATAAGATTTGCGGCAGTTTTGACGGTAGTCTTGGCATTTTCCAGCCTTGTAGTGGGCCAGTCGGACCAGCTGGTATCAGTACAGGAGCCGAACAGGCCCGACATCAATGCGCTAACCAGCAAGCAACGCCAGCTGATAATGGGCAAAGATATATTCACCCTGCCCCCTGAAAAACTATTCTCGCCTTCGGTCAGCGAATTGTTTTATGACATGGCCTACGAGATATCACACCGTGAAAACATCACCGACGCCCAGGCGGAACAGGCAATTGTGCTGCTGAGCGCCGCGATGGAACTGGACACCAGCGCAGGTTACATCACAGCCGATATGCTGCAAATCGCATCACGACCCGGACATGAACGCCATTTGCAGATGCTGTATGACACACTCATAAAATACATAGATAAAGATGCTGATTTGCTCGTCGCTACAAACGCCGCCCGATACCTGCTCAATCAGCTTGATTCCCGCCAGCAGCGGGAGATACTGCTCCGGCGACTGTTACAAGATATAGGCGAATCCAATGTTTCCGTCGGTTCCGAGATAGCCACCCTGCTTGGGCTTTTATACGCCGAGAAGGCCGACAACAAAAACGCCATCAATGCGCTGGCAGTGGCCTATAACACAGACAGATATAACCAACTCGCCTTCGAGAAACTCGTTGAGCTGGCGCCTGACCAAATCAGCCCCATATTGAACATCGAATACCTTCGGCTGAAACTCCGGAAAAACCCGCTCGACCTCGGCACCGCCCTTACCCTTGCGCAATACGCCCAGAAAATGCAGCTTTATGAGTTAGCCGTCGGAAGCTATCAGTACTGCGCCGATTTATTTCAATTCCTGTACCCAGGCCAGGATGTCCCCGCCGCCATTTACATTGACTGGATGACAAGCTGCTACAACGCCTCGCGAGGCCTGCCAAAATGCCTGCAGCTTGCCGAGCAGTTCCGCAACTCGAGTGAGAAACAGGGACGGTTCGACCTGCAAATGGAAGTCCTCGCTGCCAAAGTTGCCGCCAAAACGGGAGACACCGTAACAGCCGGCCGCATTCTCGAAACGGCTGAACAAAAAGCGATTCAGTCCGCCGGCCGGTCAACTGACTACTCAACACTGGCCTGGTTCTACTGCTTCGTTCGAAAAAACTCCGAAAAAGCCCTCGACTGGGCCAACAAGGCCTATGCCGCCGAGCCTAATTCTCCGATTACCGCCGGCCTTCTCGCCTGCGCCTTAGTCGATAATAACCAGTTAGATGCCGCCAAACCACTTTTCGAAAACTTCCCACAGACGCAGTTTGCTGACATCGCCAAGGCAAAACTTCAACTCGCAAAAAGACAGAAACAACCCGCGGTCGAGTCGCTGCGGGCCGCCATTGACAAGGACCCCGGCTCGATCGCAGCCGAACAGGCCTTTATGCTGTTGGCCGAACAAAAAACTGAATACATCCCCATATACGATACCAACGCAATCATGGCAACCGTAAAGCAGTCTGTCGGCGAGCAGGTTACGCCTCAATTCATCAGGCCCGACCAGATACTGTCTTTCCAGCTCAATGTCCGCGGCAACAGGTTTGCCTACGGCAGCGACTTCACAGGCGCAATTTCCATCACAAACAACTGGTATGAGCCGCTGGTTATAGCCGAAAACGGGCTTTGCACAGGCCGCATAGTAATAAACGCCGACGTCACCGGCGATATCAATAAGCGATTTGAAAAACTTGTATCGATCACAACAAGACCGTCGCTGCCCATCGAGCCGGGACACAACGTCATTGTCCCCGTCCGACTCTACAGTAGCCCGCTCAAACAATTGCTGCTCAGCCACCCGCAGGCCGCGATGAATATACGTTTCACCGCCTACCTGGACCCGGTTGTCACAGCCGATGGCAATATGGTAAGCGCAATACCCGGCATAATGCCCTCGACGGTTGAAATCGAACGCCAGCGGGTTGAAATAACCCAGAATTATCTGCAAAACCGTTTTAACTCACTGCCGTCGGGCAAACAAGGCCCGAAAATAAAAGCCGCCCAGCTCTTCGCCGGATTGCTGATGGAAAGCCGGGATACAGTGAATCGCGAGCAGTCATATAAATTCACCTCCACCGACCGAATGAACCAAATGCTCGAATCGGCCCTGGTCCAGTGTTTAACCGACAGCGACTGGGTGGTCAGGACACACAACATAGTCGCTATTGCCGAGTTGCCGTTAAGTTATGATTTGACCAGCGCCGTCTCGCAGGGACTAAACGACCAGCACTGGCCCGCACGTATGATGGCCCTCTGGCTGCTGACACAAAAACAGGGCTATAACTTCGCAAAAGTCCTCGACCACACTGCCCAGTATGACAACAGCGAATTCGTCCGCAATATGGCCATCGCCCTTGGCGCCACAATACCTCCGCAAAAACAAAAACTCGAACAACCACTCCTCGACCTGCTAAAGCAGGAACCTAACTCCGACAGCAACGGCCTTCCCGCCTTCCTGTCAAAGTAATAATGGCTGATTGGCCCGTCGCCTCCTGAAATTCCGCAAAAATTTCAAAAAAATTTGCTTTGTATTGTGGTTATGATTATGTAACATCTCGTCCGTCGTGCCCGGCCATAGTTCCCTCGGCAGGCTTGGCCGCCGGACAGACGGCGGATAAATCCGCTGGAACTTTGGGCGGGGTGAATACGTAGTTGTTTTTTGTTGGTTACATATTTAGGTCGTTTTTTTGAAAGGGTTGTGTGATGCCAGCACAAGTTGACAAGGAAAAATGCACTGGTTGCGAATCCTGCGTCGAGGAATGCCCCAGTGAGGCAATCTCGATGGAAGACGGAAAAGCAAAGGTCAATCCGGAGGCCTGTATCGATTGCGGCGTCTGCGTCGACGCCTGCCCAGAACAGGCAATCAGTATGCAGTAAGGAATACTTGGTTGGCCCCATCGTCTAGGCCGGTCCAGGACACCGGGTTTTCAACCCGGCGACAGGGGTTCGAATCCCCTTGGGGCTATTTGATTAACGGCCAAGACAGCGTTATTTAATACGTCTTGGCCGTTTTTGTGCCTATGGTTGTCTATGAACATCCTTATGCCGCATTATAGAAAACTAATCTTGCCGGCAGCGTATTTTGTGACTTTTCTTCAGTGCCGCGATATAATAGAACACGTTCGCGGGCTTTTTAAGTTGAACAGGAGAACAACCTGATATCGGGGAAGGATATTTATATAATACGAGCGAAAAGAGTGGTTTTAAATGGGAAATCCCGGACAATGAAAGGGGTGGACGATGAAGAAGTTTTTAGTTCTGATGATAGTTCCTGTAATGGCTTCGGCGGTCAATGCGCAGTTGGAGCTGTCGATTTCTGGGCCAAATTCCCTGGCGACCAATGCTACGGGGACATACACCGTAAGCTATAGCGGCGCTGCGATACTTGGGGCCGATGTTGATATTGTCGTCGATTTCGGTTCAATCGGTGGCGGGATAATTCTAACGACCAACAGAGACAGAGATCTCGATATTACAGGCATAAACCCTGTCAGCAGCAACTATGAGGTATCTATTACGAATGATGTCACTGCTACTGATTTGGGTTCTCCTCTGTTTTCGATTGTCCTGACTGCCCCGAGTGTTGTCCCGGATGGCAATAAGGTGACCATAAGCTTGATTGAGAACGCGTTCATTGACCTCGATTTTAACCCGATTACAGGCACAGTCATGCCGACAAAGCAGGTTACAATTACGCCGTTTGTCCCTGAATCAAGAGTAACCAAATGTACTGTCAGGGCAGGCATAACCCAGGGACGGGACGCCAATGACATAAACAACGTAAAGGATTACTTCACAGCGTCCGGAATAGCCGACTTTCCGGCGGACCGTAACGATGTCGATTTCATAGGAGTCAACATTATCGATGTTTGCGATAACGCGGTCATTTATAGTCAGTCCATCGATTTCAACGACCACAACGATGTGGCCCTTAAAAAAGGGGTATTCCATTATTCGGATAGAATTGCCAGGGGTGAGGCGGGGGCCATAACTTCGCTTAAAATCGATTTCAGAAAGAATCCCAGCCCCTTTTCGGTGATTGCGAAAAATATCGACCTGACAGGGCTGGGCTGTCCTTTGAAGTTGGGTTTCACTATGGGCGACAGCGTCATTTTGAGCCAAGAGGTCAATGAGGCAATAGTCAACGGCAGGAACACGTTAATCCCGACCCGTCTTATGAGATTGTCCAAAGATACACTCGTCGTCAGAAAAGCGAAGACCAGGAGCAGCACAAGGTCACTGGGCGATTCGCTGTCTGTCAGCGGTGACATCGCGGTGGCAGATATGAACCTTGATACCAACGAGCCGAACCTGGTCAACGAAGATGTCAACGTTGTCTGGGGCAGCAGCACCTTCACTATCCCGTTTGCCAACTTTAAGACCGTCGGGCGCAAGCATTTATATAAGTGCAGCAGAAGTCACTCTGCCGAGGACCCAAATAACCTGGTGACAGCAACAATAGACCTCGACAAATGCACCTACAGTATTTCCGTTAAAGACGTCAACCTCGCTGATGTTGATGCTTCGGGTATTGTGACGTTTGGCATAAATTTCGCCACTCCGAACGGTGATTTCAACAAGACAGTCGATGTTAATCTTGTCACAAGACGCTCATATTAACACTCCTGTGGGGCAGACAACTGGAACAATGATTACAGTGCGAATTTGGCCGACTTCGCAATATTGGCCGGCGATTGGCTTGTCAATTGCTGCGTAAACCCAAATAATATGGCTTCTATGCCAAAATAGCTCGACCCCGCTTCTGCCGTCCGCTGACACTATAGTAAACAGGAAGGGAGTCAAATCCCCTTGGGGCTATTTTCCCGACTATAGCCGGAAAAATAGAGCATTTGAGCAGGTGAACACGTGAGCAGTTGAAAAAGCATAATTGCTCAAATGCGTTCTACTGTTCAACTTTCAAAAGAAGAGCAAAAATGGAACCCCTGCGTCTTGCTGTCGCAAGACAGCAGCGGGGACGGTCTCCTGCTCAACTGTTCTCCCGTTCAAAAACAAATTCGCCCTTTATCGCTTGGAAGGTGTACGACCTGCCGTCCCGATCTTAACCTGAATATAATGCCATATTAGTAGATAATGGATAAAGACAATATTACGCCTGTTTTTTCCTTGCCAGCCCGGTTGCAAAGAATATAATGAAAACAAACTTTTGGCTGGAGGCAAAAGGCGGCAGGATCAGCTGCATCTTATGGCAAAGACAAATTATACCGAATTAGGATTATATGTTGTGAACACGAAACATCACGAAAAACAGGTAAAGCTTCTTATATGCATCGGCCTTGCGGCAGTCACATTTGCTGCGTATGAACCGACCTTGCATAATAGTTTCGTTAATTACGATGACCCTTTATATATAACCGAAAATCCTCATGTAACCGTCGGGATAACAGCAGATTCTGTAATTTGGGCATTTACACAGACGCATTCTTATATGTGGCATCCTCTAACTTCGCTAAGTCACATGCTTGATTGTCAGCTTTTCGGCCTCAATGCCAATTGGCATCACCTTGTCAGTCTCTTATTTCATATAACTAATGCTCTGCTTGTTTTTTTTGTTTTTACCAATTTGACGGGGGCAATCTGGCCGAGTGCATTCATCGCGGCACTGTTTGCTTTGCATCCGATACAGGTGGAATCGGTTGCCTGGGCAGCCGAGCGAAAGACGGTGCTAAGCGGGCTGTTCTGGTTTCTCACAATATCTGTTTATATCTGGTACGCAAAGCGGCCGGCCATAGGACGATATATATTGCTGTTTGTGGTCTTTGGCCTTTGCATAATGACCAAGCCGATTGTTGTAACGCTTCCCTTTGCCCTGCTTTTGCTGGACTACTGGCCGCTCAATCGTTTCGCCGCTGAACATACGAAAATCGCAGAGAAAAAAAACAAAATCAGCTCTGCGCACTCTTCGGTATGGGCGGTGAGACCAACGGGACAGTTAATAATCGAAAAAATTCCTCTTATTGTTCTTTCCGCTATTTTAAGTGTAATTACGTTTTTTGCCCAGGCCAAAAGCAATGCGATGATAGATATCAACACACTTGCTTTGGAGGACAGGATTGCCAACGTCTTCTTATCTTACACAAGGTACATTAGCAAGTTTTTCTGGCCTAGAAATCTTGTAGCATTTTATCCCCTTGATATCGATAGATTTAAATCATGGCAGATTGCTATGTGTGTTGTGTTATTCCTCGTTGTAACCGGTTTAGTAATTCGCTTCGGGCGAACTCACAGGTATTTGCCGGTGGGCTGGTTCTGGTTTGCCGGAACGCTCGTACCTGTCATCGGCCTTGTGCAGGTTGGCATTCAGGCCTTGGCTGATCGCTACGCGTATATTACCTATATAGGTCTTTTCATAATGATTGCATGGGGCTTGCCTGAGCTTCTTTCAAAATGGCCGCAGATGAAAATCGTTCTATGCCTATCAATGGTAATAGTACTGACAACTCTCGGAATATGCACGCATAAGCAGGTAACCTATTGGAATAACAGCTATACACTTTTTTCGCACGTTGCTGAGGTATCGCAAAACAATTATCTTGCATACAGTGATCTTGGTGCTGCCTTAAACAGCATGGGCCGTTATCAGGATGCAATAGAAGCATATAAGCAAGCCATAAAAATCAATCCGTATTTTGCCGATGCATTTGTTGGCCTTGGTATTACCTATGGCAAACTTGACCAGTGGCAAAATGAAGTAGAGACCTATAAACAGGCAATAAAACTCAAGCCTGGTTACGCTAATGCGTACTACAATCTAGGTATTGCATATAAAGATCTTGGCCGACTCGAGGATGCGATGGAAGCCTGGAAGCAGGCTGTAAAAAACAAGCCGGATTACGCCGAGGCATATAATAATCTTGGCGTTACCTACTACCAACTTGGTCGCTATCAGGATGCGGTAGAGGCCTATAAGCAGGCCATAAAAATCAAGCCGGATTTTGCTATGGCACATTATGCTCTTGGCATTGCTTATTTAGTAACCAACGACAAAAATTCAGCCCTTGAAGAATACAAAATCTTAAAAACCCTGGATACCGGACAGGCAGACAAATTGTTTAACTTGATTCATAAGTAGGCAACCCTGAGCCCACCACGATTTTACTGCTCAGCATTGGCGATGTGGCATTGAGAAGGAAACGCTAATTTCGCTTTTAGGATAACCGTTACTCTATTACTATTATCCGCTTCTCCAAGTCCTCAATTTATCTATGCTTGAGGACATATTCGATAGCATCCTTACAGGCAAAGCGTCATTTGCGGATTTTCGATTTTGAAATTTGCAGGGCGAGGTTCACCTCACCGCTGTTTTTACCTTACCCGCTTTTCTTCTCCGGCAAAGCGTTTACCGCGTTGCAGGTTTTGAACGCAACCAATATATACGTAATGAAATGAGCGGCGCCCACCGCGAGTATAAAAATCACAATTGCCCACGCCGCAAAGGAATAATCATGGAACGCCTTGTTTATGTATCGCAGAAAACCGAAAATGCACAGCATAGGCGCCGTCAGAACTGTCTCGGACAGCATAAGCGCGAAAGCGTAAATCAGATACAGTGACATCGGCAGCTCTCCGGTTTTTATTGACCGCCGAATTATAAACGAGTTGTAATCCTCCGCAAAACCCGTGACCATCAGCAGCGCCCAGTAAATATTAAAGACTGGGATGAATAAAAACCCCACTGCTTTACCCGGCGATATGGATGCCTCGTCATCCTGAATGGCGGCCCACATCTTGTAAAACAGCAGCATCTCAATTGCCACACTGCATATTAAGAAAACATCAGCCGCCATGAACATCGCGACCAAAGTTGATTTGGTCACTTTTTGTATTGCCAGCATTAAACCAAACGCGCCTAAAATTCCTGCGATAATCCGCACACCTGTCCAGCAATACACAAACAATGCCTTAGATAACACCGCTTTCGATGGCGATTTTGATTCGGGTGATACCTCCGTTGCCGGTTGAGCACTTATTGCGGGAGGCGCTATTGGCGTCGGGCTTTTTACCGGAGGTGCTACCGGCTCAGAACTTTTTACAGGCGGGGCTGCAGGTGCCGGCGGTTTTACCGGCTCCAGACTTTTTGCGGGCGCCGCTACGGCTGCAGGCATCTCTATGAATGGTTCGATAGTAAAAGGGTTTGCGCATTTGGGGCATTTAGCCTGTTTGCCGACACTTGTCTCGTTGATGTTGAATTTCGCCTTACAATTCGGACACTGTGTTTTCATAGGATAAACCCTTTATTACTGCCTTCCCTTGTCGGCCAGGCCTTCCCTGATTCGATTGAATGACCGGAAATTATTCTATCATATTTTAGCCGGATACGAAGAGGTTTTACCCGATTTTTCTTTGGCCGGCATCTGGTCTTACCCCCCAAAAACTGCGCCACTTGGCGTCAATCTGAAGATTAGATAATTACCCATATTCCCCATTTGTACCGCCTTATTATGCTTTTGGAGTCGCAAAATAGGACTTATAATATGCAACAATATCCAGGCGACTAAAGGGATTGTCAGGCCGGGATAATCTGGTATTATATATCCCCTGTATTTGCAGGACGTTTCATCCAGGAGAATATCGTGTGCGCAAAGGAAGTTTCCAAACCAGCAAGAGAAGGTTTGCGGAAATGACCATAGTTTTGGCCGACGAGGGCGGTTAAGATGCTCGATAGCAGCAGGATTTTTGTCCTGCCGTAATATACGATTCGAAACGTTTGAATATGGGAAAGGAAGGTACTTATGGGAAAGCAATTAGCGAAAGTTGTCGGAATTTTAATTGTGGCATTGGCCCTTTGCGTCTCGATGGTCACAAAGGCAGCCGATGCGCCTCCCAAAGGGGACCCCTTACGGGGGACAATCAAGGTCGGGGCCATCTTCGCGGTGACAGGTGGCGCAGCGAACCTCGGAGGGCCCGAGGCGAAGACAGCTGAAATGTTAGTCGAAAAGATAAACAAGGAAGGCGGGGTCAACGGCCAAAAGATTGAGTTGATAGTGAAGGACTCGGGCACCAAGCCGGAAAACGCCATTTCGCTCGCTAAGCAGCTCATTGAGGAAAATAAAGTCCTCGCGATAATCGGGCCGTCAACGAGCGGCGAGACGCTGGCCATCAAAAATACCTGTCAGGAGAACAAGACCATTCTTATTTCCTGTGCAGCCGCCGAAGACATTGTCAACCCGGTCGCCAGTTACGTGTTCAAGACTCCCCAGAAAGACAGCGATGCCGTCAGACGCATATTCCAGGTTATGAAGGCAAAGGGCATCACCAAAATAGGCGTGATAACAAGTAACGACGGTTTTGGAATAACCGGCGGCAAACAACTCGCCAATCTCGCCAATCTCGCAGGCATCACCATTGCCATCTCCGAGGCCTACGACAGTAAGGAAACCGACTTGACTGGAGTGCTCACCAAGGTAAAAGGTCAGGACGTTAATGCGGTAGTTAACTGGACTGTTACGCCCGCGCAGGGAATGGTAGCCAAGAATATGAAGCAGATTGGTCTGGATGTTCCGCTGTTCCAGAGTCACGGCTATGGCAATATCAAGTACGTCCAGGCGAGCGGTGAGGCGGCAAACGGAACCATATTCCCATGCGGACGCCTGCTGATGGCGGATATACTGCCGGATAACAATCCGCAGAAAAAGCTCCTCGTGGAATACAAGAAAGATTATGAGAGCCGGTACAAAGAGGAAGTGAGCACATTCGGTGGTCATGCATATGACGCGTTGCTGATTCTCGTCGAAGGAATCAAGAAGGCCAAGAGTACCGACAAGGAAAAGGTCCGCGACGCCATTGAGAACATAAAAGGTCTCGTCGGGACAGCCGGCATCTTTAACTTCTCGTCCCAGGACCACAACGGACTGGGCATGGATGCCTTTGAGATGTTCACGGTGAAGGATGGAAAATTTGTGATATATAAAAACTGACATCGACCTCCTGTGTCGAGCGAAAGAGCGGAAACAGAATGAATCTCCCTCAGGTCGTTCAGTATTGTTTCTCTGGCGTTACCGTTGGTAGCATTTACGCGATTGTTGCCATCGGTTTCAACATTATTTACAACACGACCGGGATAATTAATTTTGCCCAGGGGGAGTTTCTTATCGTTGGCGCGATGCTGGCCATCAGTTTCAATCATTTCGTCCCGTTGCCTGTCGCTATTTTTCTGGCGGTTGTGGTAACAACGATAATTGGGGGCTTAGTTGAGATTGTTTTCATCAGGCAGGTCCGCAACGCCTCGGTTTTGCGCCTTATAGTAATCACCATCGGTATCTCGATACTCATGCGGGAGGCGATGCTGCACATCTGGGATGAGAAGGTCAGGTCTTTGCCTTACTTTACCGGGACCGGGGTCTCGACTGTCACTATTCTTGGAGCTCATATCTCGCCGCAGGTCCTGTGGGTATTGGGCGTCAGCGCCATTATCGTAATGGGGCTGACGCCTTTTTTTCGTTTTACCCTGACGGGCCGGGCTATGAGGGCCTGCGCCGACGACAGGATGGCGGCTCGTCTTTGCGGAATTAATGACCGCTGGATGGTCACATTGTCTTTTATGCTAAGTGCCGGCATTGGTGCGCTGGCCGGCTGCGTTATCTCACCCGTCACCCAGACCCAATACGATATGGGCGCGTCATTGGCAATCAAGGGTTTCACCGTAGCTATCCTCGGCGGGCTTGGCAACAGTATGGCCGCCGTCGCCGCGGGGCTGATGCTGGGGCTTGTCGAGGCCTTTGTGATGAGCCAGTTTGATGTCGCCTACAAAGAAGCCGTGTCAATTGTTATCTTACTGCTGATTCTGGTATTCAGGCCCAGTGGCCTCTTCGGCAAACGTGAGATTGCGGCGATGAGGGCGCTATGACCCATTTTCGCAGGTATATACCCGTCATAGCCGTTGCCCTCGGGGTAATAATTTTGCAGGTTGTGCTTTCAGGCACCCGCTCAACCTACTATATGACGCAACTCACAATGTCGGCCTATTATGCCCTGGTGGTTATCGGCTTGTGCCTGCTTATGGGTTACGCGGGGCAGATATCACTGGGACACGCCGGGTTCTTCGCCATAGGCGGCTACACCGTCGCAGTACTGACCACCTTTAATCTTATGGCATATCGTGACACGCCGTTGGTTTCCTTGTGCCGGTCGTTGGGCTTAGTTGTTCAGAGGCAGGATATTTATGGCGCAGATATATTGGCCTTTTCACCCTGGCCTGCCTTTGTCGTCGCGATACTGCTGACCATCATAATCGCTTTTATGATTGGCCTGCCCGTCATTCGCCTAAAGGGACATTATATGGCAATGGCCTCGCTCGGGTTCGGGCTGATTATCTACCGCATAGTCCTCGGCGGGCGCATCTTCGGCCAGGCGGATGGCATCTCGAATATACCGCCCTTTAAAATTATCGATGGTCTTGAGGTAAACGGCCGGGCGGCGTTTCGGATTGAGAGTTACTATATCGCGTGGTTCGTGGTTCTGGCGGCAATGGTGCTGGCAATCAACCTTGTTCATTCGCGAGTAGGCAGGGCGCTTCGCTCTATTCACGAAAACGAAGAAGCGGCCCATTCGCTCGGAGTCAACACCTATCGTTACAAGCTGCTCGTTTTTGTTCTTAGCGCTCTGTTCGCCGCCGTGGGAGGCATTTTGCTAACTCACTACAACGGCTCCATTGGCCCATCCGAAGTCACTGTTATGAAATCAGTCCGCTATCTTGTAATCGTGGCAGTTGGCGGAATGGCAAACCTCTGGGGTGCGCTGTTTATGGGAGTGCTCCTGAATTTCCTTTCTCTGCGCGGCGTCTTCGGCAGTTACGACGACGCTGTCTTTGCGATTATACTTATTGCTATCATGATTTTTGCGCCGCAGGGTCTGCTTCATTTGCCAAAGTTTAGCAAGGCAAAGTCGTTACCGGGGAGGGCAAATGGGTAACGCGCTGCTCGAGACAAAAGGCCTGCATCGCTTTTTCGGCGGTCTCCACGCCGTTAACGATGTCAGTATAACTGTCCCGCGGGGCACGATTAAAGGCGTCATTGGCCCAAACGGCGCGGGCAAAACGACTTTGTTTAACCTAATAGCCGGGACAATACAGCCGCACGATGGCGAGGTGTTTTTCCGGGACAAAAAAATCACTGCGTTAAAACCGCACGCCGTCGCAAGCAGAGGCATCGCGCGAACTTTCCAGACCACAAAGCTCTTCAGTCATATGACCGTCCTCGAAAATGTAATGATGGGTAGACACAGCCGGACGCGATGCGGCTTCATTTCGGGGATGCTGAACCTGCCACGCACCTGGCGGGAAGATAAACAAACTAAAGAAAAAGCCCTGTCGATACTTAAAGACCTCGGTCTGTCGGAGTATGCCTCCGAAACAGCTTGTAATCTGCCGTTCGGCAGGCAGCGGCTCGTCGAGTTTGCGCGTGCCCTTGCGATGGAGCCGCAGCTGCTGCTTCTCGATGAACCTGCCGCCGGCCTTAACATTTACGAAACCAAGGAACTCGCAAAACTCATATTATCGATTCGTGACCGGGGCGTTACCTGCCTTGTCGTGGAGCACGATATGTCACTGGTTATGGCGATTTGCGATGACGTGGTCGTTCTTGACCAGGGACGCAAAATAACCGAAGGCCCGCCGCGGGTTGTTCAGCGAAATCCTGAAGTAATTCGCATCTATCTCGGGGATAGTGATGCTTAAGATATTAAATCTTGAAGCCGGTTACGGCCAGTTGCGCGTCCTCAAGGGCATATCGCTCCACGTCCTGCCCGGCGAGGCCGTCGCGATTATCGGCGCCAACGGCGCGGGCAAAACCACCCTGCTCAAAACAATAGCGGGCGTCCTGAGGTCTCGTTCAGGCAAGATTATGTTCAATAAACAGGATATATCGAATGAACCTCTCGAAAGAATCATCGAAACGGGCTGCTGCCTTGTCCCCGAAGGAAGACACGTCTTCAGCACGATGACCGTCAAAGAAAATCTCCTCCTCGGCGCATATCACCGCCAGCGCAATGGCGCCTCGGCGGATATCGCCGCGAGCTTGAAACAGGTTTATAAGCTTTTCGGAATACTCGAAGAACGCGCAAACCAGCTTGCCGGCACTCTTTCAGGCGGCCAGCAGCAGATGCTCGCAATAGGCCGCGCCCTGATGTCAGGACCAAAACTATTGATGATGGATGAGCCGTCACTTGGCGTCGCGCCGCTGCTTGTCAAAAACATCTACCAGACCATCGCCAACCTCAAACGCGAAGGTTTGACGATACTCCTTGTCGAGCAGAACGCGCGGGCCGCGCTCGCTCTTGCCGACAGGGGATATGTTTTCGAAACGGGACAGATTGTTCTTGAGGGTACAAGCCGGGAACTCGGCGATAATCCGGATGTTCAGCGGGCGTATCTCGGCAAGGAATATCGAAGAATTGATGAGTGAGGAATATATGGGCGAGACAATAATTTACAATCCGAAGTGTGAGACAATGCCGCGGGAGGATATCGAGCAGCAGCAGATTGAACGGCTGCAATCCACGCTCAACAGGGCCTATCGCAACGTCGCTTTCTACCAGAAAGCCTTCGACGCCAACCGCGTCAATCTCGAAAACATAAAAGACGTGGACACATTGCGCGAATTGCCTTTTACGACAAAGGAAGACCTGCAAAAAAGCTATCCCTATGATATGTTCGCTGTCCCCTTGCGTAATATCGTGCGCATCCACTCGACCTCCGGCATGACGGGTAAGCCCATCGTCGTGGGCTTTACGCGCGATGACCTTCGCAACTGGACCGAATGTACCGCCCGGCTCCTCGCCGCCGCGGGCCTCACCGAGCACGATGTCGTCCAGATTGCCCTCGATTATAACCTCTTCACAAGCGGTTTCGGCTTCCAGCAAGGGGCCGAGCAAATCGGCGCATCGGTTATCCCCGCGTCTTTTACTGCCAGTGTCGAAAAGCAGATTGTGATAATGAGGGACTTCAAAACGACGGCTCTGGTAACCACGCCGAGCCACGCGGTCAATATCGCCGCCGGCATCGAGGGATTGGGCGTTCACGCTGAATCGCTGCATTTACGCCACGGGCTTTTCGGAGGCGAACGTTGGTCCGACCAGCTGCGCCAGCAATTAGAAAAACGGCTGCACATCACCTCGACCGATACTTATGGTCTGACCGAGATAATGAACCCCGGCGTCGCCGGCGAATGTCACCTCCGAGAGGGACTCCATATCAACGAGGACCATTTTCTAATCGAAATCATTAACCCCAAAACGCTCGAACCCGTCGGCGTAGGCCCGGAAGGTGAATTAGTGCTTACAACAATCACAAAAGAGGGCTTCCCGTTGATTCGCTACCGAACGGGCGATATTACCTCTTTGAATCCTGAGCCGTGCGCATGCGGCAGGACATTTCTCCGTATGGCTAGGGTCCTCAGCCGGACCGATGACCTGATTAGCTTCCGAGGCGTTGAATTTTTCCCGTCGCAAATCGAGCAGATTCTGCGCGATGTCGAAGGTATCAGTTCCAATTACCAGCTCATTCTTGGCCGCGAAGCGGGCGTCGATACCCTCGAAATCAAAGTCGAAATATCGGACACGGTTCCTTTTCTCGATGGCTTGAAATCGGTCGAAAATATGCTCGCTCATCTGTCTCGGCGCATCAAGACAGTCCTCGACGTCGATGCCAAAATTACGCTGGTCGAGCCGAAATCCCTCCGCCATATAGATGACAAAAGCCGGGTAGTTGACAAAAGACCGGGTTAGCCGCATGGCCAATTCGCAACACTGAATTTTACGTAATTGCATAATAGAATGCGCCGTTTTTTTATCCCAAAGACAAACCAATCCCGATATAATGGTCGGGTAACACTATGGCTCAGAACTCAAAAATAGAATGGACGGAATGTACGTGGAATCCTGTCACCGGCTGCTCAAAAATCAGCCCCGGCTGCAAGCATTGCTACGCCGAACGAATGGCGTTGCGATTACAAGCCATGGGACAACCTAACTACCGCAATGGTTTCAACGTAACAATTCATCAACATATGCTTGAGTTGCCACTCAAATGGCGCAACCCCAGAAAGATTTTTGTCAATTCAATGGGCGATATGTTTCATCGGCTCGTCCCGGATAACTTTGTTGCCGAATGCTTTAGCGTAATGAAAAAAGCGGCACAGCATCAATTTCAGTTACTCACCAAGCGGTCATTGCGACTTCAGCAGATGGCTTGCGACCTGCCCTGGCCGCAAAATGTGTGGACGGGCGTTACCGTCGAGACAGCTGATTATCTGGAGCGAATCGACCATCTAAGGCAAATCCCTGCGGCTGTAAAATTTTTATCGCTTGAACCGCTTTTAGGCCCCATTCCCGATATAAATCTCGAAGGCATCGACTGGGTCATTGCCGGCGGTGAATCCGGTCCGGGCGCAAGACCAATGGACCCGAAATGGGTTATCGATATTCGCGACCAGTGCCTCGCAACAGGTATCCCGTTCTTCTTTAAACAATGGGGCGGCGTACGCAAAAAACTCGCCGGAAGAATCCTCCAGGGCCAAACATATAGCCAAATGCCAGTTGGAGCATATTAAGAAATAGAGGACGTTTATAGTGGCTGACCAATTACCAACGGTATGGGATATTACACCTCATACTTTGGCAAAACATCAAATCCTGACGACTTACTTGAAAGCATGGATGCCGATTATGTCACACCAATCACATCAGATTGGCGCCGCAGGAGGAAGATTGCTTTTTGTAGACGGTTTTGCGGGACCTGGCTCATATAAAGGTGGCGAAGAAGGCAGTCCAATACTGGCGATCAAGTCGGTTTTAGGGCATTCGCATGATTTCCAGATTCCTGTCCGGTTCTTATTCATCGAGGAAGATGCTGAGAGATGCAACTTTCTGATCGACGCCGTTCAAAAACAGAAACAACAAATTGATCGTTGCTCAAAAATAGAATCATACTTGGTAAAACAGGGAGATTGCAAAAAAGTCCTTACAAGTTATTTAAATGACCTGCAGAATAAAGGAGAGAAATTAGGCCCCGCCCTCTTTTTTCTGGATCAATTTGGTTTCTCTGATGTACCAATGGAATTGATTACGAGAATTATGGCGAATCCCGTCTGCGAAGTATTTTCATACCTCAACTGGGGCAATATGAATAGATTTCTTACCGATGAGACAAAATGGAGTTCGATCACCTCTGCTTTTGGGAGTGAAGAATGGCAGGAGGTTTTTAAGCTCGAAGTTTCCAAGAGAGCTGCGTTTATGCTTGAAACTTATAAAAAAGCCATCAAGCAACGAACCCACAGCAAGTATGTGTGGAACTTCGCTATGTGCGACGAGAATGGCACGCTGTTATATTGGCTTGTATTCTCAACAAACAGCTTACGAGGATTAGAGGTAATGAAGAGTGCGATGTGGAAGGTTGACAAAACCGGTGGTTTCCGTTTTTCCGACAATGAGAATCCATACCAACTTGCTCTTTTCGCAAGTTGTACCGACAAAATATTGGCTGGTGAAATAAAGACAAAATTATCAGGTCAGACACTAACAGTAGAACAAGTAAAAGAATTTGTGCTAACAAATACTCCTGCATATCTCTTCAAGGAATCGCTAAAAATCCTTGAAGACGCTAAAGACCTTGAAATCATTTCTGCTCCACCTAAAAGACGTAAAGGGACTTTTCCTGACGATAGAATCACTTTGAGAATACTATGATACAAATCCATTTGAGCCAAGGAGATATTCACTGGCCCTCCTTTTTCAACCCGCAATCGAAAATCGGCAATCTCTTAGTGTCTTCGTGGCATGTTGAAAAGAAAAAGGCCCCGTCCTTAGGGACGGGGCCTTTATTCCGGTTTAATATTCGGTGTATTACTGAGGGACGACGTTGACGGCACAGGGGCCTTTTTTGCCCTGTCCGATATCGAAAGACACCGCCTGGCCTTCCTGAAGGTCGGCGTAGCCGCCCATCTTAATCTCCGAATGATGAACGAACAGCTCTTCGCCGCCATCATCGGGGACGATGAATCCAAAGCCTTTTTTGCCGTTAAACCACTTTACTTTACCTGTACTCACTGTAACTCCTCTGGCCCTTGCGGACCACACACTAAAACTTTGCCCCTCAATTTTTCTAAGAGGATACTCCTGAGGGACGTTGGGATATCCTTCCTGAATGCGGTATTATACCAGAAACATCGCCAAATCAAACAAGAAAAATAAAAAAAACGACTGCCCCCACGGCTAATGTGCCCCCTATTGTCATTGCGAGGTTTACCCGCCTCCGGCGGGCCGGAGGCCGTGGCAATCTAAAATCGGGGTTTCAACCCTTTAGCAGCTCATCGAGGCCCTTATTTATAGGACCAAGTTGAGTTTTCTACCCCTACTTGCCTATCTGAGGTACTATCCGCTACCCGCTGTACGCTAAACGCTGTCTTTCACTGCCCTATTCAATAACCAAGGGAGGCAGTTCCTTCGATGATGGCCAGAGAGGCGCACGCTGTTTATGGTCGAGGAAACCCTCGAGTTTGCGAGCGCGGACGGGGTGCTGGAGTTTTCTTATGGCCTTGGCCTCGACCTGTCGGACGCGTTCGCGGGTAACTTTGAAGATTCTGCCGACTTCTTCGAGGGTGTATGTGTAGCCGTCGCCGATACCGTAGCGGAGTTTGATGATTTCACGTTCGCGATACGACAGGGTTTTGAGTACCAGCTCGATTCTTTCCTTCAGCATTGACTGGGTCGCGGTCGAGACGGGTGAATCAACGGCGTGGTCTTCGATAAAATCGCCGAAGTTGCTGTCTTCGCTGTCGCCGATGGGTCTGTCTAAGGAGATTGGGTGTCTCGATATTTTCAGCACCCTTCTCGCCTCATCGATGCTCATCACCGCTTCTTTGGCGATTTCCTCGATGGTAGGTTCCCTGCCGAGTCGTTGCGTGAGGACTTTGCCCGCCGTCCGCAGCCGGCTCATGGTTTCAATCATATGCACCGGTATGCGAATGGTCCTGGCGTGGTCCGCTATCGCGCGGGTAATCGCCTGCCGAATCCACCACGTCGCGTAGGTGCTGAATTTGTAACCCCTCTTATATTCGTATTTGTCAACGGCGCGCATCAGGCCGGTATTGCCCTCTTGAATCAAATCGAGAAAACTGAGGCCTCGGTTGCGGTATTTTTTGGCGATCGAAACGACCAGACGCAAATTTGCGCTCGACAGCATTCGCTTTGTTTTTTCGTATTGCGTGAAGATGCAGTCGATAACGTGGAGACGCTTGTCGAGCTGGGCGGGAGTTTCGCAAATCAGGTCCTGAAGACCGGCAAGCTCCTGCTTCATTGCGTCGATATCTTCAGTAACATAATCTTTGGTCGGCCCGGCGGCGATGATATCTTGTAACTGTCGCATCTTAACAGACATGCCGTGGAGCTTGTCTTTCATCGGGGCTATCCTGCTGGTGCGCAAACTCAACTCTTCGAGAAGAATGGCGATGCGGCGGCGGTTCCTCGTGAGACGGCGCAGAATGGGGGCGGCCTTGGGAGAATCGCCTGACTGGATATATTCCTTCAAGAGGTTCTGGTTCATCGCAAGCAGGGCGTTGATGGTAGTAAGATTCTGCGGGAGGCGTTTTTTTATAACGCTTCTGATGAGGTTTTCGGCGGTGCTGATTTTCATTGTTCTGTCAAAGGACAGTCCCCCCTGCTGGACCTGCTGGAGAATTTCGACGGAGTTTCTGGCGCAATAATCATTCTCGAGCATTTTGCGCCTGAACGCCATGCGAGAAACCTCGATTTTGCGGGCGAGTGATATTTCATTGTCCCTGTTAAGAAGGGGAATCTCGCCCATTTGCGTGAGATATGTCCTGACGGGGTCGTCGATTCTGCGACCAGGCTCGGCGCCGACAAGCTCTTTTTCGATGATTTTGTCTTCCTCGATGACAGGTTCTTCTTCGGCGACCGGCTCTACGGGGATATCTACTTCGACAGGTTCAAAATCCTCTTCGGCGATTTCCGCTGGAGCGCCGTGCTTATCGACGTCGGCCTCGTCAATCAGGCTGATGCCCATTTCATCCAGCAACACCAGCAGCGTATCGAGGCGGGCGGGACTGACAAGGTCTTCGGGCAGGTCAGCGTTCATTTCCTCGTAGGTGAGGTATCCTTTCTTCTTGCCCTTTTCTATCATCACCTTTATTCTGCCTTCGGCGTCGAGGGGCATCTGCTGTTTTACCTGCTGTGCTTCCTCGGCTCGGCCTTTCTCGCCGGGGGCGGCTTTGTGTTTTTGTTTCTGGGCCTCAGCCGATGATTTTTTCTTTCCCACAATAAGTTCCCTTAAAAAAACTGACTATCGTCAAAATTACAAAATCAAATCATTCCCATATTTCGCGGGTTTTGTTTGGAAACATCGCAAATCAAATCGTGTTTGCTGCCGGCGGTCTTGTTCTTCTGCTGTTCAACGTGTTCCAGCGCGGCCAATGCATCTGCCAGCCGTTTGGTAAAGTTGCCTTTTTCCGCGCCTTCGTGTTCGAGCGTGGTAATCAGACTTGCAAGCTGCGGGTCTTCGACCGCCGAGCAGATAGTTTGTATCGACGCCCGCGTTTTTTGGGAGAGCGTCTGGAAGACGGCCTGCGCTACCCGTTCGAGCACGGGGACATCGAAATTCTGGGGCGAGATTTTATCCCTTATGTCATCAAACAGCGATGGGTGCGCCAGGAGCACTTCAAGGATTTCACGCTGGGCGTTTGCGGAAAGCCCCTCACCTAAATCGAGAGGCGTATGCGAATCGCCGGCTTCGCCTGTATAAGATGATAACGTTCTTGTCCTGCTGCTTCTGCGATTCAGCTCACTGTGAATTTCTTTGGCGTCGAGCGACATAACGCGAGACAGGTTATTAACGATGAGTCCTCTTTCGATTGCGGAGACATTGCCGGCGTTGATGGCGGTAGCGATGGCATCGAGGTATTCATCGACGGCCTGCTTTTTGCCCGCGAGGGTGGGCTGTGAGCCGAGATTGGCATTAAGGCGAACCCATTTGAATGTGAAGACGTCGGTCGCGTTTTCGATGATTTTCGCAAAGGGTTCTTTGCCCTGGGCGAGGAGAAAGTCGCAGGGGTCTTTGCCCTGCGGGACTGACGCAATCGCGATATCGATATGAGAGCCAAGCGCGACCCCAAGGGCACGGTTAGCGGCTTCGAGACCTGCAGTGTCACTGTCGAAAAGGAGGACAACTTTTTTGGCGTATCTGCGGAGGATTCGTGCGTGGCCCGCAGTGAAACTTGTGCCGAGAGTCGCGACGACGTTTGAAACGCCGAACTGATGCGCCATAATGCAATCGGTGTAACCCTCGACGACAACGGCGGTATCTGATGAAACCATCTGGTGACGGGCGTGGTCAAGGCCGAACAGCGAGTTGCTTTTGTCGAAAATGGCCGTTGTCGGCGAGTTGATATATTTCGCACCCTCGCCTGAAAGCGTTCTGCCGCCGAAGGCGATTATTTTACCGGTAGCGTCTGCGATAGTGAACATCAGGCGATTGACGAATTTATCGGATAGCGATGAGCCGGCCCCGACAACAAGGCCCGCCGCTAAAAGCAATTTGTCCGGGATTTTCTTTTGTCTGGCTGCCGTCAGTAAATCATTATCGGTTCCGACTGCCAGACCAATTTGCCAGTTCTTAACGCTTTCATCGGAGAGTTGTCTTTCGGTAACGTATTTTCTCGCGTCTTTTCCTTTTTCGGGATGCGCAAGATTGGCCGCGAAGTATTTGGCTGCCCAGGCGTTGGCGCGTGCAATCTCATTCGGGTCTGCTTCTTCTTGTGTCTGTTGTCTGGCGTCTTGCGTCCTGGGTCTAAACGGTTCAATTTTTATACCTGCGCGGTCAGCTAAACGCTGGAGCGCCTGCGGGAAAGTGAGGTTTTCGCGCATCTGGATGAATTTGATGACGTCGCCGCCCGCGCCGCAGGCGAAACATTTGAAGATTTGCTTTGTTGGGTTGACGTTAAAGCTCGGTCGATGGTCTTCGTGAAAGGGGCACAGGCCTAACATTTCGCGGCCCTTGCGTTTGAGCGAAAGGTGCTCGCCAATAACATCTACGATGTCATTGGCCTGCTGAATGCGCGAAATTAAACCCGTGTCGAAAGTTGGCATTTTTACGTTATGTACCCCAATAAGAAAGAAATTTAGCCACTGATTACACTGATTTCACTGTTTCATTTTATTATCTGTGTTTATCTGTGAAATCTGTGGCTAAGTGTAAATTCGTAAAACAACAAAACCCCGCAACAAACCCGCCCCGCCACAGGCGGGTAAACTCCAGCGGACAAGTTGTGGGGATAAACACAAATTGGTTATTGAGCTATTATATTATAGGGGGGAATCGCCAAAAGTCAAGTTTTGACCAAAAATAGCGTTTTTAATACTGAAAAACACGGTTGATTAGCAATTGGACAGTTGTGGTAACAAGACAACTCTATTGCGAATTTGCACGCCCGACAACTTTATCTCATGGAGCAAAGCCGTTGAAACAGTTCCATCGGCATACCCATTACGTTTGTCATAGAGCCATCGATGTGGTCAACGAAAGGGTCGTTATCGCTGATGGAATAGGCACCGGCCTTGTTTCGCCAGACGCCACTTTTGATATGCCCGGCAATCTGGGCATCCGTCAACTTTCTGGGGTAAACAACCGTCGTCTCGGCTTCGATGATTTTCAGATTGCGCGATTTACAGATAAGGGCGAGGCCTGTAATAACCTTGTGGGGTTTGCTGAAGAGCATTCTTGTAATCTCTTCGGCATGTTTCGCGTCACGGGGTTTGCCGATGATTTGGCCCTCGAAATCGACGACAGTATCAGCGCCTATAACAATCGAATCAGGATACTTGTCGGCGACATCGTTTGCCTTGGCTAAAGCAAGTTGTCTGGCATATTCGATAGAAGCGATATTTTCAGTTGGGAAAAAGGATTCGTCAATTTGGGAGACAACGACGTCAAATTTATATCCCGCCTCGGCAAGTAACTGCCGACGCCTCGGTGATGCTGACGCCAGTATAATATTTGTGTGCGGTTTCAAATAATCAATAATCACTTATCAATAATCAATTCTTGATCTGCACGTGGTAAACTATTTTTCGGCAAAAGGCGAGGTATTGTTTTTCGATTTTATCGAATGGGGTGCCCCCCTGGTCTGATTCGTTTTTTTTCACAGTCGTTTCTTGGCCGGCAATATAATGCTCGAACAATATTTTGCCGACGGCGCTGTTCCAGCCGACAGTGATGGGTATATTCCTGTCGGCGGCTATCCTGACATCCCGTTCGTCCAGGGGCCACTGGCCATTGAGGCCGTCGAAGAGCAGCTTTTGATATTGGGCAAAGTGTTTGCCGTAATCGTCTTCGCGGAGAAAACGCACGAGGGCGTACGCCTGGCTGTAGAAGGCGGCGACGGCGTCGTCACCTTCGGTTACGACTTCGCCTGGATTGAGCTTTATGAGGGTACTTAGAGGGATAACTTTATTATTGAGGAAGGTTTTTTTGAGCGAGCCAAGGCGGTAGCCATTGCGGTCGGACTTGAAATTAAAAAAGCCCCTGTCGTATTCGGATACTTCGAACTGCATAGCGATGCCTTCATCGAGCCAGCTCGGCAGACGGTATTTGAAAAGGCGCGAGTTAAACTGATGCCAGCCCTCGTGTCCGAGGCTTGAGAAGGTGCGTTCGAGGCCTATGTTGTAGGCGACACACGCGCCGTTGAGATAATACGCGCCGGCTCTGATTTTGAGATACATAGGCGCCTGCGGGCCGGTGAAATCTATCGTGAATGCCTCCCACTGCTGGCGATTCGCAAAGAGGTAAACAGTGAATGGGATTGAGGTCTCGATTGGCTTGGGCAGCTGGTTTTGATAGCCGCGATAGGCGGATTCAACGAAACCGGGAACCTCTGAGAGCGTAAGGGGCTCAAGGAACGTTGTGTAGATTTCGTAGTGGGCGGTGGTGAGTTTTAACCCGGTGCCGAACTGGCTTTCCCATAAATCGACTGCTTTGAGAGCGGGGAGTTTTTGCCTTTGCAGGTAGGCGGACATACCGCCGGGAGTATTTATATCCGCAGCGGAAGAAACACCGGTAAAGCAACCACAGATTACGCTAATCACACTGACAGACACGGACTTAAATACGGACCGACACCAACCTCCGCTTTTTACTTTTTCATTTTTAATTTTTACTTTTGCTATCATATATCTTTGAAAGGCGAGCCAAAGACCTCGGCGGAGAACAGAAACACTTCGGTTTTCGGGTCTTTCCATGCATCTTCGGGCAGGCCCGCCTTGTGGGAACAGCAATAGGAGAGGAATTCTTCTTTTGACCAGCCGGTTTCTTCGGCCACCTGTGGTAAAAAACATCCTGAGAGGTAACCGCGTTTGATGTATATGCCATCGACGCCGAGGCGAAGGGAAAGCGGGTCGGCGGTTTTCTTCAATGGCGACAGGACGGAGATTTCGATATCGAGGTTGGGGAGGTCGTCGGGGATGATTGGATTGTCGAAAAAGCGGGGGTCGCCTGTAGCGGAGGCCATTGCCATTTCGACGACCATATTCACGAGTGGTTTGTCGGCAGTGAACTGGCCGATACAGCCGCGAAGCTCGTCGCCGGTTTTGAGGGTTACGAAGCAGCCAAGGTGAGTAGAGAGGTCAGGGTCGTCCGCCTCGACTACCGGGACACGTTTGCCTGTGATAACGGCCTTTACGGTATCACGTGCGACTTTTAACAACGCATGTTTTTGGGCGTCATTCATAAATTACTTCTTCGCGTCAGGGGATGCGGAGAGCGCGGTCATCCTCTGCCTGACAAACGCAATCGCACCCGGCATTAGCGAGATGACAATGATGGCCATAATGACAATTGTGAAATGGTTCTTCACGACGGGGATGTTGCCGAAGAAATAGCCGCCGAGAACAAACGTGCCGGTCCAGGCAATCGTCCCGCCGATGCTGTAAGCGAGGAATCGCCAGTAAGTCATTCTGCCTATGCCAGCGACAAAAGGAACGAAGGTGCGGAAAATGGGCATAAAGCGGGCGATTACGACGGCCTTCCCGCCGTGCTTTTCGTAGAACCGATGTGTTTCATCAAGATGCTTTTTGCTGAGGATTCGCACGTTTTCCTTGTGGAAAATCCTGGGGCCTACCAAATACCCTATCCAGTAATTGGTGTTGTCGCCACAGACAGCCGCCGCGAACAAAAGCGGCCACATAAAACGTATTTCGAGAACGCTGTCGGGCAGCGCCGCAAGAGAGCCGGCGGCGAAAAGCAGGGAATCGCCCGGCAAAAAAGGCGTTACGACAAGTCCCGTTTCGCAGAAGATGACAATAAAAAGAACGAGATAAACCCAGGCGTGATACTGCGAGATGACCGTCTCAAGGGTTTTATCAAGATTCAGAAACAAATTGATTAAATCCACAGTCGCTAACATTTCCATGCTTCTAACGATATGCGAAAACGGGTATAATGTCAATCCTGAAGCATCGGGAGACAAAAAGATATGGCAACAAGCAAACAGTTTACGAAAACAGACGACGGTTTGCTGGTGAGGGCGCCGGGAAAAATAAATTTGTCGCTGTTAGTTGTGGGGAAACGGCCTGACGGGTATCACGAACTCGAAACCATAATGGCGAAAATCAACTGGCATGATGAGATACTGATTGAACTGGGGAAAAAGAAAGGAATCGAGTTAATCTGCAAAGGACCATACGAGGTGCCGGAGGGGAAAGATAATCTGGTTTATAGGGCGGCGAAACTGATATTGGGAACAGCAAAACGGAAGATAGAGGCCCCAGGACAGAGGACAGGAATAAAAATTACGCTGACGAAAAATATACCGGCAGGGACAGGATTGGGGTCTGGAAGCAGCGACGCGGCGGGGACATTGATGGGAATCAACAGGTTTTTGAAGCTGGGACTCAGTAAGAAAAAGCTTATGAAACTGGCTGCCAAACTGGGCAGTGACGCGGCATTTTTTATGGGCGGGCCACTGGCAATGTGTACCGGTAGAGGGGAAAAAGTGCAAAAATTACCAAAAAGTGAATTTAGGGTATTTTTGATTGTGCCTGACGTAAATGTTTCTACCAAAAGGGTTTATGAAAACTACAGACACAATTCGGCGGAATACAAGCGTTTGCACAGGGAAATAAATGGATATGTCAGGAAAAAGAGGATTGATTTAGTTGGCGAATTGTGCGCAAATATGCTTCAGGAAAGTTGCTTTGAGTTGAATACGAAACTTAGAGAGCTGAAAAAGGGAATCGAAGGGACAGGAATCAGACCATTATGCCTGAGCGGAAGTGGTTCAGCGATGTATTGTATTATTGACAAAGGCAATGAGGAAAAGATAGTGACATACCAAAACAAGCTTGCGCGAAAATTCGGCTGCAAGAGCATAATATTAAACAACAACAGTTGGTAGTTAATTGGCGAGGCATGACTATGCAGATCAGCGAAGTGAGAGTAAAGTTAATAGAGAACAAGGATGACAGGTTGAAGGCGTTTTGTTCGGTAACGATGGACAATGAATTTGTGGTGCGTGACATAAAGATAATCGAGGGGACCAATGGGTACTTCGTAGCGATGCCTTCAAGGAAGATGAGCGACCATTGCGAGAAGTGCGGCGGCAAGAACCATCTTCGGGCAAAGTTCTGCAATAACTGCGGTGCGGGGCTTCCTGATGACCGGGCAAGGAAGGATGTTAAAGGCAGGATGAAGCTGCACGCCGACATAGCGCATCCTATAAACGCCGATTGCAGGAAGAAGATTCAGGACAAGGTAGTTGCTGCATTCACGGAAGAGTTGGAGAGGTCGAAGCAGCCGGGGTATAAGCCGGTGGAAATGGATGAGCCGGACGACGAAGTTCCCGAGATAGTAACATAGTAGAGAACACGGCGCGGACGGCCGGATATTAGAAGGCCGCCGATATTATAAAGTGGCAGTTCCGTTAGATTCGGAACTGATAGCGCGGCCGGGTGCGGTGGGGTAAACCCGGCTGTTTATTCAGATTTTCAAGTCGTCGAGTACCTTTTCGAGAGCAAGGTCTAACCGTTCGGTAAGGTTGTATTTGCCTTCGGTGAGTTGTCGGCGAACCTTAAGGACCTTTTGTTTCCTGACCTCAGGCATTACGGCAATCTGTTTTAACACTTGGCCGAGCGGGGTGCTGTTCATATTGTCGAGAATCTGTTCCATAAGCAGATCATCTTCCGCAACCATGTCATCAAATGCGGATTCGACAGGTTCACCGCTGGCTGGTTCGGGGTTGAACCGCTGTCCCACAAGCCAATTATTACGACTAAAATCGGACATCAATATTACCTTGTTTATCGAGCTACAGGCGAAAATTTCCGTCTTTTCGACCATAAGCTACCAACCACTATATCTTGTATGTCCCATAATCCTTTTTGGGACCCCAATCTTGTTTACAGTGTTGTTATCGACAACGATACCTTAAAAACTTTAGCGAATGCGAGGGCAAGATGTAGTTTTACTTAACCATTTGCAAGAACTGTGATTATGTTCATTTTTAGCAAAAAAATCGGGTATCAATACTGAAAATCGTATAAAAAAAAGTAGAAATGGCCGGTTAAATCTCATCCAGAACAAGGGGGCAGCTAAGGTTTTTGAGCAGAATGACGCACACTATATGTAGTGGTTATGTCTGAGGCCGGAAAATATGGGTTTCAAGGGGTAACCTGGAATATTTTTTCGGACCCTTCTTCGCTAAAAAGCTACGAAGGGCAGGTCCTACTTCAGTGCGTGTCGCGAAAATACCTGGTTGTGGATGGTGTCAGGGGTGGTTAATAGGGATTTTTAGCAGCGTCAATGGCATCGGTAAGGGTAAGGGAGCCTTCGTACAGAGCACGGCCGACAATAGCACCTGCTGCGCCGAGTGAGGCCAGTTTCCTGATATCCGGGACGGTTGTAACACCCCCTGAAGCGACAACAGGCACAGAAACGGTGTGGATGAGAACTTTTGTTCTTTCGAAATTAGGCCCGGCAAGCATACCATCCTTGGCAACGTCGGTGTATATTATAGCGGCTATAGGCAGCACAGCGGCCTCACGAGCAAGTTCGAGCAGGGACTTGGGATGTTCATCATACCAGCCGCCGGTAACAACATGTGAACCTTTCGCGTCGAGGCCCAGGGCAACTTTGCCGGGGAAACGTGTAGTCATATCGCTGAACCACTCAAAATCGTTGACCGCCTGAGTGCCGATGATTACCCGTTCGACTCCCAAATCCAAGAGTTTTTTAATGTCCTGTTCGGTTCTGAGTCCGCCGCCCACCTCGATTTTTAGCTTTCCCAATGCCGCTATGGCAGAGATGGTGTCGGCGTTTACCGGCCTGCCCACTTTAGCTCCGTCGAGGTCAACAATGTGGACCCATTCAGCGCCTTGTTCGATGAATTCCTGCGCCTGTTTAACGGGGTTGTCCTGGTAGTTAATCTGGCGATGATAGTCACCCTGTATGAGGCGGACGCACTTGCCGCCGCGAAGGTCGATAGCCGGTATGATATACATTGTTTCGTCCTTCAAAGAATCAAAAACAAGTCATCAGGGATTTTAGAATTATCCGATGCTCGTTGCAATATATTTCGGGCGAAGGTTTGGGGCTAAAGGGCGTTATCTTCCATTTGCTGTCTCTGCGATTTACTTAATAGTCGCCGGCTTGTCCGTTTTTATATTAGTCGCTTTTGGGAAGGTAAACGACGGCTGTCTGTTCAACAGGGCATATCCGAAATTGAGCATCGTATCGTTGCCGAGTTTGGAGATTCTGATGGGTTCAATAAAGAAATTCACGATGAACCCCTTGACTCTGCCCATGTAGCTGTTCGGTTTTGACGCCTTATTAACGGATACTACTTCGATATCCATTCTGGGCTCGCCGTCGCATTTTTTGAACGTGAGCGTGGCAACCCGTGCAACTATTTCGTTATATTTGTTCTTGTATTTATACTGCCCGTTTTCAGGTTTAACGCTATAAAGCCCAATGGTAACGGGGCTTTTTTCCCCTCTTGTGCTGAAATGCACGTCCACCTGCGTAACGGTTACATTGGAATCAGCTATAGTTCCCTTGACGTCTATTCGGCCCAAACCCTCTCCTTCCAGCCTGATATAGTCGAGGATGTTCTTTATGGTGGCGTTTTTCTTTATCTCTTCGTCGAAAGTGGCTACAACCCCATTTGAGTCGAAAATATCCATGAAAAAACCGCTTCCCTGCAGTTCGAATTCGCAACTCACAGTGAAGGAATCCGAGACGACACTTTTTTTATATGATATAAACATCGACTGCTGCCGGTTATTGGGGCTTATTTCGGTAGAAACAAGGGTGGGCGAAATAAGGGGAATAAAATACATAAACGTGGCAGTGGGAGTTTTCAGGGGCTTAAGAGTGTCGTAGCTCAACATAACGGTTGGACCGTTGGGATCGTTACTGTCTGTTTGGGCGCATACGGCGACGCCAGCGGTCAAGAAAAGTGCACAAAACACGATACTCACAAACAAACCTGTTCTCTGCCCGTAAATCAAATCAGACCTCATTTTCGAATATTTGTCAAAATGTTATTCAAGACGCTGAACTTATCAGCCCATTGGTATTTTAGAGTAATATGGGCTTGTTTTCAACGGTTTTCTTTTGTGGGCATTGTTCTTGTAATTTAGCGCGGAAAAACATATAACTTTAGCGGTTTTCGGAGAGGTGTCGGAGCGGCTGATCGAGCTGGTTTCGAAAACCAGTGTGCTCTTTATTGAGTACCGCGGGTTCGAATCCCGCCCTCTCCGTTTTGCCGAAGGCAAAACAGAGCAGTTGAGCATTTGAACAGTGGAGCAGGTGAAAATGCGAAACTGTGTTCAACTGTTCTACTGCTCAACTATCAATAAAACTCGATTTGAATCCGGCTACGCTACTCCCGTAAGAAACGCCTCTCGAAAGGGATGGCCAAGCCCCTTACGGCGGAACGACAGGCTGTTTCTGAGGAAACGGTGCCGATAAATTTTTCTGAAAATATATTTGACGCTGAGCATTTTTACCGGTATCATTTAGATAGTTATCGAAGTGTCTAACTGATAAAGGGTATTTTTTATGAAAAAGAGCGTTGAGTCCTTGAGTAAAATATTTACGGCGTTATCGAGCGGAAGCCGGCTGGGGATATTGATGTATATTTATGACAAGCAGCGTTTGTGCAACGGCAAGGCGCTGCGGTGCCAGGAAGGGACATGCATCAAGGTTTTAGCCAAAGCAATGGGAATCTCCGTGCCGACTGCATCGCACCATATCAAAGAGCTTGTGAACGCGGGGCTTGTTACGAGGGAAAAGAAAGGAAAGTGGGTATATTGCGCTATAAACACAAAGGCGTTTGAAAATGTTACTGGTTTTTTGGGCAGGTGGTCTGCGAAAGGAGCTTAATAATTTTAGAAAGGGATAAAAAAAGATGAACGACAAGAAGGTTGGAAAACTGGTAAGAGAGGCATACGGCAAGATTGCTAAAAGCAAGCAGTATTGCGGATGCGGCGGAAGCACTTGCGGGCCAGGTGTTAAGGATTTTGCCAAGTCAATCGGCTATTCGGAAGAGGAGCTGAAGGGTATTCCGGCAGAGGCCAATCTTGGGTTAAGCTGTGGAAACCCGACGGCACTGGCCAATCTCAGGCAGGGTGAAGTGGTGCTTGACCTCGGTTCGGGTGCGGGGTTCGATTGCTTTATTGCGGGGTCAAAAGTCAGCCCAAAGGGCAAGGTAATCGGCGTGGATATGACGCCTGAGATGATTGAAAAGGCAAGAGATAATGCGCAAAAAGACGGGGTAGAGAACGTAGAGTTTCGGCTCGGCGAGATTGAGAATTTGCCGGTGGCGGACGGGTCGGTTGACGTGGTGATAAGCAATTGTGTTATAAATTTATCGGCGGACAAGGCGAGGGTGTTGCGGGAAATTTACAGGGTTTTGAAACCCGGTGGCAGGATAGCTATTTCCGATATTGCCCTGAAGAAAGAACTGCCAAAAAAGATTCAGGACAATATCGCAGCTTACGTCGGGTGTGTAGCCGGGGCGATGCTTATCGACGAATATAAAAGGACAATCGAATTAACCGGATTGAAGAATGTGAAAATTACGCCCAAAGGCACATCTTCCTGCATAGCCCCTGATACAAAAGACCCGATAGCCAGAGCTGCTTTGGATGCTTTGGGAAAAAATGAATCTCTTGATGATTACGTGGTTAGCGTATATATAGAAGGGCATAAATAATCCCGGTGCCTTCGATTTGGTATTATTAGAAAAACGGCGTAAATGCGCATTGGATTGGGACAATTTGACGCGGTGGTTGGAGACCTTGAGGGTAACGCCGAGAGGATGCGGGAGATTTATGGACAGGCGGTCGAAAAAAAGGTCGATTTGCTTGTGTTTCCGGAACTGGCGGTTTGCAGTTATCCGCCGGAGGATTTGCTGCTAAAAAAACATTTTCTGGATGATAATCGGCAGGTCGTGGAGGAACTCGCGCGGAAGTGCCCGGATATAACAATAGTCGCCGGCTTCGCGGATTATTATCGCGGCAAAACTTACAACGCCGCGGGGGTGTTACAGAGTGGGCGGCTGGCAAATGTTTATCGCAAGGGGCTTTTGCCAAATGAGGGCGTCTTCGATGAGCCGCGGTATTTTGAGCCGGGCAACAAACCGATTATTATCAAACTGGACGGTTTTAATATCGCGATAACGATTTGCAGGGATATATGGGATATCGACTGGCTGGGCAGATTTCTAAAGAACGCAGGGCAAATAGATACGCTGCTGAACATATCGGCATCGCCTTTTCATCTTGGAAAAATCAGGACAAGGGAGGGCATAGTCAGCGATTGCGCGACGCGGTTCAAGTGCCCGGTCGGCTATTGCAATCTTGTCGGAGGGCAGGACGAGCTTATTTTTGATGGGCGGAGCATGTTCGCCGACGCGGCGGGTAAAATCGTCGCGATGGCCAGGGCGTTCGAGGATGATTTGCTAATCGCGGATATTACAAAGAAAGGCAAAACGGTATGCGTCGAGCCACAGCCACACAGCGGCGGAGCCGATATAGGATTGCTTGAAGAGGCGTATCGCGCCCTTGTGCTTGGCACAAAAGATTACGTCAGGAAGAACGGATTCAGCAAGGTGCTCATAGGATTGAGCGGTGGAATTGACTCGGCGATAACCGCGGCCATCGCGGTCGCTGCGCTGGGGGCTGAGAACGTAATCGGAATCACAATGCCGTCGAAATTCAACAGCGCCGAGACAATCAGCGACGCCGAAAGATGCGCAAAAAACCTCGGGATTAAATTTATGACCATCCCAATAGGTTCCGTCCTTGAGCAATTCAACGGTTCGCTCGCAAAAGTCGACGGCTGGGACAGCAATGGACTTGCTTATGAAAACCTGCAGGCGAGAATCAGGGGCATAATTTTGATGTCACTGAGCAATCAGTTTGGGGCATTAGTTTTGACCACGGGGAATAAAAGCGAAATCGCGGTGGGCTATACGACACTTTACGGAGATACGGCGGGCGGATTCGCGGTTATAAAAGACGTTTTCAAGACGATGGTTTACGAACTCGCGAAATACATCAACGACATAAACGGCAGGGACGTCATACCGAAAAGCATTATCGACAGGGTGCCGACCGCGGAACTGCGTCCGAATCAGAAGGACAGTGATTCGCTGCCCGAATATGACCTGTTAGACAAAATTCTCAAGGGATACGTTGAGGAAGATAAATCGGCCCAGCAGCTGATTGATGAGGGTTTGCCCAAAGAGGCGGTGAGCAGGGTCATTCGTATGGTTGACCGCAACGAATACAAGAGAAGACAGTCGCCGCCGGGGGTGAAAATCACGCCCAAGGCGTTCGGCAGGGACAGGCGGCTGCCGATTACAAACCGTTACAATCACGGCAACGGTTTGAAGTAGGCCCGTCCGGAGTCCGGATTACTTTATCGGCGTTTTGTCCGGCTTCGGCTGTCTTTCTTTTAGTGCAGCGACAATTGCTCGGGCAAACGGCACAGCCGCCGACGAATCGCTTGCGGTTACGATGTGCCCCTCTCGCTCAACAGCGGAGCCGGTGAATTGTGCCCCGGTTTTTTTCATTTGTTCCCGCTGCTGCGGCAGGCCGGTCGCCCGGATACCCCGCAGGACGCCCGCGTTAGCCAGAATCATCGGGGCAGCGCTAATAGCCGCGATTACTTTGTTTCTGGCGGACGCTTCTCGCGCAATGCGGAGCACGGCAGGATTGTTGAAATACTCGGCAACGCCAGGTCCGCCGATAAACACCACCGCTTCATAATCCTCGACCTTCAAGTTATCAATGGTAATCTCTGAGGCAGCAATACCGCCAAGTGCCCCCTGTATCACCCCAAACTTTGAGCTTGCGACAACGGGCACGATACCCGCCTCATTCAAAATTCGCTGGGTCTCGAAAAACTCGGCATCGGCAAACTGGGCGGCAGGAACAATCAGGACGGCTTTTTTTGTGGCTTGGACGGAAGACTGGACCCGGTCCTGAGGTTTTTGCTGCACAAACGGATAACCTGCACAGACAATCAACAGCGGCTCAAACTCAGCGGACAATTCGCAGACCCTGGAGACATTTCTTGTTTCGAAATCACCAACGGGCATCGAGGCCAATCCCAGTGATACGGCCTGCAACTGGATGTTCCCGGCAACGTGGCCCGCCTCGAGCAGCATAAATTTTTGGGCTTTATTACCATACTTGGCAGCAATTTTTCGAGGAGAGCCGGCGATTACGATATCGCACGCCGCATCTTCGACCGGCCCCAGTCCTGAAGCCGCGGCTGAGAGCTGCTTTCGCTGGTCAAGAGAGGAAATCTGTTTAAGCGAATGCCCTTCGGGGCTATAAATGAACACGCCCTCCGGCGTAACCAAATAAAGCTCTATAGGATACAAGTCACCCGCCGATGGCACAGCGCGAAGGTCTTGCTGCTTGTCTGTTATACCCTGGCCGGCCCAGGCCAGTTGTCCAATCTGAGCAAAATTGAGCGGCGTGCCGGCAAACTGCTGAACGCTTCGCCGCATATTGATTGCAGCTTCCAAACTGACCTCACCCGACCTGTTCGGTTCAGGAAGCTGAATCACCTTCAACTCGCCTGCCCGAGTTCGTCTCGGGACTTCTCCAAACGCAGGCAACACTGCAGCGAGCAGAACAGTCAAACAGCAACCAGCCATTAGCGTTCGACCTGGCATTTGAGAATCTCTAAACCATCTCATACTTCGGCCCTCCAAATTTTAATCGAATAAGGTTTCTAACCCGGGCTGCCTACAGGCTCTTTTGTCCCGTGTTTGTAAATCAGGTGAAGATTTCGCACATAAATCAGCGTATTAAGTGAAAGACCCAGCATAAAGATAAGGTCCTTGCGGTGGATTGAGTAAGCCAGCAGAATCGAGCTGCCAACCAGCGATATGTACCAGAACGGGTTCCCCGCTACCTGCTCGGTTATGGTGCTTCTGAAAAACTCGACTATCGACTGCAACATATCATTGGCTCCTTATTGATAATTGATGACCGATAACTGATAATCGATTATTATGACCGTCGCGGGCAAATTTTCAATTATCAATATTAAAAATCAGAGGTGGCTGTGGAACTGACTGGCAGACAGAAAAAAACAATCGTAGTTTCAATACTTTACCTGATTACGCTGTTTACCTTTACGCATATACCGATACCCCAGGTGGTTTACCAGGCAAGGGTATCGGACAAGTGGCTCCATTTTCTTGCGTACATGAATCTGTTTTTCCTGCTGTGGTTTTCCATCAGTCCTGATAAGAAGGCCAACTGGCGTAAACCGGCGCTATGGCTGATTTTCCTGGGGGCCATAATATGCGGCGGGGTCGATGAATTATCGCAGCCATACACGGGAAGAACATGTGATGTTCTGGATTTCGTGGCCGATGCGGAGGGGATATTTGCCGGATTGGTTATATTTACTTTTCTGCCATTCTGGCCGTCATTGCTGGTGGTCTGGGCAATATCAATTTTCGGAGTAGCAACGCTTATAAGTGCCGACCTGTCAAAAGTAGCGCCGATTTTAGATGCTGTTTATCACGTCCTTGCTTATGCAGGCCTCACACTAATATGGACGCAACTTATGAATCTTTACCTCTCGTCCAGGACAATAATCAATCGATTGTTGCTGATAATGAGCTTGCCTCTTGGCTTGATGTTTTTTGTGAAGGTCTTGTCGATGCTTCTTGGCAGGTATTTTACAACGGCGGAAATGCTGTTTTCAGGAAGTGCAATCACCGTTGCTGCAATAGCAACGTGCTTATCCGTGAGAAAGGGGTATCAGGAACCTTTTCGGGCGAAGGGGGTATAAAGGGGGTCACCAATCAGCATCATTTGCCAGGAGCAAAACGGCTGTGAGCGATAAAATGCCTCTACGAGGCATTTGCCGTCGATTAATTCGAAAAAAAACTCCTCGGGGTCCGGGAATGCGCTGAGATATGGTTCCGCCACGGGGCCAAAGGTGGCAGTAACGCCATGAACCAGCATCGAAGGACACCATTCAGTGCTGTTCGGGTCTCGAAGGTCCATCGCCTCGAAACTGGCGATATGGGCTCCTATGGCACCATCAACGAAATCGAAGGAATCTACATATTTTCTCAAGCTGTACCAGCCGCAGTAAATCGCCGTTTGGGGGCAACTGTGCGGCTCAAAAAGCTTCTCGGTTCGTTCTTCCCTGACCTGCAAAGTCGTGCGAAAACGCAATAAAACCGCAAGATTACGCAGCTTCTGATCGAAATTACCCCAAGAGCCGGGGTGTTTGTCGTCTGGGATACCGCGAGAATCAACGTAAGCGAAGCCGTGCAGGCCGGTTTTTTCAGCATATATCGCCTTATCAATTAGCCCGCGGGCAATCTGCGGGGAGGGGCCGTCGAGGCGTGACACCATAATTGTCAGAATCGAACCTTCTTTATACCCGCTATGCCTGTTCAACTGATTTGGCTGCCAGCGATAAAGCTCGTAAGGGCCGAACAAAACAAGCGACAACTCATTGTCAACGCTCGCCTCGGTTTCCCTGCCTGAAATCCAGTCAATTTCGGCTTTTACCCTGCCAAGCTCCTTGTTGATTCTCGCGTTCACATCCGCCGCCTGCGAATCTCTGAGCTGTTTTTCATATTGCCTGGCGGTTATTTCGAGTTGTTTGAGTTGTTCCTGCTTTTCCTTGAGTGGTCCGCGAGGCCCAACTTTGTATGGCACGCCGTATGTTGTAAGCAGACACCTGATTGGCTGTCCTGGTTTTTGGCCGGTTATGCGTTCGCGAACCGGCTCGGCGATGTTTTTGTCGTAATCATCCCTGCTTATCGAATTGGCGAGAGTTTTGCCGAGAGAAAGTGTGAGGATATTTTTTTGGGGAACATTGCGCCGCTGACAATAGTATTGCCCCAAATCTGCCGATGCCTCAATGTCCCCGTTGACGATAACGAGAATCTCGTTTGGCTCCAACGCCGAAGCAATCGTGCAAAATACCAGAACAAGCAATATAGCGAAACCGGTTAAATATCTTCTAACCAATGATACCTCTCAAACAGAAAGACCCTGATAGCAAGCGAGGATTTCAAGGGGTTCCGTGACCATGTGCATCTGATATGGTTTTCAATTCGTCGGCGGTGGGTGAGATAATCTCATCCTGTTTGAACATATAAACGCCTGCCGGATAATCACCTATATCCGGAATGAGCTTCTGTCCTTTGCAAATGGCAACCAACTTGGCGGGGAAATCGGCTCCGCACAAGTGAGAACAAGGATACCCGCCGCCAAAACGAGGATTTATTTCGAGCAACACGGGCCCGTTATTTCCAGTTCTTATATCCAAATCCGCCGGCCCAAACATAGGAAACGCCCGGGCTATTTTCATGCCCAAATCTATAAGCTTTTTATCGTTGACACTGACCGCTTTATCGGTTTCACCCGCACGCATCGCTAATTTCAGCTTGCAGAAAACGCCGACCGGTTTGAAATCGCCGTCGCATAAAATATCGTAGCCGTATTCGTTGCCGGAGATAAATTCCTGAATCATAGGCGCGGGGCAACTCTGGAATGCCAGCATCAACTCGCTTTGGTTACTGCAACTATTGACGAATAATGAGGCGCTTCCCCTTCGCGGCTTTACCATTACCGGCCAGGACAGTTCTCCCTCTGAGAGAAGCTTAATGGCTTCTTCAATGCTGGTAACTGTTTGCGGCACTTCAATGCCCGCCTGTTTTGCGTGAAGATAGGTCAGGTACTTGTCAAAGGCGATTTCAATAGTTTTGGCGGGTGAAACGACCGCCATAACACCGTTACTTCGGAATTCATCATAATGCGCCGCAAGAACCTCCAGCTCAGGGTCTATCAGCGGCACAACCATATCTATCTTGTTTTTCCTGCAGAGAATGAGAAGTTGTTCTGCGTAGCCCCCTTCTCCTACCTTGGGCAACAGCATAACATGGTCGCAATACTGAAACGCAGGGGTATAAGAACTGCTGTCTGCACCCCATACCTCGCCAGCATCCCCTACTGCCTGCTTGAAGTACTTTACCAGGTAACCACGTCTCCCAACGCTCGAAAGCAAAACACGCATCTACGATTTATTCCTTGTATTACGCATAAATCCAAGCTATTAGACGTATCTGGCGGCTCTTTATTGCAATCTCCCACCCAGTAACCGCCACATACCAATCTGCTCGCGGATTATATATTAGAATCGCATAATGTCCAAAGGTTTTTTCTGGACAAATCGACGTAAAACCGTAGAGTCCAATCTCCGGTAACACACAGAAAGAGGATTTGGCAAAAAGAATATGTTAGATGACTTCTTGGGACCGAAAAGACCGCTCGACTGGGCCGTTCAGTTTTGGCCTGTGCTCATAGCATCTTTTATCTGCGCTGTGGCTGCCACTTGGTTGTGCAAAAGTATCGCGCTGCGGTTTCATATCATTGACAAACCCGACAACCTCGTTAAGACGCATAAAAAGCCGGTTGCTTACCTGGGCGGCGTCGGGGTTCTGGCCGGTTTTTCCGTCGGCCTATTGTGCGGCGTTTATCTCGTCCGTGGACACGACCTCCTGCCGGAAATGATGCGGTGGCTTTGGGGAATTCTCGCCGGGGCTGTTATTGCCTGTTTCGTCGGCGTTCTGGATGATATTTTTGATATCAGTCCTGCAAAGAAGATACTCGGCCAGACCATAGCGGCATTAACCATTTTGCTGGCAGGCATTCTGCCGGACTTGCGTGACATTGTCTCGCCTTTTGGTTTTCAGATGTCTAATGGCGCCGAGATAGCGCTTGGTATTCCGATTGTTGTTTTCTTTGTTCTTGGGGCCACTAATTCGCTCAACCTGCTTGACGGGCTTGACGGCTTGTGCGGGGGCGTTACCGCAATAATCACCGTAGGGATGCTGCTGCTTGCGGTTCATCGTTCCACTTACGGTTTCAGCGAACAGGGTGATATGGTCAGGGTTGTAATTTGTCTTGCCATGGTAGGCGGAGTTTGCGGTTTTTTGCCTTTCAATCGACATCCCGCCAAGATATTCATGGGCGATGCGGGTTCTATGATGCTCGGATTTGTCCTCGCGGCCCTTATGATGCTGCTTGCCCGCAGGGCGCCACGATGGTGGATTGCCTCAATAATCGTGTTCGGGCTGCCGATATTGGACACAGGTACCGCCTTATTAAGACGGTTTATAAATAAAAGACCATTGTTTGTCTCTGACCGCGGCCACATTTACGACCAGATGATTGACAGGGGGTTATCCCTGAAACGGACCGTGGGTATATGCTATCTGCTGGCCGGTCTGTATGCGGTAGCCGGTCTTTTAAACTCTTTGATTCCGACGCCGTATAACTTAATCCCGTTAGTGGCAGTTTTTGCCGTATCGTTTCTGGTTGTCTGGAGAATGGGGTTTTTCAAAATGGAGGGCCTGCGGGGAGCGGTTCACAAGAAGGAAGGATGATACCAATAAAACACGCTCATAAACCGCATATTATATTTTTGTGTTTCGCCGGTTATCCAGAAGAAATGCCCCGATTCGCCAGATACTGAATTATGCTTTTTACGCTGGTCAGTTCGATTGCATCGGCGGTCAGCGATTTGCTCGAATCTGCAAAAAGATAAAGCAAAATCCTATGCTGCGGTCGTAGAACGTGTTATATCCTGAGCTTCGAGCAAACCTTCCAAAACGGAGTAATATCGACTCGGAAGTATACACTTCAAAAGCTTTCTCAATATCCTAATTGTTCTAAGTGCTATTCGAATCGGCAAAGCCAAGTATAAGCCCATCCTGCAATATGCTTTTCGATAACCAAGCCGCAGAAGAAAATCATCGATGTTTGTTTCGTGAACCAAAGGACGAGTGCCACGGTCAAATTCCCGGTAACCTCTTTCGTTAACATAGTACTGAGCCACTCTGAAGTACAAAGCGTACATTGGATATGCGTTTGAGTAATCAGGGTCGAATGCTGCCGTATCGCCGCGCACACTGTCTCCGCATATAAACACTGTCATATATGCAACTAATTTTTCATCGACGAATACTCCAAACGCTTCAGCGCCTTCAATATTACAGTACGTAAACATCTGTTGGCTAAACTGTTCTTTGGGTTCAAGTTTAAAATTGCTGTAGCGGGATGACGCTTTGATATAAACATCATACCCATTTTCTGCCAGAAATGAATACTCTATCCGATGAACCGTACATCGTTTTAAGCTGCGGTGGAGATTATGCCGCACATTTTTACTAGATAGGCAACTTTCGTCGTATCCCTTGATATCACAGATACATCTGTACCATAAACCATCCTTGGTATAGTCATGGTCATAATTCCATATTGCTCCCCACGCCTTTTTTTGGCGTAAGAATTGCCTTACCGCCTTTGGATCCAAGTTCGTTTTCAACGCCGGCCCAGTGTAACTGAGAAACTTACTATTGCCCCTGGCAATCCAATAGGCGTCTTTGAAGGGAAACAGTTCCGTATGCATATAGCTATCCTTTCATGAATAATATCATCCACTTCTGTATGCTCATTCTCGCGCGTTTCGCTTATGGCGTAATTTGTGATTGTTTTATCCGAGCAATATCACTTGTGCCGTCTCACCTGCGACAACCCCCAAAACCTTCGGTGCCGGGCATTTTGCCCCATTTTCTTTATCTGCGCTCTTTTCATCTATCTTCGGACAACGATGCGGCAGATATGCAGGATCATAAATCCTCCGCAATCATACTAATCTACGCCAGCTACGTTGATTACATAACTTCCCTGCTCTTTTAATGATTTAGCGTAATTATTCGGTTCCATTTTTTTACCTGCTATGAAATGCCACGGTTCGAAAGATACTGAATTGTGTTTTTTACGCTGGTCAGCTCAATGGCATCGACAGGCGGGATTGATATCGCAAATTCCTTTTGCAGGGCGAGAATCAGACCGACGTGGGCCATAGAATCCCAGCCGGGGACGTTATAAATGGATAAATCTTCCGTGAATCGCTCTATTTCGAATGACTGCCGAAATATGACTTCCAATCTGTCTTTTATCATACGATTTTAAGGTATAAAAATTGTGGTGGTTGATAATTTTTTAACTGTCTCGAATATCTAATCCGTTTCGCATCCGCGGCATAAAAAACGCCGAAGTGTATTTTGGCCATTGGCCCATACCAAGGCGTGTGGTGTCAGCAGCAACCCGAAGGCCCAATCTGCTCATACTTCGTATGGCTACCTAACTTTAACAGCACCACGCATACCTTATAAGTGTGTTACAAGTGTTGTGCGCTTTGTATTCATCTATAGATGTTGGATTTCAGGTCATCTCCATGCGATGCCCAACTATCTCTTGCAGCATATTTGTCGACGTTGCGGTATTGGTTTATCCGCTCCAACTCTTGAATATATGCCTCGAGCACAACTTCGCAGGTATGCCGTTGAAAAATCCCACAACTCCTGTTGCCGACAGAATACAAAGAAAGGGTATTGTGCTAAATGTATAAAGATTGTGAGGGATAGCCGTACCAAAGGGAAAATACCAAACAGCGTAAAGAAATATTCCGGCAAGAAGCAATAACCCCTTGGGCCAACAATAAAAAATCCCTCCTACTGCTGCGAGCCAGAGAAGAAGGTGAAAAAGGGTAGATGCCCACTCTTCAGTGGTTACAGTCTTTACCGCACGAAAAGGTTTTGTAAACACAGGGAAGTAATATTCTATCGCGTCTACAATGACTTTTTTTATGAATAAAGCCGGATGGCTCCTCATATCTTCAATCATTTTCCTGTTGGCAAACTCTTCGTATTTGATGTCTGTAAAACCATCCCAGTGAAAGTCGGGTTTCCCCGCCCCCTCAATTCCCATAACTCGCAAAATGGCGTCTTTATAACCTTCACCTTCTCTTTGAGGTTGTTGTTCAATGAAATCCCAGTATACGTTGCCGTAAAAATACGCGTATGCACGGTTACCTGCTACAGGGATGAATCGACCAAAAACAACCCAGTTCCTGTAAGTCCAAGGAGCAATCAAACAAATTACAACTGTTAGAGCTGTCAGTACCGTCAATAAATGTCTCGTGTTTCTGAAAAGGGCCGCAACAAACAGAATAAGTATAAAAGCAAAAACAACTGCCTGCATTACCGGATGTGTAAGCACCGAAGCCGCGCCTGCCGCACCAATAACAATGCCACGAAACAGCAGTCCGGACTTGTGTTTATCCTGTCGTAAACCCAAAATATCCAGCAGCTCAATCGCTGCAAAATAAGCAAAAATCAGATATAAAGACGCCTGCAAAATAGTAGTCATAGGACTTTTTGCGTTCCAGTACACCCAAGGGTTAATCAAGAAAAGCAAAAGTGCAACTATCGCCACAGTTTGGTCGTAGAGCTTGTTTGCTATTTTGAATATCATCATTCCAATAAAACCTACAAGAATGCTCTGTGGAATTACAATAAGATATCGCTGCAGGTACTCTGGGAAAAGCGCAACCGGCACAAGGAATATCGGATACAGCGGCGGCCGATGAAAAACCGCCGGACCATCTTTCTCAAACACATATCCATAACCGGCAACAAGACTCCTTGCAAGCTGGATATAGCCGTCATTGCCTTCACCAAAATGTCTGCTCAAACCTGTAAGTGGCGAAACCACAAAAAGTATAAAAAAGCACAAAACAAAACAAAACAAGAATGAAATTAGAAACGCCTGCCGACTATTTTGTGGCAACAGTTTTTTTAAAGACTCAAGCACTTTACCGTAATAACCATACATAAATTTTATCCTTTAACTGATATTCTCCCATATTAGACACTTAGCTACATCACCGAACTATTCAACTCTATAAAAATACCAAATTCTTGTTTGTAATACAACAGTTTTGACTCGCTTTTTCTAATAGGGATTCTCCATTTTTAATACACACAGGGCATCGTATTTAAGTAATGCCAGCTTCTTCTTCGTTGGGCACAGGGTCGGTCATTGGCCACAAAGATGAAACAGACGTTTGTTGTTGCGGTGCCGCCGATATTGAGCGTGGCGTTCTTCTTTGCTTACGGCACCTAGTAATCGTCGGCTGTGCCGGTAACCTGTTTATATGCGTCCAACAGTTGCCTTGCACCGGTAGCGACGACAGGATGTCTGCAGCCGATAAGGCCGCCTGAAGTATTGATGGGCAATTTACTGCTGATTACTTCGACTAAACGCCCCGGTTTGCCAGGTACTGAATTATGTTTTTTACGCTGGTCAGTTCAATCGCATCAGCAGGGGGAATGGACACAGCGAATTCTTTTTGGAGGGCGAGGATTAAGCCGACGTGGGCCATAGAATCCCAGCCGGGAACATTGTCGATTGACATAGACATGTCGATTTTATCGACACCAAACGCTTGGGAAAATATCTTCTCTAATTGCTTATACATAAATAATGTACAATCAAACCTTTTTTGCCAAGACGACAATCCGGCCCCCTCCATGATTTAATATCACGCCATGCCAAACAAGCCATGGCAGCAGCAAAAATATGAGCCAGCGCGGCCAGCAGGTTTCAGACCATGGAAATCTATTTCGTTTTATTTTTATTACTTTTAAGCCAGCCCTCCCAAGCAGCGCCTTAATACTCTTTTCGCAAAAAAAGTATATATGGTAAGGCGGCCAATAATTTTTTCGAGGATGCCGACGAATCGCCCAGCTATCCCAGTCGGGTGTGCTGAAAGCAAAAATGCCATCATTTAACAGCAACCCTTTCACTTTACTCACAAAGGCAAATGGATCACTCACGTGTTCGATCACTTCCCAGGATGTTATTGCTTCAAAACTTTCTTCAGGCCATTTTGACTGTTCGACCGGGCCAACCTGAAAATCACCGTCCGGCAGGAGTTCTTTAGATAACTCAACCGCTTTACTGCTAATATCCATACCATGAATTTGCCAGCCCTTGTTTCTGCATCCAAAAAGAAACCTGCCGATGCCACATCCTATTTCAAGAATATTTCCAGAACCAAACGGTTTAATGTTTTTCAGAAAATAATTTTCATACCAGTTAAGCGAAACCTGTTGTGTCGATTTAATCCTATCATGGACATTCAAGAAGGCCTGCCAGATAAATCCTTCTGAGCTATTATCATACGCTGAGTCATATAGTTGTTTTGTGTTCGGAACATTTGCTGCCCATACAAGGTCGCAATTTTGACATTTTCTTCCTTCGTAACCGAGCTTTAGATTAATCGGAATACTATTTGTGCTTTCACAAGCCAGGCATTTTTGTTGTACTTCGGGTTCCATTCATTCGCCCAGATTAAGATATTTCAGTATCTTTGCTTTATATTCTTTCAGAAGCAGCTCATACCGGGTGGCATTTTTATCTGTTGCCAGTTTTTTGAAGCCGCTTTTATCCCAAAAATCGGCTACGAGATTGTTTTTGGCCGTTGGTATGTATTCGGCAGAAATGTTGACGCACCCTGCTTTGGCCGCATCCCGGCATATCCGGTCAACGAGGGCATCTTCGACCTGCCTGCCAATGACACGACAACTCATCAAAAACGTATCCACGCGCCATTGCTTCGACTTGATTTCCACCAGGGCCAGCCCTACCGTACCGTTATCGCCGAATTTATCTTTCAAGCCCAGAACATAAATCCGCCAATTCGGGTTTTGGGCCTTCGCGGCAATATCAGCCTCGGTATATCGACGTGTGGTGAGGTTGAACTGGTTGGTTCGCTGAGTCAACTGCGCAGCGCGTTTGATATCTTCTTTGCCTGCGGGATGAATTGAAACGACCATTTCAAGTGACTTAAGAAAATCTTCGAGTGTCGCACAGGACTGCTGGAACTGGTCCCGCTGACGCTGGGCGGCATAAATCTGCCCACGATTTTTATCTTCCTCGGTCAAATAGGCGCGGGCAAAACAGCCGGCTTCGCGCAATGTCCGGGCGAACAAAGAAGGGTCAACGGGCATCTCAAGCGTCTCGACCTGCGGCAGCGACTGCCTCATCAATTGTCGCTCGGCAGGATTGTCGTCCATAAAGACCATAGCATCCAGGCCGATGTTGATTTGTTCGGCAATTTTCTGCATATTCTGCGGCTTGGCTTCCCAGTTGACCACAATCGAAGCGAAGTGCTTTTCACGCAGGAGCATTTGAGGGTGCTCGTTGAGAACCTGCATAACGTCATCGTGATTATTTTTGCTGTTGATGGCCAAAATCACCCCCTGCTCATACAGTTCGAGGATGGCTTTTTGAAATTCGAGATATTCACGGCCGGGGGAATCGTGACCGATTTGAATGCCATCAAGCCCGTCTTCGCCTATGATTCCGCCCCAGAGCGTGTTATCACAGTCCAGAACAAGGCATTTTCGGGCAAGTCCAAGCGTCGCAATAATATGGGATATAACCCTGCGGGCGAGCATTCCAAGAAATGCTTCGCTGAACGGGATTCGGGCCATACTCATCATCTGCGGTGACATCGCATTTTGGCAGCCCGCATAAGTGACCAGGGCGTCGAGGTCGAGAATCTGTATTCGAGGATGGCTTTGATAGCGTTCGATTATACGAGCGTTAAGCTTTTCAATTAAGATACGGCGCTGGTCAGGCAGAACCTGCAACGGCCATGAGGAACACGCGGGGAAAGTATTGATAACGAGGATGCCGGTTGAATTCTTCAAAAACGCGTCAACCAACCCCCCAAGATGCGACGCCTGCTCATCAATGACGTCCGATTCGGCCTCAATCAACAGAAACGTGATTTGGGGAGAGACGCGATACAGCTCACTCTGGGGATTGAGCAATTCCTGATTAAACTGCCCGTACGGAGCAATATACTGATTTACCGCCAAATCGTTCCGAGCCGCGAATACCTGCACATAATCAGCAAGCGGGTCCGCCGTATAAGAAGAAACAAACGCAATATCGGCCTTGTGTCCGAAGGTTGCTGTTTTCCGTCGCAGGGCATCACGAACGGCCTTTGCGGCCCGGCGTATTACAAGCCAGCCATCATCGCCGTTAAGTTTTTTCCAGGATTCGTCAATCATAACGGGCAAACATCAACATTTCTCGATAAATTCAATCAGGTCTTTTTCTGCCGTAACGACAAAAGCAACTCGCCTTCCCTTGATTGCCGGCGCAGCAGTCGGTTGTTTTACTATGTAGGCCTGATTATTGGAAGTAATCCGGCGCAAGACCTCTTCCAAATCATCCACCTCGAAGCACAAATGATACAGCCCGCCGCCTTTTTCAAGAAACTTGTGCACGGGACTATTGGGGCCGTATGGTTCGAGCAGCTCAAGACGCGAGCCATCTTTATGAACCAGAAATAAAATACGAACGCCCTGGCTTTCGTCAATAACAGGAACTGATCCGATTTTGTATTCGAGGAGTCGGCAAAATTCATCCGCTTTTTGTTCAACGTTTTCACATACGTACGCAATGTGGTGCAGCCGCATAATTTATTATTTTGCCGTTGGGCTCCTGAAGTCGTTTTTAAGCAGTCCGAGGCGAAGAACGTCGATGCGTTTGCCCTCGACGAGCTTTTCACTTCGCAGGGTTCCTTCGACCTGGAAACCGATTTTTTTCATTGTGATTACACTTGCGACATTTTCGGGGCGTGCCACTGCCCAGATTTTTTCAAGCCCACTAGAATTAAATGCCCAGTCAATCAGAAGGCATTCGGCTTCGAGCATTACGCCTTTGCCCCAGAATTCCTTTTGGCCAATAACGAGGTATATCTCCGCAGTCCGATGCGTGGAATCGATGCCTGCCAAACCTATAATGCCAATGGGGGTTTTCTCCGTAGTTTCGATTACAAATTCCAAGCGGCTGTCATCGTCCTGCATTTTTTCGAGCCAGCATATTGTTTTTTCAAGCTCAAACCGCTCACTTATTATCAGGGTTTTGCGGACATCGGGGTCATTAAACCACCGGAGGCGGTTTTCGATATCCGCCTTGTTAAGCGGGCGAAGAACGCTATGGTCGCCTGTAATTGTTATTCCGAGCATAACAAGACACTTTTTTAAAATGCGTAATTTTTGAATATGTCGTTCAGCGTCTGTTTGGAACGGACAAGTTTGAATGCATTACTTTTCCCGACGACAATGGCCGGGGCGGGATTGATAAAGGGTGGCGTAAGAACAATGGTATATGCACCAACGTTATCAATTTTTATAAAGTCGCCGACATCCGGCAACGTATCAGTTATCTCCGTGAGGATATAATCTTTTTCCATGCACGTCGAACCGACAACGCTGAAAGTGTGGCGTTTTTTGCTGCTGATTTTTCTTATTATCTGATACGGGTGATTTATCTTGTGGGACGTCGGCTGCACATTGTAGCCGCTGCCATCCACGGTCACAAACAATTCGCCTCGGATGTCCTTTACACTTATCACCTTAGTCACAAAACTCAGGGCATTCGCAGCCATCGCGATGCCCGGTTCAAGCATAAGATTCGGTTTCTGCCGGCGGACCCATTTATTGTTTTTCAAAACTTTACACACGGCTTTTGCATAATCGTCAAAAGAGGGTGTCTTTGCCCATCGCATCTGAGGAGGAATATAACCGAAAATTCCTCCGCCGATATTTATGTATTCAACCGATTCAGGAAAGAACTTTTCCGCGATTTGACAGAGTGTTTCACTAATGATTTGATAGCACCAGACGTTTCTGTCGGTAGTCGAAGTGTGGCCATGCAAACTATTGACCGTAACGTTACCGATATCAGCCAGACGCGAAACTACTTTCTCCATATTTGAGTCGGCGGGGTCAAAACCAAATCTTCCCGTTTTCAAATACTCCTGAATATGAGACAGGCCGCTTTTGTCCGACAGACCAATGTTTATCCTTAATCCAATTTTAATTTCCCTGTTCGGATTTTTCCTGGCGTATTTAGCCACATGGTCAATCCCGGACCAGGAGTCCAGATTAACTATGCTTTTATTATCGAGGGCAAGCGCGATATCCTCATAACACTTCACAG
>JBEKZW010000080.1:0-2239 GCA_049509475.1 Sedimentisphaerales bacterium
CCTGTCTCTGACTCAGAACGGTTCGCGGTGTCGCAACCCGGAAACTAAATGAAATTTTTCGGAAAGCAGACCTATCGCTTGCTTGACATTTTCAAGCCATATCAACGTCCAGAGCTCAGGCACAGCCGCCGAGCGGGACGTGGAAAGGAAAAATGACAAACGATAATCATAATGGTCCGAAACTGGAGCGGCCAGCGGCTGTTGCCTGCAGCGATTTGTTAGCCCGCATGGTCGAAATCATCAAGACGTGGCGAAAACGCGCCGGGCGAAAATTCAAAGATGCTGCAATCGAAAAAAACGTGATGGGCAAAAGACTCATAGAACATGGTGCGATGTGCTACTTCAACTGCTCGGAGGAACTCCAAACACTCGTTGATGAGCTTGCTGCTTCAGCCACTCAGCCAAAATCGAAAACGACCAAGACGCTCCGGGCTTAATAATATGCTCCATCGCCATCTTCCATATCTTGCTATCGCGGGAAGAATCCAAAAAATCATGGCCCGCCCAAGTCAGTCTCAAAAGTGCCGCCGCCCTGGGCAATCCTTGCCCATCTTCGAGCACGATGGCCTCCACCAGTCCGGCCTCTTTCATCAACGCAATCTGATATGCGAGATTGGCGTCATCAACCTGCAAGCATGGCTTGCTGGAATCATGCGCCTCAACATCACAAAGTATCTGCCGAATCACTTCCATGTCGCGTTTCATAGTGATGTGGTAATGCGGGCTAACGTCCAGAGCTCAGGCACAGCCGCCGAGCGGGACGTTGAAAAGTAAAATGACAAACAAATTTCATAAAATCAACCGCAACTGGCAGGGCCAGCGGCTGTTGCCTGCAGCGAATTGTTAGGCTGCTCTGCATTTCGTATTTAGAAATGCCATCATCTGCACAAACAATATGCCCCACAACAGAATGGCAATCCAGAGAAGTCCTCCAGCCAATACCATCACAGATGCCCTCGCCGATTCCGCCCGCAAAACATGCAATGCTATGCTGCCTGAAGTGACTAGGCAGCCCAGCACTAGGACGAGACCGACCTGCACAAAACGGCGCCAACGTGTGGGATGCTTTTCAAATGTATTCATGCTAAATCTGACAAACCAACTGCAGAATTGTCACGCGGCTTTCAAGCAGCCTAACGCGGAGGTCAGCCACAGCCGCGCTGAAAACCAGAAACCGTGATAACGCAAACTGACATCGCCAAACCGGAAGCCATAGCTGAAGCCGAGGGGCAAGCGACTGTTGGTCTGCACCGATTTGTTAGGTGCTGCCAAGAAATAACTGTGCGCTTGGGCCTACTGGTCATCTCCGGTGCGGTCGCTTGGATAATCGTGGTAGGCGTGATTTACGGCATGGCTGCCCTGTTAAGTTGGATACAAAACATTTTATGAAAACAAAACTCAAACTCGAAGTCTGGGACGGTCATACAAAATATAACTACCTACCTCCGAAAATTCTACACAAGCGGATTAAGCGAGTGCGGGAATGGATAGCTCTTCAATTGAGAATCCTTACAGCCCGCAAAGGCACCTAACGCAAAGCTGAGACACAGCCGCGCCGATGCGACTGATGCCCGGCACAACCCAAAATGCGAAAATGAAAAGTAACCAACCGAAAACTGAGGGGCGAGCGGCTGTTGTCCTCCAGCGCATTGTTAGGCCACATTTTTCGCATTATAAAATTTGGCGGAGGGTGAGGGAATCGAACCCCCGGACGCTTGTACGCCGGCGGTTATCAGCCGCCTCGGGGTTGACCAGCACCCCAAACCCTCCGCCGTCCCTTCTTGGTAGTCGGGACAAAAAAAGTGGCGACCGCGTACAAGCGCGGTCGCCAACGTGCAATGCAACTAGCCTTCAGCCTTCAACCTTTCGGTTGACGGGACTCGTTGCTGTTGCGCGTCCACCGTCTGATCAACGGCGGCTAAATAATATATGCCAAAAAGTATCATACTTTTCAAGCGCCATACGGCCTAACATATAAGTGGGCTGCGAAAGGCAGGCTGTTCGCAGCCTATCTCCGGGATTTCGCAGCCTAATCTTTTCACCTTGACAGCCATATTAGCTGGCTTGTTTAGTTTTGTCCATAATTTTATGAATGCTCAGATTCCGACCCGCTTGTTACCCAATCCCAAAGCCAAATTGAGGGATCAATTCCATGAGGTGGCCCGGTTTAAACACCTTTCGCTGCGGACCGAGCAGACGTATTGGGAATGGGTGGTGCGGTATTTGAAGTTTTGGCGGG
>JBEKZW010000081.1:0-1996 GCA_049509475.1 Sedimentisphaerales bacterium
CTTTTACTCGGCCTGGCGCTCGCGCTGGCCAGGAAATGGGAACTTATTCCCCTAGCGATATACGCCTTTTTCGCAGGCGCAGCAGCGGCGCTATTGGGCGTGCGGATAATTGACCTTGGTCTGACAACGCATCCGACTTTGTCGGGCGTCGGATTTATACTGAGCGGAATATGCGGTATTTTCTCGCCGCTCGTGGTTTGGCAAAACGATAAAAAGGGCCTGCGTATCATTGGCTCGCTTGTATTGTTCGCCGCCTCAGCGATATGGGCCTGGACGGGTTGCCTGGCTTACTGGATGCACATGATGGTGCCAAAGTAGAAACGGACAACTACCGGTTCTGCAGTTTTTCGATTTCAGACCGGCACATCAATAACTGGGCAGGGTCGACAATTTTCCTCTCGGCGACGCGCAGGTGATTCAGCGCAAGGTCGGGCTTTTCAAGATACCTCGAATATATTATCCCCAGCATCAGCTCGACCTGCTCAATATGCTCGTAATTTGCGTAGTGAGTGAGAAACTTTTCGTAAACCGACGCGGCATTGTTGTATTCCCCCTCGCTGGCAAACTGGTTGGCAATATCAAGCAAATGCTGGCGAGGCAGAACCTGCCCGCTATCGAGCGACATAAGGTTAAGATACTGTTGAGCGGCAGTTTGAAGGTCGTGCCGATAAACGCTGTTGGCAATGTCTTCGCGCAGCTGCCTAATCTGCGGCTCATCAGGCCCCGGCTTTGTTATCTCTCTCGCTGTAATCCGTTTTGTGCCGCCTATGCCGGTATATGGGTCATAGCCGGTGGAAATCGCGTCGCGGTATACGCGCCTGCGGTTCCACTGCTTGAGCATCGCCCAGAGGTCGAATTGCGAACTGCTAAGCAATCCCGTCGCCAGCAAAAGCAGCGAAGAAGCGATGCCGAACGTGTAACCCGCAATATGCGCATCGTAAGCAACATTCGCACTCGCCGTATAACGGATAATAACATTATCAAGGATAATCATCTTTAACGCGATAAAGTAAATGGCGGGAACATCAACCGTGCCAATAAAGATGAACCAATAAGCAATAGTTATAAGGGTCTGCGGAAACAGCACAAGGTATGCGCCGGTTACCGCGGCCACCGCGCCGCTTGCCCCCATAACAGGATTGCTGTTTATCAGCGTATGACCGACCGCGCTGAACACCGCGCCAGCCAGGTAAAAACAAGTGTAGCCAAAATGGCCGAGCTTATCGTTTACGTTATTGCCGAATATGTACAAAAAGAACATGTTGCCGAAAATATGCAGAAAACCGCTGTGCAGAAAAGCGTATGTTATGAACTGCCACAAAAACGGGTGAGCAGGCGTGAAAACAAACTGCTCCGCCCAGGGCCGCAGAACATCCCTTGCCCGCTCATCGGGCCAGTAGCTCAACAGAAACACAATCACGTTTACGGCTATGATGGCGTAATTGGCGTAGGGTGTTCTGGATGACCTGACGCTTGTGCGAATTGGCAGTAGCATAATAGAACCAGTTTACCTTTGAAAAAGCCGGACGATTCAAAGGGCAGCATTGTAATGGCTTTCCGCCGGGCGGGCAAGACATAAAAAAACAGGACGACTTTTGCCGTCCTGTTTCAGGTGAAATGAGGCGTTGAAATTATGCACCTTTGGCCCCGGTTATAATTGCGAGGCGAGACACTCTATTTTTAACCGGTTTCCCCCCCAGCCGGATTAACCTTCCCAAATAAAATATACAAAAAGATCCCCTCTTCTCCAAATCGACGCGGAAAAAATCTTTATTTTTCCCGTCCGCGCTGTTAATACTGGCAGTAGGTTTTTGACTGGAGATTTTTTACGAATGGATAAGCGCTCATATAAAACCCGCCTTAAGGTCATCCGGGCCGGAATTGCCCGGCTAAAGGCCGATTGCCTTATCGCCACAAAACCAGCCAACGTAACTTATCTGACCGGCTTCACCGGCGAAGACAGTTGGGCGATTGTTTTGCCCGGAGCGGTTATACT
>JBEKZW010000082.1:0-1907 GCA_049509475.1 Sedimentisphaerales bacterium
ACGTGTTTGATTTGCATTCGCAGGCGACGACTGAAAAACTGCAGGATTGCCGCGCGGCGATTAATGCGCGTCGTGATATAGCGAGGATAAAGACGGTGTTGCGTCAGCGTCAAATAGAGACCCCAAAGGCGGCAAAAGCCGGCGGTAAGGAATAATAAGGATGCAGGAACACAAGGAAAAGACAACAAAAGCGGTAGTGATGAGCAAGGGCGGCAGCAAGAGCATAAAGGTTGCCATAGATTACGTGTACAGGCATCCTAAGTACGGCAAGACCCTTAAGAGGCAGACGCGGCTGATGGTTCACGACGAGCGCAACGAGGCCGGTGCGGGTGACGTGGTAGAAGTGACCGAGTGCAGGCCGTACAGCAAAACCAAAAGATGGCGTCTCGTTAGCATTTTAACAAAAGCGGCCCAGGAGCAGTTGTAATAATAGCTGGAAAGTAAAAGATGATACAACAGGAAACAATGTTGAGTATAGCCGACAACTCCGGCGCAAAGACGGCACAGTGCATCAGGGTTGTGGGCAAAAGCGGCGCCCACGGCAAGTTTACCCGTGCGGTGGCTGGCGTCGGGGACATCGTGTGCGTGGCAATAAAGAAGTGGCTGCCTACCTGCCAGCTTGACAACAAGAAGGTACACAAGTGCGTTATCGTTCGGACCAAACATCCGATAAAGCGGGCCGACGGCGGCTACGTGCGGTTCGACACAAACGCGGCGGTTATGATTGATGAGGAAGGCAACCCGATAGGCACGCGTATTTTCGGTGCGGTTGCACGTGAGCTTCGTGAAAAGAACTATATGAAGATTGTCTCGCTGGCAAGCGAGGTTGTTTAACGGACGACGGGATACGGCAGATGGCGCTACACGTTAAAAAAGATGATATGATACAGGTGATAGCCGGCGACTATAAGGGTACGACAGGCAAGGTGCTTCGCGTGATGCGAGATGAAGGCAAGGTAATCGTTCAGGGTATAAACCTGGCGAAGAAGCATGTTAAGCCGTCGCGAAAGAGTCCATCCGGCGGGCGGATAAATATCGAGCAGCCAATACATATAAGCAACGTTCTGCCGGTTGACCCGAAGACATCGAAGGCCAGCAAGGTGCACTATGAGTTTGGCAAGGACGGCGGTAAGCAGCGAGTTGCCGAAGACGGCACAAAAATAAGCGTAGTCAGATATCCGAAAAAGAAATGAGCAGCGGTAAATAACGATGGCGCGTTTAAAAGATTTATACAAATCGAAGGTTGTCGGGGAACTGGTAAAAGAGTTCGGGTATAAGAACCGACTGGCGGTGCCCCGCCTGGAGAAGATAGTTGTTTCGATGGGCGTTGGCAAGGCGGCGCAGGACAAAAAGTACATTGAGCTGGCCAAGGCCGACCTGACATTGATAACCGGACAGATGCCGTTAGTATGCAAGTCCAAGAAAAGCGTCTCGAACTTCAAAGTTCGCGCGGGGCAGGAAACCGGGCTGAAAGTTACCATGCGAGGCGACCGGATGTACGAGTTTATGGACCGGCTCATCAGCCTGGCGATACCGCGGGTGAGAGATTTTCGAGGGCTTAATCCTCGCGGTTTTGACGGTCGTGGCGCCTATTCGATGGGACTGAGCGAACAGACGGTTTTTCCTGAAATCAACCCGGTGAAGGTTGAGTTTCAGCAGGGTATGAACATAACGTTTGTAACGACGGCGAAAAGTGATGATGAGGCAAGACGGATGCTGGCGCTGTTTGGTATGCCGTTCAGGGTCCAGAAGGCCGATTCGAAGTCGCAGCAGGCGGAACAGGACTAATTTGACTTATAGAACAAGTTAAGGATTTTAGCAGGTAACTATGTCTACGAAGGCCCTTGTTAACAAGTCAGTAAAGAAACAGAAGTTCAAGGTAAGGCAGTACACTCGTTGTAAGATTT
>JBEKZW010000083.1:0-1845 GCA_049509475.1 Sedimentisphaerales bacterium
CTTGAGCGTTGTAGCCGATTCTGACTGTGCTGCTTTGGGAAATATCGTTCAGGTCGATGGCAACGGACTGCTTGCCTTCCGCCGTTAACAGGTTAATCGTAATCTGTTCGCCCGGATTGTCGAGGGTGTTGGCATCGTTAGGACCGGCCTGAAACACGATTTCCGCCGATGCCGCAAGGGCCATCGACAAAACTAATGCTAAAACTAAAAACTTCTTCATACTGTCCTCCTTTTATCGCTGCTTCCTTAATCACACTCTACGCAAGGATACCTTCGAGGCAGCTAAATTACACATCTTCATCTTTTCGTCACAACTTTAGTACCCGCACGAATGATTATAGGGAACCCCGTAACCATTCAGTTTAACAATCAGCGCACTCAAATCGCCGAGCTTGATTTTAACATCTCCATTAAGGTCACCGCAGGGGTTATACAGACAATTGCTGCTCAGAACATTGTACGGAACACCCGCTGTATTCAGGAGAATAACTAAGGCGGTAAGATCATTCGTCTTAACCATGTTATCACCATTGAGGTCTCCAAGACATGTTGCGCAAGTGCATCGGTGGCAGACATACAAAAGCGTCACAGGGGAGCCGCAGGCAACTTGAGTGCCAGCAGCCGGGCTCTGAACCGTTACCTGGTTAATAGGTATCGAGTCGCTGCAGACACCAGTTTCGGCGCCGACAGTGAAGTTAGCGTCAACAATCGCCGCTTCCGCCTGGGCCTTCGTCAGACCGACAAGGGTCGGCACGGTGCAGCTGACATCCAGCGTAACATAATCGCCGGAACCGGCGACGCTTACAACTTCAGCCGAACTGGCGATTTGAGAGCTGTTGGAGTCGCGGCTGACGTCGATAATCATACTGCCGTCGGGGGCAAGCTCAAGGGTAAATGACTTAATCGGCTCCTGAGCGTTGTAGCCGATTCTGACAGTGCTGCTTTGGTGGATATCGTTTAGGTCGATGGCAACGGACTGCTTGCCTTCTGCCGTTAACAGGTTAATCGTAATCTGTTCGCCCGGATTGCCGAGGGTATTGGAATCGTTAGGACCGGCCTGAACCGCGATTTCTGCGAATGCAGCAGTGGCCATTGAGAGAACCAGTATTAGAACAAGTAATTTCCTCATAATATTCCTCCTTAATAAAACCACTTGTTTTACAACCGTTCACTTTACAAAAGATTAACCTGCCCCCACAGGTCTGATTGCATTATATCAGGATAGGCAGTAAAAACAAAGAAATGTGTTTTTTCTATAAAAAATCTAACTCACCCCAAACGCTCTTTAACGGCAAAACCCGCTTTTTAAGACAAAAAACTGGGCCAAGGAATAGACCAACGCGGTAACGGCCTCACAGGTAGATTCAGACCTGCGCAAACAAAAAAAGAGGCAAGCCAAACGGCTTACCTCTCATAACAGCATAAAATTGTTCTGTCGTTATCGCTTGCGACGACAAAGGAACAGGCCGCCAAGTCCGAGCAGGGCCACCGTCATCGGCTCGGGAACCATATTAAATACCTGGGTATCCATTAACTGAAGCGGGCCGCCCGCCGAGGTCTCATCAAACCATAACTCCAAATCTATCTGCCCCGCGCCATTAGAACCAAGAGTGATGTAATCAACTAATGTGCCCCCTGGCAAATAAGGCGAGTTCTCTGGATCCGCCTCTTTCAGGTCAAAGCCCACCGCCCCTTCGAATGGTCCCGAACCCACAACATAAATCAACTTCTCCGACACATAATGGCTCGCGCCGGCAATGTCAGCCGCAGCAGGCCCGCTCACGACTAAGTATCCCACTCCATCAGCAGGCAGCCCGCCGTCGCTCCAGATGCCGATGTTCGCTG
>JBEKZW010000084.1:0-1819 GCA_049509475.1 Sedimentisphaerales bacterium
TATGACCTCGATTACAAAAGCAACCCCAACTTAATGGAACGGCTGGGGATGAACTGCGCGTTCAATCCCGGCGCTATCGAATTTGACGGTAAAATCTGCCTCGTCGCTCGCGTCGAAGGCGTTGACAGAAAATCATTCTTCGCAATCGCGGAAAGTAAATCCGGCGTCGATAACTTCAAGTTCTGGGATTATCCGATTCTCCTGCCTGAAACCGGCGACCCGGACATCAATGTTTACGATATGCGATTAGTCAAACACGAAGATGGCTGGATTTACGGCCTGTTTTGCTCCGAACGCAAAGACCCGAATGCCCCACGCGGCGATTTGTCCAGCGCGACCGCTCAATGCGGCATCGTTCGAACCAAAGACCTGAAAAAATGGGAACGCCTTGATGATTTAAAAACCACCTCGCCCCAGCAGCGAAATGTCGTCCTGCATCCCGAATTCATAAACGGCAAATACGCCCTATATACACGCCCGCAGGATGGTTTCATCTCCGCAGGAAGCGGCGGCGGCATCGGCTGGGGACTCTGCGACAATATGGAGCATGCGGTAATTACAGGCCCCGAAACAATCGTCGATGACAGGCAATATCACACAATCAAAGAGGTCAAAAACGGCCTCGGCCCCGCTCCAATCAAAACTGAAAAGGGCTGGCTGCAATTAGCTCACGGCGTCCGCGCCTGCGCCGCAGGATTACGTTACGTCATTTACGCGTTTCTTACCAAACTTGACCAGCCGGATAAGCTCATCGCTGAGCCGGGCGGATATTTAATCGCACCGCAGGGCGAGGAGCGTATCGGCGACGTATCGAACGTCGTCTTTACCAATGGCTGGGTCGCACGCAAAAACGGGCAGCTATTTATTTATTACGCCTCTTCGGACACCCGCTGCCACGTCGCGGAGACAACCGTTGATTTGATGCTGGATTACGTTTTGAACACCCCGCCCGAAGCCGGAAGGTCTTACGTATGCGTCCAGCAGAGATATAAATTGATTTCCAAAAACCTGCCCATTATGAAGACAATGAAAATTAAGCCCTGAAGTCGGTTTTTTACTTTTTCCTTTTTACTTTTTACTTTCTCTTACGGCATTCTTCCATAATGGCCGCGGTCGCGGTCGCACCAAAGCGAGTGCAGCCGGCTTCTCGCACCTTTAACGCCATATCGAGGTCTCGCACGCCCCCTGCCGCCTTGACCTGCACCTTTTTCGATACGGCCGTTCGCACAAGTTTCAAATCCTCAATCGTCGCCCCGCCGCCGGCAAAACCAGTCGATGTCTTCACCCAGTCAGCGCCAGCCTCCTCGCAGAGTTTGCAAGCAACCCTCTTCTGTTCATTGGTAAGGTAAAAATTCTCAAGTATGACCTTCACGAGTACCTTGTTTTTATGCGCGGCATCCACAACTGCCTTTATATCATTTTTGACGTAATCAAAGTCGCCGCTTTTGAGTTTGCCAATATTGAGCACCATATCAAGCTCAAGTGCGCCGTCTTTTATCGCCTGCTCGGCCTCGAAGACCTTTGTTTCGGTCTTGTTGTACCCGTGCGGAAAACCAATCACCGTTGTCGGCTTTATATCCGTTCCTTTGAGCAGCACCGCCACTAAAGGCAGCGCCGAGGGCGAACAGCATACAGTCGCCACGCCGTATTTTTTTGCCACCTCGCAGCCCTTTCTAATCTCATCAGTCGTCATCTCCGGTTTCAAAAGCGAGTGGTCTATCATTTTCGCTATGTCCCTGCACGTCCATTCCATTGCCGTTCTCCAAATCAAAATAAAATATCAAATCCTATTATCAATTATCAATCATCGATTATCAAC
>JBEKZW010000085.1:0-1810 GCA_049509475.1 Sedimentisphaerales bacterium
TTGAGGGTTTAATGAAAAAGGCCGACAGGCATAAGTCCATATGCTTGAAGGCCTTACAAAGGGTGAAAGACGGGATTCGAACCCGCGACCCTCGGAACCACAATCCGATGCTCTATCCAGCTGAGCTACTCTCACCGCTACGCCTGACTATTTTACACTCATTATCGATTATTTGCAAGTTTCGCTGTTTTTTACTGAATGCTGTACGCTGTCCGCTGAACGCTTGTCCTGTTAGCGATGGCCGAGTAATCTTGCGGGTAGAAAGAGGATGGCCTTAATCAGCGCAAGAAACGCCTCCGCGGCAATACCAACAATACGAAACGGAATCGACAAAAGCCAGACAATCGGCCACAAAATAAGCGCAGCTAATGCTATCGGCCAGCACAACACCAGCAATATCGACCACAACAGTAATATGAGTAATACCTTCACCATCTGTCTCCTGTTAATTAACCTGCCCTGGTATTATATCGCAACCCAACGCAAAAGACCAGCTTTGGTTAGCCCCGACTCCTGTGGTCGGGGTCATTCATTTGTCATTCCCGCGAACGCGGGAATCCAGTTTCTCCCGAAAGTAGATTGTGCCTTTTATTTCGCCTTTGCATCTTATACAATCTCAATCAACGGGAAGATGAAACGATTGGATGGCTTTTTAAGGCACAGATAATGATATTTGGCAAACACAGCACAGAGGGTTACAAAGAACCCATTAAAGGTATCAGGCAAAAGACACTTTGTTACGGCAGCAGAACGCTGATGACAGAATTCCTTCTTACTAAAGATAGCGTCCTGCCGGAGCACAGCCATCCTTACGAGCAGACGGGCTACCTCGTGAAAGGCCATATCCTGCTAAAAATCGGAGATACGCAGCACGATACTCGCCCCGGCGATTCGTGGTGCATCCCCGCCGACCTCCGCCACGGTGCTCAAATCATCGAGGACTCAATAGCAATCGAGATTTTTTCACCTGTCAGGGAAGATTATATTCCGAAAGACGCAGAGAAAATTTAGCCACAGATTTCACAGATTGCACTGTTTTCTTAAAAATAACAACCCCGCCACTCGCTTTTGGCGAAGTGGCGGGGTTAAATATTTTGAGGAAACCGCCTTTGGTGGAAACCTTTTTATTTGTTATTAACGACGGCCTGTGCCGCTGCCAATCTTGCGATTGGTACTCTGAACGGTGAGCAGGAAACGTAATTCATCCCGACCTTGTGACAGAACTCCACGCTTGCCGGGTCACCGCCGTGTTCGCCGCAGATGCCGACTTCGAGGTCTTTGCGTGTCTTTCTGCCTCGCTCGATACCTATCTTAATCAGTTCGCCGACGCCGACCTGGTCGATTGACTGGAACGGGTCTCCCGGCAGGATTCCCTGCTTGAGATAATCGGGCACGAATCCGCCGATGTCGTCGCGTGAGAAGCCGAACGTCATCTGCGTAAGGTCGTTTGTGCCGAATGAGAAGAATTCCGCTTCCGTGGCGATTTGGTTTGCTGTAATCGCCGCTCTCGGTATCTCAATCATCGTGCCGAGCTTGTGGCGAATCTTCTTTACGCCCGTCTTTGCGATGACCTGTTTATAAATTTCTCTTGCCATATCGAGCTGGTTTTTCAATTCCTTCACGTCGCAGACGACCGGAATCATAATCTCCGGATATGGTTTCTTCTTTTCCTTAATCAGTTCTGCTGCCGCCTCGAAAATCGCCCGAATCTGCATTTCGCTGACTTCCGGGTACGTGATGCCGAGTCGCACGCCGCGATGTCCCATCATCGGGTTGGTTTCGTGAATCGCCTCGGCCCTCTTTGCGAGGT
>JBEKZW010000086.1:0-1517 GCA_049509475.1 Sedimentisphaerales bacterium
GGTAATAATTAAAAGCGACAGGGTTCCCTTCATGTTTTCTCCTTTCAATATGCAGGTAGCCATTATTTTTTTCCTTTCTGCAGCAGGACTGCTGCAATAATAATCGCGGCAGTTAGCATGAGCCGTTTGTCTTCACCGACGGCGTTAATGCTGAGTATTTTTTCGAGATAACCTATGGTCAGGACGCCTATCAATGTCAGCCATATACCACCCCGGCCGCCCTGTAAGCTTGTGCCGCCGATGACAACCATAGCGATTGCGGAAAGCTCATAGGACATACCTGCTTCAGGGTCGCCCTGGAGCTCCTGGGCGGCCTGGCACATTCCGGCGACGGCGCAGAACAGGCCGCTCATGCCGTAAGCAAGTATTTTTGTCCAGCCGACAGGGACGCCGGAAAGCCGGGCGGCTTCCTCGTTGCCGCCTATCGCGTAAAGATATCGGCCGTATCTCAGCTTGACCAGGAGTATCCAGGAGATTATGAGGCATACGACGAAAATGAGCGTCACGACGGTAATATTATCACCGAGGACTTTTGAATTTATAAAATTGAATATCTGGGGAACATTCACATATTTATATGTGCCGTCGCTTTGCTGGACGGCGGTTGATATTTTTTGTCCGCCTGATACCCATTTCGCCATACCGCGGGCGAAAACCATCATCGCAAGCGTTGCGATGAAGGGCTGAATACGAAACCGCGCTATGACAGCTCCTGAAAACATTCCGCAAAGTGCGCCGATAACCAGGCATGCCAAAATCGCGATGGGGGTCGAAATACCCTTGTGAATAGTAAACAGCGAAAAGGATACGGCGGTCAGGGCGAGGATGCTTGCAACCGACAGGTCTATGCCGCCGCTGATTATGACCAGTGTCATTCCGCAGGAAAGTATGCCGTAAACAGAGACGGCTCGCAGCATATCGCGATGAGTTCCCCATTTATAAAAGGCGGCGTCGGCGTTGAATAGCAGCCCTAAACAGAAAACGATTGTCAGGGCGCCAAGAGCCCTGGCGGTAGGGGAGGTAAACCAGTGTTCCGAGGAGAGCTTTGTAAGTTTCGCAGAAGATTCTTCTTTTGTCACTTTGACGCCTTTCTTAGTTAGTTTGTACGCCCATTGCCGCGTGAAGGATTTTTTCCTGTGTTGCCTGTTCGGAGTCAAATTCGGCGGTGATTGAGCCCCGGTGCATAACAATGATTCTGTCGCTCATAGCCAGCAATTCGGGCATTTCAGATGTTATGAGTATAATAGCAAGTCCATCGCTGGTCCATTTATTCATCAGCTCGTAAATTTCATGCTTGGCACCGACGTCAACTCCCCTTGTGGGTTCATCGAGCAGGAAAACCTTTGGCGAGGTTTCTATCCACTTGGCCATCACAATTTTCTGCTGGTTGCCTCCGGATAGAGAATCCACTGGCATTTTTAAACTCGTCGCCTTGAGGTTCAGCGCTTCTTTCTGTTTGGCTGCGGCTTTATTTTCGCTGTTTGGTTTTAACCAGCCGAGAGGTGAGAATTTTTTCA
>JBEKZW010000087.1:0-1371 GCA_049509475.1 Sedimentisphaerales bacterium
GTAAGATCGGCTTTTCCAAAAACTTAGATAATATGAAGGTCATCCTTTCAACGGTTATGATTTATGCTTTGCACAACGAACAAATCTAACCTAATTGAAAGGGATGACCTATGACAACAGTATCAAAAAAGCAGAAATGGTTCAACACAATCCGCCTCACCAAAGATGACGACTTGTTCGTCGGCATCGACGCGCACAAAAAATCCCTGCACATCGCTCTCTGGCTCAATGATGCCCCTGCCATCGATTTCGTTATGCCTCCGGATAGTGTCAAACTCATCAACATGCTTAACAAACTTCGCGTTGCTCTGCGTATGGTCGTTTACGAAGCCGGCCCTACGGGTTACTCACTTGCCAGGATGCTTCAGCAGGCCAATATCCCTGTCAGCGTAGTTGCTCCTTCAAAGACGCCGCGTCAATCTGCACCCGATTCCAAAACCGATTCCCTCGATGCCCGCAAACTCGCTGAATACGCCGCCAAAGGACTCCTCAGGAGTATCGCAATTCCCACCAAATACCAGGAGGCCCAGCGTCAGCTCACTCGTTTTCGCCAGCAGCTCGTCGGAAAGCAAACTCGCGTTAAACTCCAGATTAAGGGCTTTCTCTTGCAGCACGGTCTCGACCAGACGAACGGACTTTCGCACTGGTCCTGTAAGGCCATCGAAAAGCTTAAAACCATCCGTTTGTCCGAACATCTTCGTTACTGTCTCGATATGCTCATCAAAGAACTTAGTTTCATCGCCGAACAACTCAAATCCACCGAGCAGAAAATCAAAGATGCCTTCAGTGAAAAACCGATCTGCACGACAGTCAAACTTCTCACTACGCATCCCGGCGTTGGCAAGACCATCGCCACGCAGTTCGCCGCGGAAATCTTCAATCCTAAGCGGTTCAGTGATAAAACCCAGCTTGCCAAATACGTGGGCCTTGCTCCCTCCGTTCATCAATCAGGCCAGACATCTCGATATGGCCCAATTCTCAAAACGGGCAGACCTCAGCTTCGCTGTTCACTCATCCAGGGCGCCTGGCTGTGGATACGAAAAGACCCCAATGCTTACAATACGTTCTGCCGGCTCATTCATAATACCGGCCACAAAAACAAGGCCATCACCGCTATGGCCAGAAAACTCGCCGTGCATCTGTGGAAAATGGCCTGTGACAATAAACCTTATTCCTGTGCCGTGTAGGAGGTTATGCTAAATAGCAATACCGGGATTTAACTGCTGCTGACGGGCAGTATATGGCTCGAGTCCGTCCGGGCGACTACGATCCGATGCTTGTGCCTTGAGCACGAAACTTAGATGGTAGTGCCCTGATGGTTAAATATGGATGGTTACCCTGTGCTAAGAGCACGAATAGCAGACTGAGCCG
>JBEKZW010000088.1:0-1354 GCA_049509475.1 Sedimentisphaerales bacterium
TTGTGCATAGTAGTTGAATTCGCACAATTATGCCTTTTATGGCAGAAAGGAGTCAACGGAGGAGTGAATCAGTAATTTCTGTTTTTTCCTTTTTTTCGGCTGTCCTGCCGGCCGAAGAGCCAAGCTCGGATAAAGTAGATTGTTAGTCAGATTGAAATTAACGAGCGGGCGTAGTTATGCGAAAGTGTTTTTCAGCAGGGAAAACCAAGACGCTGTGGAGCGTGTGGCTCCGCAGGGAAGAAAAGAAAGGAAGGTTTTTATGAGGAAAGTTTTGTTGATTGTCACGATGCTGTTAGCGGTTTCATCGGTAATGGCTTCTGTCGACATCAATGTCGTCCAGGAAGGAACGTATTCTACTCCTGATGGCAACAAGGCAGCGATTCTCAGGGTTGGCTACACCGGCAGCACCCATGTCAGGGCGTTTGCTCTCAATCTCAGCATTGATAGTAACTGCACCTTTTGGAATATCTACGACTTCAACGTCGGCGAGAACAACTCTGCAAAACAGGGTTATGGGATATTTCCAGGCAGATTCCGGGCTTTTGTTAATCCCGCCACCCCTGATGCGTGCTATATGAATGCTTACCCGAACGGCAATTACAATCCGCTCACGGCGTGGAACGATCCAGGCACAACAAACACCGGTATCGGCTATCACACAATTATAGTCGAGATGGGTTATTTGGGAGCCACAGACGCCAATAGGCCGGCCCAGACAGGCACCTTGTTCAGAATCGATGTCAACGCCAATGGATTTACTGGTACGGCACACTTGACAGTTTCTGCTGACACGATGCGTGGCGGAGTGGTTGACAAAGATACAAACGCCACTACAACGGATACAAATCTGCCGTTTACGGTTGATGTTTGTATCCCAGGGTTGCCGCCCTGCGTCAATGTTCCGAGTTTCGGTCCGTGTCCTAACATGACCGACGTCAATACGGCTATTTTAGCCGCTGGCTTAACGGTCGGCACAATCACCTACGAAGTTAACTGCGTATGTCCTTATGGACATGTTCTTCGTATAATCACCACGGGATGCATAGCACTGGGTTCGCCGGTTGATTATGTCGTTTCCAACAGCAACACCGTCCCGAATATCATCACGCCTCCTGTAACGAAGGCGGCTGCTGATGCGGCTCTTACCGCTGCCGGCTTTGTGCCAAACGGCACAGGTTCAGTATCCTGCACGGGCACCTATGGCTATACTCTTACTCAGGACAGCGGCTGTGAACAGGTAGGTTCGACGGTAAACTATACGTATGAGACAGGCAAAATCATCGCCGCCGAGGTTGGCCAGCCAAAGGCAACCGCGGAACAGGCGTGGACAGGTCAAGGGTTTACTCTTGGCACC
>JBEKZW010000089.1:0-1162 GCA_049509475.1 Sedimentisphaerales bacterium
CACCGCCTCCTGCACTACTGTTATGCCGCCTCGATACCCCTTCTCACAGAGCCGCTCAAAGATCCGTTTCGACGTGTGTTTTTGCTTCTTGGGCGCCTTTTTATCGGCTTCCAGTATCTCGTGGATCAACGGTATAAACGGCCCGAGGACCGGCTTTTCCCGCTCCCGCCGCTTCCGATACCCGGGCGGCTCCTCGTGGGACAATATCTTTTTTAGAGTGTCCCAATGTAGATCATAGACCTTGCAGGCCTCACGCTTCGACAATTCGCCGGTCAGCACCCGGCGTCGCACTTCGCTCCAGAATTCCATGTTCGTGTACACTCTCTGTTACCTCGCGGGGGGTGAGACTTGTAACGGTTATACCGCTACAAGTCTTGCTTACCCTTTCGCGAGTAAGGTTAAGAGCGCCACGTTTTTCGACCGTTACGCAGGCCCCAATCAGCGCCACGGTTTTCAACCGTTGTTTACAGGTAAAACCGGCGGTCTTGCAAAAGCTGGCCCGTCATTCCGAAATTTCCATCACGTTGAAATACTATACCACCCTGGACGCCGAAGATATTGCCGAAGAGTTGTGGGCAGGGTTCGGGCAGAAAACCGACAACAACACCGCGATTTACAACAAACCTTACAACACTTGCCCCCAAAGTGGAGAAAATGAGAGCGGGGCGAATCGTCATAACCCCTTATGTAGCAAGGTAGCCGAGGCCGGACTCGAAAATAGTGTAAAATTACCGGGAAAACAAGGGGATGTTATAAAAAGCGGGGCAAAATCCGGCCCACGCGATTCCATAGACGCCCAGACAAAGCCGGACCCTGCCCTCAGTCTCTTAACCAACGCTTGGCCGTTTCTCTCACTGGCTGAGAGGAAGGCTATTCTCGCTATTGTCCGGCAAGTATCGACTAAGGTATCGAAGTAATACCCCCCCTAAAAAGACCCTCATTCTTTATGGGGCAAGCTATGTTTGTAGGGGACAGGCTCTATTCGCAATAGGGGCTATATGAATTCAATCTCAGCATCACGTTTCCGATTAGAAAGGAACCTTACGATCTTTTGTACGATTTTAAAAGGAGAATTCCATGTCAAGTAGGTTTAATACGAGACCTAGCGCAAAATATAAGCAGGCTGTTTCAGTCCTGAAAGAGTTACTAACAAAAGAAGGCG
>JBEKZW010000009.1:0-93990 GCA_049509475.1 Sedimentisphaerales bacterium
CCGAAGTGCCTATAAAATTATTCGTCCGGGCACACAGGGAAACCGAACCGACGCCGGAACCCGTCAGGCAGCCCAAGGGCAAGGGCAAGCCTCGCCAATCACGTAAACATTAAACGGTTCGATAAAAAGACGGTGGCCGTCTAATGTCCGCATTTATTTGCCTCCCCTTGGATGTTTTGATCGGAAGACACAGTGAAATCGAAAAGCTTGACTCTTTACGTCATTTGCCGGACAATAATCACGTCCTATTTTATGGAGCGGTCAATGGTGAAAATTGAGGTGTCGGTATGAATGAAAGCAAGTTAAGTCGTGAGGCGGTGCTGCGGGAATTAAAAAATCACCTTTCACAGTTCGGGCGCCTCTATGGAGTGACAAAAATCGGTATTTTCGGCTCCGCCGCGAGGAATGAGTTGCGTCAGAACAGCGATATTGATGTGGTAGTTGAAATGAGAGAGCCGGATTTGTTTTATGTGGTGCATATCAAAGAGGCACTCGAAAAGGATTTCAACCGGCAGGTCGATGTCATCCGTTATCGCAATTCGATGAATCGTTTTCTCAAGGCGAGAATCGACAGGGAGGCCCGGTATGCCTGATATGTCGCTTATCCGCGAGAGATTGCTCCAGATTGAGGAGTCTCTCAATCGCATTCGGAAACGCTCTTCGAACATAAAGTCGCCTGATGATTTTACCGCCAACGACGACAACCTCGATAAGCTCGACGCCATTGCTATGATGCTCATCGCCATAGGCGAAAGTTTCAAGAAAATCGACCTCGAAACCGACGGCCAATACCTTGAAAAATATCCCGAAATTGACTGGCATGGCGTCATCGGCCTTCGCAATGTCCTTGCCCACGATTATTTTGATATCGACGCCGAGGAAATTTTTAAAATCTGCCAAAGGGATATCCCCCTGCTCCTCGACACCGTCCAGCGTATGCTTAGAGAAGTTTAATATCCGCCCCCTATCTTTATCCGCCGCTGTAGCCTTTCAGGCAGCCCAAAGGCAAGGGCAAACCTCGCCAATCACGTAAACATTAAGACGAAAAAGGGGTCTGACCCCTTTTTCGATCCCGATAAAAAACGGTGGCTGTCCTTACTTATTCACTTATCCAAGATGAATCATTCTATTCTTATGTAAATATTGAGCCATCAATGAGTTGACCGCAATAGATGCAAATCGGGTGATGCGGAGCAATCATATGGTAGCATTTGGGACATTCCTTTGACGTACTTTCACGAAGGTCAACCTTACCGAGCTGGTCTTCAAGAATGTCATCGGTAAGGTTCAATTTTGCTTTCATGATTTTCCACAAGGTTTCGCTGATAATCATCGCCTTAGTAAGATGCGCTTCGAGCGCACGGACTCTAACTTCAAGCGACTCAGCCTTGCTTTCCGCACCTGCAGCCGCACGCTCAGCATCGTCTGCAATTATAATACTTGGCCTGGCAAATATACCGTACATAGCGTTTACCTTTCATAATAGTTTCATATCCGAGGGAATAATGAGGACGGACACTTTTTTGTTCTTCATATTAACTTTTTGCCGTCATGCTTTTCTATGCTTCCTGATAGCCCTTCGCAAGAGAGAGAATGCACCCATCGTTGCAAGCAAGCCGCCGAGCGCAAACAATAATCGAGGTATGGCCTGATTCCATGCCTTGGGAATGAATGGAATGCCGCCGCTCCAGCCTTCTTTCTCGCGCCACGCAACCAAAAACGCGACCACAGCGAAACCGGCCGTTATGATTGAGCCGGCAAAGTAAGATAGAGAACTCTCTGCGTTTAATTTGAACAGGCCCGAAAGAAACATCCAAATGCCCCAGATAAAAAACAATGCGAGAACAGCCAGCCACTGCAATGGCACCTCCTTATGCTGCTCATGCGCGAGGAAAAGAACCAGCGCGGAGAAACCGCAGAAAAGTATCCCGAAAATTATCCCGCCCAACTGGTTTTTTGAAGGCATGCTCATAAGATGAAATAATAATCCTTTCAACCCTAATGTCAATAAAAACGGTTGCTGTCCCCATTATTCCCTTCCCCATCATTCCCAGTTACCTTTTCGTGTTCGGTTTTACGGCTTGATAGATACACCACAGTGCCATCGCAGCAGTGATGCAATCGCCAAAAGCGAACAACGCCTTTCCAAATGCCTGGTTCCACGCTGCGGGGAAGAATGGGATGCCGCCATGTATTTCCCCGCTGAAAGCTGCAAAAAATCCCAGAATCGAAAATCCCACAAAAATCACTCCGACCATCAGACTTAATAATCTGCCCTTGATATCAGTTACAAGTTGTATTCCAGCCAGCAAGAACAGGACTATCACAATTAGTAACAGCAAACGCCTGGAAAACGGCGTATTCATAGTATAAAATCTGAACGCGAGATATCCGCTAACCGCAATAAAGACAAACCCCATGAATCGTCGTCGGCGTATCTCGGTGCTGTCGGAAGAATTGGGACGGCTATCAATTTTATTCTCCATATTTTGTCGTCTCCTTAGAGAACGGACGAAAAAGGGACTTGACCCCTTTTTTGTGTTTTCCCTCATTTTACGTTTCTATCGTCTCCGGGCAATTTTAATCAAAAGGCTACCGAATAAAATGAGCACACATCCCGCCACCCAAACAAGTATCCTTCCCTGGGAATTGGTTTTGGCAAATTGCGCGACCATTTCCGGCAACGAATACTTTCCGACCCGCAGCAGCGCCACCGAACCAGCGTTTGCCACTTGATAAGGCAACAGGTTGTTTCCGTTCTGTCGGGCAATGACGGAGGCGGTTGCCGGCGGCGCGAATTCAAATTTGACTTTCAAGTCGCCAATGGCAGGCTGATCAGGGTTTGTGCCGAAGTAAATTTCGTCGCCCGCAAATTTTGCCTTGGCCCGAAGGGGTTCAGCGGTGGCGGAAAGATTTTTATCGCTCACGGGCACGGTTTGGAAACTATCAATTTGCTCCACCAGTTCCGGTGCAATGCTAAAAACGCCCAAAGTTATTTTGGCGGCAGCGACTGCACGGTCTGGAATCTCTTTTGTGACGGGGTTGTCGTGGCCGGCATTGTAGAATGAGCGAGAATCAATGACTTTCTCCGACCAGTCCTTCGAATAATCGTAGGTTCGCGTTTTTAACAAGGTTGTGGTGTTGCCGTGGGAATCTTCCACTCCATACGATGATTTGCTTCTGACTCCGCCTTGCTCCCACTGATACATCCACACGCGACGGCGCAGTCTCAACGCATTCACCGCCACGCCAAATTCCGAGTCGGTCAGGTTTTCGGCTCCGGCCAGTTTTCCAACGACATAAATGAGTTTGCCATCGTTCTGCGGATCAAGCTTGTCAAAGCTGACCGAAACGGCCGTCGCGAGGCTTTTGCGTTCCGGCACCACTACTCGCGCCCAATAAATTTCATAGCCGACAACTATCGCCACTCCAAGGATGAAAAAGAAAAGTCCGAGCAACCACGCAAACGCTTTTTTAGCTCCTTTCAAGGGGCGTCGCATAGCATCCTGCTCCTCGGCGCCCTGACTATCTTCTTTGCCCCTAAGAGCTACGCCGAGCGGTATTCCAATGGCTGTTTTCCTTTTGCTATGTGATTTCATGGGATAATGCGTTCTTCATATTAACTTTTTGTCGTCGTTTTCGAGAAGGGCTAATCCGGTATATCCACAGGAAATGCTGGCGCGGTGTCGGTCGGCGAGGTTTCGAGCGTGTTTTGGAGGCCGATTTTATGGAACCACCATATTTTCCTCATTGTCTCGAAGAAAATAATTATCACCAGCACGAGCATCACAATCGAAAGAACAGCATTGAGGTTGCCCTGAAAGGTATGCTTGGGCAGATAGTTGTTGAGGATATTATCAATCCCTGCGACAAAGGTGGTCGCCCCCATAAACAACGCCGGGATAAAAGTGATGAGGCCATAAGCCCATACGCGGGAATGCCTGAGTATAAAGGCCGTGCCTACGAAAAGGGCCAGCGTCGCGAGGAGCTGGTTTGCGACGCCGAACAAGGGCCAGATGGTGGATATATCGCCCTTGTAAACGAGGTATCCCCAGAAGAAGCTGATAATGCCGCCGCTAAAGAGCACCGCGGGCATCCAGGTGGAGCTGCCAAGTTTTGGGTGAACGACTTTTAGTATTTCCTGCAGGATATATCTCGCAACTCGTGTGCCCGCGTCAACGGTAGTGAGAATAAAAAGCGCCTCGAACATAATCGCGAAATGGTACCAGTAGCCAATGAGGTGCTTCATCCCCGGTATCGCGGAGAGAATAAGCGACATACCAGCCGCGAGCGATACCGCGCCGCCCGACCTTCCGACAAGCGATTCGCCTGTCATTCTTTCCATGTCAGCCAGCTTCTCGGTCGCCAGCCCAAGTTTGGCAAAGACCGCGGGCGAGACGTTTATCGCGAAATAGTCGCCCGGAATCATCACGGTCGCGGCGATAATCGCCATTATTGAAACCACGGATTCCGCCAGCATGGCGCCATAACTGATAAATTGTATGTCGGCTTCGGTATTTATCATTTTGGGAGTGGTGCCTGAGCTTATAAGTGAGTGAAAGCCGCTGATGGCGCCGCAGGCGATTGTGATGCAGACGAAGGGCCATACCTTGCCGGGGATAATCGGCCCGCCGCCGTGGATGTATGCCGTTACTGCGGGCATCCTGATTACGGGGTTGACGATAAATATGCCGAGGATTAGAAGTCCGATTGTGCCGATTTTCATATACGAGCTGAGATAATCACGGGGACACAACAAAAGCCATACGGGAAGCACTGAGGCGATGAAGCCGTAAACGGGCAGGATTATTGACAGCGACGGTTTTGAAAAAAGAAACAGTGAGCCGAAACTTGTGTGAGATATCGGTTCGCCATATACAACACCGAGGACCACAATTACAACGCCGACGAGGGAGGCCTCGACGATTTTGCCCGGGCGAATTTTATACATATACAGGCCGACAACAAGCGCGGCAGGCAGCGTTATAAAAATGGTAAAGGTCGCCCAACTGCTTTCGGCCAGCGCGTTGACCACTACAAGGGCAAGGCCGGCAAGGGCGGTAATTATGATAAATAGAATCGCAAGGGCCGTGGCGGCGCCGGCGGGCCTGCTGATGTGCTCTTTGGCCAACTGCGTCAGCGATAAACCGTTCATTCGGACGGAGGCGAAAAGAATAACCATATCGTGGACCGCGCCGCCGAGGACTGCGCCGATGAGTATCCACAGGACTCCCGGCAGGTATCCGAACTGGGCGGCGAGGACCGGCCCGACGAGCGGGCCTGCGCCGGCTATGGCCGCGAAGTGGTGCCCGAACAAAACATACCGGTTCGTGGGGTCATAATCCTTGCCGTCGCGCAGCGTATGAGCAGGCGTAGGGCGGTTAGGGTCGAATACGAGAACTTTGGTGATGATGAACTTAGCGTAAAACCTGTACGCTATGGCGAACAGAAGTAAAGTTACAATTATCAGGGTTAAAGCATGCATAACTTTATCTACGGCTAATTATGCCGCAAAGGCACAGAAAAGTCAATCTCCTATGCGATTATCGGAGGCGTTTCGGCCTTTGGTTCGCGTATTACCGTCCAGAGAACAGCTGCGCCGATTAAATCGAGCATCGCGATTGTTACAAACACGGGCGAATAACCAATATGTGTTACAAGCCAGCCGACGCTAAAGGTAAACAGCATCCCGCCGAAATGTCCGCAGGTTCCGGAAAGGCCGTTGGCGGTAGCAACGGTGCTTTTAGGAAATAAATCGACGGGAAGCACGAGAAGCACCGCTGATATGCACTGATGGCCAAAGGCAGCGATACAGAACCAGAAGATTGCCCAGCCGGCCGAAGGGGCCTGGATAATGAGAAAAGAGACAGGCATCATAAAGGCGGCTGTGGTCATTGCCAGTTTGCGGCTGGTCAGAATCTTAAAACCGAGTCTGTGATAAAACGGTGAGATAAATCCTCCTACAAAACTCCCTATATCGGCGGCCAGAAATGGGACCCAGAGAAACAAACCGATTTGCTTGAGATTCAGTCCCCGCTGGGTTGAGAAATACAGCGGTATCCAGTAGGAAAAGAATTGCCAGGCCGGCTCAGAAAGAAATCTCGCCAGGGCAATTCCCCAGAAGTTTCGCTGGCCCAGGATGAGTTTCCAGACATTCCGGGCCGGTCCTGATTCCCCGGCCTGCAGTTCTTTTTGGCCCCGGTTTATATACTCAAATTCTTCGGGCGTTATAAACCGGTTTTGTGCGGGTGATTTATAAAGCAGCATCCATAAAACAACCCAGACGAAGCCGACGGCCCCGGTAATAACAAAAGCCGCCTGCCAGCCGAAGCGGATAATAATCAAGGCGACTAACGGTGTCGCGATGAGCGACCCTGTTCCTGAACCGATATTTGCGACACCGAAAGCAATTGTGCGCTCTCTGGCGGGGAACCACTCAGAAATGGTCTTGGCGACACCGGGGAAATTGCCCGCCTCGCCGACACCAAGCAGCGCGCGGAACGCACCGAAGGAAAACGGCGTCCTTGCAAATGCGTGGAGCATATTTGCGACCGACCACCATATTGCCGCCAGCGAGAATCCGCGTTTTATTCCAAGCCAATCCATAACGCGTCCCGACACCGGCTGCATCGTAAGATAGCTGAACTGGAAGCACATTATAATGAATGCAAATTGCTGCTCGTCAATCCGGAGTTTGTCTTTCAGAACAGGACCGGCAACAGATAAGCTGGTGCGGTCGAGATAGTTAATCGTAGTGACCAGCATCAGCATTACGGCGATGTACCACCGCAATCCACGAATTTTTATCATCGTTACGGCTCTCCGTAAATCCGGTTGCGGCTGAATTTCAACTCTTCGAGGCCGACTCCTGCGGAATTTCAAATTCCATCGACTTCAGTTTCGGATTTATCAAGTGAATGATAAGCAGATTAACCAGATACGCACAGGACGCGATAATAAGCAAAATCCGATACTCTCCCGTCTTTTCGAGAATGTAAGGCACGAGTTTGGCAATGAATATTGTGCCGATGCAGGCCGCCGTGCCGCCAAGCCCCATAATGGAACCGACAATCCGGCGAGGAGCAGTGTCGGAAACGGTGGTAATAAGATTTGCGGCGAATCCCTGATGCGCTGCCATTGCAAGCCCCACTAAGATTACACCCACCCAGGAATTAGAAACAATTGACGCCATAAACACCGGCACGACGCACAGGGCACAAACCAGCATAGCCGTCTTGCGGGCGGCGTTTATCGACCATGCACGCCTGATAAGCCGGCCGGAAAACCACCCCCCTGCGATACTGCCTATACCTGTTATAAAATAAATAACTACCATTGGCCAACCCAAATGTTTCATATCCAAACCGTATTGCTTGTGCAGGAAATCCGGACCCCAGTAAAGCCAGAACCACCATATCGTTCCGCTTATACCTGTCCCGATTACAAACATCCACGTCTGGCGATATTTCAACAGCGTTAGCCACGGGACTCTTAAGCCCGGCGGGTCAGGCGGGTCACTGTGAATGTATGCTAATTCCGAAGGTTTTACCCATTTATGTTTTTCAGGACTTTGATAAAACAGCCACCATAACACAATCCATATAAAAGCCAGCGTGGGTGTCACCAGGAAAGCCAGCGGCCAGCTGAAATCCGTGGCAAGCCACAATATCAGTAGCGGCGCAGCCAGAGCGCCGATGTTGGTTCCGGAATTAAAAATGCCGACCGCCAGCGCCCGTTCTCTTTTCGGAAACCATTCACTGACGCTCTTGGCCGCGGCCGGGAAGTTGCCTCCCTCAGCCAATCCCAGAACAAAGCGTGCGGCACAAAAGCCAAGCACTGTCGCGGGCATCGCCGTCACCCAAAGCTGAACTCTTGAATCGACGGGAATAAACCATATAAGGGCGTGCGCCAGCTCCGCCAAACTCCATAATAAAACAGCCAGCGCGTATCCCAGCCGGACACCTACGCGGTCTATGAACCACCCGGCCCACGAGTAACCGATTGCGTATGCGATAGTAAAAGCGATGACGATATCGCCGTAATCATTTTCACCCCAGTTAAGGCCTTTCTCCAGTGCCGGCTTTAGAAGACCGAGAATTTGCCGGTCAATATAATTGAGGGCGGTGGCGAAAAATAATAGCCCGCAAATGACCCAGCGAAACCGCCCTATTAAATTCGACGACGCCTCTCTGTCAATTAAATCATTCGTCACAATAGTACCTCTATAACGGGAACAAGCGAAAATCCTACTTTATCTCAGCAGGATACACAACCTTCTGATTAATCAATTTTGGGCAGGTACCGGCGCCGGCGAAACGGCGGGTGTTTCGGGGGTAATCGGCATCAGCCGGAACCTCGCCTGTACAGGGGACTGATTGAGAGCGATTTCATCTTTGCGCAGAAATTCCGGAGGAAAATTATAAATGAGGTCCCTGCGGATTTCCGGCGCCGGCTCGCCGGCGGGGGGCGATGATTTGTCGGGCCGGTTGTCTTTATCGCTGTCGTCTATTTCGAGAATGACGTGGTATCGCATATTTTCGTATGCCCGTTTGGCTTCGGGCGTCGCCCTGATTGCGACGGAACCCATAACTACCTCAGGGTTAATAAGCTCGACCTTGTATCTGCCTTCCAGGTTTGCGCTGAGCGATACGCCAAGACGGACGCTTGTAATGAGATATTCCTGCAGGCGTTCCTGCTCTTTGGGCAGGGTTATTTTGACGCTTGAGGCGGCTTCCCTGGTTTGGCCGGGCGCAAGCTCTACTATCGGCGTTTTTTCTATCGGGGCCAGACGCGCTTGTTCAATTTCCCTTTTGTTGAGCGTCACCCTGGCTTCAAGGGCAGCTCCTCCGCGTTCGGCGGGCACGAAGGCCTCAACCTGGGCCGGCTCGATGCTGGCGACCCTGAGGGGGTTCTGGTTGTCATCGAGGCAGCGAACGGCCACCTGTTTTTTCTGCAGTTCAACAATACTGACGGTGAGTAAATTAGGGTCGGCTGAGACGACGGTGAGTCCGAGCTGCTGGACGCCGTCCGGGCCCTTGAGGAATTCGGCGACATTAAGCGGGTGTTCGCCCGACGCGGTCATTTTTTCGTGCGCCGGGTCGAAATAGAACTCGCGGACAAATCTTCCGGCGTTTATCCGCTGGCGCGCTTCGGCGATTCTGCGTGCGGAGCCCTTGAGAACGACCTTTTCCAGCGGAACAACCGACTGGCCGGAGAACGTGACCCAAAGCGACGGGCTTACGGATTTGGCTACGCTGAGCTTGAGATTCGAGACAGTAAGCTCCTCATCGAGCGCCAAATCCGCAAAGACCCATATTAGCGTGGTGAAAACCAGCGTAGCTGCTATTTTTCTCAATCTTCGCCGTTTCATCATTGTTTCGTCAGACAAACCTCATTTATTCAGGATTTAGTTTTGTCGCCTCCGAGCGGATAGCGCCTGTCAGTGCGTCGCGAAGCGCGTCGGCGGTGAGATTGCGAACAAGCTCACCATCGCTGGCCAAAGAAATGATTCCTGTTTCTTCACTTACAACTATACACAGCGCGTCGGAGCCGGCGGTTATGCCCACCGCCGCCCGATGCCTCGACCCAAGCTCAAGACCTTTGACTGTGCCCGGCTCCGCGAGGGGAAGCTGTACTCCCGCGGCTATCGCCTTGTCGCCCCGTATTACGACCGCCATATCGTGCAGGATTGTGCCGGGGTAAAAAATAGTTTTTAACAGCTCCGCGGTGACATTCGCGTCCAGCTGGACGCCGGTTTCGGTAAACTCGCCCAGCGCTACGCGTCTTTCGATAACGATGATAGCACCTGTCTTTGAGGCGGCCAGCTCGGTGACGGCGCTGACGATTTCCTCGACGGTCCGAACGACCTGCCGCGAAGAGCCGATGAGAAACCCGCCGCTTGCGGTCTGGCCTAATCGCATAAGCGCGCGTCGCAATTCGGGCTGAAACGCCGCGACTGCAATTACGAGGACGGCAACCAGAAAGCCCTTGTAGAGATACTCGAGACGCTCGAACCGGTAGCGTTCAGAAATGAGATTAAGGATGAGTACGCCAGCGATAAGGACATACGTGACGCCGCGAAACAGTCTCTCGCCTCGTGTGCCCTCGAGAAAATCCACTGCCCAGTAAACAACAATCCCAATGAGAAACAACTCGATGCTGACGACCCACCAGTCGTAGTTGGCGACTCGCCGGAAGTAATCTATAAGGGTCTGCATCCGTTCAGAACTCCCTGCAAAGCACACAGGCCAAATTGCCCGTGCTGGTTAACCTGCTTACGGCATATGCATTTCCGTGAGCTTGGTTGGCTGGTCCAAGTCAAGCGTGCGGTCGATGTCTCTCATTAATTGCTGATTTTGAACACGCAACACCTCAACGTGACCTCTGTGGACTTCAGCAGGAGTTTTGCCCGGCTGATTGCAGCCCGTTGACATCACGACCAATGCCAGGAGCACAAAAATAAGCAAGCTCGCAAAAACTTTACTTCCCATTATGTATTCTCCATAGTCAACCGTCAAGCCCCCCGCATATCTGGCAGACAAGGCGCCGGACTCGATTCTAAAACCATTATACCGCTTACCGGCCTCTTTTGTCAATGGCAAAATAGGCAAGATATCGCAAAAGAGGGCGTAGGGGGCATTATATGATGTATCTCTCGATGATTATAGGGCCAAAAAGGTATATTTGGCTTTGCGGCCCCTTCATTTGAGCATCCAGCAAAACTACATAAAACAATAGCTGAAATCGCGAGCAGAATGGTTAAGATTAGTAACATAGACCTCGGACAATAAATTCAGAGTCGCGGGAACATGTGGAATCCGGGGCGATGGCGGGCGTAAAGTAACAGCTTATCCACCATAGCCCTTCGCGCTCCATCGGCGCGTATCTATCGGGCCAATAACAGGTAATGGCTCTCTGACATGATAACACTAACAAATTCACGGGTCTTATGAACTCTGCTACTAAATCTCTTTTATAAATTATAACTAGAATAACAGCCTTACATCACTACATAAATTTTGTACAACCCCTAAAAACAGGCAAAAATAAAACTCGAAATTTATTGAGAAGTGAACTGTTTTTTTGTATCCTGTGCTGACTTAAAATAGACGCCCGATGAAAGGCAACGTCGAATAATAATGGATGACTCAGTAAAAGAGGGGCACGCAAATGAAAGTACAGTTTAACAGGGAAGGATTAAGCCAGGCGCTTGCGTTACTAACCACAATAGTCCCGGACCGGACACCCAAGCCGATTCTGCGTTGCGTCAAGATAGACGCAACAAAAGACGGCGTGAGGATATACGGCACGGACATGGAGGTGGGCATTAATTACCTGTTGCCCGCGGTTGACGTCAAAGAGCCGGGACAGGTTGTTGTACCCGCGGCCCGACTTGCCGCCGTGGTGCGCGAGAGCACTGATGAGACGTTAATGCTCACGTCCAAAGAAGGCCTTTGTGAGATTCGTGGCGCCGACAGTCACTTCTCAATTTATGGCCAGGAAGCATCGCAATATCCGCCGGTGCCGGTATTCAAAGGTGAGCCGGACATTGAGGTGTCCATCGACAATTTGCGAGTCAGTATTTCGCAGTGCCTGTTCGCGACCGCGAAAGAAAGCACCCGCTACGCGATAAACGGCGTACTGTGGGAAATAAAGGGAAAGAAATTAACCTTAGTTGCGACCGATGGCCGTCGGCTGGCGCGCAGCCGGGTCAACCTTGCTTCCAACCCCAGCGAAAAAGCTATTGCCGCAAAACCAATTGTGCCGGGCAAGACAATGGCGCTGCTGGAAAAACTTGCCGGCGGCGAAAAGGACAAAGTCGCTGTCAAATTAGTTGACAACCAGATTATGTTTGCCTGCGGAAACGTTGTTGTGTGCTCAAACCTTGTCGAGGGCAACTTCCCCAAGTACGAGGATATCATTCCCGCCGACTACCAGAAAAAAATCACACTGCAAACCGACGTTGCACTCAGTGCGGTAAGAAGAGCGGCGTTGCTGACAAGCGAGGAATCGAGGGGCATAAAGCTGGCCGTCAGCAAGGACAAGCTGGTATTTTCGGGCAAGGCGCCTGAAACGGGCGATGCCGAAGTGGAAGTCGTCGTCGAGTATAAGGGCGAGCCGATAGAAATAGGGTTTAATCCCCAATTTTTAGCCGAAGCTATTCGTGTCATTAAAGAGCCGCAGTTTGAGCTTGAGCTGGGCCAGTCGGACACGCCCGGGCTTATCAAGGCAGGGGCTAATTTTCTTCACGTGCTGATGCCGATAAATCTTTCGTAGGCCTTCACAAAGGATTGTCGAATGGATGCGAGAACACAATTTAGGCAGCGGTCAGAACCCACCCTGCTGGCGGAGGCGCTGATGAAGATGATGGAGCCGCGCAACACGGGGATATCGCAGCGTTACGAGGCGGCCAGTCGGCTCAGCGAGGTCTGGTCGCAACTGCTGCCGCCCGAAATGGTGCGGCATTGCCGGGTGGTTGACCTGTCGGCCGGCCAGCTTACGGTCGAGGCCGATTCGCCGTCGTATATGTATGAGCTGCGCATCAGCAGCCACCAGCTTGTTGAGCATCTGCGGCGAGAATGCCCCGAGGCGAAACTGAGAGCGATTAAAATCACGCTTGCCGGTTAAAACGCGAGGAGAAGTGATTCGAATATGCAAAGCCATAAATACGATGCAAGTAATATTAAGATTTTAGGCGGGCTTGAAGCGGTTCGCAAACGGCCCGATATGTACATAGGCGACCGCGGTGTCGGCGGCCTGCACCACCTCGTTTATGAGGTTGTGGACAACTCGATTGACGAGGCGCTCGCCGGCTTCTGCGACAAAATCAGCATACAGATAAACGCCGACGGAAGCTGCTCGGTCGAGGACAACGGACGGGGCATTCCCGTCGAACTGCACAAGGAAGCCAAGAAAAGCGCGCTTGAGGTCGTTCTTTGCACGCTGCACGCGGGCGGCAAATTCGACCGCGACAGCTATAAAGTTGCGGGCGGTCTGCACGGCGTCGGAGTCAGCGTCGTTAACGCCTTGAGTGAATGGCTCGAAGCGGACGTTTTCAGGGACGGCAAGAGCTATCATTTTGAATGTCGGCGAGGTATCGCCAAGGGCAGCGTCCGTGAGGTCGGGCCGACAACCAAACGGGGAACCTGCATATCGTTTATGCCTGATGAGGAAATCTTCGGCGACGGCGAGTTCCAGTACGATACGCTTGTCAAACGTGTCCGCGAAGTGGCCTATCTCAACGCAGGCATACAAATTACTTTCAAAGACGAAAGAAACCGCAAAAAAGAGGTCTTCAAGTTTGACGAGGGTATTCGAGCGTTCGTAAAGCACCTCAACGAGGGCAAGGAAATCCTGAATAAGGACGTGATTTACCTGTCAAAAGAAGACAAGGAGGCGATGATAAGCTGCGAGGTTGCGCTGCAATATAATACGGCATACGCGGAAAACGTGCTGGTTTTTGCGAACAACATTCGCAATATCGACGGCGGAACGCACCTTTCGGGTTTTAAAACCGCGCTTACGCGGACGATGAATTACTACGCTAAGGCGAACAACCTGATAAAGGACGGTGAGGCCGCAACAGGCGAGGATTTCAGAGAAGGACTCACAGCCATTGTGTCTGTGAAACTCGCAGAGCCGCATTTTGAGGCGCAAACCAAGGTCCGACTCACCAACCCGGAAGTAGGAGGTTTTGTCGAGACGCTGGTCAACGAGCAGTTAGGCCATTACATAGAAGAACATCCCGCGGAAGCCAAGCGAATACTAAGCAAGGCAATCCAGGCGGCGGCGGCGAGAGAGGCGGCCCGAAAGGCCCGCGAGCTGACCCGGCGCAAAGGAGCGCTTGGCAGTTCGAGTTTGCCGGGCAAGCTCTGGGATTGCGCCAACAGGGAACGGGCAGGCACCGAATTATTCGTCGTCGAAGGCGACTCCGCGGGCGGCTCCGCCAAAGGGGGCAGGGACAAGAACATCCAGGCGATACTGCCTTTGAAGGGCAAGATTCTCAACGTCGAGAAGGCCCGGCTTGAAAAAGTCCTCGCCCACGAGGAAATACGCACGCTGATAAGCGCGCTGGGCACCGGGATAGGGACCGACGAGTTCGATATCGAAAAGTGCCGGTATGAAAAAATTATTCTTATGACAGATGCCGATATCGACGGCGCGCACATACGCACGCTGCTGCTGACGTTTTTCTTCAGGCAGATGCCGCAGTTGTTTGATAAGCAGTTGGTTTATATAGCGCAGCCGCCTCTTTATGAGGTCCACGCCAAAGGTCAGAAGAAATCGGAATACATTCTGACCGAGGCGATAATGCACAAGCGGCTGGTTGACCGCGGCCTGCAGGGGACCGAGCTTACGGTAAGAGACGGGGTCGGCAAAAAAGGCGCAAAGGAGCAGAAAGTAACCGAGGCCCGGCTGACCGAGCTGGTGAAGATTCTCGTTGATATGGAGCGGTGTATCGCCGTGCTTGCCAGAAGAGGCATCAAGTTCGAGGAATATATCCAGAAATACGGCAACGGCAAGGGGCTGCCGATGTATCGCATCCACGGCGAAGGGCAGGATGAGGTCTTCCACGACAAGGACGACTTTACCAAACGCGTCGATGCGCTGAAGGGCCGCAAAAAGAAAGGTGAACAGGCGGACGAAGAAGAAACCTTCGAGGCGGAAGAGCTGCACGAAGTGGCCAGAATTAATGAGCAGGCGAAAAAATTAAAACAGGAATTCGGCCTGAGCCTCGGGGATTTCCTTCTTAAGGCCGAAAGAACGGTCAGCGGCGAGGCGATGGCGACCAAATTCCACCTGGCGAACGCCGAGGAAAGCTTCGAAGTCGCTTCGCTGGGTGAGGTTTGCTCGTCAGTCAGGAAAATCGGCGGCAAAGGCGTCGAGATAAAGCGGTTCAAAGGCCTGGGCGAGATGAACGCCGACCAGCTTTGGGAAACGACGATGAATCCGGCCACGCGGACGCTGCTGAACGTCAAACTCGATGACGCGGGCGAGGCGGACCGGCTGTTCAGCATCCTGATGGGCGAGGACGTCGAGCAGCGGCGTGATTTCATCCGCGACCACGCGCTTGAAGTTCAGTTCCTTGACATTTAGGCAGGCGTCGCGGGGCCGAGAAAATAATTTTTAACAAACTGAGTGAAATTTTCTCTTGCAAAGCAATCTATAGTTGGACAAAATACCATTGGTGTTCGATGCTTGAATAGCGAGCATCGAGTATCCAATACTCAATAGTCATGGAGGCGAAAAATGAACGCTAAACTGCGAGTAGTAATTTCGGGGACAATGTTTTGCGTATTGCTTGTTGTCGGTTGTCGTAATACAAGCACTGCCAGGGTCGACCAGAACGTCAGGGCCGCTACTGATATACACAAGGCCGAGCTGCTCAAGGAGCTGGACAAGAAATGGGAGAATCCGCCGGTTCATTTCGAGCTGGGTCAGTTATATCACGCCGCCGGAGATTACTCCAAGGCCGAGTACTACTACAATCAGGCCCTGAATTTCAATCCGGCGTACCGTGAAGTCCAAGCCGCGATGGTGAAGCTTCAGCTTGACAAGGGTGACAAGGCAAGGGCTGACTGGGTCGCCAACGGTTATATGACACAGTTGGCCTCGATGCCGGAACAGCTTCTGTCGCTTGGTGTGGCTTTCGAGAAACAGGGGCTTGATGATTATGCCTTGAAGTGTTACCAGGAGGCCCTCAAAACAGCACCGGATTCGTCGACGGTAAATCGACAACTTGGCTACTACTATCTCAACAAGAATAAGAAGGACCTTGCCAAAGAATACTTTATTCGCAGTTTCCAGCTTAATCCGGACCAGCCGGATGTTGCCGGCGAGCTTGGTCGGCTGGGAGTGGCGGTTCGGATTCCTGAGGCCCCGACACCACCACCGCCGCCGTCGGATATAAAGCAGCCCACGAAGCCGGCGTCTCAGCCAAAATAAGCAGAGAATACAAACGCGTCTTTATGCCCTGCGGTGAACGGATTTGCCGCGGGGTTTTTTTATTGATGATGGATGATTGATAATTGATTATTTTCACCGGCGGCTTCGGGCCCTGTCTGCCGAGGGCAGAATCGTCAATAATCAATCATCAATTATCAATGTAAAATGGGTGAGCTTGCCGATAAATCACTTGAGTTTTCCAGTGCAGGCGGCAGTTGTTTTCACGGACGTTATTTATTATCGGACGCTATTATCTATGAGCCGGGTGAAGGACAAAAGAATGAAGGTAAAGGCCCTGCAATGCCTTATTGTAGCGGGGCTGCTGGTACTTTTTTGCGGATGTCTTAGTTTTAATATAGGCGACTGGCCGAGCAAATTTGTCTATCCGAACAATAAGCCGACAGCGAACTGGTGCGGCCCGGCGGGAGCGTTGTTTGCGTATTACCTGTTGTATTACATAGGCCCCGGTGTTTTTATCGTGTTGATTTCCGGCCTTTATTTTGCGGTCGCCAAGGTTGCTGATGTTGAGATTGACCAGCCGGTTTTGCGAGGGGTGGGCCTTGTGCTGGTAACGGCCGCGGCCTCGACGACGTTTTATTGTTTTACGCAGCACGGCATTTACGGGTTTCCGACGGGTTCGGGCGGGGTACTGGGGGTTGCGACGGCGGAGTTTTTGAAGGGCCATTTTGCCGCACTTGGCACGGCTATTCTTCTGGGCGCGATGTGGGTTGTCGGGATGATATTGCTGGCCGACCAGGTTGTGGCGGTATTTTTTGGCGCGATTGGTTTTGTAATTCGCAAGACGCTCGGCTTTGCGGCACCGAAGTGGCTGACAGGGTCGGAGCAGTCGAGGGCGCTCGGCCAGATATGGCGTCGACTCAGCTTAAAGCAGAAAACAGAAGACAAAAAACAGGAGACATTATTATTGCGTCCGTCGTTATCGGCAGCGACCGATGAGAATGAGGTTGAATCCACACTTCACGGCAAGATACCAATCGAAGGCGAGCCGGCTGCTGGCGGCGCCCCGGTGAGATTGCAGCCGGTGGCCCCGAAGAAGCTCGCGCAGCCGTACGAGCCGCCCAGCTATGCCGATTACACAATGCCGCCCATCGATTTGCTTGATGAGCCGGAGCATACATTTGCATCCGTGCAGGAAAAGGTTGTCAAAGCCAAGGCGGTTGCGCTGGAAGGGCTGCTCAACGAGTTCGATATTTCCGCCAGAGTTGTGGCCGCGGAGACGGGGCCTGTGGTAACCATGTTCGAATTGCAGCTTGCCGCGGGGGTCAAGGTCAGCCAGATAAGCTCGCTTTCCAATGATATTGCCCGTGCGCTGGGCGTGGGCGCGGTTCGCATTGTCGCGCCATTGCCGGGCAAACATACCATCGGCGTCGAGGTGCCCAACAGCGAAAAAGAGCGCGTTCGCATGAAGGACATGCTGCAACTGGCGGGTAGCAAGCCGGAGGGTATGGCGATACCGCTGTTTCTGGGCAAGGATTCCTCGGGCGAGGCGCTGGTCTCGGATTTGGCGAGTATGCCTCATTTGCTGATTGCGGGCACGACCGGGTCGGGCAAAAGCGTGTGCATTAACACCATAATCGCGGGTGTGTTGCTGACCCGCAGGCCTGATGAAATTAAGATGATTCTCATCGACCCGAAGATGGTCGAGATGACGGCCTTTAATACCATACCGCACCTGATGACGCCGATTGTTACGGAGACGCGGCGTGCGGTTCAGATTCTCGAATGGGCGACCATCAAGATGGACGAGCGATACGCCCTGCTTGCCGAGGCCCGCGTCAAGAATATCGGCGAATACAACTCGCTGGGGACCGAAGAAGTAATAAAGCGTTTTGAGCCGGTAAGCCCCGAGGAAGAGGCGAAGATTCCCAAGAAGCTGCCTTATGTCGTGATAGTTATCGATGAGCTGGCGGATTTGATGATGACGGCGGCGAAGGAAATCGAGGCACATATCGTGCGCCTCGCGCAGAAGAGCCGGGCGGTGGGGATTCATATTGTGCTTGCGACGCAGAGACCGCAGGCGACGGTTGTTACGGGCCTGATTAAGGCGAATATGCCCACGCGCATCGGTTTTCGGGTGGCGGCGAGAATGGACAGCCGGATTATCCTCGACCAGAACGGTGCAGAGACGCTGTTAGGTCAGGGCGATATGCTGTTTTTGAAGCCGGGGACAAGCGACCTGATTCGCGCACAGGGGACATTTGTCAGCGATGACGAGGTTCGGCGGATTGTCAAACATCTTAAGGAAGTCGCTGAGCCGCAGTTCCATCCTGAGCTGACGCAGCTTGGCCAGGCGGACACAACCGACATGATAGAAGACGAGCTGTTCGATGATGCCGTGCGGATTGTCTTGGACAGTAAGCGAGGTAGCGTGTCGCTGCTACAGCGTCGCTTAGGCGTCGGCTATGCCCGTGCGTCGCGTATGATAGAGCAAATGGCGGCGCTTGGCATCCTCGGCGAATACAAGGGCAGCCAGGCGCGAGAGGTAATGATGGGCGTTGAGGACTGGGAGCAACTGCGAGACGAGATGGAGAAACAGAAGACGGAAGGCGGAGGACAGAGGACGGATGGCGGAGAATCTTCGTCGGCATACGTCAATGAGGGTCAGCAGGGTTACGCCGCCGTGGATAAAGAGGAAGATTAACCAGTGCTATAAAAAAGGCTCCCGACCCCTTTTTTCTGGTAGAATACCCTCCTGTGGAAAAAGACCTTAAATCAAAGACGGTTGCCCAGCTTGAGCGTCTTATTACGGGGCTGGGGCAGCCCAAATACATAGCGGGGTATATTTTCAGCGCGATTCAGTCCCGCGGCGTAACCGATATTTCCGCGATTACCACGCTGAGCAAATTCCTTCGCGCCAAACTTGTCGAGGGGGGCTACTGTATCTCCCAGTTGAAGGTTGCCGATAAACTGACCGACCCTGATGGGACGGTGAAATACGTTTTCGGTTTGAGCGATGGCGGGAGAATCGAATCGGTATTGTTGTTTGACGACGACAGACGGACATTGTGTGTTTCGACGCAGGTCGGCTGCGCGATGGGTTGCGTATTTTGCGCGACTGGCTGGCTGGGTTTTGCGAGAAACCTCTCCGCCGGCGAGATTGTTGACCAGGTCAATGTGATTGCCGATTGCCGATTGCCGATTGCCAATTTATTTCCAATCGACAATCGAAAATCGGAAATTGAAAATCAGAAACAACAAAAAGCCGAACGTATCACAAATGTGGTTTTTATGGGAATGGGCGAGCCGCTGGCAAATTATGACGCGGTGCTTGACGCGGTGCGGATACTGAATAATTCGGCGGGCAGGCATATTGGTATTCGTCATTTGACGATAAGCACCTGCGGGCTTGTGGAGGCAATCGAGCGGTTGGCCGGGGAGGACATCCAGCCGCGATTAGCGGTATCGCTCAACGCGCCCACTGATGCCATCCGGGCCAAACTAATGCCGATTGCAAAAAAATATCCGCTGGACCGATTGTTCGCGGCGATTGGGCGTTATCAGCGCACGACGCGAAACAGGGTTACATTCGAGTATTGCCTGATAAAAGGCGTCAACGACACTGTTCTTCACGCCCGGATTTTAGTAAAACGGCTGCGCGGGATTATGTGCAACGTGAATCTGATAGAGTATAATCCTCCCGCCTCGCCCGACTCGCGGGCGAGGCGAGGCGGGCACGAAGGATGTAACTTAAAACCCGGCGGCAGGCAGGCAATAGAACGTTTTGCGGGCGTATTGAAAGACGCAGGCATCGAGACAACCATCCGGCTGAAGATGGGCCAGACCATAAACGCCGCCTGCGGACAGCTTGGCGCTAAAAGACAGGAGAATTCAGAATGAAGAATCTTAGAATGATATTTACCGCTGAGACCGCAAAGCGCGCGGAGGTATTTTTGCTATTTTTTCTCTGCGGCCTCGGCGTACTCTGCGGTAAAGCTTTTTGCGGCGAACTGCGATTCAAATTCTCGCCGGGAGACAAGTATTCTTTGGTGCTGGTTACCGAGCAGAAATCGGCACAAGTGGTGGACGGAAACGAGCAGACTTCCGAACAAACCACGCGGCTCGAATGTGATTTTGATATAGAAGAGGTCGATGAAAGCGGCTGTGCCTGGGTCAAGTACACGCATAAGCGGGTTACTATGAAGGTGCGGTCGCCCAAGCAGAAAATAGATTACGATTCCGACGCAAATCAGCTCAAGACGCCTATGCAGGTGCTGCCGTTGCGTCTGGCGATGGGAGAAGGAATATATTTGCGAATAACGCCGCAGGGCCGGATAGAGAAAATTAATGGTCTGCAGGCCCTTATTACCTCTGCCAAAGCCAAAATGGCCAGTTTTGCCGGCGCAGACAAAGTCGGCCAGAGTATCGCTGAGACGTTTGCTGAACCGACAATCAAGCGCGAGCTTGAAGACCGATTGAGGATTTTCCCGGGGCCGAACGAGCAAGGGACAACGTGGAGCCAAACCAATATTCTGTCGCCCGCCGAAGCGGGCTTTGGCGGGCCGGAGTGGACAGGGGAAGTAAACATAATTTATGAGAAGACCTTCCGGTTAAAATCCTCTACCACTTCACCTGCCCCCGCGTCCTCCGACGCGAACCTGGGCGGCGGGCAAAGCGGGGTTGCTGTTGTGGATGTCAATTTGGTTATTAAGACGGCGTCCGCCCCTGTTGCGGGCGCACCGGCGCCGGGAACTCCTATGAGGAACGACCTGGAGGTATCGGGCGGCGGGACCGGCCAGATTGAAATCGAGGAGGCCACGGGGCGGATTATTAACAGCAAAATTACGGAGGATATGACAGCAAGGCTCGTATATGCTGCCCAGGGTCCGATGCTTCGGCCGCCGCCGCCCACTGAGCCGATCACCACGCATACGGTTACGACCTTCCAAATGACTCAGCGCGAGCCGCCTGTCCCAGACAAGGTCGAGGTGGATAAATTAGCCCGTCCTGCGGATGCCAACCGGTAAAGTCCTTAACCTCACTTTGGTTCCTGTTTTTTTAAAAAATGACTTGCCGGTGCGTGGCGGATAAGGTATATTGTCCACACTTAGCTCCGTCGTAAGGGGCGGTATGGGTCAACGGCATCACGGCATAGTTGATTCAGGCCTCCGACGGTGCCCAGTCAGGCCGACAAAGAGAATGGCCTCCGTGACAACGTGGATTGAATATTATTGATGATTGATTATTGATAATTTTGCGGCAAATAACCTTTGGATGTGTCTGCCGCGAGAGAATAATCAATAATCAATTGAAAATCATCGACGAAGATTACCCGGTGGTGTAATTGGTAACACAGGAGGTTTTGGTCCTCCCATTCCAGGTTCGAGTCCTGGCCGGGTAGTGGTTCGACGCGGCAATCCCGCAGGGCGGGTTTGCCTTGCTCACCATTTTTGTATTGAGAGATTGAGATGGCGCAAAGGGTTGCTATAATTTTGGCTGCGGGCATTAGCAAGCGGATGAACACGAAGATGCCAAAGGTCCTCCACGAGGTCTGCGGAAGGCCTATGCTTTTCTACGTGCTGGATGCCTGCCGGGGGGTCGGCGTTGATAAAATGTACGTCGTTGTGGGCTTTAACTCCGAGCAGGTAAAGGAGCAATTCAGCGACGCCGATGACATAATCTGGGTAACTCAGCCCGAGCAAAAAGGGACTGCCCACGCGGTGATGTGCTGCAGGGAACACTTGAAGAATTTCACGGGCCAGACGCTGGTACTTTGCGGCGACGGCCCCCTGATTCGGATGGAGACGCTGAAAACGGTTGTCGCCAAACACGAAGCCGAACGCGCCGCCGCGACACTGGCAACGGCGGTTCTTGAAGACCCGACTGGCTACGGACGCATCCTCCGCGACGCCTACGGCAACATAGAAGGCATTATCGAGCACTCAAACTGCACGCCCGAACAACTGAAAATCCAGGAAGTCAACCCAAGTTATTATCTTTTCGACAATAAGATTCTTTTCGATTATGTCTCGCGTGTGCAGCCCGACAAGGCAAAAGGTGAGTTATATCTTACCGATGCGCTGGCGATGATTATTGAGAGCGGGCATAAGGTTGTGGCTGTTACGGCGGTCCGTCCAGAAGAGGCGGTCAGCGTCAACAGCCGGGAGCAGCTCAGCGACGCCGGCAAGATTATGCAGCGAAGAATCCAGAGACGCCTGATGGAAACCGGCGTTACTATCGTCGACCCGCCCAATACATGGATAGACGCAAGGGCACAAATCGGGCAGGACACCGTCATTGAGCCGTTCTGCTGCATATTCGGCGAGGTCGTGATAGGCAAAAACTGCCGAATCGGACCGTTTGCGTACCTGCAAAACGGCGAGAAAGTCGGCGATGGTATTATACTCGAAGCCGGATACTCGAATGTCGAGCGCCGTGCAAAGGAGTAAGATATGTTTTTGAATGACCATATAAAGGTGTTTTCCGGCTGCAGCAATGAGCCGCTGGCAAAGGCGGTGTGCGATTACCTTGAAGTGCCCCTTGGGGGAGCCAAAATAGAGAGATTTCCTGATGGCGAAAAAATCATCCGCGTCGAGGATGACGTGCGGGGCAGAGACTGCTTCGTGCTTCAATCGACGTGCACTCCCGTTGACGAAAATCTCGTCGAACTGCTGATTTATCTTGATTGCCTGAAACGCGCCAGCGCAAAGAGAGTTACCGCGGTTATCCCATACTTTGGCTATGCCCGCCAGGACCGCAAGGACGAAGGGCGGGTGCCGATTACGGCAAAACTCGTCGCCAACGTAATCACTAAGGCGGGCGCAGACCGGATTCTAGCCATTGATTTGCACGCCCCGCAGCTGCAGGGGTTCTTCGATATACCCGTGGACCATCTTACGGGCGAGCTTGTTTTGAGCAGGTATTTCCTCGACAAAAAAATTGAGAATCTCACGGTTGTCTCGCCGGACGTGGGCAACATCAAAATAGCGTCCCGTTACGCCTCGCATCTTGGGGGCGATTTGGCGATTGTTCATAAGAGGCGTCTCAGCGGCAGCCAGGTGCAGGCACAGGAGCTTATCGGCAGCGTGGAAGGCAGGAACGTCCTTATGTGCGATGATATGATTACCACCGGGGGCACCGTTTGCAGCGCCGCGGAGCTTGTAAAGGAGCGAGGCGCCCGCAAAATCTGCGTCGGCGCGACGCACGGGGTGTTCGCGCCCGGCGCAGTCGAAAAACTGCGCAAAGCGCCCGTCGATGAAATCGTCGTTACGGACACGATACCGTTGAGCGCCGAAGCCGACAAGCTCAAGAAAGTCAAAGTTTTAACGGTCTCGGCGATGGTCGGCGAGGCGATAAAAAGAATCCACAGAAATGAGTCGGTCAGCAGTTTATTCAGCGCTCATTAGTTGATTGACGGCTGGCATTGTATTGAACTTAGGTTTGTTGTGAGGATGTTATGGATAAAGCATTGGTGTTAAAAGCCGAGATTCGTCAGGGGCTGGGTTCGAAGGACGCAGCTAAATTGCGTAAGAAAGGGCAAGTCCCGGCAGTGGTTTATGGTCACAAGAAAGAGCCGGTCTCAATCGTTCTGGATGCCAAGAGTTTCAGGGAAGGGCTTCAGCGCGGGCATCGGCTGATTGAAGTCGAGATAGACAAGAAGAATGAGACGCTGCTCATCAAGGAAGTGCAATACGACTATCTCGGCACGGACATCATCCACGTTGACCTGATGCGCGTGGATGTCACCGAAATGGTCCGCGTTACCGTCCCGATAGAGCTTAAAGGCACGGCCAAAGGCGCTGCGGAAGGCGGAATGGTCGAGCTTCACACGGGCAATCTCGAAGTCGAGTGCCGTGTTACCCAGATACCGGAGCGCATAACGGTATCCGTTAAGGAAATGGCTTTGGGTGATGCGATTCACTCCAAGGATATTCAGCTGCCCGAAGGGGTAAAACTGATAAGCTCGCCCGAACTGCTTGTCGCGACCTGTCATGTTGTCGCCGAGGTGAAGACCACGGAAGAGCTTGAGGCGGAAATGCCTGTTGCTCCTGAGGTAATAACTGCGGCCAAGGAAGAGCCGGAGGAAGGCGAAGAGGCAGCGGCCGAGACGAAGGAACCGAAAGAGAAGAAGGAAAAGAAAGAAGAGAAGAAGTAGCGTTGTTATTAGCGAGCCGGCACTATGCCTGGTATGAAGATGATAGTTGGACTTGGCAATCCTGGTAAGAAGTATGCCGAAACGAGGCACAACGTCGGCTTCAAGGTAATTGATATGCTCGGCGGGGTGCTTGGCATAGAGGTAAGCAAAAACAGTTTCGGCGGACTTGTGGGCAAGGGCGAATATGCCGGCAATCAGGTTTTGCTGTTGAAGCCGATGCAGTATATGAATCTCAGCGGGCAGCCGGTGGCCGATGTGATGGGTTTTTACAAGATAGATTTGAAGGACGTTCTGGTGGTGCTCGATGATATGTGGCTTGAGCCGGGGCAGATAAGGTTAAGGGCAAAAGGTTCCGCCGGCGGGCACAACGGGTTGACCGACGTGGTGGAAAAGCTCGGCACCGAAGACGTGCCCCGATTAAGAGTCGGGATAGGCCAGTGCCGGATGGGTGAAGCAGTGGAATACGTACTCGGCGAGCCGGGTCCCATAGAGACTGAGCAGGTAAACCAGGGGATAAGCCGGGCCAAAGATGCGGCGATTTGCTGGCTTGAAGAAGGTATTGGAGTCGCGATGACAAAACATAATTCCCGCCTGTCGGACGGGCAGGATTTGAAAGATTGAATTTGAAATATGTCGAACGTAGAGTTTGAAAATTTTGCTGGAGGTATTTAAGTTGGAAACTGGAGTTAAGAAGCTTTACGAAGTAATGTTCCTGATTGATTCGGCGGAAGCGGCAAAGGACTGGGACGGCATCATCGAGCTTGTTACGAAGATGCTGAACAAAATCGACGCCCAAATCATTACGCTGAAAAAATGGGATGAGAGACCGCTGGCCTATTCGATTAAAAGATGCAGCCGGGGGACCTATATCCTGGCGTACTTTAAGGCCGACGGGCGCAAAATCACCGAATTGGAGCGCGATGTGCTGCTATCGGAACGCGTTATGCGTGCACTGATCCTCAGGATTGACCACCTCACTGAGGAAGAGATCATCAAGCAGGCGACCGCGGTGAAAGCCCCGGCCCCTGTTGCGGTCGATGATACTGTGGCGCAGAACGCGCCGGAAACCGCTGGAACGGATGTCGCGGGTAACCCTGAGCAGGTTTAGTAATCTGCCTGTGAGCATTGACTGAAAGCGGCCGCTTTTCCTGTTGAGAAGCGGCGCTGAAGAATAGAGGAGTTATCGATGGCGAATTTTAATAAGGTAATGTTGATGGGCAACCTGACGCGGGACCCGCAGTTGTCGTATCTGCCGAGTCAGACGCCCGTTGTTGAGTTCGCCGTGCCTTCGGCAAGCCCGCCGAGACGCTCAACAAGTATATGCGCAAGGGCAGACCCCTCTTTGTGGAAGGACGCCTCACGTTCGAGCAGTGGACGGCGCAGGACGGTTCCAAGCGAAGCAGGCACAGGGTTATCGTCGAGAATTTTCAGTTTCTCGGCGGCCCGGGCGGGCCTGGAGCCGGCGGCGCTGAGGCCGGTGCAGCAGGCGGCGAAGCCGGGACAGAAAGCCAGGTTGAGCCGGAAACTAACGGCCCGGTAAAGGGAGCCCATCCACCGGCGGATGATATACCGTTCTAAGTGAGAAGAAAAAGTTTTGAGTTCTTAGTGTTGAGTTTTTGGTTGTTACTAACTAAAAACTCGAAACTCAAAACCCAAGATTGTTCATAGAGGTGAAAATATGGCAGAATATGGCGAAAGAAGAGACGACAGAAGAGGCGAACGAGGCGAAAGAAGAAACGACAGGTCGGACAACTCCCGTAAGCTGGCCGCGCCGCAGCAGACCCAGTGCAGGTTCTGCAGGCGGGGCGAGGAGTACGTGGATTACAAAGATATCGAGACCCTGCAGAAGCTGCTGACGCATCGCGGCAAGATATATTCGCGCAAGCGCAGCGGCAATTGTGCGGGCTGTCAGCGCAAGGTCAAAAGCGCAATCAAGCGCGCAAGATTTATGGCGCTTCTGCCGTTTTGCGCGTAACGTATTTTGAAATCCTGACAATTTTGACGCTATTTAAGCGGAGGTATGTAAATGAAGGTGTTATTGGTTAGTGACGTTCGTAAACTGGGCTGGCTCGGAGACGTTGTGGATGTCACCGACGGCTACGCAAGAAATTACCTGTTTCCGCAGGGTCTTGCCAAGGCCGCTACGGATAACAACATAAAGTCAATCGCCAAGGCCAAGGCGGCGCGTGCCGAAGAGCGTCAGCTTGAACGCAAGCAGCTCGAGAAGGCCTGTCAGGCCGTCAGCGGCGCCGAGGCAGTCATCGCCGCGGCGGTCAACGAGCTTGGTCATCTGTTCGGCTCGGTTTTCAGACACGATATCGCTAAGAACCTGCGAGACCAGGGCTTTGAGGTTGCCGACGAGGTGGTTATGCTCCATGAGCATATCAAAGAAGTCGGGACATACAAAGTCAAGCTGGAATTCGCGGACGATTTGACCGCATCGGTGAGCGTTGTTGTTGTTCCTGAAGGTATTGACGCGGAGACGTTCAAGGCCCAGCAGAAGGAAGCCGCAAAAGAGGCCGCGAGGTTAGCCGCTGAGCTGGAAGCCCAAGAGGCGAAAGCTCCGGAGCCAGAGGCGAAATCTCAGCCGGAAGGCGAAGCCAAGCCAGAAGGTGAAAGCAAACCGGAAGGCAAAAGCAAACCAAAAGGCAAAGCCAAACCGGAAGGCAAAAGCAAGTCCGCCAAAGGCGAGACCTTGCCCAAAGGCGAGCCAGCCGCTTAAATAATTCTATGGTTCTAACCCCCGGTTATGCCGGGGGGTCGTGCCGGCGTGCTGGTCTGCGCCAGCCCCACTTTTGTTTGCGAGACAAAAAGGGGTCAGGAGCCTTTTTCTTTACGTTACCTCTGTCAATCCCTTGTTCATTTTGTAGTAGTGTAATTTCTTGTTGTTTTCCAGCTTCACATAAGTTTTTTCGCGGGTCTTGTAACCTAGGGAATCATAAAACTTTTTAGACGGCAGCGACGCATCCAGTTTGACCTTTTTGAACGCCGAAGAAATTGCCTTATCTTCGAGTTTGTTCATAATAAGCTTTCCAAGGCTGCGTTGCTGAAATTTGGGGCTTACAAAAACTCTCATAATGTGGTTATCTATGATGGTTCCTGTTCCTATGAGGCGATTATTTTTTTCCAAAACGATGGTCCATCCTTTTACAACACCTTTTAAGATGTTCTCCTCACAATGATATTGCTTAAAATATTGTATGGCCTCCGAGGGATAATCGGCTGAGTAGCAAATATCGATTGTCTTGTCTATCAGCTCTTTTACTGCGGCCAAATCGCTTCGCCTGAATCGCCTTATACGAATACCTGTTCGTTTAGCCATTTCTCTTCCGGCCCGGGAACCTATTCAGTTGTACGCTTCCTCATTGCTTAAACGCTGTGAATTGCCGCGCAAGATTCTCGGCGGATTTTGGGCCTTCGTAGATAATCATTCGGAATTTGAAAAGAGCGTTTTGGCCCGGCTGCAAAGTGAAATTCATGGGCTGGGGATTTTCGACATTTCGGCCTTTAAGGAAGTCCAGTTGGCCTAAGGGGTCGGCGGAAAACAAGCCGTAACCCCTTGTGTGCCAATATGTTGGGTAGCATGCGCTTCCGGGGTGATAGAAAATTGCGATACCGATTTTTTTGCCGTCTTTAGTTGCTTCCAGACGGGCCCAGTCGGCTTTTTTGCCCCAGATGTTCGGCTCGCCGACGTTGCCGTCTGAACTTAAGTATTTGCCTGTCCCCTTCTCTTCGCTCATCCAGTCGGCCACGCGAATAGCGAACATACCTTCTTTGGTATCTTCGAAGATAATTTTTTCATCCTGCGCGGTAAGCGTGATATTGAAATCGATTACATACTGATTCGGCTCGGCTGAGAAGACCATATCTCGCTTTTCTTCGAGCAGCGTCTTTCCTGATTTGCCAACCCAATGCGAGATTGTGGAAAGCTGACCATTCTCCATCTTTGTGGTCTTTACATGCTTTACCTGCGGCGGCGAAGTCGTGTTGTTCCAGAAACCATCGTTATTTACCTTGTCGTAAGTGAAGAATATCCCGGTATGATGCGGATGGTCGTTGCTCTCGCCCGGTATTATCTCGAACGGAAAGCCGCGGGTCAGCACGATGCCCGAAGGGCTTTTAACGGGATACAAAATCGGCTTGGTCAGCTCCGAACCATATCGGTAGGTTGTAAAAAGGTTGCCTCCGATGAGAATGTCGATTTTGTTTGTGTCCTGAACAAACTTGATATCTGTGCCCGCCATACAGTTTGCCGTCAAAAATAAAATCGTTCCCGAAAGAATTATTTTTTTGAGCATTTTTCATTCCCTTTCAAATCGCCTCAACAAAATAATAAATATTTAGATGCAGGCGAGAATGCCTCTTGTATAGCCGACGGATTCGGCGACGCCCGCCAACGGGTCGTTTTCGTCCTTTTCGTACTCAAACGCCGCGATGTTAGAGTAGCCGATTTTTTCCAGCGTCCGCATAAGCTTGACAAGGTCAACCACCCCCCTGCCCATTTCAACTGTTGTGCCTTCGGTGGTCGCGGAGCTTTCGTCTTTTATGTGAATATCGAGAAGCCGGTCGGCGAATTTCTCCACCGCTTCCGACGGGTCGATGCCTGACCGCTGCGTGTGGCCCACATCAATACAAAGGCCGATTCGCTTGTCGAGGTCTTTTACCTTTTCATAAACGCTTGCCGGCGAGGGGAATAATTTGTTATCAGGTCCGTGATTGTGAATCGCTACTTTGATGTCGTATTCTTTTGCTTTATTTTCGACTAAGCCCAGCAGTTCGTAATTGGGCATGCCGACAATCAGTTTTACTCCTGCGGCCCTGGCGTAATCGAACGCCTGCTGGATATCGGCCTCGGTCTTCATATAAATGACGCCGCACGCGTAAAGGGTAATCCCCGCCTCTTTAACCTTCGCGACGGTATTTTGAATCTGCTCAGGGGTGCTGTTTAAAGGCATGTGGAAATCCTTGAAGCTGATATATTTAAGGCCCAGCCGTTTGGTCATCGCGAGGGTTTGCTCAGTGGAGAATTTTCTGAACGTATAAGAGGCAATCCCCAGATTAAACTTTGCTTTTGAAGATGGTTTCGCCTCAGTTTCTGCCGCGACTGCCGTTTCCGGTTTCAGCCCCGCCGCGAGCACTCCCATTCCCGCCAGTTTCAAAACATCTCTTCTTGTTTGTTTATCAACCATTCGCCTTTTACTTTCCATGTTATCGTCCCCTATGTTCACGCATCAGTCCGTATGCCTTTGCCAGGACTTTTATGGGGTGAATCGTGCGTTTACCAGATATATGTTCGATTTGCATACCGCAGGCGGCGCACTCGGTGAGGACGCATTGCGCGGAAGTATTATTGAGCGTCTCTTTGAGCGATTTTGCGATTTGCTCCGACAGCTCGTAATTTTTCTTCTGCATTCCGAATGTCCCCGCCAGGCCGCAGCAGCCAGCGTTGAGGTCGGACACCTGTATATTGCATAATTTTTGCAATAGTTCGATACTTGCCCCGTACGCCCCCATCGCGAACAAATGGCAGGGTGTGTGATAGACGTATTCCTGGAGGAGCGTTCTTTTGGGATTGTTTAATTTGCCCTGTCGCAGCAGCTCGCGGAGGTATTCCATCAGTTCATAGGTATTTTCGGAAACTATTTTTGCGTCCACGCTGTCAACATAATGCCGAAGCTCCTGTTTGAGGCACATTGCCGCGCTCGGTTCGGAGCAGATAATTTTGTACCCGTCTTTGACGGCCGCCGCGAGGTATTTGACACTGTAAGACAAATACTTTTTCGCGGTTTTAACGTCGCCATAAACAATCGCGGGCAGCGGCGCGGGTCTTTGCCTGGGGATTATCACCTCGATGGCATTGTGTCGCAGGACGTCTATAACCGCATAGCCAAGCTCATGGTCATTATAATTGACGTATGTATCCAAAAAGTACGCGACTTTATCAATGGGCATTTCGCTTGGCCTGAAGGTTTCGAGATACAGCCGGCCGGCAAGGGAAAATGATCCGAATGCGAATTTGGGCATTCTGCGTCTGCTGTCAAGTCCTATTGTTTTTTCGAGAAGCCGCCTGGTTATCGGTAAGCGCATTATAAAATTTGATATTGGGGCGAAGGTGCTTGCCAGTTTACTCATGTATCGGTTATGGCCCAGGAGCCGTTCGGTTAGACGCAATCCTTTTCGGCGGGCATATTCGGCACGGGCAGCCGCTATAATCTTGGAGACATCAACGCCTGAGGGGCATTCAATCGAGCAGGCCTTGCAGTTGATGCACAAATCGAGGAACTGGCGGAATTCCGGGGAGTCGAAATCCCCTTCTCTAAGTCGCCCGCTTGACCAGAAGCGCAGCACGTTCATTTTAGCACGGGAACTCGCCAGCTCATCTCCCGTTGCCCGGAACAGAGGACACATCCTGAATTGTTCCTCTCTGCTTCGGCATACTCCGCAGCCGCTGCATTGCCCAAGCTCAAGGGCGATTTCGTCATCCGCGAAAATGACGCCCGATTCCGTGAATGTTTTATTCACTCGGTGCCGGGCTTTTAAGTTTTCGACCATCACGTTGGGGTTGTCGTTGATTATTTTTCCGGGATTGAGCAGGCCGGCGGGGTCGAGAATATTTTTGATTCCGCAAAGCAGGTTATAAAATTCGTCGCCGTATTGTTTTCGCAGAAACGCCGCGCGGACTAATCCGACGGCGTGCTCGCCGCTGACGGTCCCGCCAAGCGACCAGGCGAGAGCGAAGACCTCATTGGCGATTTGCGTCATTTTATCCACGTCGCCCTTCTCGCCCAAATCGAGGTATGGCCTGATATGCAGTTCGCCGTCACCAGCGTGGCCATAATAGCTCATCGCGATATTGTATTTTTGGCCGATTTTTTGGAGGCCGGCGATATACTCCGCCAGTTTGTCGTTTTCGACCGACACATCCTCGATAAACGGCACAGGTCTTTGTCTGCCTTTACGCCTGTCCAGCAGGGGGACGGCGTCCTTACGCGCCTTCCAAATCCGCTTCTGCGTCTGCTCATCGAAGACAATTGTTCGATTGCCTGCGAGATTGGCGATGGCGGAGTCCGTAGTTTTAATTTTAGACCTCACCTGTTCGGGTGTTTCGCCGACGTGCTCAACGAGCAGTGCGGCGGTCGCATTTGCGGGAAGGACGTCTCGATACGCGGGCAGATGTTCAATCGCCATCGCAATCAGGTAATTGTCCATCAATTCGCAGGCGGAAGCGCCGGTCGATACTATAATCGGAACCGCCTTGGCCATTTTGTCCAAAGAGTCGAATTCTAATTGCAGCAGTCCTTTGGCCTTTGGCAAAGGCACCGTGCGAAGCGTGATTTTGGTGAATATCGCGAGTGTTCCCTCCGAACCGCCCATCAGCCGGGCGAGATTTACCTTCCCGTCGCGATATGCCCCCGCGATGTTGTATCCGCTGCGGTTGCGCTTAGTGGCGGGAAGCGCGTTTGCGATTACGTCCTTTTTGCCCGCCAGCAGTGAGATACATTGTTTGGCAATCTCATCAATGCGGCTGTCACTCATGGTTTTTGGCTGATAATTGTTTGCCAGCTCGACTATTGAGCCATCCGCGAGGATCGCCTCGACTTTTTCGACATAATCGCCTGTATAGCCGAATTGCAGCGAGTGCGCCCCTGTCGCGTTGTTGGCAACGCACCCGCCTATGACCGCCCGGTTGGATGTCGATGGGTCAGGCCCGATTTTCCTGCCGAATTGCGCGAGGTAGTTATTTAATTCATCGAGGACAACACCCGGCTCGCAGATTACCAGCTCACCCCCATTTTCAATACTGATAATGCTGTTCATGTAACGGGTTACATCGAGCAGGATTCCGCTGGTTAGGGATTCGCCTGCCACGCCGCTGCCGGCCCCGCGTGCGGCGACGGAGATTTGTTTATCTTTGGCGTATTTGACGACCGCGGCGATGTCCTGGGCGTCACGCGGGCAGACTACGCACGCCGGCACAATCTGATAAATACTGGCGTCGCTGCTATATGCGGCACGATGCAGAATATCTGTGAATACCGCTCCTTTGACAATGCGGGCCAAGTCATCCCATTGATGGTCGATTATAGTTGATTGATTATTAGTTGTCTGTCGGCTCACAATACTGATTATCGATAATCAATCGCAAATAATCAATGGTTTGTGTTTAGTCTTCCACATCGCAGGGCAGGCGGACGGTAGAGCTGGCGCTCGCTTTGCGAAGCTGCTCAAGCTCCTTTTTGCTGATTTCGCCCTTGATGAATTGCTGAACTATGGGGTCAGGATGGTTGCGGATGTAATCGGCGTTGCCGTCGGCGATGATTTTGCCGTTGTGGAGCATCACGATGCGGTCGGCGATTTTGTAGGCGCTTTTCATATCGTGCGTTACCGCCACGCCGGTCACGCCAAGTTCCCCCTTGAGCTTCAAAATCAGCTCGTTTATTGTGTCCGACCGGATTGGGTCAAGCCCGGTCGTCGGCTCATCATACAATATCACCTCCGGGTCAAGAGCTATGGCCCTTGCCAGGGCAACGCGTTTTCGCTGGCCGCCCGAAAGGTTGGCGGGGAAAAAGTGCTGAAGCCCGTCGAGTCCGACCATTTTAAGTTTGTTTCGCACAAGCTCTTCGACTGCGCTGAAACGGGATATCTGGCAGTGTTGCCTGACGGGGAACATTATATTCTCGGCCACGCTTAAGCTGTCGAAGAGGGCCCCCGCCTGAAACAAGTACCCGAAATGCGCCCGCACGCTGGCCAGCAATGAGTCGTCGAGATTGTCTATTCGCTGGCGTTTGAAGTAAACCTCGCCCGAATTGGGCCGCATCAGGACTATCATATGTTTGAGCAGGACGCTTTTTCCGCAGCCGCTGGGGCCGATTACAACGGTGGTTTTACCTTTTTCTATTGCCAGCGAAATATCATCCAGGACGACGTTATTGCCGAACCTCTTGGTGAGGTTTTTCAGGACAATCAGCTCGTCGTCCGGTTTGACGCTCCGTTGTTCATTGTTCATTGTTTGTTGTTCAGTGTTCATTATCATTATATACGGGCCGTTTATCAAACCAGGCTTCGGATAGGCCAGAAGGTGCTGTAAAGCGCCTTGAAAATCACTACCATAACGAAATCGAGGGCGAGTATGGAGATAAAACTCATTACAAACGCATCTGTGCAGGCCTGTCCTACGCCCCTGGCTCCTTCTTTGCAGTTGAAGCCCTTGTAACAGCTAATGACTGCCAGCGCACCGCCGAAGAAGAACCCCTTGATTACGCCGCAGGCGACGTCCCACAGCTCGACGCCGGATGCGCTGAAACTCCAATACGCCCTTGCGTTGATATGGAGGTGAATAACGCTTACGAACCAGCCGCCGATGATACCAAGCAGGTCTGCGTAAATGATAAGAGCCGGCGTCAGCAGCAGGCAGGCCAGCACGCGCGGCGCCACCAGATATTTTACGGGGTCGGTGCCCATACTTTCGATGGCGTCTATCTGTTCGGTTACGTTCATCGTGCCTAATTCCGCGGTCAGCGCTCCGCCTACTCGGCCCGCCAGCATAACCGCCGCCAAAACAGGCCCAAGCTCTTTAACGACCGAGATATTTATCAGCACGCCGAGGTGCTCTTCCAGCCCCATTCCTGCCAACTGGTCGTAGGCCTGAATTGCCAGCGTCATACCAACGAACGCGCCTGTTATCATAATTACAGGAACGCTGTAAACGCCTATCAGCAGCATCTGCGCCCATATCAGCGGATAGGTGTCGCTTTTGGCGATACTTTGCATGCTGGTTACGGTAGAGCGCCAGACAAATCTGCCGAATTGTCCGACGTTGCCCACCTCTTCACCGAGTTTGAATATCGCAGTTCCTATCATAGCGCAGAGCGGGTAGCCAATATGCTACAAGCCCTCTCCTATTTAATCGCCCAATTCGCCGGCTATCCTGAATACAAAATACCCCCGATTTTGTCGGAGGTCAATCTTAACGATTGCCAAGACCCATGCTTATAGGACCTTGAACATTCGAACAGTTTGGGCTTTTCTCGTCTGATGTTTCGGCTTATAATGTGGCTGAGTATGAGAATAAACAAATTGCTGCTGTTGTTTTGTGTTCTGGTGGTCGGTGCGGCCGGCTGCGTTGAGCGTAAGCTGACCATCAACACGAATCCGGCCGGCGCACAAGTTTTCCTGAACGACGAAGAGATAGGCGTCTCGCCGGTAACCGCCTCGTTCAACTGGTATGGCGACTATAACATAACAATCCGCAAACAGGGCTGCGAAACACTCCAGACGCATCGCAAGCTACAGGTGCCGTGGTACGACCTTTCCCCCTTTGATTTCGCGGTTCAGGTTATTTATCCGGGCAGGATAGTCGATTCCTATGAGTGGTCATTTGACTTGCAGCCTCAAAAAGAGGTCAACAGGCAGGAATTGATTAAAGACGCGGAACGACTTAGTAAGCAAAGCGACTGATAATCAATTATCAATCTTTATACCAGGTTAACTCGGTACCATTCGATAGCTTTTTTCAATCCGTCTTTGAATAGAACTACCGGTTTGAAGCCGAGGAGTTTTTTTGCGACGGTGATGTCGGCGAGCGAGTGCTTGACGTCGCCGGGACGGGATGGGGCATACATCGGCTTTATCGATTTGCCGACGATATTGTTTATCGTATCGATGATTGCGTTCACAGTTACCGCTTCTCCGCAGGCGATGTTGGCGACTTCGCCTTTAGTTTGCTTTGCCCTGGCAGCAAGCAGGTTCGCCTCGACGACGTTATCGACGTATGTGAAATCCCTGCTTTGTTCCCCATCGCCGTAAACGGTAGGCGGTTTGTCTTTGAGGATTGAGGTTACGAACGCCGGTATCGCCGCGGCATACTGGCTCGTCGGGTCCTGGTGCGGGCCAAAGACGTTGAAATATCGAAGCGAAATTGTCTCGAGGCCAAAAACCTTGTAGAAAACGGAACAATAGTATTCGCCCATTAGTTTCGCCGCCGCATAAGGCGAAAGCGGGTTAACGGGCATCGATTCAACTTTCGGCAAAGTCGGCGTGTCGCCGTAGGCCGAGGAACTGGCGGCGTAAACAAAACGCTTCACTTTTGCGTCTCTCGCTGCCAATAACAGCGTGAAAGTCGCATCTACGCAGTGTTTGTGTGTGGCGGCCGGGTCGTCAACACTGCGAGGCACCGAGGGCAAGGCCCCCTGATGCAAAACCACGTCAATTCCTTTCATCGCGGCCTGCGCGGCATCCGGATTGCCCATATCCGCTTCGATGAATTCTATTTTGTTCGAAATGGCTGCGAGGTTACATTTTTTGCCCGTAAGCAGATTGTCAATCACCCTGACAAAACAGCCCTGCGAGATGAGTTTGGTACAGATATTTGAGCCGATGAACCCAGCTCCGCCGGTAACCAGAAACTTGTCCATTCAAAAATCCTTCGGTACTCAATTTTCGATGCTCGATTACTGTTACAATTATCGAGTAATGCGTTATGCCTTTGCCGGTTCGAGTGCCTGATATTCCCGATACGAGCGGAACGTCTCCTTGAAGTAACCGCCCTTTAATATTCTTACTCTCAACAGCACGCAGCCGAGTATATTGGCGTTTACCTGTTTTAGCTCGCTTAAAGTTCTTATGCCGGTGCCTCGTCTGGTTGCAGTCGCATTGAAAACCAGTATAGTGCCATCGACATATTTTGCCAGTATTTTCGCTTCGCTTGCCAACAGTACGGGCGGGCCGTCAATTACCACGTAATCATAACTGTCACGTAATTGGCCGATTAAACGCTGCATTGCTTCGCTGCCCAGTGTTTCGGCGGGATTGGCCGGCATCGGCCCTGATTCGATTATAGTGAGTCCTTCCATACCGCTGGGTCTTAATGTTTGCTGCAAATCGCACTGTCCCGCCAGCAGGTTGCTCAATCCTGCGCCGGCCTGGGTTCCGCCCTGCTCAGCCGCAAATATGGTGTGCAGACGCGGTCGCCGGAAATTGGCGTCTATCAGCAAAATTTTCCTGCCCTCGGCGACAAGCGTTGTCGCAATATTGACCGCTGCGGTGGTCTTGCCATCTTTGGCGCCGCCGCTGGTAATCAATATCGTCCTGGCTTTTCCGCCTGGCTCCGACAACTTCAGATTTGTTCTCACTCGCCTGTATGATTCGCTTAGGATGCTGTTTGGCGCCTGACGTACCATAAATGCCGGTTCAATGCCTTCAACCTGTTCATCCTCATCGGCGTCCGGTATCATTCCCAAAAGCGGAATATGCAGGTACATTGTCACGTCCCGCGGTGTCCGCACGAGGTCGTTGAGCAGTTCTATAAGAAACGCAAGGCCTATACCCAATAGTAACCCCAGGAACATTCCGCCAGGGGCAAAAATCTGCAATTTCGGGAAACTGGCTTCGAGCGGCTCGGGGGCGAGGTCTGTCAATTGGACTTTCGGCGTTTCAGGGTCGTCGTACATTATCTTAAGTTTTTCAGCCTGCCCTTTAATCGAATCGAGCGCCTCTCTTCGTTCATCTCTTATTTTTATTCCCTTTGCGAACTGAATTCGCGCCAGGTCCATTTCCTCTTTTTGTTTTGCGGCTGCCTCGCGCAACTGCTCATACGACGCGAGTCTTCCCTGCAGTGTCGAAAGCTGATCCTGAGCGTTTTTCAGGTTTGCCTGCCTGGTTTGTTCGGCAATGATCGCCTTTCGTCGGAACCGTTCCTGCTGTATGGCATCGATATACTCTCTGAGTTGCCGGACAGCCCGGTGGTCTTCGCCGAATCTCACAAGTGTGCTTGCAAGCGTCGATTCCTGGAAGGCCAGCTGCTGCGCCAACGAAAGCATCACCCCGTCCGTTTCCACCTGCCGCTCCACCTGTACCTGGACAGGTCCTTGTGCTTGTAGCGCAAGAGTTTCGATACTGGCTTGCGTCTGGCTGACGTCCAGTGCAAGATTGTTCCCCTGGTTTTCCAGGCTCTGGAGTTTTTGTTCGATTATTGATTGAAACGTGTGCTCTTCAAGATCAGTAAACCCGTATCTGCGCCGAATATCGTCAAGCGTGCGTTCCGACTGATCTAAATCCCGTTGAACGCGAACCTGCTGGTCGTCGATGCGGGCTAATTTTTCCGCCACTTCTTTTCGCTTTGTTCCTCCCTGGCTGTTGACAAACAGAGAGACCATTTCGTTGACTATCAGCGCTGATTCTGCCTTGTCGCCGCAGGTCATCGAAACGATAATTGAGTCACCTTCTTTTGGTGCGGTGGCATCAAGGTTTTTGTCCAAGTTTTTGATGGCCTTTTTTATACGGACATCCTTTATATCGCCGAATTCCTTAAACCATTTGGTCTGTTGGACTTTGTCTCTGTCGATCAACTGCTGTAACATACCCTGGCTTGTCAATCTCATAACCAGCGACAGGCGATAGCCATATAGGATATCTTGCCCGACAGTGGAGGAGTCTATTCTGGTGGGGTCTTTCTCGACAGGCGGAAGCACCTTGATGAAAGTTCGCGCCGTGTACTTAGGCCCGTATTTTGAAAACAAATACCAGCTCACGCCGCCGCAGCCGAGGCCTAATATTGTCAGCAAGGCAATCATAAGCCAGTGCCGGCGCAGTACGGCGACAATCTCTCGCGGTGTCATTCCGCTGGCGGCCCCGCGCGCAGCCATAGCCGGTCTCGGGGCCATGACCCTGGGTTCAACCATCACCGGTTTTTGTCCTGCTTCTGCCATTATGTTAGTCGGTCCCAATAATCAACCCCTCGGGGCGGGCCACCGCCGATAACTGTCGGGCAACATTAGTATTATTGCTCCTTTTTTTCATTGCCCTTGTCTTTCCCGAGCCGCTCGATTGCAGCGTTTATTCGTTCTTTGACCTGCTTCGGCGTTTTTTCCCCGCCGATATCCAGCGCTTGCTGGTAAGCCGCACGCGCCTGTGACACCTCACCGAGCTGTTCGTGAGCTTGTGCTAAATGCTCATAAACCTCTACCGGTGGTGACGCCTGTCCGATGTCATACTGCTGTATTGCTGCTCGCTCGAACTGCACCGCCTCAGAATACTTACCTTTCTTACAAAGCACCATGGCGTAAGTATCAAGGTACTCCGGGTTGTCCGGTTGCATATCATGAGCCTGCTTAGCATATTCGAGCGCCTTGTCAAGGTCCTGATTGTTATCAGCAAGTATGTACGCGATATTGTTCAGGATACTGGCATTATTCGGCATTTTTTCGAGCAGACTTTCGTAGACCCCCGTAGCCTCTTTAAGGTATTTATTATCGGAAGTTTTGCTGAAAGCCAGTACCAACACCTCTGCCTTTCGTATTTTGTAATTGAGCCATTGTGGCTGGTCGGGGGTGGTTGTCTTAAAGCATTTATCAAGATACTCCAGCGCCTTGCTGTAATCGCCTTTGATACGGTAGAGGTTGTACATGCCCATGTTTGCCGAGAGCGATTCCGGCTGTGCTTCGAGCTTTTGTCTGCACAATTGTTCCGTCTCCTGCTCTCCGAGCAGATCGTAGGTTCTCTGCAGCATTTGTACCGCTAACGTATCGTTGTCGCCCGCCTTATCAACCGCTTTTCTGCAATATTGAACCGCAGTGGCACGGTCGCCGAGTTTCATCTTGCCCTCTGCCATCCTTGAATATGCGATTGGAGCGAGGTTTCCATCGATGTATTTACCGCCCTCTTCAAACAGCTTATCAGTTTTACCGGCAGATACAATCGCTCGCAGGTATCCCCCAAGGGCGTCACCGTCCGCCTGCCCCTGTTCGATGCTTTTTTGAAGCGCGGTACCATATAACTGTTCTGCCTTGGCAAAATCACCGATTCCGCCGGCAAATCCGCCAGCGTGCTTATACCAATAAACGCTGTCAGGCAATTGTTTCAGAGTTTGCGCATAGAAATCATCAAGGGTCTCTTTCCGTCCGGCGGGCAAGTAGATTTGTTCGAGCATTATCCTCGCTTCATCCGGGGCCTGCGGGTCCTCGACGACGCTTTTAAGTTCAATGGTAGCGTCTTCGGTGCGTTTCACCTTAAGGTAAATTTTTGCGAGCGCAATGCGAGTTACTGCTGAGTCGGACAAGGTTTTGCTTTGTTTGAGGTCCATTATTGCCTGGTCGTAATCCGTCATCATGCCGTTTATCTGCCCCCGCAGCTGCCAGGCGACCGCGTCGCTCTGGTCGCTCTCAAGTCGCTTGTTTGTCAACTCAAGCGCCTCTTTCAACTTCCCCTGTTTCATAGAAAGCCAGGCACTTAGCAGCATTCCTTTGCCGTCATTTGGATACTTTTCCCTGAAACTCGCCAGTTTTTGTTCGGCTTCTTTGACCATCCCTAAATTTAGATAGGTCTGCACCAGCAAAAGATGATTTTCAGGTGTTTCTTCGGCGGATAACAGTTGTTCACCGTATTTTGTCGCGGCGGTTTTATCACTCGCCCTTTCTGCAATGAACAATAAACCCTGTAATGTGCTTATATCCTTCGGATTGGCCTGATAGGACTGTTCGAGGACCTTCCTGGCATCATCATATTGCCCCGCCTTTATGTAATATCGCCACAACAACGGAGAGTTCTGTGTTTCTTTGAGCACTTTCTCTGCCTTTTCTTTCTGGTCTGTCTGCCTATAGTATTCCGCGTAACTTTCGAGCACGGCGGGATTTTGCGGGTCATAACTTTTCGCCTGGTCCAGAGCCGAGGCCGCCATTGCGAGCAGCGCCTGCCGACGTTGTGCGTCGGTGCTATCCAGACCAAGCCGCATGGCAAGCCGGGCAAGTAGCAGCGCATTCTTTACACTCGGCATATTTTCCTGCAAGCTCTGCCGCAGCGCCAGCGCACGATTCGGGTCGTTTTCGCTGATGTATTCTGCATAGAAACTCATCAATTGCACGTCGCCTGGATTGAGCGCCATAGCCCAATCCAACGCGCCTTTGGTTTCGGCCAGTTGTGAATAAGAGACATTTTTACCGAGGCTTTGATTGCGAGCGTACAGTCGACTGGCCAGTTCTCTGGCGATGGTCTTATCAAAAGGATTAGTGCTTGATGCCGTGCGTATATCGGTCAGTGAGGCCGCCTCGTTGCCGAGCGCGAGGTTGATGCGGGACCGCAGCATATAGCCGTATCCGAAAACAGGTCTTTGCGACAGGGCACTGTCTATGCTTGCCAGCGCAGTTTCATACTGCCCTTTCGCAAGGGCGAGTCTCGCGGCAAAAAAGTCCCCTGAGCAGTCGTCGTAGTTTTCCTGCCTGGCTATTTGTACAATTTTATCGGCAATTTCCCAGTTCTTCTTCTCTATGGTAATATCAAACAAGGCTGCTCCTGCTCGGTGCCGTGATATCTCATCGTCTACGTGAAATTCCCCGGTGCCTACCGGCGGCGGGAACAGTTTTTTGAATTGCTCCGCTGCCTTGTTGGGGTCGGCGTTCGCCTGGTAGAAGACGCCAAAAGCTACGGTTCGTCTGGCAGGGTCGGCAATCCCGGTCAGGACGTCTTCTTTAATCTGCTTGCTTCTTTCGGGTGGGACTTTTGCGGGGTTCGGCTCGGCGAGAAGCTTTTTGTAATACAGCATGATCGTATTGTCCGGCTGGTATTTCAGCAATTTGTCCACCAACAGATTTGCCTGGTCGACCTGCCCGGCTGCTATCGCGTCATCACACATTGATACGATTGTGGTAGCATCCAGAGAATTCAAATCTGCCGGAGACAGCTTGTCTATGTATTCAATAAAAGCCGACAGATTGTTTTTCACTTCCGTGATAAGCTGTTCGGTTGAGCGCTGGTCGACTGCTTCCGGCATCTGTTGCTTTTGGGTAAGTATATTCATCATAACCGTGCTGGATTGCGGTTTTTCGTCTCGGCGGTTGATAATTACGCGCAGTTGCTGACCTTTGACTACCATTATAGCTATCTTAAGCATTTTCCAGGAGGGGTCTTGCTGTGAGATTTGCTCCATGTATCGCTCCGCATCCGCAAATTCCCTGGCGCCTATATGCGCACGAACGCGCAATATTCGGCTTGCGTCTGTAACTCCATACCTTTCGTCGAACAGGTCGAGGTTTGCAAGAGCCGCCTTCCACATCGCTGCCTTGAGAAGAAGCTCGGTATAGTCCAATCGTGCTTCCGGCTGCGCTGCCTCTACGGCATTTTGCAGGGCGTCTACGAGAAACTCGCCAGTCGCGCCGGTCTCAGTGCCATAGGCAAAGGTCTTGGCGAGCCGATATGAGAGGCGCGGGTCCAGGCGTCCTGATGCTTTTAGTTGTGTATAAGTTTTGTACAGCTTTCGTACGGCAGGCCCGACGTCGCCATTTGTGAGTTTGGCGGAGGCAAGCTCAGCCAGACCCTGCCATTTAACTACCTGCGGGTCATCGCCGCTGCCATAAAGCTGCTCAAGCTGTTGAACCTCCTGTTGAGCGTTAGCCAGCAATTGTTGCCCCTCCGATTCTCCCAGCGGCTTTTTTGAATCCAGTATCTGGTCGATATAACTGTTGGCGAGTATGGTATGCAGCCGCATTTTATTTGCCCGTGCCACTGCCGACCGCGGGCCGGTTGTCTCCTGGGCATCGGGCAGCAAAAGCGCATTTTTTGCAATCTCAATTGTCTTGTTCATATCCGCGTTTTGTTTGCGTATATCGAATCTCCTTGAGTACAGACTCGCGGCAGTTACAGCGTAATCCACGTTATTTCCGTCGAGCGAGATTGCTTTCTCGATTGTCTCGATTGCCTTGTCGAGATAGGAAGGTCCAAGACGAAAGTCCGCATAGAAGCCGGCGACCGCCGCAATCGCTTCGGCGTTTGAGCCGAATTTAGCAGCAAGCGACAAGTACTCCGGCTCCATTGCCAGCAGATTTTTTCGCTGGTCGGATGATACAAGATTGGCCTCAGCAAAGCTTAGTTTGTGCTTCATATCGAGAAGAGCTATATTGGCCGTTACCCCGTCGTTGGTTGCTTTAACTCCTTCCCTGAGAAGTTCTATGGCTTCCTTCTGACCTCTGGTTTTCGCATCCATGTCTCCTTTGGAAGTGTCCATTTCGCCTCTGAAAACTGCCGCCAGTGCAAGATATTGATACACATCTGCGTTTTCAGGCTCCAGTTGTTTGACTATCTCCAGGTCGGCAACGGCCTGCTTGAGCGTCTCCTCCTTGTTGGTTACCATTCCGAGCTGGGCGGTCTCGAACTTGGCCCTTCCCTGCACCATGTGCAAGTAAGGTCCTAATTTATGTGCCATCTCTCCCGGCTGTTTAAGCGCGTCAATTTCCCACTTTGAGGTATCCGCCGTGACAAGTTCGGATGCAGCACCAGGTTTTTCTACAATTTCTATAAACTCCGAGCTCTGTGTCGCTACTTCCTGCCAGACCGGTCCCGACACTATCTGTGCGATTGTGTAAAAATATTTGAGTCGGGCATACCTTGCCCTTACGTCCTTGGAGTCGAGACGCACAATCTGGTTCCAGCTTCCCAGCGCGTCCCGCCAGTCCCCTGTGTCTGTATAAATATCCGCGAGGCAATAAAGTATTTTGACCCTTAGCTCGTCGGTTTTGGCGTGCCCGTAGGCCTTTTTATAATTTCGTTCGGCTTCTTTATAAATCGCTTTACGTTGTTCTTTGTCCGTCGTCTGGCGGGCCGATGCGACGGCAGCATCACCGTCTTTTATGAATTTACCGGGGTCTCTGCTTAGGCGCAAAAGCACTACTATGGCCACTATAGCCACGAGCACGAAAATCACGAAACCGATTAGCGCCAATTTTCTGTTTAATCGTTTTTTTGCCATTTGTTCCTGCTCCTTATTTTTTTGTAATTACCTGCGTCGTCTGATAAGCCGGCAAAAAGATATGTTTGCTTACCAGCGGCCATCAGGCCAATATTCTTTTTCCAGAACGGGTAAAATAACCGACATCAATTTTTCGCTTGCCGCAATTGCCTTTTGTTTATTCGGATAAGTTGTCCGCCCGGAGACGGTATTATAGAATTTCCATTCGACCTTGGAAAAATACGAAAATTTGCCGAATAAGTTCCTGTTCAGTGTTTTTCGGACATCATTTCTGTCGCCGTATTTGCCGTTGGCGTTGAAAGTATAAAGTATCGGAAAAGACGTTCCGCCAGCAAGCGACGATTCCGCCTTGGTGTCGGCGAATAGGAGGTAACGTGCTTTTAGTTCTCGTTCGTAGACGCCTTGTACGGCCCTGAGCGTAACCGTTTCAAATTTTATTCCCTGCAAACCGCCTCCGATATAACATTCCTCCGGTCTGTGCGGCACTATATCCGGCAGCGAATAGTAAGTAATAAAGAGCATGCAGAGCCGCGTTTCGCTATCCGCGGGGGCGCTTGTGTCTTCAACTATCCACTGAATGTAATCTTCAGTGCCCAGGGTGTTAAGAATGTCAGGGTTATCGATTTTTGATTTCGTGACCACTTTGTAGGGTGCAAGATTGGATTTGTCCAGGTCGCTTAGGGATTTTTTCAGGAGCAGCGGCTCTTTTTTGGTATAAATCCCCGCTGCTTTTATTGCGACGGACATTCCGCCGGCGGTTATCGCCAGCAGACCGACGCATATCAGAAAAGCCGGCTGCAAGTAGCTGGCTTTTATTGCCTCGGTTATATTTTTACTTGTTGTCATTATTTCAGCTCACTTTTTTGATTTTCGGCCTTTATGTTTTATTTGCGCCTGACTATGACATCTGAAACTTTGGCCTCATCGCTCTCGACAAACAGGTTCGACATAAACCAGGCGATTCCCCCGTAAAGTCCGAATGCCAGAGGCAGCATAGCCATTCCAAGCAGGTCGTGGTAGATTCCCTGGGCGTATTGAGGGTCGCCAAGCACATAAATAAAACCGGTTATGGTTACTCTGACGATATTGCAGATAATCGCTATTGGGACGGTGCTGGCCAGGAGCACCAACCGTTGCCACGCCGGCCTGTAGTGCAGGTACGCCATTGCGACGCCCAAGGCGAAAAATGTCATCAGTAGCCGCATCCCGCTGCACGCTTCCGCAACGTCCAATGGCGGCTCAAGCGCCTGCCCTTTATATACAAGTTCTATCACTACGCCGTTGGCTGTTGCTTCAAGATGCGGGAAAAGGTTGAATATACCTGTTGAGGCCGATGCAGCCCATAATCGCATCGGTATCGTGGCGCTCCTTAATATCTCGTCAGGCAGCGGAATTGCGAACAGCAGGTATATGACGGGAAGCCACGTATGCTTCAGCAGCGACCAACCGCCAAGAAACAATACGACAGCCCCGAGCGCACCGACTGCGGATAACTGTCTGAAGTAACCATATCCTGCCGGGGTTACCGTGTTGAAAACGTAAAAGAGGATTATGCACACCAGCAAAAGCAGCCCCGCATAACTTGGTTTGGTGCGTGTATTGAGAATGTCCTGCTTAGATTGGTTCAGAAAGTATAGGCTGAAAAGCGGTATCAGAAACCCGTGGGACCAGCTGCTGTCGGTCAGCCACTGGTAGACGATACCGCCAATCTCTTTATGAAACAGCCAGTAAAGCAGCGCCCCGACTATCGCAATCCGTATGTATGTGTGTACTCCGAGTTGTCGCCACTGCTCTTTTGGTGCGGTAGTGGTTTCCTGCGGCTCGGTTGTGGATACAGCAATATTATTATCAGCCATAATCTTTGAATTTTCGTATCGTTGGCCAGAGATTGAGGCCATTTTCGGTATCGGACGCTTAACACATACTCAATTGCTGCGGGGCCAGTTTACTAAAAGCCATTTAGAAAAAGACCATTCTGATTGTCGGCAAAGTTGCGGTCGTAAGTGAACCCGAAACCATAAGACGCCGTGAACGCGTTTCGCAGCACCGCGCGCCATCTGGCCGACGGGTGCGTCCCGACGTTGACTAAGTCGTTTGGCTTGATAAAGAAATCGGGCTGTTCGCCCATTGCGATTTTGTCCAAGTCCACCATCACGATTTCTTCGCGTTTCTTGCCGACTCTTCTGACGACCTCACAATTTTTCGGCCACGCCAGTTGTCCCAGGCCGCCCGCCGCGGCTATCGCCATCTTCAGCGTTATGGGCCGGCCCGTTATGTTAATAAACCCCTGGCTGTTAACGTTGCCTATAATACAGAATTCGCCGATAATATCAACCGGCACGTGAATATTATCGCCCGACTTGATTACGATGTTGTATCGCGGGTCGCCGCCGAGGAGTTTGTCTGCGGGAATCTTTATGACCCGTCTCTGAGAACCTCCTGGTCCGATTTGGTCCCAGCCAAGGGCAGTCGGTTCTCTGCCGGCCGGCGATTCTTTGGGGTGCCCAGCCGTCTCTTTTGCCGGTTCCTGGGTTGGCTTCGGCTCGCCTATCTGGACCGGAACCCAGCGGCCATTCTGAAATATCCACTCAATTCGGCCCTCTTTAGCGACAGTGCTTGTTGCTTGGTTCTCGCCCGGTTCGCGGGAATTTGATGTCGAGAGACGAGTATTGGATGTTGGGGAGGTGGATGACGAATCAACAGATTCCAGTTTTTCCGGCAATGCGGCGTCAGCAAGCTCATCCGCCGAGGCCATTTCCGTTGAAGTAATAACTATATCATTGCCTGCCCCTCGCCCGCGTTTCGCTATTGGGGCGATTACATCCAGCATTTCGTCTTGGGGCTTGCTTTTGGGGGCGGCGTTCTCGGTAGTTGTTTTTGGGGTCTCGGCTGAAGGAGCGGTTTTTTCAGCCGGTGTTTCTTCTCCCGTAATCGGTCGGGAAACATATACGTAGCTTATGTTGAACTGGCTTATACCGCCCGCGATGGCCAGTGCATCTGCCAGCCGATAATCATAACGAGGTATATCATATCTGCCCGGCCTCGAAATGCCGTTGCCCAGAATGGAAAACGCCCGGCTTTGCGAGGTGTCCAAGGCTACGCTTACCGAGGGTTCTTTGAGAATGTTGGGTGAAAGGATGTGTTTAATTTCCTCCTCAAGCTGCGACTCAGTCAATCCTGCTGCGTTCACAATGCCGACGTCTGGAATCGAGAGTTTTCCGGTTTCGGTGATAACAAACCGGTTTGAGTATTGCACTCCTTCCTGAAATAACTCGAAGATGCTTATGATAACAGTATCGCTTGGGCCAAATACATAATCGGTATCATAGGCGACAACATCGGCGGGTTTTGGTTCCTCGCCGGTTTCCCAGACCGCGGGCGTTTCTTCCGCCACACCTAATGAGTCAAGTATGACATTCACAGCCGGAACAGGCTTGAACCTGCCTACCTGGGTGGGGTCCCAGAACTTGACGTCACAGCCAATCGCGCAGATGCATAACGCAAGCAGGGAAACGACCATAGATGCTGTTTTTATTTTCTTCATATCCTTAAATTTATCGGCTTAGGGAATAGGCGGCTTTACCCATCTTCTCCGTTTCCCAGCGTATAAACGAGTTCGAGCTGTCTTCAAAAAACTGTTCCTCAAAGTTCCACGGATATCGTTGTCGGCAAAAACATTGCATAGCTCTAACATCTTACGTTAAAAAGAGTTACGCTTATTTCTGCCGCGACAATCCAAGACAAAAGCAAAGCGTTGTGTGTTCTCACCTCACCCTGAGATGACCTCCGTGACACTACAATCCCCGACTAAACTGGGCCCCTTGTCAGGACAATAATAATCGCCTTTTTATACTTGGCAATGGCAGCTTTTGTTCAGTGCCGTTTTTTTGCCATTTACGTCCTATAACAAAGGGCTTGGCAATATAGATAAAATGGGCAAATGCGTCAAGGAGAAAACGAGATGATGGCAGAAAAAATCTGCTATAGAGATTAAAAAAAATATAAAATATTTAGCCTTGGTATGCTTACCAGGCAAAAGTTTTTTGCCAGGCCTGTTTGAGCGAATCAATTTCGGCGTTAACAACTTTTTTGCCGTTTTGGTCTCTTATTATTAGCGTTTGAGCGCCAGTCACCTTTGCGATTTGCCCAAAAGGCAGATTTAACATTAGCTTGGCAAAGGAGTTATAGTTTTCCGGCTCGACTTCGACTATGTATCGCGAGTTCGATTCGCTGAATAGCTGGGCATCGATTCGGTCGCAATCTTTGGCTTTGGGCAGGCCGCGGAGGTCGGCTTCGATGCCAAACCCGCCCGCAAACGCCATTTCTGCCAGCGCAACCGCCAAGCCCCCTTCCGAGCAATCATGGCAGCTTGCGACTAATCCTTTGGTTATCGCCTCGGCTACTTTGCGGGCTATCTTCGGCGCTAATTTGAGGTCAACTTGTGGGACGTTCCACAGTTTTGAGTTTTGAGTTTTAAGTTTTAAGTTTTCATAATGCGAACCGCCAAGCTCATTTTTCGTCTCGCCAATTACGAACAGCAGATTGCCCGGTTTTTTGACGTCCATTGTTACGCACTTACCGACATCATCGACTAAGGAAATCGCGCTTACCAGCAGCGTCGCTGGGATAGAGATTCGTGTGCCGTCGTCGCGTCTGAATTCATTGTTGAGAGAGTCCTTGCCTGAAATGAACGGCGCATCGTATGCGATTGCCCCGTCGTAGCAGGCCTGGGCCGCACGCACTAATGTGCCCAATGTCTCCGGTTTTGTGCAGTCGCCCCAGCAGAAATTGTCCAGCAGCGCGATGCGGTCCGTCTTTGCGCCGACGCAGACGAGATTTCTAATCGCTTCGTCTATTCCGGAAAGAGCCATCCAATACGGGTCGATGTCCCCATAGCAGGGATTCATCCCGCAGCTTATAGTGACGCCGTGGTCTGAGTCGTATTTTGGTCTTATGACTGCCGCGTCGCCCGGGCCGTCGTTGGTGACGCCGGTCAATGGCTTGATGACCGATGTGCCCTGCACCTCGTGGTCATACTGGCGAATTACCCATTCCTTGCTCGCGACATTGTATGAGCCGAGAATTGAAAGCAGTTCGTCATTGTAATTGCTCTTTTCGTTCTGCGTTCCGCGTTCCGCGTCCCGCGTTTTTCGTGAAGTCCAGACAGCCTTACGCGAATATTTCGGGACACCATCGTGGAGGAATTCCATATCGAGCTCGCCGACGACAGTCCCCTTATAGCGGAGTTTCAGTTTTTTATCGCCTGTGAATTTGCCGATGACGGTGGCCTCGACGTTTTCGCCCGCGAAGATTTTCATTATCGCGTCTAAGTTTTCCGGCTTTACGGCGATGACCATTCGCTCCTGCGCTTCGCTAATCCAGATTTCGGTGTAATTTAGCCCGGCGTATTTGAGCGGGACTTTGTCGAGGTCAACTTCCGCGCCCAGTTCTTGACCCATTTCGCCTACCGCGCTGCTTAATCCGCCCGCGCCGCAATCGGTGATTGCTTCGTATAAACCTTTTTCGTTGGCCTGAACGAGGACATCCAGCATTTTCTTTTCGGTGATGGCGTTGCCGATTTGCACGGCGTGGGAGAAAATTGTCTCGTGTTCGTGGGTCATTTCACCCGATGAGAACGTCGCACCGTGTATGCCGTCTCGGCCTGTTCTGCCTCCGACGACGATAACGAGGTTGCCTGCCTGCTGATGTTTGAAGCATTTATTTTTATCCATTATGCCTATGTTGCCGCAGAAGACCAGCGGGTTTGCGATGTATCTGTCGTCGAAGTATATTGCGCCGTTGACGGTTGGAATTCCCATCCTGTTGCCGTAGTCGCGGACGCCCGATACGACGCCCTTCATAATTCGTCTGGGATGCAAGACACCCTTGGGGACATCTTCGAGTTTCATATTCGGGTCGCCGAAGCAGAAAATATCCGTGTTGGCGATTGGCCTTGCGCCCATTCCTGTCCCCATCGGGTCGCGGATGACGCCGCCTATACCTGTTGCTGCCCCGCCGTAAGGGTCGAGCGCTGAAGGGTGGTTATGCGTTTCTACTTTGAAGCAAACCGCGGATTCATCATCGAAATCGATGACGCCCGCATTATCGGCGAAGACGCTTATGCACCAGGGCTTGTTCAAATCTTTGGTTGCTTTGAAGACGGTTTGTTTGAGCAGGTTGTCGAACTGGATGTGTTGGCCGTCGAGGTCCATATCGACCTTGCTTTTGAGAGTTTTGTGGACGCAGTGCTCGCTCCATGTTTGCGCGATTGATTCAAGCTCGATATCCGTCGGCTCTCTGCCGATTCGTTTGAAGTAATCCTGAATCGTTTTCATTTCCACGGCGTTGAGGAACAGGTCTTTTTGTTTACTGAGATTAACCAGCCCCTGCTCATCAAGGTCTCGTATCGGCAGGTGGACTAAATTCAGCTCATAAGGTTTTATATGCGGGCTTGGCGGTTCGGCATCGTTGCCGACGACGCAAACCTCGATGCAGTCGTTGGCCAGGATTTTTCTGGCGATTGTGTCGATTTGTTTGCTGTTCAGTTCTCCGAGCAGGACGTATTTTCTCGCCGTGCGGACGCTGCCTGGTTTCGCCCCCATATCGTTCATTGCGCTGGTTACGGATTCCGCGACGGGGTCGGTGACGCCGCTTTTGAGATGCACTTCAACAAGCGTTGCTTTTGCCAGTCCTGCAGGCGCGCCGCTTCTGCCTATGTAATACTCTTCGCAGACGGGGTCCGCCAGAAGCTCTTTTGCGAGCCGGTCGGCGAAATCTTTGTCGAAATCCGCCTCTATTAAGTACACACGGGCGAACTGCACCGCCTCGACTGCGTTTATTCCAAACTCTTTTATATCAGTAAGGACGCTGGCCCCCTGCACGTCCGGGAAACCCGCCTTGTTGCATACCTCAATTCGCCATTGTTTCATAAAAACAATCCCTAAAGCCACTAGAAGTCTTGCCACAGAGTTTTTTTAGCCACAGAGCACACAGAGGGCACAGAGAAAAAAAGAAATAATCTCTGCAAGCTTTGCGGTTTTTGCGGTGAATCGTTCAGCGGATTATACGGCCCAGCGGTTGAGTCGTCAAGAAATGTAGCGTTTGGGATAGTGTCCTAATTTGAAAACGTGCAGATTCCCCCCCGCCCTTGTCGGCGGCCAAAATCATTCAGATAAATTTTTAAGTTTCTTTCCCTCGCTATCCGGATACCCCGCCTGATGGTGGATTACAGCCGTCACTTCTCCCTTGTCATTCTTGATGAAGGTCAATTGCGCACCATCGATCTTGATGAAGAAATTCGTTTCCGATTCGGGATAAATATCGAAAGCGCCCTGGAGAACGTCCTTGCCCCAGGATTGCGCGACCAACTGATCTCCTTCTCGCCAGATAGTCAGTTTCATTCCTGCAGGAAGACCCGCACTGTGCGAAAATTTGTAATCGCCGACAACCGCATCGAGAAGTTTTGTGTCCAGCTTGATGGCGACACGCGGTTTGGGTGGTTCGGGAGCTGGCGGCTGGTCTGAGATTTTATCATAAGAAAACGCATTGCCGAGGAAGTGCGCGGTTAAGCAGGTCACCTTGCCTTGAGCATCCCGCGAAAAAGTCATGGGCGCACCGCTCATCCTTTCAAAAAAACGGGTTTCCGATTCCGGCAATAATTCACAAGTGATATGCGATGATAATTCAGCAGCGTTAGGAGCGTAAGGTGGTAAGAATTTAGCAGTGACAGGTGGTAATCGTAACCGTATGTTGTATTGGGCAAAGATTCGATCCCCTTCACGACGAATACCTATGCCGGGATGCAAAACCGCGCAAACCATGTGACTCAACACCAGCACAATGAGAGCCACCAAAAGACCACTGACCAAGACCGCGCCGCCCAGGATGAGGCATCGCTTGCGGAAACTCCTAGCGCGCCAGAGGAGGATCACCAGCACGGCGAGGCAGAAGCCCGCCGGGATATAAATGGCCGCTTTGGGCGCGTTGAGAAGACACTGCCGCATTATGAGCATTCCCAGCGCAAAATCGGGTGAAAGCTGGTATTGCCCCACATACGAATCATAAACCTGGCTGCTGATTTTTGCCTCCTTTGGATGTCTGTCCGACTGCCATTCGCTTTCGAGCAAAAGCATACCTATGGTCATAACGCCGAAGATGTCATAAGAAGAAGACAAGACCACCACGCCGCGACGCCGCGTCTTGTCCAAACCGGCGAACGTGCTGTAACCGGACGTGAGTCCGCCATGCCAGACGATTTTTGTCCCGTGCAGGTCCACGATCCACCAAACCAACCCGATGTCAGTCCCCGGCGGAGCGTTAACAAAGTGAACCACGTGTGTCTTTTCCATGAGCGGCGTCAGACCGGACGGCGCCAAGCCGAGGTTGGCCGAAAGGTATTTCAGCATGTCATTGGCCGTCGAGCGCAGCGCGCCGGCACCAGCCAGAGTTGGAAGATCCCAGGCCGATACCGCGTAGCCGAAGTAATTATGTCCCTGTGCAAACCGGGCTTTCAGTTCGGGCGTCAGCGTGATCCGCGTACTATCCATCTTCAACGGCCGGCAAATCCTATCCACCACCAGCGATTCGTAGTTCGTCCCGGCTTTCAAGGCGATGACATGACCAAGCAATCCCATTCCCAAGTTCGAATATTCCCACTTTGTTCCCGGGTCACGGGTCAATTTGCAGCCAGACAGGAAGGCATACATCTTTTCGACGGTATAATCAGCAAAAGGATTATCCGCACGTTTGGGGTCAAGGTTGTCAGGCATGACTGGAAGCCCGGAGGTATGCGTGGCCAGTTGGAGCAGCGTGATTTCCTTGCCGTTGCGGGTCGGCATTTTGACCGACTTGGGCAAATACTTTGCCACGGGGTCATCCAGCTTCATCTCCCCGCGCTCAACCATGTCTTGCAGCAACAGCCCGGTAAATGTCTTCGTGATGGAACCAATCTCGAACAGTGTGTCGCCATTCACATCCTGGTCGGTGCCGTTATCCAATTTCCCGTAACTGACAATGCTGCTGCCATTCTCGTCCACGATGCCGACCACGATGCCGACATTTATTTTTTCCACCTCGACGCGCTGTTGCAGATACGCGTGGATGGCATTGGTGAAATCCTCTGCCTCAGCGCGAAAAGGAAACGCCGATAACAGTATCGTGAAACAAATTACTCGTACCGCTGTGTTTATCTTTTTCAATTCTCGATTCTTAATTTTCTATTTTTAATTCGTGTTTAGCCCTGTCGTCAACTCTTTCTAATTTACTTATAATCCAAGTCACAACCAGGCTTCCAGTATTCGCCAAGATATTCATACGCACCAACATAAGGTGCCGTTCCTTGATATGGGATGTTGATGCCCGTAACTTTTATGCCCCCATTGACGGCAATGCTATTTTTTTTCGGAATATAGTTGCTATCAACGATGTCCTGAATATTAGATTTAATATTATTAGATAACCAAGGCGATAATTTGCCAGTTACAAAAGTAGCGGAGCCGTCATATAGATTGTTAAATATTTTACTGCCGCTTTGGTCGGGAGCGTCGCCTGGATAAGAATACGTCATAAAAGCGCTTCCGCAGCCCCATATAGTGTTGTTGTATACGATATTGTTACGAGAGTAACCGTTAAGCTGTATTCCTGCCCAGCTGCAATTCCAGATTACATTGTTGTGTATAACAAAATTGCGATTATAACAGTCAAGATATATTCCAACAGTATATGTGCCAACATTGTCGTGGAGCCAGTTATATGCTATAATACTCCCTTTGCCATCAGAACCGAATGTTGAGGTTAGGCCGCAGTCTTTAACCAGCCTGGATGCGTTAGACAAATCGTTATATGTAATATCAAATTTACCTGTTTTATGATGCAATATGGCATTTCGTCCGCAATTGTATATTGTAGAATGTGTCACTGTTACATTGTTGCAGGTTGAAATGATAGACGGATTGGTATTGGCTTTGTCAGGAACATTATCCTTGTTTTTGCCGGGTTGCCCCATAACCCCGGCAAACCAGCCTCCGCTATAATCTATGTCGTGAATTAGCATGTTGTCAATTATATTGTCATTTCCGTCAAGCCTTATGCCGTCACCTGCCGAATAAGCAATTTCACTGTTTTTCCATACATTATTGCTTCCCGATACATAATTCAAACGATGAGCGAATGTAGCATGATATCCGTCTGTATCGTCAAAATACTCATGATATTTTTGATTGCACGCGTCAATGGTGCAATTATTTGCATTTTCCATTGTAATAGCAGCCGCAAAAATGTTTATCCCGGAAACTGTAACATAATTTTTATCCTTAAGGTTAATGCCATAATCCCTTGTTCTATATTCAATCTTATGTTGTGCGGGACTATTGCCGTCGGGTGCATATAAATATAGGTTCCCATTTTCAATTACCCATTCACTTGGCACATCAAGACCTGCCAGTTTGCCGAATATAAAGTAATCATTTCCCGTTCTCGGGCAGTAAGGTTTATCTTCAGCGTGTGGGTCATCCACTACGAAATTCTTCGTAACTGTCAAAGATTTACCCGGTGTATAATGTTTAATTTCTCTAACAAATGATATCCAGGCCGCACCTGGCCAAATACAAATTTTACCTCCAGACCAGTCTCCATCCGGTAAGTTGGGGTCAGAGATAGAACTCTTATTCCCATTGGTTGTTTTTGCCCTTTGCATATCAAAAACCTTATCGGGGTTACTATTTGCATTTGGCCAACGTGCAATAGTCATCATCTTTCCATCAACAAAAAGCTGCTCAAATGTTTTTGCTGTATAAGGAGTTTTATAAATATGTCCTTTATAAATGCTCCAATCGGCTGCCTGTAATAGGTCAGCTCCGCTAATTATGGGAGTGTTATCTTTATATGCTTTTATCGTAATTGGTTTTGATGCACTGCCTGAGGGGGGTGATAGCGTTTCGCGGTAAGTTCCGTTCATTACATATAATGTGCAACCCGGAGTTAAAACATTAACTGCTTTAACCAGTGTTTTAAAAGGTTGTAATTCCGAGCCGGAATTATCATCCTTTCCGCTAATGGCACTCACATAATAATATGTGGCATGTGTTTCACCAATTTGACTCATTATAGAGTTTCCCGTCTCGTGCATTCGCGGTGGTAATTGGTCGGGCTTGAGTTCAGCCGCGCGCTGAGGCAGATCATCCATCGCAAAGCCGGTCTTCAAGGCGGGCAACGCCGATAACAGTATCGTGAAACAAATTGCTCGGACAGCAGTTACCATTTTCTGCCATGCCTTATTACATCAATTCCCTGCTTGTTCATTTTGTATCCCACTAATTTTTGTGTCCATCAACTTTTTGGGCCGGCTTGACTATTAGCAATTCGATGATGACAACTCAGCCAGTCATAATTTAAGACGCGCTGCCTGATATTGTGTTAACACCAATTATTTTTTAGTGTCATTGTTATCGTTTAATCAGGGCTTGCTGTGAAAGCCGAAGGCGAGAATTGTCGTTTCTTTAGGTGATAGCAAAATGCTGCCACCTAAGAGTTAAATCAGTTCTTTCCTGTTCATTTTGTATTTCACTAACTTGCTGCGTTTGGTTCTCGCGGCCTCAAGAAGCTTTTCAATTTTTTTTCTGTCGCCTGCGCGAATGGCCTTTTTAAGTTTTGTAAGCTCCGCGGTCAACCGGTCAATTCCGCGAACGGTATTTTGAGCGTTTGTCATAAACACATCCGCCCAGATATTAGCGGGGCCGGATGCGATTCGAGAGCTATCCATAAATCCCTTGCCCGCGAATTTCAATTCTTCGGCGTCACTGGCGTTGACCAGCGAGGCAGCGGTAATATGAGGCAAGTGACTGACGTTGGCGAAGATGCGGTCGTGTCGGGCGGGCGTCATTATTTTAACGAAACAACCAAGTGCAGACCAGAATTCTTTCACTATTTGCAGTGAGCGTTTATTTGTGGTCTTTGTAGTTGTGAGAATGCACAGCGCCCTGTAGAAAAGGTCGTCTCTGCAGAACTCGACGCCTCTTTGTTCTGAGCCGGCGATTGGGTGCGAGCCGACGTAGTGGACATTTTTTGGCAGGCATTTGTCGGCCCAGCGATGGGGCATTAATTTTGTTGAGCCGACGTCTGTAACGATGCAGCCTGGGGCAAGCGCATCGGCGATTTGGCGAAATGTCTCTTCGAAGTTGCCTATCGGGGTTGCGAGGATGACTAAATCCGCGTCTTTGACGCTTGCTTTTATGTCGTCGAATACCTCATCGACGACCTTTAGCCGGCGGGCCTTTGCGCGGGTGCTTGCCCTGTGGGAAAACCCCGCTGTTTTTATGCCGGTTAGCGCCTGCGATACGGCTAAACCCACGGAACCGCCCAATAAGCCCAACCCAAGGACCGTTGTTTTTCTTAAGTGCTTCATAATAAAGACCTTATAGAAAAAGGATACTATACCCGACGCCGATAAAAGTTATAGCAAGCGGGAAGCAATGTCAATTTTTTTCTTTCATTTGGGGCGCGTTAATGCTACTATGGTTGTCCGCTCGATAAATACCAAATGATAAACAATCGCACCGCTTGTGTGCTTATATTGTAAGTTAAGACGGATTAAGAACGAATGGCGACAGTGCAAGATAACAATGCCGGAAAAATCGGGGACGGCGATTACCTCGATTTTGAGCAGAAGGTGGCGGACTTTGACCGCCAGATGGACGAGCTGCGCCGCCTCAGCTCGACAAAGGGCATTGATTATTCCGCGGAGGTTCGCCGGCTTCAGCAGGAACAAGTGGCCGAGCTTAAGCAAATCTATTCGCAGCTCACCGCCTGGCAGACGGTGCAGGTGGCGCGACATCCGAAAAGGCCCCTGCTGCCGGATTACCTTAACCTGATGGTAAAGGACTTCCGCGAGCTTCACGGTGACAGATGTTTCGGCGACGACCGGGCGATGATTACGGGTTTCGGCCAGATAGGCAGAGAGAAGGTCCTGATTGTCGGCCAGAATAAAGGACGGGGGCTGAAGGAAAAGGTAGCGTGTAATTTCGGCTGTGCCAACCCGGAAGGTTATCGCAAGGCGATGGCGAAGATGAAATTCGCCGCGAAATTCGGCATACCCGTCGTTACGCTCATTGACACGCCCGGGGCATATCCTGGAATCGGGGCCGAAGAACGGGGGCAAGCGCAGGCGATAGCGGTCAATCTGTTTGAAATGTCCCGATTGCCGGTACCCGTAATCTGTATCTGCATAGGCGAAGGCGGGTCGGGTGGGGCGCTGGGCATAGGCGTCGGCGACCGCCTCGCGATGCTCGAATTCGCGTACTATTCAGTAATCAGCCCCGAAGGATGTGCGGGTATTTTGTGGCGTGACGGCTCACAGGCGCCCGAGGCGGCAGAGGCGCTTAAACTCACCAGCAAAGACCTGCTTAAACTGAAACTCATCGATGAGGCGATTGCCGAGCCATTGGGCGGAGCTCATCGAAACATCCACGACACCGTTTATAACGTCGAGCAATACATTATAAAGACACTGGCGGTCCTCAAGCGAACAAAACTCGAAACACTGCTGGAAAACAGATACGCGAAACTGCGTGCGGTGGGCAGTGACCCGACGGCAGTGCTACGTGATAAAGCGCACAAGATGAAGATAAAGACCGTCGAGATTAAACGCGCCAAACCAAAAACAGCGCTGGCAAAAGCGTAAGCTGCGCAATTCGGTTGAAGCGGGAAGATGGGTTTGCTGAATCTTGGACGCCGGTTGCTAAATTATTCTTCCGGGCTGACCTCGCTGTCGAAGCCGCTGCTGCTGTCGGCTTCCGGCTCGTCTTCGCTTTCCTCATCAGCATCCGGTTCGGTGCCAGCTTCATAAGGCGGAATCTCGCCTGTTCCATCAGCTTCACCACCAAACTGATGACCTTTCTCTTTCAGTTCTGCGCAGCCGACGCAGTAACGCGCCCAGGGGATGGCGTTTAGCCGGGCCTTGGGGATTGACTCGCCCTTGCCTTCACAAACACCGAAGACGCCTTCCCCGATGCGGGCAAGTGCGTCGTTGATTTCCTTGAGCATTTTCTTCTCGCTGTCCATCAGGTCCAGCGAGAATTCCTGCTCGAAGTTGTCTGAACCTGCATCGGCCATATGAAAGGGCATGCTCGACAGCTCGCTTCGCTCCTTCTTGAAAGTTTCATTTTCCATAGTAGAGACGTTGCCGAGTAACTCACGGCGCTTGGCGAGCAGCAGTTCCCTGAATTTCTCAATATCTGCAGCCGTCAATCCGTTCTTGCCGCTTTTACTGTTATTTTTTCGCTTTGCCATTTTTTTACCAATCTGCCTGTTCGATGTTAACTCAAGCTCAGCGTTGCTAACCAGGTCTGTCCGCTGAATTATTATACGTAAAGGCCGGGCGCAAGATTATATGAATCTTTTTCAGGCCCACAACTAAATTCCGCCGGGCAAAAAATTATTTCGGCACAAACACCCCCTGCACTTTCCTCAAAAGCCGGCGTAAATGTCGAAATTCGCTTTCTGCGGGCCAAAACAAACGCCCAGCCCTTTATTTAAATAATCTGCCTGAGGGCGTATTTGGAAGTGGTATCTAACGGGCCAAGCTGTCCAGGATAAAGGTTACAGGTCCATCGTTGACGCTCGAAACCTGCATATTTGCGCCAAAAACGCCCCTGGCGACCTTTAAACCCTTCTCGGCAATCAACTGGGCTACTTTTTCATACAGCCGTTCAGCCATTGCCGGTTCGGCGGCACCATCAAATCCGGGCCTGCGGCCCTTGCGGCAATCGCCCTGGAGCGTGAAATTGCTGACTAATAAAATCTCACCCCCGATATCCAGCGCGCTGCGGTTCATTTTTTCCGTTTCATCCGCAAATATCCTCAGATTGACGAGCTTTTCTGCCATAAACGCCGCGTCGCTATCGGTGTCAGCTTTTCCAACGCCTAAATACACAAGCAGCCCCCTGCCGATGTGGCCTACGACTTGCCCATTTACCTCGACGGTTGCACTCGACACTCTTTGTATGACCGCTCTCATATTAGTCACCCGATTCAAAAATGACCTTATTGATTATCGATGATTGATTATTGATAAATACACAGGAAAATCGGTTGCAGTTGTTACTTTTCAATAATCAGTAATCAATAATCGATTATCAGCCCCCTTCTTTTTGTCGATGTAATGGCAAATAATCAGGGGCTACAAAATGTTTACTCAGACAATTGATAACGAACAAAACCTTGCCCGACAAGTTCCAAAAGAGGAACTATATGGCCTTGCTGTGGACACAACGGTATTATTTTCGGACCATAAAGGCAATTACAAGCGACGGATTGAATCGCATCAGCGAAATCTTTTAGCCAAACTGCGTTTTCTTGCGCCTTTTCTTGAGCCGGGCGAAAGAATCCTGCACGTTATATCCGGCTGCTCGCCGGCGACCTTCGTCGAGCAGCTTCTCACGGGCATATTGCTTCAGCCGCTCAAGCAGTCCTTATTCGCAGTTACCAACAGACGAATCCTGCATGTGCCGACGACGAGGTGCCTGCGGCACCGCTGGTCTGTTGCGCAGATTGTATATGCTGATTGTCGCTATATTCACATAAGATGGGCGACGCTCGTCGTCAAGTACAAGAGCGGCCGAACCGAAAAATTTCGCTGCATCGGCTGGGGCGGCAGAAAGGAAACAAGGGCAGTGCTTAAAGACGTGTCTCTCGATGGCCGGTCAAGCCCGTCGATGGAAAGAACGCATCTGTGCCCACGGTGCACTAAACCGCTTATAAGGGGCTATTACGCCTGTCCGAGCTGTTCGCTGGAATTCAAGAACAAGTCCTGGGCCACAACGCTTTCTATAATATTCCCCGGCGGCGGCTATTTCTATACGCGACATCCGATAATCGGTATTATTGAAGCTGTTATGGAAACAATCGTTTTTCTTTTGCTGGTAACGGCAGCGACGGCGTTCTCGCTTAGCCCCCACTCCGCTCCGAGGAGCATCATTCAGGCAATTATGTTGTGCGCCATAGTTCTTGGCTTTGAGAAAATGGCTACCGCCATGTTTTCCAGCAAATGCGTTGAAGAGTTTATTCCGAAACAGCGTCGAGTCAAAGTACTTATCGACCAGTCACCGGCTCAACGGTCTTCAGATAAGCCGGGAGAAATGTTCGCGGTCGACTGGCGCTCCCGCTAAATTGCAGATTCTAAGAAAATTCCCAAATATAACAGGTTGCTGAGAGTAACTGCAACCCATTTATTCGTTATTACATTCACAGTGGCATTATTATAAGACGTCAAAAATGCCAACAAAATATTGGTGTAAACACAACAAATAGAAATGTTACTTTGCATCTAAAGAAAAAACTAAGAGAAAAATGAACATTGCAGGTGTGTTTCACGTGAAACATAGTTCGGCGTAAGATGCGTTGCTCTAAATTAGCCATAGCAATCAAAATAGCTACCGCCCTTTCGGCTCAGGTGAATTCGGTAAATAGAAGAGGCCAAAATTCCATATCATCCACATGATTATAGAATTCAGTTTCGAGCGAATGCAGCTTTATTGATGCTATTTTATGGTAACCTCAAGAGGTTGCAATACGGCACTAGGGCTTTTGAGAAACAATTGTAGCCAGTGAAACCAGCGATTTCTGACTTAGTGTTTTGCGATGTGGGATAGAGGGCGATTAATAAATAGAAGGAATTTGATGGTATCACTGGTTACGCCCATCTTCCCCAGCCGAGCGTATTGGCGTGCTCCGTATCTGAGAGGCGCTCCGCCTGCCAGGGCAAGTCCAATGTCGTTTCTCCAACGGCCACGCAACACGAACCATAACAAGAGGATCGAAAATCTACAAAGCTGCGGAACGCATATTCTTGACCTCATTGTGAAAGTTTCACGTGAAACATTTTTTTCACGGCAGACAATTTTGTCTGGCAAGACTGGAGAGTTTTTGTTAAAAACACCGAAATATTTTATGAAGGTATCAATAGAACGTGATATGCAAAAGGACCTGATGCCACGGCTGGCTCGGGTAAAATTCGTGTTATAGAAGGAGCGAAATAATGACTGAAAAGACGGAAAAACCCAGGCATCTCGGCAGGGGGCTGGCATCGCTGTTAGGTCCCATAACTACGACACAAGATGAATCCCCCCTACCCATTCCCATAGCCGAAATTAACGCTAACGTCTTGTCAAATATAGCGTTACACGGCTCGTATCGGGAAATAAAAGTTGATGAAATCGAAGTAAATCCTCATCAAGTTCGTTCTTTTTGGAACGAAAAAGAGCTGGCGGAATTGGCGCAGTCAATCAAAACGAACGGTGTAATTCAGCCGGTGATTGTCAGACATATGGGTTCCGGTTACCAGCTTATTGCTGGCGAAAGGCGTTGGAGAGCGGCCAGAATAGCCGGGCTTCAGACGGTTCCCGCGATTATCAGGCCTGTTAAGGACGATGAGATGCTTGAACTGGCCCTAGTGGAGAATATCCATAGGGCAGACCTGAATCCTATCGAGCGAGCAACTGCGTACCAGCGGTATTTGAACACCTTATCACTGACGCAGGCCGATGCCGCCCAGCGGCTCGGAGAAGACAGGTCAGTGATAGCTAACTATCTGCGGCTACTCGACTTACCAACAGAGATTAAACAAATGCTAATCGAAGGCCAGCTAACAATGGGGCACGCTCGTGCGATGCTGGCGTTGCCAACAGATGAATTGAGGCGAAAGCTTGCCAACCGTGCGATGGCAGGGCGGTTAAGCGTAAGAGAGGTAGAACGACTGGTTAGACAATACCTGACCGCGAATGATGCGCAAAAAATAAAAATCAGGACAAGGCCGGCGCATATACAGGACCTCGAAAGCCGGCTAAGCAAAGAGCTCGGAACCAACGTGGCGATTGAAACACGCAAAAACGGAAAATGCGGAAGGATTGTTGTCGAGTTTCATTCGCTCGAAGAATTTGATAGAATAATGCAGCATATCGGCGTAACAAGCACCGAGGAAATTTAAAACGAACTTGAGATGTATTTACTGCCCCGGCGAAGGCCGGATGAAAGGTGTTGAATATGAGATGCCGGAATATAATGAAAGACATTGTGAATCTGATAAACTATAAAAAATCTGCGATAGCAATAAGTTTTATTTTATGTCTTTGTCTGGTCGGCCCCGGCGCTTTACGAACGGCGTATGGGCAGGGGTCTTTGGTGGAGACAGTCGGAACGATGGAGATAGGCCAGCAGGTTGATAATGGCGTAAATCAGTCGACACCGAAGAGGTCGGCTGACGTTCGAAAGCCGGCGAGGGACGCAAACGCCGCAGCGGAGCAACCCAACCGCGCACCGGCAAATGCGCCGGGCTGGCCTTATACCGCAGATAAACCTAATGCTCAAGAACCTAATCGGACAGCAACGGACGTTGTGGCGCCGACAACCGTTCCGGCGATGTCGGCGGAAACAAATGTTCCTGATATAAATGATTTCAACGGGTTCAAGCGGGAACTCGACCGTATCGATTTGGAGGCCCGAGGTGAAGATAACCAGTGGCTGGGTAAACAGGAGAAAAAAGCGGAGCTTGCGAAGGCGATGGACAACGTTGTTGTCGCGGAATTGAGATTTCTGCGAAAAGTCGCTGATGCAGCAAAAGATACAAATACCGTAGAGGCGATAGACCTGGTATTGAAGAAGAGACAAGACCGCCTGAATAAATTAGTTATCAAACTTGAGAATGAATTGAAAGAAGAGCGCCGACAGCAGGCAGGGGAACGGCAGCAACGAAAACCAACCAAGACGGGCGGTATGCAGCAGCAGAACCAGACCGAACGTCCTGCCAGGAGTGCTAATCCGGTGCAGCGTGCAAAGGAAACCGTTAACCAGGAGCAGTAATAACAGGACGACGGTGTCCTGGCCGGCATTATTGTCGAAACTTAGACGCGGTTATAATTGACGTGTCGTGGAATTTGCCGCATAATAGTCCCCCTGATTCCTGACAACGGAGATACCTGCTGAAAATTTATGGCTGAGGATATGAAAACAAAATCGAGGAGCCGCGCGGCCGAGATAGCCAACACGTTTGAATGGCTTATAACGGCCTTTGCGCTGGCGTTTGTGTTTCGCGCGTTTGTGATGGAGGCGTTTCGTATTCCGACGGGCAGTATGGCCGACACGCTGATGGGCGCACATTACACCATGCGATGCACACAGTGCGGTTACAAGTACTACTACGGGCAAAATATTTACGCGACGGCACGACTCAGGGGGCAGACCAGGCAGGAGTATTCCCGCTGTCCGAGCTGCGGGTATTATCAGATTACCGCCGGCGATATGGCACCTTCGAGCGGCGACCGGATACTGGTGCTGAAAAGTATTTATCAGTTCGAAGAGCCGAAGCAGTGGGACGTGGTGGTTTTCAAGAATCCACTTGACCCGTCGGAGAATTATATAAAACGGCTGGCTGGCCGACCCGGCGAGACGGTAGAGATAATCGACGGGGACGTTTATATCAACGGGCAAATCAGCAGAAAGCCGGCGAAGGTTCAGGAAGAATTGTGGATGCCGATTTACGACAACGATTACCAGCCGGCCCGGCCCGAGGAGCCGGCGTTTAACAGGCATACCTGGCAGCAGCCGTTCAAAAATGACGAGGGCTCGAAGTGGACTATGGCGGACGACAGCCCGACGATTTTCCGGCTCTCCAGCAACCCCGGCGAAAAACATTCGCTTGTTTACGATACAACGCGGGGCAATGATTTCAGGGCGACATACGCGTACGATGAGACTATCGATTACAGGTTTATGCCTTACTGCAGCGACCTGATGGTCCGCTTTTGGGTCAATTCGAGCCGGCCTGAGGGGCTTGCCGGGGCGTCGTTGAGTAAATACGGGATACAATACAAAGGCCGGGTTGATTTTGCGGGACAAATGACAATATCACGGCTCGCGGACGGCAATGAGCAGGTGCTTGCGACCAAAACGATTGCCCCGCTGACGGCTGAAAGCGAAAGGATGTTCAGGTTTGCCAATGCCGACCACGAACTGGTGCTGGAGTTTGGCGACGAGAAACTGACCAAAGACCTTGGCCGGGGGCCGAATGACGCAGGGATCAGAAACACGAATGTTGAACCGGAGGCGAGAATTTTCGGTGCGGGTGATATCACGGTTTCGCATCTGGCGTTGTTCAGGGACATTCACTATACCAGCAGAAACCCGAACAACAACGAACCGGGCAGGGCTACCGAGGGCAATCCGCTGACGCTCAAGGCGGACCAGTTCTTTATGCTGGGAGATAACAGCCCTCGCAGCGAAGACGGCAGATGGTGGGCACGGCCGGGCAAGGGGAACAACGGTAAAATGTACGCCGAGGGCATTGTCCCTCGCGAATATCTCATAGGCAAGGCCCTGTTCGTATATTGGCCCGCCGGTTTCAAACCTTTCCCGAAATTCCCCCTGTCGGTTGTTCCAAATGTCGGCGAAATCCGCTTCATTTACGGCGGCTCGGATAAGACCATGCAGCGTTCCTTCGATTGAGAAGAAGGGCGTCATCGGCGTTAATCCTGTAGCGGGGAACTGTATGTTATGAAAAAACCAATAAGACACGAACTGTTCGAGCGTTGCCCGAAAAACCCCATACTCACCGTCGAGGACTGGCCATATCCCGCCAATTCAGTTTTTAACGCCGCCGCCGCAATCGTGGATGGCGAAACGCTTCTTCTGGTTCGGGTGGAGGATTTTCGCGGGGCTTCTCATCTGACCGTTGCCAGGAGCAAAGACGGCGTAAGCAACTGGCGAATCGACAAACAGCCGACGTTTGCTCCGGGTCCTGCGCATCCTGAGGAGGTTTGGGGAGTTGAAGACCCCCGGATAACTTGGCTTGAAGAGCTGAAGGAATGGGCAATTACATACACAGCATTTTCATCGGGCGGTCCTTTGGTGTCGCTGGCCACTACGAAGGATTTTAAAAAGTTCGCGCGGTTAGGCCCCGTGATGCCGCCGGAAGACAAGGACGCCGCGATTTTTCCTGTAAAAGTCAATGGTTTGTGGGCGATGCTGCATAGGCCCGTTGTCGGCTTCCCTCATATAGAGGGACATATCTGGTTGTCGTTTTCGCCGAACCTCAAACACTGGGGCGAGCATCACATCCTGCTTCGCGCCAGGCAGGGGAGCTGGTGGGATTCGAACAAGATAGGTCTTTCCGCGCCGCCGATACAGACAAAACACGGATGGCTGATTTTATATCACGGGGTTCGGACGACGGCATCCGGCCCGATATACCGGCTTGGGCTTGCGCTGCTTGATTTGGAAAAGCCGGTGAAGGTTTTGCGGCGGTCTGACGAATGGGTCTTCGGGCCGAAGACATCGTATGAGCGCGACGGCGACGTGGATGATGTGGTTTTTCCCTGCGGCTGGACGGTGCGAGACGGGACGGTTTATATGTATTACGGCGCGGCGGATTCCTGCATCGCGCTTGCCACAGCAAAATTAAAAGACCTGATTGATTACGTTCTCGCCTGCCCCGGTTAGAAGCCGGGCGGGGACGAATTGTTTTTGGTGAACTTGCCTAACGGGAAAAAGAATTTTGTTTGGCCTGTTTGGGCGGAGAACGTCCGGACACCGAAGATGCGTTCGATTCGCTCGGTCGATAAAATTTCCCGCGTTGGCCCGAAATTGTAACTGCCGTCTGCCGAGAGCAGCAGAACCATATCGCTGTATTGTGCCGCCAAATTGATATCGTGCGTGACCGACACAATCGTCTTTTGTTTTTCGATTTGCATTTTTTTCAGCAGGTCGTATATGCCGACCTGGTGCTTCATATCGAGAAAACTCGTGGGCTCATCGAGAAGAAGTATCGGCGTCTGCTGTGCAAGCGCGCGTGCGATGAAGATTCGCTGACGTTCACCGCCGCTGAGATGCCCCAGAGGCCTATCGGCGAATCGCGTGGTATCGGTCATCTCTAATGCCTCAGCTATGGCTTCTTTGTCGGCGTCGGTCTCAAACGCGAGTGCACCCAAATAAGGCGTTCTGGCCATCGAAACAACCTGCGCCGCAGAAAACTCGAAGACAGGGACAAACTCCTGACGGACAACCGCTATTTTCTTGGCGAGCCGCCTGACCGAATACGAACTAATCGGCTTCGAGTCAATTTCGATTGAGCCGGAAGCCGACTTGAGAAGGCCGGAGAGCAAATTCAGAAGTGTCGTCTTGCCCGCGCCGTTGGGGCCTGCTATTGACAAAAATGTGCCGGCGGAAATTTCAAAGCTGAGGTTCTTTAGTATCTGGGCTTGTGGCCCATAAGAAAAACCGAGATTTTCGACTTGTATGCAAATGCTCACCCCGTTAGAAATTACCGGGGAGTGCGAGATATTTGGGGAATTGTTATTTCTAACGGGGCTCATCGCAGAGTCCCCACTTTTTTGCTGTATCTCGAAAGCAGGATTAAAAATACCGGTCCGCCTATGATTGCGGTTATCACGCCCACAGGCAATTGAGCGGGGGAAATTATAGTGCGGGCGATTGTGTCGCAGATGACGACAAAGGCCGCGCCTAACAATGCGCTTGTCGGTAATAGCTGGCGGTGGTCGGGGCCGAAGACAAGGCGAACCGAATGTGGAACAACTAATCCGACGAAACCAACCAGCCCGCTCAGGCCGACAGCGACAGCGGTTATGAAAGACGCAAGGGCAAATGCGACCAAGGTAATCCTGCGAGGATTGACGCCGAGCGATTGCGCCTCACCGGCGCCGAATGCCAGGACGTTTAGTTTTTGACTGATTGTAAATAATCCCGCGATGCCTGCGATTATGAATATAGCGCTTGCCAGCAGCGTGGAAAAATCTTTTTCACCGATACTGCCCATAAGCCACATAATCGTGGAGCGCAATTGCTCGCTGTTTATCAGGGAGGTCATCAGCATTATCAGTGCTGAAAAGAAGGCATTAATGACCACGCCCGCCAGAAGCAAACTTGTTACCGTTGAGCCGCCCGCGAGATGTCCCGTGAACCAAACCAGCCAGACGGTACCGATAGCGAACAAAAATGCCATTACGGCCATCGGCGAGCCGCCCATAAATGACAAGCTTATTCCCGCTAACGTAGCTGTCATAACCCCAAGCGCCGCGCCGCTCGATATGCCTAAGATATACGGCTCCGCCAAAGGATTTCGCAGGATTGCCTGAAGGGCGACACCGCTTGCCGCCAACGCCGCACCGACAAGCGCCGCGAGAATTATTCGCGGGATTCTGACGCCGACGTATATATCGTAATCGGTATTTTGCCCCGGCGCATCGTGAGGTTCGTTGAATGCCGTGGACAGCGATATCTTTTGTGTTCCCACAAGCGAGCATAAAAACATCACAACCACCAGTGCCACTAAGCACAGGATGATTTTTGCAATTAAACGTTTTGGCGTCAGCAGGTCGGTCATTTGGGCATTTTATCTCCATTCGGGTCATTGGTCTGCGCAAATAATTCAGGGTGCAGTAATTTTGCGACCTTCATCGCCCCATCCGGCAGGCGAGGCCCCAGCCGAAGCACTGTGTCGGCTTCTATAACGTAAACCTTTTTATCTTTTACCGCGGGCAGATTAGCGAATCTGCTCCAGAATTTCTCAGCCGCTTCCTGCTGTTTTGCGATTTCCTCTGTCCCCATCGCTGACTGTATTATTACCTCCGCGCCGCTTGTCAGGATTGCTTCGGTCCCGATGGCTGGATACTGGTCGCCGGTCGGCGCGATGACGTTTTGACCTCCCGCGATTTCTATTATTTCATTTACGAATGTTTTTACGCCCACGACCCGCATCGGCTCTGTCTGCACCGCCCATAGTACCTTGACCTTTCGGGCTGATGAGGATTTAGCTCGGATTTGGTCAAGGTCGCTTTTTATTTTCGCGGCAAGCGCCTCAGCTTTATCCTGACAACCGGCCGCCTGGCCAATGCTGATGATGGCGGAATAAAGCCCTTCAATTGATTCAACCCGCAAAGAAATGGCATTTATGCCCGACCTTTTGAGCGTTTCCGCAATCTCTCTGTGCTGAAGAAATGACTCGCATACGACTAAATCAGGTTTTGTGGCTATTATTGTTTCGGTGTTTGGCTGCCAGAATGTCCCCACCTTAGGCTTTTGCTTCGCCTCAACAGGCCAGTCGCAATTAGTTGAAACGCCGACAACTCTGTCGCCAAGTCCGAGAGCAAAGACAATCTCGGTTAGATTCGGCGACAGCGAAACAATCTTTTCAGAACCTTTTTGGGTTACGTTTGGGTTTGGGCTGGGTTTTGTAATAGTCCAGATTAATGGAGCGAATAGGCCTGTAAAAAGTACCACAGATATAGGTACTACATAGAACAATATGAAATTAGCATACCATTCTTTTTTCATCAGGTTCTCTTAAACTGTTTTTCCAGCTCAGTGACAGTAAATTTAATTATGGTCGGCCTGCCGTGGGGACAGTGGCTGGAATTTTCAACTGTTTCTTTGTCGGCGATAAGATGCTCAATCTCCCCGTCGGTTAGTTTTTGCCCCGCTTTGATCGCCGCCTTGCACGCTGCCATATGCAAAACCTCGTCGAATAAGCTGTCCGCGTCGAGCGTCGAGGCCTTTTCGGTAAGCATATCTATCACATCCCGGAGAAAATCCGCTGGCTCGGCTTTTGCCAAAAGAACGGGAAACGCCTGGATTGCGATGGTCTTTGGCCCGAATGGAACAAGCTCAATACCCAGTTTTTCAAAAAGCTGCGAATTATTTTCGAGCGTGTCTGATTGCTCTTTGGTCAGTTGAAAACTTTCCGGCACCAAGAGTTTCTGCGATTCAAGATGACTGTTATGCACACGCCTTTTCAATTGCTCATACATAATCCGTTCGTGCAATGCGTGCTGGTCGATAATTACAAAGCCGTCTTCGTTTTCAGCGATAATGAAGCAGTCGTGAATCTGCAGGAATTTCGATGCTCGTTTCTCGATACTTGGTTCTCGATATTCGTTAATGCGTTGAATACCAGAAGGGTGGGTATCGGGAATAAAATCGAGTTGTCGCTGGCCGGAAGGGCGGTGCCGTCTGAAAAATTCTTCCATCGCCTCCGCTATTTTGTTATCGCGGCGCATAGGCGGCGCTGATGTCTGCGGGACACTGGCGAGAGTGTCGAGGTCGGTCGCTAACAGTTTTTCACGAAGGCAGGCAAGAATCTGCGAGTGAACGAGATTAGCGTTGAAGAACCGCACTTCTATTTTTGTCGGGTGGACGTTGACGTCGTAATCATCGTAAGGCATTTTGATAAATATAAAAGCGGCGGGGAATCTGCTCGGGTCGATTGCCCCGCGATACGCTTCTTTGATTGCGTGCGAGATAAATTTGTCGCGTATGAATCGGCCGTTGATGAATATATATTGCAGCCGGTTGCTGGTGGTGGCGATTGCGGGTTTACCGAGAAGGGCAGCTATGTGCAACCCTTTTTCTTCGCTTTGGGTTTCGAGCAGGTTGTCCGCGACCTCGTGGCTGAACAGTTCCGCAATCCTTGCGCGAATGCCCTGTTGTGCGGTCAGTCGATATTGTTCTTTGCCGTTGTGCGTCAGGGCAAGTTCAATAGCGGTATTGGCAAGAGCAATTCTGATGAACTGCTCAACGATGTGGGTCATCTCGGTGTTTGCGCTTTTGAGGAATTTTCTTCTGGCGGGCAGTTTATAAAAAATGTCGCGGACCTGAATCGTCGTGCCGACGTCTGCGCTGCAAGGCGCAAGGCCTGCTTTGTCGCCGCAGTCGATTTCGAGGCAGTTGCCTGAAAGCTCGTCCGCTGTCCGGCTGACGGCTTTAATCTGGGCAATTGATGCGATACTGGCAAGGGCCTCGCCGCGAAAACCTAGCGTTGATATCGCCCGCAGGTCGTCCGATGTTTTTATTTTGCTTGTGGCGTGCGGCTCGAATGAGCTGACGAGGTCTTCGGCGTCCATTCCGGAGCCATTGTCGGTTACCGAGATGAACTTTCTGCCGCCATCCTCGACGGCGACGGTGATTTTTGTCGCGCCGGCGTCGATACTGTTCTCGACTAATTCCTTGACCACGCTGGCGGGCCTCTCGATTACCTCGCCGGCGGCAATCATATTCACCATATTCTGGTCAAGAACTACTATCCGGCCCATTTTTCTCCCGCCCACAAAAAAGCGTTTAGCGTTTGGCGTATAGCGGATAGTTGTTATTCTTGTCTATACGCTGCAAGCTATCCGCTATTTTTCAAGTAAGCTTGTTCCGGTCATTTCCGCCGGCTTTGGCAGGCCCATCATATCGAGCAGTGTCGGCCCGATGTCGGCAAGAATACCGCCTGAGCGAAGCTTTCTACCCTTGTATTTTTCGTCAAAAACAATCAACGGCACGTCGCCGACGGTATGCGCAGTGTGCGGCTTGTCGGGGGTGCCGTCTATCATTTTCTCGAAGTTGCCGTGGTCTGCGGTTATTATGGCCGCGCCGCCCATTTGTTTGACCTTATCTAAAATTTTGCCCACGCAGGCATCAACCGTTTCGGCCGCTTTAATCGCCGCTTCGAGAACCCCCGTGTGGCCGACCATATCGGGATTGGCGAAGTTAATGACCGCAACATCATACTGGTTTGTTTCTAAACGCTGCAGCACAACGTCGCAGACCTCATACGCGCTCATCTCCGGTTTCAAATCATAAGTCCGCACCTTCGGCGACGGGACAATCTGTCTGTCCTCGCCGGGGAACGGCTTTTCGGTGTAGTCATTGAAGAAGAAAGTCACGTGCGCGTATTTCTCGGTCTCCGCACAACGGAACTGCTTAAGCCCAAGCGAACTCCAGTAATCGGCTAAGATGTTTTTCATTTTAGGCGGTTTGAGAAATGCCACCGGCGCCGGGATTGTCGCGTCGTATTCGGTCATACAGACGAAATAAATGTCCGGCTTTGTGTTTCGCGGGAATTCCTTGAAGTCGGGCTGGACGAACGCCCTTGTGATTTCACGGGTCCTGTCGCCTCGGAAGTTGAAGAAAATCACGCCGTCGCCGTCGGCGATTGTTCCTATCGGTTCGTTGTCTTCATTGACGATTGACGTCGGCTCTATAAATTCGTCGGTTCCCTGTTTTGCATAGCTGTTCGCGATTGCCTCAGCGGCGCTCTTCGCCCGCAATCCTTTGCCCACCCGCAGGCACTCGTATGCCTTCTGCACGCGGTCCCATCGGCTGTCGCGGTCCATTGCGTAAAACCTGCCCATTACCGAAGCGATTTTACCCACGCCGATTTGGGCGGCTTTTTTCTCGATATCCGCGATGTATCCCGCCCCGCTGTCGGGCGGCGAATCCCTGCCATCGGTAAACGCATGGATGAATACGTCCTTGAGGTCGTTTCGTTTGGCGAGCTCAAGCAGGCCGTACAAATGGTCAAGCAGCGAATGAACGCCTATATCGCTGCACAGGCCCATAAAGTGGATTTTGCCTTTGTGGTCTTTTACGAATTTGATGCAGTTTGCGAATTGTTCGTTTTTGAAAAACGACCCGTCGCGGATGGCGTAGCTCAGCCGGACCGATTCCTGCGGAACTATCCTGCCGGCCCCGATATTCTGATGGCCCACTTCGCTGTTGCCCATTGTTCCGTCGGGCAAACCCACGTATTCGCCATACGTATGAATGAGGGTGTTGGGGTATTCACTCATCAGCATTTTATCGGTTGGAACATTCGAGCATTTCGTGGCGTTATACGCGTCCTCTTTGGGGTCGGGGTTATACCCCCAGCCGTCACGGATAATAAGCACGAACGGTTTGCGTTCCAAAACCACTTTTTTTGCCATAAAACACGACCTTTCAACCGATAACTATATTGAAGCAGCCCAATATGATAGGGTCTGACGACCGAAAAGTCAAACATTGCCTTGTTGGAGTAGCCGGCCGTTACTTTACAGTTGTTTGCATAACTGTTAACATAATAGAGATTTACGAAACTAAATCTTGTTCGGACCCGCCTCGCCCCTTGGGGGTGGGCGAGGTCTCGCTGAAGGCGGAGTAGATTATGAGCGGACAGTCGGCTGAAGTATCCGTCGTAGTACCTGTGTTGAACGAACAGGACAACATAAAGCCGTTATATGACCAGCTTACGCAGGCGCTTGGTAACAAGTGCAAGTACGAGTTGGTTTTCATAGACGATGGCAGCACGGACGCCAGCTTCGGGGTATTGTCTGAACTGCACAAGGCCGACGACAAAGTCAAGGTTATTAGGTTCCGGAAGAACTTTGGCCAGACGGCCGCACTCAGTGCCGGTTTTGCCAATTCGCAGGGGCAGATAATCATTGCCATCGATGCCGACCTGCAGAACGACCCTGCGGACATACCCCAAATGATAGAGCAGCTGCATAAGGGGTACGACGTGGTAAGCGGCTGGCGCAAAAAAAGGCACGATAACGCCATTACACGGCTGATACCCTCGAGAATTGCCAATGGGCTTATCGCGAAAATTACAGGCGTCAAGCTGCACGATTTTGGCTGTACGCTGAAGGCATACCGACGCGAGGTCCTGGCGGGGACAAGATTGTATGGCGAAATGCACAGGTTCATCCCTGTGCTGGCCAGCTGGAGCGGGGCGAACATCTGTGAAATGGAGGTCAACCACAGGCCCAGGACCGCCGGCGTCGCCAAATACGGGCTGGGGCGGACATGGAAGGTAATGCTCGACCTGATTACCGTGAAATTCCTCGGCTCATATTCGACCAAGCCAATTTACATATTCGGAGGACTGGGGCTTGCATGTGCAGTGGGAGCAATACTTACGGGCCTGATTGTGTTTTATCAGAAGTTCCTCTCGGCCCAGCATCTTCCGATGAACAGAAATCCCCTGCTGACGTTAACAGCGGTCCTTATTGTGTCAACGGTACAGTTTATCCTGATGGGTCTGCTGGCGGAACTGCTGGTTCGGACGTATCACGAATCACAGAATCGGCCAACGTACGTGATTCGCGAAATCCTCAAATGAGTCAAGAATTGAGAATGCAGAATGAAGAAAAACAGGAAAATTGCAAACGCAGAATTCTCAGTTCTAAATTCTAAATTTTCAACGATTATAATTGTGGTTCTGGCGTGTATTCCCTTTTTGCTTGGGCGGTATTTCGAGTTCAACTATCCGGACCCATTCGACAGCGCCGCCAATGTTTATTCCGCCCAGCATATCCTCAATGGCGCGAGAATCGGTGTTGAGGAAGCGCCCAGCGCCGGTCTTGGAACGCTGCTGGTCAATATTCTCGGAGTCCGGCTGTTTGGGTTCAGTGAATTCGGGCCTAAGCTGATTCAGGCAGTTATGCAGGCGGTCGCCTTTGTTTTGATGTTTGTCGCGATGCGAAAGATGTTCGGCAAGCTGCCGGCGGCGGTGGGAGTAATTGTCGCCGCGATTTATACGTCATCGCCGCTCATCGCCAAGTTCGGCAACGTCAAAGAGCAGTATATGATAGCGTGTATGGTGATGGCGATAAGCCTGCTGATTATGCGGCAATTAGGCGGGAAGTGGTGGCTTGGTTTGCTGGCAGGCGCAATCGCCGCGTGGGCGCCGCTTTTTAAGGAGACCGGCGTATCGGCAATTGGAGCGATGGGGCTTTTTGTGATTGCCCAGCCGATATTTAAACACAGAACCTGGAAGCAGACCGGTGTTGATATTGGGCTGCTGTTGGCAGGGGCGCTGGTGTCAATAGCACCGTTATATATTTGGATAATCGGCTGGCATGTGCAGACGGTACTGCCTTTTTATTTTGTATGGGACGCCATTGCGGGATTGCTGCCAAAGGCGTCGGCTGCGGGCCCGCAGGCCGGCGGTTACGTCTCGAGCATGAGAAACATAATGTCGTTTTCTGAGCAGTGGCCTAAGGTTTTGCGATATTACCTTGCCCTGTGCCTGCCGGTCTCATTAGCCCTTGGTGCAATCATCGCAAGAATCGGCAGAATGATTCATAGTTTGCTTCACGGGGCGCAATCATCATCCAACAAGGCGGGTTACGACCGTTTCCTGCTTTTGCTCGCCGTCTGGTGGCTGCTTGATATGGCCTTTGTCTGGATAAGTCCGGCTTCTTATGAGCAGTATTATCTTCCGCTGACGGTATCGGGCGCGATGACGGGCGGGTATCTGATAGCCATTTATCGCGACAAACTTGCCGGAGCCGTATTCAAAACCAAATGGGTCGTTACCGGTATAGCCGGTCTTGTTCTGATGGTGATTATGTCGTGGCACATATTTGCCGGCCTGCCGAGAAGCCCGTATTCGGGAATGACATACCCGCAAAAGCGAAACGGGTTTGTTCAGCGGTGGGAGGAAATATCGCAGCGGCGCAGTTTTGGAGCCAAGGGTTACTGGGAGCAGGCGGGCGAATACATACGCAGCCGGACTACGCCGACGGACAAAATATATGTTTGGGGCTGGGTCCCGGGAATATACCTGTCGGCGCAGAGGTTCAGCAGTTCGGCTAACGCCTTTGAAAGCGAGATGCATACCAGGTCCCCTCAGCAGCTCGAGCAGATAGTCGATGGTCTTCTCAGCTCCTTTAGCAAAGAGATGCCTAAATATATTGTTGATAGTCGCAAGCAGCATTTGCCGCTGAACAGATTCAAATTTGAACTATGGCCAATCGTTGGTTATTCCGCCCAGGGGCAGCCGCAGTTTTTGCCGCCGGACCCGCCGACAGTGGCGATGTTCGAACAGAAATGGGGCGAGATGACGCGGCAAAAGTTCGGCGACGACGAGACCCGTAGATTCGAAGTTATGGGTAAATTCAGAAAGTTCATAAGGGAGCATTACCAGATAGACCAGGTATTCGGCGACGAGGTCGTTTTTAAGCTGAAAAAGTAAACAACGTTTACCGCAGGAAGGTTGCCCTGTATAAAAGCCGTGATAAAGAAAAAAAATAAAAAGCCCCAAAGTATGCCGGACGCAGGCCGCGATGATTTGATTACGGTCGAGGCCCGGAATCGGCTGGACATTCTGACGGGCGTGGTGCTGTTAGCATTCGGAGTTTATCATTCGGTTCTGTATTTCGGGCACACGGCTGTCCCCATTTCCGATTTTCCCGATTTCTACCGGGTGGGCAAAGAAATATTATCTTTGCAGATGCCGTCAAATTTCAAGATGGCGCCGGTCGTGGGTATTCTGCAGAACCTGCTTACTTATGTGTCGTGGGGTTCGCCGCCGGAGTTGACGGCTGGCTGGCTGTTAAACGCAATTTTGCATCCCTTCACAGTGGTTTTGCTGTGGCTGGTCGGCAAAAGGATTATTGGCAGGTCCGCCGTCTGGTTTGCCGTCATCGTGTCGATAAATCCCTGGACGATTTATTACATGACTGAGCCGATAGTAGAAACGACTTATCTGTTTTTTATCCTGTTGACGTTGTATCTGATTTTCCGGCGGTCCCGCTGGGCATATCTTGTCGCCTCGGTAGCAACGATGGTGCGATACGAAGCCGCCGCGCTGATTTTTGGCGCGTTTGTCGCTGACATCATTCACAGAAAAGACCGTCGAGATGTAATCATGGCATCGGTTTGTTTGGTTCTGGCGTCCCTGCCGCTCGCGATATGGCTGATTCTGACCGCCGTTACCTGGAAGGGGGGGGGGTCGCACTATTTTAACGTCTTTTTCTCGAAGGAATACGCCAAGGGGTTCGTAGAGTCGGTCAACAGGACGGGGATATTGCTGCATATACAACTGCTGTGGCAGGTGGCATTCCTGCCGCTGTTTACTCCGTATCCTGGCGCAAGCGCTGAGTTCGTGGATGTGCTCTCGAAATTAACCATCTTGGCCTGTATTGTGGGTCTTGTTTCAGGCTGCATATTTTCAATTATCCGGCGCCGCTGGGAAGTACTGATGATGTTTTTGTTTTTCGTGCCGTATTTTGTGCTTCACGCTTATTATCCGTATCCCTGGACGCGGTTTCACTCGACTATTTTCTGGATAGCGTTGCTTGTGGCGTGGTTCGGGCTGCAAAGTATCGGCGGTTTTTTGGCCCAAAAGGCCCGGCTGCCCTGGCAGGCGACGCTGGTTCTGAAAATCGGCGTGACAATAGCCGCGGGTTTATGGTTTGCAGGTTTGGCGAGGAGTTTCGGTGAAGCAGCGAAATTCAGTCCCGATTCGGCTTCGATACCCTATGTCGCAATGCTTGTGGGGGGGATAATCATCGCTTCGAGGGCGATTGTTGAGCATCCGATACAAGTGTCGCGCCATTTATGCGCGGCTTCGATGCTTTGCCTGGTTATCGCGTCGAATCAGTTTGTTCTGGTTCGGCTTGTTGGCGACAGCAAGCGGGAGATTGAGTTCAAAATGCTGGGTGAGTGGTTTGCGGCCAACGGCAAGCCGGATGAAAAACTGGCCGTCTATCAAAACGACACACGACTGTTCGCGGGGAAAAATGCGCCTAATGTCGTGGGATTCCCAAAGGCGGACACCCCCGAAGAGCTTGTGGAAAAACTTCGCCAGCAGGGTATAACGTATGTTGTCTGGGCAACGAGGGAAGGATACAGTCATGGGCAGCACACGGGTTATCAGCAGCTCGGACTTAACAAGACCATCGCGTTTTTGAATAAGCCCCACAACATCGGTTGTTATGAGTTCGTAAGGCAACTTGGTTCGGAGAGGGGATTCGTAAACATCTTTCGACTCAAGAACAGGGGCGAAGAGCAACTGCCGAGGGTAGAAAACTAAACGAATTCTGGCTGTTACGCCGCGAAAGCAACTAAGCCCGGGACGCAGCGGTATGATATATCATACTAGTGAATACGACTTACGTAGAGAAGGCAAAGTTGGGGTTTCATCGGGTTGGCGGTTGACTTGAGCGTTTCAACGCTGTATAATCAAGTTTCCGTTCTAAAAAGGCCTATGTCAGTATGAAAGGGTTGACCTGAATCGTGCTTAAAGATGAAATTACAATAGTGATACCCTGCAAAAACGAGGAAAAGACCGTTCAGGATATCATCACAAAATGTCAGAAATATTCTGACGACATCGTTGTCATTGATGGCCATTCAACGGACAAGACAAGGGAAATAGCAGAGTCGATGAAGGCCAGGGTGTTCCTCGACAATAAAAAAGGAAAAGGCGAGGGTCTCCGCGTTGGTATTTCAAAGGCCCTTAAAAATATTATTGTCTTCATCGATTCTGACGGTTCCCACGACCCCGATGAAATCCCTGTGTTGGTCCAGCCCATTATAGAGGGAAAGGCGGATCACGTTACGGGTTCGAGAGGAAGAGGGGGGTCCGATGAATTACACGGGGATCTGGGCAAGTTTATGAGGATGATAGGGTGCGATATTATAACCCTGGGTATTAATTACAGATTCGGAGTCCGGCTGACGGACAGCCAGAACGGGTTCAGGGCAATCAGAAGAGATGTTGTACGTTCGCTGGACTTAAAAGAGAACATAACGACGATAGAGCAGGAAATGATTATAAAGACGCTCAGAAAAGGTTATCGAATGTATGAAGTGCCGTCTCATGAGTATGCGAGAAGGTATGGTAATTCCTCTATAAAAGTGAGCAAGGTATGGTTTCGCTACATTTATAGCTGGCTAAAATATCTTTTGTGGGGTTGATTCGGAATGAATGTTCTTGTTCTAAACGCACCCGCGGTCGGCGGGGTTAAAATAGTAAGAGAAGGACGCTGTATGCAGCGGCAGGAGGCCTGGGGGACGAGTTGGGCGCCGCTTACGCTGGCTCTTATCGCAGCGGTTTTAAGGGAAGATGGCTTTAAGGTAAGCTTAAAGGATTGCTCCAACGATGAAATAAGTTTTGAGCAGCTTGAAAAAGAGATTCGTGCCTTCCAGCCAAAACTGGTTGTTGTTAATACATCTACGCCCTCGATAGACAGTGATCTGGAAGTTGCTGGCATTGTGAAGAGAATAGACAAAGACATAAAGACGGTTTTTTTTGGTATTCACCCGTCGGCTCTCCCGGAGGAAACGTTCAATGGAAACACCGATGTGGAGTTCATAGCCGCCGGGGAACCCGAATACACCATTAGAGATTTTGCTATAGCCCTAAGAGACAAGCTGCCAATCGACTCCGTAAGGGGCCTGATTTACAGGGCAGATAATAACAGGATAACTTACAACGAAAAAAGGCCTTTTATTGAGGATTTGGATGAATTGCCGTATCCTGCCTGGGACCTCATCAATACAAATGGGTATAAATTGCCCATAACAAACAGGCCCTTCCTGCTTGTTCTAACGGGCAGGGCGTGTCCCTATCCGTGTACTTTCTGCGCAGCAGGAGCTTTTTATGGCAAGAAGCCAAGATTCAGGTCCTGGCAGAAAGTTGTCGCGGAAATTAAGTATGTAAGAGAAAAGTATAACATTCAGGACTTTCTGTTCTGGTCGGAAAACGCGGTTTTTAACAAAGAGCAGATGTATAATATCGCCCGAGGTCTTGAGCGTGAGGTTCCTGGCGTCAGGTGGGTCTGCAATGCGAGGGTGGATATTGTTGATGAAGACCTTCTGAAAACTATGAAGCGGGCGGGCTGTTGGATGATTGGGTATGGTATCGAAGCCGGCACGCAGAGGATTCTGGACCTGATGAAAAAAGGCATAAGGGTGGAAGATATAGAAAGGGCCGTCAAACTCACAAAGGACGTGGGAATTGAAGTGACGGGCCACGTCATCGTAGGTTATCCCGGCGAAACAAGGGACGACATTTTAAAAACGATGAAATTGTTAAAAAAAGTTGACCCGGATTACATCCAGGTGTACTGCTCTGTGCCGTTCCCGGGTTCCGACCTTTATGAAATGGCGAAAAAAACCAACTGGCTCACATCGAACGACTGGTCTATGTATGAGCAGAACTTTTCAGTGCTCAAAACCCCACAACTGTCCCCTCAGGATGTTATGGCTTTAAGGGAAAGGGTGATTAAGAGTTTTTATCTGAATCCCCGTAAAATACTTAAAACTCTATTTAAAACGAGGTCTCTGCAGGAAGTAACCATTTTACTTTCGTTTGCAAAAAGATACTTTAAGTCGTGGGTGGGCTCATAAATAACCCGTAGCATATTCGTCGGATGGCATGGCAGGCAATGAGTTCATAGATACGTTTTCAAAATTAGGCAAGTTGATTTGTATCGTGGGCTTAATTTCTGGTTGCATATTTTCAATTATCCGGCGTCGCTGGGAAATACTAATGCTGTTTTTGTTTTTAGTGCCGTATTTTGTGCTTCACGCATATTATCCGTATCACTGGACGCGGTTTCACCCGACAATTTTCCGGATTGCATTACTTGTGGTGTGGTTCGGATTATAAAGTACGAACTGTTTTTTGGCAGAAAAAGGCTCGTCTGCCCTGACAGGCGATGTTGGTACTGGAGATAGGCGTTGCTATCGCCGCGGGCTTATGGTACGTAGACTTTATGCGTGGTTGCAATGAGGCGGCATCTATCGGCCTGACTTCGGCATTTAGAATAACAATATCAAATGCAGTGTATCTATGAGCGAACGGACAGACAAAGATTCCGGATGCGAAGAATCGCTTCTAAAATGGCGAAGGCGCAACAGCTATTACTATGGCTGGCTCGACAGGATATATAAATTCGTCGTTCGGCCCAACAGCAGAGTTCTGCACATAGGTTGTGAATGCGGCGACCTGCTTGCAGCCGTGCGGCCGGCATACGGCGTGGGCGTTGACGGAAATGAATCTGCAATAGCGCTTGCGAAAAAGCGGTTCCCGCATTTGAATTTCATTACCGCCGACCCCCACGAGTTCCAGCTCAACGAGAAATTCGATTATGTCCTGATATGCAATTCGCTGGGCGATTGGCAGGATATCCAGTGCGTGTTGGAGCGGATTCATCCGCTTACCGACGACAACACGCGAATTGTGGTTACATATTACAATTATCTCTGGGAGTGGGTCTTGCGGCTGGGTTCTTTGCTGGGTATTCGCAAACCTCGTCGGCACCAGAACTGGCTGCCTCCGCAGGATATCGCCAACTTGCTTAATCTCGCGAATTTCGACGTGATTCGCACCGATTCTTTTGTTCTGTTTCCCAAAAATATCTGGCTGCTCAGCGCGTTATTCAATTATGTTTTTTCGCTGCTGCCGGTTTTCCGCATTTTCAATATGGTCAATCTGATTATAGCAAGACGTTCTGCGCAGCCGAAGTCGGGTCCGGATTTGTCGGTGTCGGTGATAGTGCCCTGCAGAAACGAGCGTGGCAACATCGAGGACGCCATAAAACGAATACCAGATATGGGCAGAGAAACCGAAATAATTTTCGTAGATGGCAGCACTGATGGCACAGCCGATGAGATAGAAACTCAGATTAAAAAACACCCGGGACGCAAAATCCGACTGATACATCAGGGTGCGGGCCGGGGCAAAGGCGACGCAGTCAGGAAGGGTTTTGCCGCCGCGACCGGCGATGTGCTTGTTATTCAGGACGCGGACCTTACCGCGCCGCCTGAAGATTTACCGAAATTTTTCGCGGCCCTCCGTGACGGCAAGGGTGAATACATCAACGGTTCGCGCCTCGTATATCCGATGGGAAAAGAAGCGATGCGGTTTTTGAATCTGCTGGCCAATAAATTTTTCGGGGCGTTGTTCTCCTGGCTTCTGGGGCAGCGTTTCAGAGACACGCTTTGCGGAACAAAAATGATTCGCAAAAGCGATTACGAAATAATCGCTGCCAACAGGTCGTATTTCGGCGACTTCGACCCCTTTGGCGATTTCGACCTCATATTCGGGGCAGTAAAACAAAACTTGAAAGTTGTCGAGGTGCCGGTGAGGTATCGCGCTAGAACCTACGGCGAAACCAACATCAGCAGGTTCAGGCACGGCTGGCTTTTGCTGAAAATGAGCTGGATAGCGTTCAAAAAAATAAAGTGGCTTGGGAAAGAAAGTTGAAATCGCCCGCAAAAAAACGACAGTCAGAAGCATCGTCGCGTTCGCAGGCATCACCGTCGCGGCTGAAAGGTGTAATATTGGCGGTCGCAGTTTTTTTATGGCCCGTCTTTTACCTGTTTCAACACGTTTTTCCTATAAATGGAGTATATACGGCCATAGGCAATGATTTTCTTTCTTTGTACTTCAAGCACAAGGTTTATCTGCTGGCTAATCTGGCCGGTATGCATTTTCCGCTCTGGTCGCCCTCGGAGGCGGCGGGTTTTCCGTTTTACAGCAATCCTTTTGCGCAGGCGTGCTACCCGTTTAACGCATTGCTGGCGGTGTGGTATAAAATATTCGGCGGCTACAGTCCTCTCGATTACCAGTTATTTACTATTCTTGGCCTTTCGATATTTGCCATGGGCCTGTTTATGTGGCTCAAGAGCATCAACAAAAATATCAGGGCGGTTCTTTTCGCGACACTGGTAATGTCAGTCAGTTTCAAGGTTACGGAAACGATACGATTTCCAAACGCCACTCACAATGCGGCGTGGTATCCCTGGATTCTTTACGCGATGACGAAGATTGTACAGAGTCAGTCGGCCAGAAAATCCACGCTATACGGGGCATTGCTGAGTTTTTCTCTTATATGCTTGTGCACAGCCGGCTATCCCTATTTTGCTTATTACAGCATATTCCTTTTGGCGCCCTATTTACTGGTGCTTCTTGTAAGCCCATTGCGTGTCCGGTTGATATCCGCCGATGCAGTAAACTGGAGGCGCGCGGCGCCGGCACTGCTGTTGGCTGGCATTGCGGCCGGTATTATATGCAGTCCATACATACTCGGCGTTAAACAGCTCGTCTCCCAAGCCACGGACCGCGGCGGAAAGGACCTGGCGTATTCAACGCAGCATTTATTCGGGCTGAAAGATACGGCCGGTTCGCTTGTTTATCCTCCCGCAGCCACCACAGAAGGATGGTATTTCTTCAGCGTGACAGCATTGCTTATCATACTATGCTATCTGTTCGGCCCCAAATTAACGAGCAATGAACAAGGCGGCGGTCGCGATAATCAGCCCGATAATTTTACCGCCAGAATATTCTTTCTTGTCTGGTTTGTGCTGATAACCTACATAACTTATGGACGGGATTCATACCTGTTTTATTTTCTCTGGAAGTTTATGCCGGGGTTTTCCAGTTTGCGGGTATGGGGACGACTTAACATAATCCTGGTTCCCATTTTTGCGTGGATGTTGTCTCTGGCATACCAGAAATTAGAATGCGTTGCTTCAAAGACAAAAATCGCGTCAAACGACAATCGCCCGCCTACAGGCGGCTTTATCTTTGTTCTCCTGGCGAGTTACGCGGCGGTCATAGCCGTCCAAATGTTTTTTTATATCAAAGGCGTTTACGGCGCGGAGTGGAGCGAATATTTCAAGGAACTGAACCCGCAGAGGGTTCTGTTTATTATCTATGGCTGTGCTGGCGCGGCGGCTGTTTTTTTTATTTTGCTTATCAGCAGAAAAAAGCCGATTGAGGCGGCCGGCGTACAAACCTTTATGCTTGCGGCGCTCGTTTTTATAGCGGCGCTGGAAATGAGGCATACCGGCATTCAAATCTGGTCTCATCCCGGCAGGGCGCAGCAGAGCAGAATACAAATCGATGTCCCCGCGATAAACGCGAGGGCATTCTTTTTTCCGCGTACGGATTACTATGGCACCATTACGCTGGGGCCGGCTTTCAACGCAGGCATAATAGAAAACTGGTATTACGACAGGTACGTGCAATTTTTGAAGAGAACCGAGGGGGAAATACGCGCAAGGCAACAACTGCTCGGTGTGCTGGACGGAAGGAGGATATATTTTTCGGAGGCCATCGATTATGGTACGGTTCAGTTATATCTTCAGGATGCCTGGCGTTATAAAGATACCGGCCGCCTTGTGTCGTACACAGGCGAAGAGTTAAAATGGGAAATAGACGTGGCGACAACAGGATACCTGAGTTTCATTGATAACTGGGACTACGGTTGGAAGGCGTGGGTTGATGAGGAGCCGGCGGAAATAGAACTTTTGTTCGGCACATTTAAATCAGTGCGGCTGACGCCGGGAAAACACAAGGTTAGGTTCTCTTATCAGCCGGAGCTTTTCCCCGCCGTCAGCGAGAAAACGACTCCTAATGGCTTTTTAGGGAACCCCCCCAAAAACGGCTCCTGACCTCTTTTTCAAACGGGATAAAAATATGGCGATTTTAGATTGGCTTAAACTGCCAGAAATTAAAAAGGTAAAAGACCTTGACGACCCGGCAACGACGCTTCTGCACGGAAAGATTTTGCGCAGCAAGCCGTTTCTCAAAAATCTCTACATTGATTTTTACATGCAATTCAAAAATGCGGTGCAGCAGCCGGAAAACAAAATCCTCGTGGAGCTTGGAAGCGGAGGCGGGTTTATCAAAGAGGTAATCCCGAACGTCATAACTTCCGATGTTCTCAGTGGTGTTGATGTTGACAAGGTTTTGTCGGCGACGGATATGCCTTTTGAGGGCGCGGGCGTAGACGCGTTTTTTATGTTCGATGTTCTGCACCATATCGGCGAGCCGAGAAAGTTTTTCGCCGAGGCGGACAGGTGCTTAAGACCTGGCGGCAGGATTGTTATGATTGAGCCGGCCAATACTGTCTGGGCAAGATTTATTTATAAAAACTTTCATCACGAAGGGTTTGACCCGAAAGGCGGCTGGTTACTTTCAAAGACGGGGCCGCTGTCGCAGGCCAATGGCGCGATACCGTGGATGGTTTTTGTCCGTGACAGGGCGATGTTTGAACGTGAATTCCCCCGGCTGCGGGTTGTGTCGCTGCGCAATCATACGCCGATGCGATACCTGATAAGCGGAGGGTTGACCCTGCGGCAGTTGTTGCCGGGGTTTGCATATCCGGCGGTCAGGGCATTAGAATACCTGCTTTCACCGGCCAATAACCTGCTGGGTATGTTTATGACGGTAATTGTCCAGAAAACTAACGACGGGAAACCAGCCGTAAAATGAAGATTATGATGCTCAATTATGAGTTTCCGCCCATCGGCGGCGGAGCGGGCAAGGCCCATCTGGCTATACTCAAACAGTACGCCATAAGAAATGACATAGTTGTTGACGTGGTAACTTCCGGCCCGAAACCAGGGTCTTATGTCGAAAAATTGTCGGACAATATCACCATTTATAAAGTCGGCGTTCACAAAAAAAACCTTCATTACTGGCGTAAGATTGAAGTCGTGGAATGGCTCGCAAAAGCGAGATGGACATATCATCGGCTGATAAAGGAAAATAAATACGACCTGGTTCACGCCTTTTTTGGATTGCCCACCGGCTGGCTTTGTTACAGAACAGTTAATCGCCTCCCGTATATAATCTCGCTCCGCGGTTCGGATGTCCCCGGCGGACATGCCCGGCTGCAGCTCGAATACAAACTGCTGGGGCCGTTGCTGAAACGGATTTGGACCGGCGCATCTGCTCTTGTGGCTTGCAGCGATGGTCTTAAAAACAGGTCGCTGAGGTTTTTGCCTTCGGCAAATATCGATATTATTCCAAACGGTGTTGACCTTGAGATATTTCATCCTGTTTCGAACAAAGAATTGTCCGGCGAATTGAAACTGCTTACCGTTGGCCGGCTGTCGGTGACAAAAAGATTCGAAATGCTCGTCGATGCTGTCGAAATATTAGGCAAAAAAGGTAAAAAAATTCGCCTGACAATATCAGGCGGCGGAGGACTGTTTGACGAGTTGAAAAATCTCGTCGAGCAGAAAAAACTGATCGGTATTATCAACCTGACCGGCAGAATCGAATCCGAGAAAATGCCCGATGTTTATCAGCAGCACGATATGTTCGTCAGCGCCAGTATGCAGGAAGGGATGAGCAATGCCATGCTCGAAGCTATGGCGTCGGGCCTGCCGATTGTGACGACCCGGTGCGAAGGTGTGGATGAGCTGATTTCCGACAATGGTATTGTCGTAGGAAAAGATTCCGCGGAGGCCCTCGCCGAGGCCATAAATAATCTGGCTGAGAACAAACAGGCCTACGGCGCGATGTGTGCGTCGGCAAGGAGACGAGCGGAAAATTTTGGCTGGGACAAAGTGGCGGATGGGTATATAAAACTTTATCAGAGGGTCCTCGGCAAAAAATAGCCGGTGAAAATAAAATGGCGGGAATTATTTGCGTAACTATAGATACTGAGCCGGATTGCGACGTGCACTGGAGACGCTCCCGGCCGCTGACCTTTGAATCCGTAACCTTCGGCATCCCTTCAATCCTCAGGCCAATCTGGGATAAGTTCAGTATCAGGCCGGTTTATTTTGTTTCGCCGGAGGTGGTCGGAAATGATGAATGCTGCCGAACACTGAAAGATGAAATCAGGCGAGGTGCCGAGATAGGGACACATCTGCACAGCGAATATATCGAACCGCAAAGAAAACACGAAGATATTTCCGGAACCGTAAGCGATGAATTCCCATGCTTCGCATACGATGCCGAAGTCGAATTGGCGAAGATAAAAAATCTGACCGGGTTGATTGAGAAAAAATTGGGCGTCAGGCCCGTATCTTACAGGGCGGCCCGATACGGTGCGGATTTGGATACGATAAAGGCGATTGCGAAGCTTGGCTATAAAGTCGATAGCTCGGTAACACCTGATACGGACTGGCGAAATTATGGCGGGCCGGACCATTCGCGGGCGCCAAAGCAGCCGTATTTTATTTCTCAAACGGATTATTATTCGCCGGGCATCGGCACAATTTTGGAGGTGCCCATTACGGTTTCGGGAAAAAGATTTCTGATGCTGCCTGACAAGTGGATGTTTTACCGATGGCTGCGGCCTACGCATATGACGGCCTTTGAAACGAGAATACTCGTTGCTGAATTCGCGAAAAACTATTCCTCGCCGGTGCTTAATATGATGTTTCATTCAATGGAAATACTGCCCGGCAAAACGCCTTTTGTAAGAACAAAACTCGGTCAGAAAATGTATCTGAATCGGCTGTCGTCGATTTTACGATATATGATTAAGACGGGATTCGAGAGCAAAACACTGACAGAAGTTTATGCTGAGATGGTCAGCAGGAGCAGTAAGTAGTGTGCGGAATAGCCGGCTTTAACTGGAAAGATAATGGGATAATCGAGGCGATGACCGAGGCGATGCGGCACCGCGGCCCCGACGACCACGGGACGTATCTCGACGACAAGGTCTCGCTGGGACATACGCGCCTGTCGATTCTCGATTTGTCGCCAAAGGGACATCAGCCGATGTATTTCCAGAACCTTGCCATTATTTTCAACGGAGAGATTTACAACTTCCAGGAAATACGAAAAGAGCTTGAATCTCTTGGTTACAGCTTCATGTCAGGGACGGATACTGAAGTCATCCTCGCTTCTTATCACCGCTGGGGCGATAAATGCGTCGAAAAGTTCAATGGGATGTGGGCCTTCTGCATTTATGACAGGGACAAACAGACGCTCTTTATCTCCCGCGACAGGTTCGGTATAAAGCCGGTTTATTATTATTTCGACGGCTCGCGTTTTATTTTTGCCTCGGAGCTTAAGGCAATCAGAAGACATAGCGTCGATTTCGAAACAGACCCGGCGGCCGTGAATTTCTTCTTTTACCAGAAATACATCGGCGGCGATTTCACGATTTACAAAAATTGCCGAAAACTAAAACCGGCTCACAGCATTCTCTTTGACCTCAACACCAGAAAACTGACCATTTCAAAATATTATGACCTCGAAGCCGAAATAGCCAAACGACGGGATATTGCTGTCGATGACCGGCTCGAAATGGCGGAGGAAATTCTCGCTGATGCCGTGCTGAAACGCCTCATTGCCGATGTGCCGGTGGGCAGTTTCCTTTCGGGCGGCGTCGATTCGTCGCTCATATCCGCAATAATTGCCAAAAACAAAAAGGACTTCGATACCTTCTCAATCGGCTTCAAAGATGAATCATACAACGAGCTTCAATTTTCTCAAATTGTCGCCGAGCATATTAAAACGGCTCACCACTACGAATATATGGATATCAACGAAGACGTTATTCAGCAGATAATCGGCGCGATGGATGAGCCGTTTGGCGACTCGTCAGTTTTCCCGACGTACCTGTTGTCGAAAATTACCCGCCGGAAGGTTACGGTGTCACTGTCAGGCGACGCGGGCGACGAGGTATTTGGCGGCTACGATACCTACAGGGCGTACAAACTGGCGAAATTCATCCCTGCCCCCGTTGCCGGATTGTCGCGCTTGCTTGTGAATACGATTCCGCCTTCGGATAAAAAAGTAACTCTCGGCTTCAAAATGAAAAGGTTCCTGCGAGATTTCGACGCTGGCTGCAACCGGCGTCATTTGAACTGGATGGCGACGTTTACCGATGCAGCGAGGAAAGACCTGTTGACCAGCAGCTTTGTTCCGGACGAGCAGCTTGTCCCCTGTGGCAGCGAAGACAGCCTGCTTTCGGTGCAGTTGAACGATATCCATAACTACCTTGCGGAAGACATCCTCAAAAAAGTTGACCTCGCTTCGATGCAGGTTTCTTTGGAGGCAAGAGTGCCGTATCTTGATTACCGGCTGGTGCCGCTGGTCTTGTCACTTCCGGATAAATACAAAATCAGATGCCTGACGACCAAATGGTTTTTGAAAAGAATAGCCGATAAATATCTGCCTCGTCATATTGTGCACAGAACCAAAAGGGGATTTACGGTCCCCGTGAGCAGTTGGATTAGAAGCAGCGATTTAATAAAAGAGTTTGTTTCGGGCCGGAGATATTACGAAGGCGGACCTGTTAACTATGAACGAGCACAACAGTTGTTTGATGAGCACGTTAGCCGAAGACGCGATAACGCCAGAGAGCTTTGGCTGATTTTTGTGTTCAACTATTGGCAATCTAAGCAAGCGTCACCGGCATAATATGGCAAACTACGACAGATACAAAGCAGAGACGGCAGAGTCCTACGAGAAGAGATGTCTTATGGATTATCTCGTGCGGATTCCCTCCGACAAGAAGCTGCTCCCGATAATTTCACAGATTAAGGGCAAAAAGATACTGGATGCCGGCCCAGGCACCGGTCGATACACAAAGTTGCTTCTGAAAGACAACGAGGTTGTCGGCATCGACCGAAATCCGCATCTTTGTCGATTGCCGATAAAAGTCCATCATGGTGACGCTACGCGATTTGCGGAATTAGTCGAGGCGCACAGTTTCGATACGGTTTTTTCAACATGGATGACCGAATACCTTAATCCGCAGCAGTTGAATGATTTCTTTAAGCAGGCGAGGATTGTGCTGAAAGAAAACGGCGAGATAGTTACCACCATTGTTTCGAAATACGGTTTCGGCTATCTTTATATTACCGCTGCCCGGTTGTTGCGGGGCATCAGTAAATATAATTACAGTAAACGCGAGGTATGCGATAAGCTCCGCGAGGCCGGCTTTAAAGAAATTTCGATTGTCAACCTCGGCTCCTGGCTGGGCATCCCTTGGGCGTATTTAGTGACGGCAAAATGATAACGGAATCAAAAAAAATCAAGGTTTGTTTTGTCTCACCAAAGGCATATCCCCTTTTTAACCCTGATGCCAAAAACGTCAAAAATCCCTTCGGAGGTTCGGAAGTCGATTTGTATCTGCTTGCTCTGGAACTGGCAAAAAACAGTGATTTCGAGGTAAGTTTTATCGTTGCTGATTACGGCCAAAGCCCTGTCGAATTATGGAATAACGTTGAGGTGATCAAGGGCATTGATTTGGAAAAAAATTCTGTCGCCGGGGCGATGGAACTCTGGCGTGCGATGCGGCGGGCGGATGCCGATATCTATTTTCATGAGGCCGCATCGGCGGGAACGTTCCTTGTGGCGCTGTTCTGCAAGATGCGGAGGAAAGCATTCATTTATCGGACGGCTCATCAGGATGAGTGTGACGGCACATATTTAAAGCAGCATTATTTAGCCGGCAGGTTGTTCAAGAGGGGGCTTCACTGGGCAAAAATTGTTCTGACACAAAATGACGCCGACAGGAACAACCTTTTGAAGACCATGCATCTCGATTCAATGGTTGTGCGAGGCGGCCATCACATGCCGGAACAATTACGCAGCGAGCGGGAATTTGTACTTTGGGTCGCCCGCAGCGCCGATTTCAAACGTCCGCAACTTTTCCTCGATCTTGCTGAACAATTCCCTGATGAGAAATTTGTCATGATTTGTTCAAAAGCTTTGGGCGACCAAAACTACGGCCAGCTTGTTGCCCGCGCAAAAACCATAAAAAACCTGGAATTTTTGCCGCAGGTGCCTTTTCAGGAAACAAGTGACTATTTCGGGCGGGCCAAAGTTTTTGTGTGTACCAGTCAGACCGAGGGTTTTCCCAATACATATCTTCACGCGTGGATAAACGCCACCCCCGTATTATCACTCGAAGTGAACCCCGATGGTGTTTTCGATAAATCCGCTTGCGGTATCTGCTGCAATGGGGATTTCGGACGGCTTGTAGAGTCGCTGCGGTCTGTACTTACAGAAAATAGATACATAGAATTAGGCCGTAATGCCCAAAAATACGCTGAAGAACATCATGACATTAAGAAAATTGCTAAGGAATACAAAAAACTATTCAGTAATATCGTTGGCATTGATACAGAATAAAGTAACTGTGTTTAATGGTCGGGTTTGACTACAGGTATTCTGGTATATGGAAATTATCGGTAACGGCATGATAGCCAATAGCTTGTTGCGTTATTCGGCAGATATTGATGGGGTGGTTGTATTTGCCTCAGGCGTGTCGGATTCTACGCTAAAGGACCGGCAGGAGTATGAGCGTGAATGTCAGGTACTTGACCAGGTTATTAGTGATTGCAGGCAGAGAGATAAAACATTGGTATATTTTTCAAGTGGCGGAACTGTTTACGGCAAGCGCGATGATGAAAGAAAAGAAGATGCTCCATTGTTTCCGGAGACCATGTATGGCCGCCATAAAGTGCGTTGCGAATCTGTCATTATCTCGTCCGGGGTCAGGCATCTCATCGCCCGGCTTCCTACTGTTGTCGGGCAAACTAAAAGTAAAACGCAATTGATACCTGTTTTAATTAAACAGGCAATGGAAGGCCATGTTACGCTGCTTAAAGATGCCGAGAGGGACATTATAGGAATTGCTGACGTTGCCGGAATTATTGTTGCGATATTAAAGAAGCTCAGGAAAAATGAGATTATAAACATTGCTTCGGGCATAAGTGTGCCTGTGAGTGATATTTTTAGTGAAATACAGAATAATCTTGGTGTTAAGCCGACAATAAAGATTATAAGCGGGGGAGACAAGCAAAAATTCAACGTCGACAAACTGCACGCATATTGTCCCGAGATAACATTTACCGGGGATTACTATAGAAATGTGATCCGGGAATATATTTCGGAGCAACGTGGCATCTGAGGTATTAGTTAGAAGTATGACTTGCTTGCCGACCTGCTCAACTGCTCGCCGGGTCTTTGTGAGGTTCCTGTTGGTACACCCAGCGACGACTGACCTCCCGTTCCAAACCGAGTTTGTGCGCCAGATAAATAACGGTCTGCGATACACCGGCTGTAACATTCGGAAATACCGTTAACAGGTATGTTCCCAGCCGCCAGTACCAGACAAACAAGTTTTTGAATTGACGAACCGTCGCTCTCGCGTCAGAACCAAACCCTCGATACAGCATTGCCAAAAGCGCTTCCTTCAGGATTTTTGCCGCCAGGGGCCTGTACTCCTCGCTCATATTCGCGGCTTTAGCCAGTTCGAGATGCCGTGTTATTAGCTTCCTAATATCCTCACCTCGTTTATCTTCCAGACTTAATCTTACTGTAGTAGGGGTTGGCGCCTCAAGGTGAACAATAGCCAGCGGCTTGCTTATGTAGCCGATACGAGGAAATTTATACGTAATTCTCCACCACATATCCTGGTCGGCGCATCTCTTCCAGCAGCCGTCAAAAACTCCAACTTCACTAAACACGTCTCTGTGAGCCATCAGGGTCGATGTGATAACCTGGCATCCACCTTCAGTGATGGCCCTGAAATAATTCTCGAAGTAATTGCGATTATCCAGTACCTTCTCAATTTTATGTTCATTGCCGACAACCATGCATCTCTGACCGTCGGACTGGTAGCGGTTTGTCCCGCACCAGCGCAAATCCGGATTGGTGGAGAGCAGCTTTATTTGCAATTTGAGCTTTTCCGGCAGCCACTCGTCGTCGTGGTCGAGGAACGCTATCCAGGTGCCTGTTGTCGCGTTTATGCCTGTGTTTCTCGCGGGGCCGTCGCCTGCGTTGGGCTGGTAAATATACCACACTTTCGTGCCGTAGCTTTTAACTACCTCGGCCGTATTGTCGGTTGAGCCGTCGTCAACGACGATTAGCTCGTAGTCCTTATAAGTTTGCGCAAGAACGCTGTCTATTGTCCTTTTGATGAATCCGCCGGCGTTGAACGCAGGTATGACGACGCTAACCTCAGGCATTTTTGTATTCCCTGTTCGGATTCACATTCTTTGTAAATAAATTACTTCGCATTTTGATGACTCATCATAATGTTTGCTAATTCACCTATTGTTGTAGCAGCTTGCCATCCTAACGAGTTAATTGTCGCAGGATTTGAGACCAATATCTGATATTCTGCTTTAAAGTTTGTTTTCTGTCTGACGTAGTGTCGCCAATCCTTGTTAATCAGCTTGAAACATTCACCAAGCCAATCTTCGACTGAATATGCACGCCCTGAGCCAATAGTTGCCTCGAATACCTGATTCTGCCTAATGAGAGTAATAATTCCTTCTGCGATATTTTCAGCGAACGTCCACTCTTTCCTTACGGAAATATCACCTACCTCAAGAATTTCCTCGCTTCCTTCGGCAATTCGTCGCGCTGCCTGAGCAATCTTCTGGCAGAGGTGCTGTGCCCCCCGTAACGGACTTTCGTGATGGAAAAGGTATCCGACATACGTCTGGACGCCGATGTTGCGGAAGTATCGTGACAGATATACCGAATAGTTTCTGACCGCCGCATAAGAACTGCTGTGGTCGAATGGGTCCGTTTCGGATATCGGCCGCCCATTATTGATAAACTGCAATCCGCTTCCTGTAATAAATACTTTACTGCCCCGAGACCATCGCTTGACAGATTCCAGTATATTAATAGTCCCGGTGCCGATGGCGGCATGATTCTCATAAATTGCGTCGTGGCTGGTTGTTGATGTGGCCGCAAGATGAAATATCATCTCCGGACGATAACCGCGAATAAGCTTTTCTACTGTTTCAGGTGAAGCGACATCGCCGCGTATCCAGGGACCGCTCCGTGATACACCGATGACCTCTATCTGTCGTTTGCGACAGGCCTCAGACAGATAGTATCCATCCTGCCCATTTGCGCCGAATATTAGCGCTTTCACCGGCCAGGCGCCTTTCTCCTGGAAACGACCTCTATCTTGGGAAGCGGGAATATCAGTTGTGTGCCTCGCTCCAGGATTTCCCGTTCCCGTTCGATGAACTCGTCCTTGAAATGCCACGGCAACACAAGGTAATAATCAGGATTCAGCTTGCGCGACTCCGCCTCGCTGACAATCGGAATATCCGTACCTAGGGTGTGCGCGCCGTACTTTTCGGGGCTTCTTTCCGCGGCACAGTCGATGATTTTGTTGTCGATACCGCACCATTGCAGGATGGTATTACCCTTGGTTGACGCGCCGTAGATATGAATTTTTTTGCCTTCCGCCTTGAGTTTCTTTAGTAAAGCAACTAATTCGTCCCGGTGGACATTGATTCTGTCCTGGAAGTTTTTATAGGGCTTGTCCGTATCCAATTCGAGGTCGAACTCGGCCCGATGCATCGCCTGGATATTTCGAAAGTACTGTTCATTCTTATATTTGAAGTTTGTGACGTGTGTCGCATAGCAGCGCAAACTCCCGCCATTGATGTCGTTGAGCGTTACGTTGAGGACTTTCATACCGCTCTTTTTTAGAATATATTCGATAACCGCTAAGCTGTAGAATTCCAGATGCTCATGGCAAATCGTATCGTATGAGGTCATTTTCAGCATCATTGGCATATAGGACATCTCGAAAATCCAAATGCCTTCCGGCGCAAGGATGTTTTTTATACCATTAGCAAACGCAACGGGGTCCTCCAAGTCGTAAAACATCGCGATGGAAGTAATAATGTCCATTTTTGTCCCATGTAAACAGTTCAAAAGCTCATCCGATGGAAATATGTCCTGAATGACCGTCGCCGTCTTTTTGTCAATCTCCTGAGCGACATCGGATGGGTCAACCCCGTATTTTCGGAATCCTTCCGTGTAGAAATTAAATAGCGTTCCATCGTTGCACCCAATATCAAGGACTGAACCGCTCGATTTATTAAGCATCGAAACGGCTTCTTCAACAATGCCTTTGAGGTGCTTTTTCATGGTATTGTTCGTTCCCGAACGATACCAATAGGCGGAGTATAAAACTTCAGGAGGCACCGTGTGTTCCATTTGCAGAAGGCCGCATGCTTTTTCATCTTTGGTAGGGTCGCACCTGACAAGAGACAGAGGAATTTTCCTCATGGGAGGCATTTCCTTGCCCGGTTTGACGAATGAACCCTGGAGATGCTGCTCGCCAAGATTAATTACCGGCGTTAATGCCGTTGACCCGCAAACTCGGCAGCTTTTTCGAAATGTTAAATGCATAATTATTTCCTTTCGTTTTACTTTCAACAGCAGCGTTTTTTTAGCTGTTTTATGATAGCAGGAACAGATTCACAAGACAAGCCGGCATTATAGCTATAAACAACACAACGGACCTCCACCATAAGGACGAATCTTCTGACGCAAAGCATTTTCGATATTCTTACAGTGAATATCCTCCCCTTGCCCGAAATGTAATAATGTTTTCCAATCTTTTCCAATGCTGTGTCTTTCGATACTCTTGCCTGGCTTGCTCCGAAATATTAGCAAATGAGCAAATGAGCTTTGGCCATTTGAACATCCATATCTCAAATGCTCGCCTTGTCCATTGGACGTTATCGCCTCTGAACATAATATATGGTTCAGCAATTACCAGTAATGGAGCAGGCAAAGGAGTCTGAAAAACCACACCTACATGTATAAATTCGGTGCCGAAATATAAAACGATATGAGCGATTCGAACACGCCCCTTATGCCCTATACCTACTCAATGTTTCATAAGTTATTTCCAAAAACTTCCTACCAAACTTGATATCAGGTTCCAAGTGGCAACCTTCTCCCCATTCATTCCAAGCGTTTACAAAAACAATTCGTTCATCATCAATATTATTAATTACCCTATTGCAAGCAGCTTCAAGCCATTTACCATACAATTCAGGTCTGTCATTTTGCACTATAGTACAAACTTTCCCACGTGCACTATTATCCCAGCTCGGAGCAACGCAAGGGAACTCTTTATATCCAACGGGACTACGTTCAATCCACTTATTTAAAATCGTTTCATAATTAAATATATTTGTATCATTAATGAGTGCTTGTCCAGGGATATTTAACTTAGACTCAATTTTATTAAATAATTTTTGGGGAAAATTTTTAAGTAGATTTAACCATACATCTTTGATGGCTAAACTCGGATTCGGTTGAAAATCAACAACAGCATCAAACCCGGCCTTTATAGCACTTTCCCCACTCATAGAAGATGTCCCCGTACTTTTTACAGAACACAAATATAACTCAATCCCATGTTTACTCTTTGCCTCATACCGCCACATTTTAATAACCTTCTCAATATTGGGTATTTGGATAGCATTGTAAATTAAAAATATGGGCTTGTTATTTATACGTATATATCGATGATCTTTAAAAGCAGAAGACAACCATGACATATGCTCAGAAGTATCATAACTCGAATAGTCTTGTTTCATCAAAATTTCATTGTCTTGGCCATCCCATCGTCTAGTCCAATTCTCATTTGCCCAACATAAACAAAATGGGAAATCAGGTTTGCCAGTTTTGAGTACCTCATTAAAAGGCCTTTCTAAAAGCATCTTTCCATTAAACCAGTAATGATAGTAACAAAACCCATAGATACCATATTGTTTTGCCATTTCTGCTTGTGCAATGCGTGTTTCCTCTATACGCAAATCATAAAAACCTAAATCAGCTGGCATATGGGGTTGGTAGTGCCCGTGAAACCTGGGCCTTGCTTTTGCTACATTTGTCCAGTCAGTAAAACCATTTCCCCACCATTTATCGTTTTCTGGGATTGGATGGTATTGAGGAAGATAAAAGACAATAACTTTCATTTAGTATCTCCAGTAAAGTTTCAAAAAAACTAGTGCCGTTTCCAAAAAGGTACTATGACTTTTGAGCTTTCTTGTTTCTATACCGTACATAACGCCTCAAAGCAAGATTTTGCTGTCTGTGGTTTTCGTAATCGCAGTTGCGAAA
>JBEKZW010000090.1:0-1150 GCA_049509475.1 Sedimentisphaerales bacterium
GGGCCTGATTTAGCGAAGGCACGCAAATCAGCCAAGATGGTTGCTGCGTTTATTACGATGGGCTCTCCGCCGCCTGTGCTCGAGCGACACGGTATTCCACTCGGTACGGCTAAAGCCATCGGTGCAGCTATCGGAGCCGGTAAATGGGGTGAAGTCGGGCCGTTAGTGGATGATAACATGATCGACGCCTTCGTCATAGCGGGCGACGCGGATACCTGCAACAAGAAGATCGACGGGTTGCTCGACACCGGAGTGACGCAGGTTATAATTGGCAGCCCAACAGGTCCGGACGTTGAAGAAGCCATAAAGATTTGCGGAACGGACATTATCCCGTCGTTCGCGGGACGCTGCTAGAAGACGACAGACGTTTGACGTAAACCAACCCCAACCTGCCCGATAGATGGTTGGGGTGCTGCTTTTTTGCCTTTTTTTGCCTCAGATGGCGAATGACGGCGTAGAAGAGAAGTGACTGCCACTTTGGCGGGGTTGCGATCCGTCCATGAGACACCTATTTGATTTTGCATCCCAGATCTTCGAGAATAACGACCTCGCTTTTTTCGAGGCTGCGATTGACACGCTGCCCGTCCCGCAGCCAATATCGGCAAATGTTTCGCTGCTTCTTATCTGGAGGTTTTCTAATGCTATCGAGATGAGCTCTATTTCAGTCAGGCCGCCGCTCACGATTTCTTAGAGCTCCTTCCGTCGCCATAATCTCTCCCCCTACACTCGCTTACACGCATTGAAGCGCCGCTTACGCGGAGAGGCAATGCACCTCCTAAATCGGAATTGCTTACGCAAATATCTTTAAGTCCGTTCAAGACAATTACTAATCAAGCACGAAAAGCAAAATTTTTATTGTTTTTCTTGTGACGGGCTATTTTAAGCAGTATTTGCATTATTAAAGTGTCCTTATGTTTGCCAGCAGCAGTCCCGAAGAGCCTACGGAAAGCCTGTTGCATCCCCTCGTGAAGGGTGCATTTTTGAGTCGATTTGGCCCCTTCACGGAAGCGCAACGATTGGCAATTCCGAGCGTGCTGGAGGGCAAAAACCTACTTCTTGTCGCTCCCACAGGAACGGGAAAGACGGAAGCAGCGATGCTGCCAGTATTTAGCAAGCTGCTGGACTTTGAGGACCGCCACGGAATAAGTGT
>JBEKZW010000091.1:0-1150 GCA_049509475.1 Sedimentisphaerales bacterium
CGTGGGGAAGCGACCTGGTATGTCTGGACGAGGGAGAAAATCGGTCGGGGCAGATTATCACATTAGAAAAAGGCGCGCTTGTCAGAGGACATATAAAAGATGTCAACGGCAATCCACTTAACAGCGTCGGATACGACTACAGCGGCAGGGATTGTGATGGCTGGGACGATACGAATGATGTTGATGGATCTTATCAGATACGGCTTCCTGTGGGAATATATGCTATCACGCCGGATAATACAGATGAATTCGGCGCATTGCCCGCGATGGTCACAATAACCGACGCAAACCAAGAAGTTAATGTTCCAGATATGATAGTTTACACTGAAGAAGACGGCGGACAAATCTCAGGCGAGGTCAATAACCCGGGCGGATATACAAAGACAGGTTATTTTTTCATTATAGCCTTTAAAGCAGGCACTGCGATTAATGACCCAAACATGTGGTATACCGTTCAGCCGGTAGCCCAGGCCGAGATGGAAAATGCCGGTCCATTTTCTCTCAACAAACTGCCGCCCGATGCTAATTACGACATCTATCTTTGTGTGAGTAACCAAACTCCGGACGAAATAATGTCGCTCGCGGTGCGGGGCTCAGTATTAAACGTCGCGGTGGGGACAGGCGGTATTAAGTTGGAATATAATTCGGAAGGAAGCACGGTAAGAGGCGATGTAAAAAATACTGACGGTCGGCCTATTTTAGGCGCAACTGTATTACTTTCGGATTCATCGGGCATCTTTGGCGGTTTTGGGGACGCCGACTGTAATGGTGAATATGTTATCTATAATGTGCCTGCGGGGACATATACTGCAACCGCTGTACACAGCAAATACCTTAATACATCAACAACGGTGGAAATTCTTGATGGGGTGCCTGTCGATGTGAACGCTATCATTATGCCATTTGCCGACGAAAAGGAAGGCCCTGATTTGAACGGTGACGGCAATGTGGATATGGTCGATGTGGCGGAGTTTGCAGAGCAGTGGCTCAATTCAGGAGCAAGTGAAGCGGATTTCAATCAGGATAATAGGGTTAATTTCAGCGACTGGGTGCGAATAGCCGAAAACTGGATGAGCAGGGCGATTTGGCTTCACGAATAAACTGCCAACAGGCAGGAACTGTGCCCCGCCGCCTTTTTCGACGCCGATGA
>JBEKZW010000092.1:0-1139 GCA_049509475.1 Sedimentisphaerales bacterium
GGTATGACGGACATGCTTCGCGGCTCACAGCGCAGCATCGAAATAATCGGACCGATGGATATTGGCGAGGGGACCGCCACTGAGGAGATACAACAATATGGGGCAGACGAAAGAAGAACCGGCGTCCGGCGAGGTGCTTACGCCGAGGCAGGTTCAGTTGCTAAACGCAATCGCCGGTTTTCGGAGCAACCGGGGTTATTTGCCGACGATAGGAGAGCTGGCGGAATCGCTGGGCGTAAGCCGAACTACCGCATTCGAGCACATCGAGCAGTTGCGAAAAAAAGAGCTTGTTTTGAACCAGCCGGGCAGGGCACGCTCTTTGAACTTGACTTCAAAGGCGCGAAGACGGCTTAAACAAATCCCCTGTCAGCAACCGGGCGAAAACGAGGAATCAGTCGGAGGAATTCCCCTTGTGGGCAGAGTTGCTGCCGGATTGCCCGTTGAGGCGGTCGAGAACAAAGAATACCTTTCTATTGAATCCTGTTTTGGTAATACCGGCGACATATTCGCTCTTGAGGTCAAAGGCGACAGTATGGTCGGTGAGAATATCCGCGAGGGAGATTACGTTATCTGTAAACGAACAGCCACTGCATCGAATGGTCAATTAGTTATCGCGATAGTTGATAACGAAGACGCGACCTTAAAAAGGTTTTACAAAGAAAACAATCTTGTTCGTTTGCAGCCGGCAAACGACGCATACGAGCCGATTTATTCAAACAATTGTCAAATCCAGGGTGTAGTAATAGGTCTTGTAAGAAAACTTTAAAATTTGATTTGAAAGCAGACAGGTGCAGATAAGATTAAGGTTTCTCGGAGCAGCACAGAACGTAACAGGTTCAAGGCATCTTCTTGAGGTTGACGGGATAAAGCTGCTCATTGACTGCGGGCTGTATCAGGAAAGGCAGTTTCTTGCGAGAAACTGGGAGCCGTTCGCGGTTCCGCCTGAGAGCATAAACGCGGTGTTTCTCACGCATGCTCATTTGGACCATTGCGGGTTACTGCCGAAACTTGTTCGCGAGGGCTTCAGTGGGAGGATTTACTGCACGACTGCCACGGCTGAGATAGCACGGATTATACTGCTGGATTCGGCCAAGATACAGGAAGAAGACGCCGAACACAAACGCGAAAGACACCAGAAA
>JBEKZW010000093.1:0-1131 GCA_049509475.1 Sedimentisphaerales bacterium
ATACGGCAGCTCGACCCGGCTCGCTACAGGACGAATCACCAGAATTTATGCGAATAATCCGGTTTGTGCGCATACGTATAGTATAGAAAATAAAATTTAAGGAGAAACCAAATGAGATATGGAACTTTTTATGCATTAGCGGTGATGGCAATTTTAAGCACGTGCTGTTTTGGGGCCGGGTCGAGCGAACCAGCCGTTGTGAATAAACCCGGTGTGGGGCTGACGATTTACAATGATAATTTCGCGGTGGTGCGCGAGGCCCGCAAAATGAATTTCGAGAAGGGACAAAACACAGTGCGGTTTACAGACGTGGCCTCGGCGATAGACCCGACGAGCGTGAAATTTACTTGTTTGTCATCGCCGGGGGCGGTATCGGTTCTGGAACAGAATTACGAATACGACCTTGTGAATACCGACAGTTTACTGAAGCGTTACATCGATAAGCAGGTAGTGGTGGCGATAAGGGGCGGCGGGTCGGACACGAGAAAATTTGTCGAGGGGACGTTATTGGCGGGGGTGGACGGCGACTTGATTGTGAAGAGTAACGCAAGCACCGGCCTTGAGGTAATTGAGCGGGCAAGCGTTGAGGGGATATCATTAAAGGAGATGCCTGATGATTTGGTAACAAGGCCTACGCTTGTGTGGCTGACGGATGCGAAGAAGGCCGGCGAACAGCTTTGCGAGGTGACATACACGACGGGGGCGATTGGCTGGAAGGCGGATTACACGGCGATTTTGAATGCGGGTGATACTGCGCTGGATTTTTCGGGCTGGGTTACGATTGATAACACAAGCGGCGCGGGCTACAAGGATGCGACGCTGAAACTGATTGCGGGCGACGTGCGGAGAATTCAGCCGCCAGAGGAAACTGGCGTTCTTTATGAAAGGGATATGGTGGCTAAAGCCGTACCGGCAACCCCGGCCTTCGAGGAAAAGTCGTTTATGGAATATCATATGTACACGCTTGGGCGAAAGAGCACGATAAATAATAACCAGGTCAAGCAGATTGAGTTTATTGAGCCGGCGGAGGGCGTGAAGGCGAAGAAGATTTATGTTTATGAACGAAGCGATTACTGGAATCCGAGAGGCGGCGACCAGAATAAAAAGGTAATGGTCAAGATTGAGTTCGAG
>JBEKZW010000094.1:0-1121 GCA_049509475.1 Sedimentisphaerales bacterium
CCAAGCAGAGGAAAAACTTAAAAAGAAAAGACTCAAATTCCTCCAACAAACTGCCGCCGCCCTCGGCTATACACTACTCTGTGCCTCATGAACTTATACGCCTAGTTTCTTATGAGGCATAAAATTCAAGTCACCGCGAGGAGGTATATCCATAGAGCTTACGTATCACAATAGCATTTGAGACACGCAATGTGAAACCATTCGTAAGCCAATCAACTTTCGTATGTTCCAAGGCACGAGGCATAAAAGTATAATAGGCATCAATCGTTCCATCGTCATTTGTCAAAATAGCGGGCGGAATCCTCAAAATAGCGGCCGCATTTGAAAATGTCATACCGATCTGGATCGCCGCGTCAACCCGCGCAAACGCTTGCCGAAACTTCTCAATGTCGCCACGGGCTTGCTGACGTTCCTTGGTGACGATAGCAGGCGTCCCCGATGCTAACATTGAACCTAACAAGGAGACAAAAAATGCGGTTCCGTAATCTTTGGAACGGGGCGCGTAGGTCACAACCCATCCCGGTTTGAAACCGAGCTCTCGTGCGCCATCAATGTAACGGTTTGGGTGCAAAACAAATGTGATGCCGTAAAAGGGCGGTGGAACACTATCTCGAATATATTCGTCCGAAATCCTGTAAGCGTGGAAGGCTGAAAAGGAGACAATAACCAAAACAACTCCCAAAAGCATCAGAGCCTTCTTCAAAGTTTTACGTGCTGACTCAATCATGCTCTTATGCCTAACGATCCAAAGCTGAGCCACGCCGACGGGCGAGTGGCTCCGCAAACTCGATAATCTTTATGTTACCAATCTCATCCATAAACTCAAGGCGCAGTCGGCGTTGGCTCCAGCGCGAGGCTGTGTGAAAAGTCGGTCATGGATTGAACAATTACCCCTGGGGTTGGTCAGTGACAAGCATGAACCATCGTACCGGACTGGATCGGAACCAAACCTTGATGTTCCCCGAACGGCTGGAGGATTATATCGCTGCCGAAAACCCCGTGCGTTTCCTCGACGCCTTCGTCGCCGGCCTGGATCTGCATGGGCTGGGCTTTGCCAAGGCGCAAGTAGCCAACACCGGCCGTCCGCCTTACGACCCGGCGGCGCTGCTCAAGCTCTATCT